>CBDHEC010000001.1:0-20230 GCA_965261975.1 Alphaproteobacteria bacterium
AAGACGATCGACACCTACGGGTTGTTCATGAAGGCGAACAGCTCGGCTGGCGGACCGGGCGAGGGGGTCGCGCTGCGCTTCACCGACCGGCGCAACGATCACGAGGTGGAGCTGGCGGTGATCATCGGCGAGGGCGGTTCCGACATCGCCGAGGCCGATGCGATGGACCATATCTGCGCCTATTCGATCGGGCTCGACATGACCGTGCGGGGCACGGAGGACCGCAGCCTGCGCAAGGGGATTGATACCTATTCTGTGCTGGGGCCTGGCTGGTAACGGCCGATGAGATCGCCGACCCCGGCCACCTGGATTTTCGAAATCCGTGTGAATGACGAGGTGCGCCAGAAATCGAACACCGAGTATCTGATTTCGATATCCCGCGTCTCATCGCCTATGCCTCGTCATTCATGACGCTCTATCCCGGCGATGTCATCATGACGGGTACGCCCGAGGGCGTGGGCCCGGTCGAGCCCGGTGATGTGATGCACGCCTGGATCGACCAGGTGGGAGAGATGTCGATCCCGGTGCTTGCGCACGAATAACCGCCTCGCCCTTGACCTTCCAGTAGCTGGAAGGTCTATGTTCATCCCGTCACCCCGATCAGGCAGGAGACGGTCGATGAACATCAGTGAAGCCGCCGAGCAGGCAGGCCTACCTGCGAAAACCATCCGTTATTACGAGGATATCGGACTGGTCGAGCCGGCGCGCCGGCGTGATAACGGCTATCGCGACTATGCAGAGCGCGACGTGCATATGCTGCGTTTCCTGTCGCGCGCCCGTGGGCTCGGCTTCGCCGTCGAGGAATGCCGCGCGCTCGTCGCGTTATACGCCGACACGGATCGCAAGAGCGCGGATGTGAAAGAGATCGCCCTCAACCGGGTGACGGACATCGACGCCAAGATCGCCGAGTTGCAGGCGATGCGCGCAACCCTGGTCGAACTTGCCGAGACCTGCCACGGCGACGATCGGCCCGACTGCCCGATCATCGATGACCTGGCCAGTCGTTTGGCCGACTGAGATGACTGGCCTCGTCAAGGATCCGGTCTGCGGTATGGATGTCGATCCGGCCACGTCCGCACACCAGTACGAACATGTTGGTGAGAGGTTTCATTTCTGCTCCGCCGGCTGCGCGACGAAATTCTCCGGTGATCCCGAATATTACATGCTGCCGCCGGACAAGCGCCCCGCGCCGGAAGTGGCCGCAGGCACCCAATACACATGTCCGATGCATCCAGAGGTCGTCCGCGACGGTCCCGATGCCTGCCCGCTTTGCGGCATGGCGCTGGAGCCGATGCAGATCACGGCGGACAAGCCGCCCAACCCCGAGCTGATAGACATGACCCGGCGTTTCAAGATCGGTGCGGTGTTCGCCGTGCCGCTGCTGTTGATGGCCATGGGTGACATGATCCCGGCCATCTCGTTCGCACATTTGCTGGGGGCGGGCTTCGAATGGGCCCAGCTGGTGCTCGCCACGCCGGTGGTGGTGTGGGCCGGCTGGCCGTTCTTCGTGCGCGGATGGCAGTCGATCGGTCAGCGCAGCCCGAACATGTTCACCCTGATCGCGCTGGGCACTGGCGCGGCCTATCTGTTCAGCGTCGTGGCCGTTGTCCTGCCCGGGATTATTCCCGACGCGTTCCACGGCCATGGCGGCAAGACCGCGCTCTACTTCGAATCCGCCGGGGTGATCATCGTCCTCGTGCTGCTTGGCCAGGTCCTGGAACTGCGCGCGCGCGACCGGACCGGCGATGCGCTGCGCGCGCTGCTCGATCTGGCGCCGAAGACCGCCCTGCGCGTCGATACCGACGGCGCGGATCTGGAAATTTCCCTCGACGAAGTCGTGGCGGGGGATCAACTGCGGGTACGTCCCGGCGAACGCGTGCCGGTCGACGGGTCTATTGTCGAAGGCGTCGGCACCCTCGACGAATCCATGGTGACCGGCGAGGCCATGCCGATCGAGAAGAATGTCGGGGACCGGGTCATCGGCGGCACCATCAACGGCGCGGGCGGGTTCGTGATGCAGGCCGAAAAGGTGGGCGCGGAGACCATGCTGGCCCAGATCGTTGATCTGGTTTCGAAGGCGCAGCGGTCGCGCGCGCCCATTCAGCGACTGGCGGACCGGGTGGCGGTCTGGTTCGTGCCGTTGGTCGTTGCCGTCGCGGTGATCGCATTCGGCGTCTGGGCCATCTGGGGGCCACCGCCCGCACTGGCCTTCGCCGTCGTGGCCGCGGTTTCGGTCCTCATCATCGCTTGCCCCTGTGCGCTCGGGCTGGCGACGCCGATGTCGATCATGGTGGCGACCGGCAGGGGCGCGGGCGCGGGTGTTCTGGTGCGCGACGCCGCGGCACTCGAGGCGCTGGCGCGGGTCGACTTGCTGGTGGTCGACAAGACCGGGACGCTTACGGCCGGCCGCCCGGCGGTCACCGGCATCACCCCGGCCGACGGCAGGGATTCCGACGAGATACTGGGCTTCGCCGCGGCGCTCGAGCGGGGGAGTGAACACCCGCTGGCCGAGGCAATCCTGTCGGGCCGCCGACGAGAAAGGCATTGTCCTGGATGCGGTGGACGACTTTGAGTCCGTGATCCCCGGCAAGGGCGTGACCGGTCGCGTTGACGGCCATGTGATCGGGCTGGGCAACGCGGCCCTGATGACGCATCTGCATGTTTCGAGTGGTCGAAGCGCTGACCGTTGCGGCTGACGTGACGCGGGCAGGTGGTGCAACCGCGGTGTTCGTGTCGGTCGATGCACAACCCGTCGGTTTCCTGGCGATCTCCGACCCGGTCAAGGAAACGACACCCGATGCGCTGCGCGCCTTGCTCGATGCCGGTATCTGCGATCGTCATGCTGACGGGAGACAATTCGGTTACCGCCACCGCCGTGGCGGCGACGCTTGGTATCGACCCAGGTCGAGGCCGACGTTTTGCCGGGTGACAAGGCCGCCATCGTGGCGCGCTTCAGGCAGGCGGACGGATCGTCGCGATGGCCGGCGACGGCATCAACGATGCACCCGCATTGGCGCGTGCAGATGTGGGAATCGCCATGGGCACGGGCACGGATGTGGCGATGGAAAGCGCGGGGATCACGCTTGTAACGGGAGACCTGCTGGCGCTGGTGCGCGCGCGCCGTCTGGCATCGGCGACCCTGCGCAACATCCGCCAGAACCTGTTCTTCGCCTTCGTCTACAACGCGGCGGGGATTCCGCTGGCCGCCGGGGTGCTGTTCCCGGTCCTGGGCGTGTTGCTCAGCCCGATGGTGGCCGCCGCCGCGATGAGCCTGAGCTCGGTCTCGGTGATCGGAAACGCCCTGCGGTTGCGGTCAGTTAGGCTTTAGGCTGGCCTGCTAGGCCAGCGCCGCGCGCAGCTTCGGATACTGGGCCAAGATGCCCGCCGTCTCGGCCATGGATTCGGAATCGTTGAAGGCGGGCACACCGGCCGCCTCCATCTTCTTGAACCATTCGTCCTGGTGTTCGAGGGTGCCCATCATCGAATGGAAGCAGGGTAAGCCGACATTTTCGGCCAGGCCCGAGAGCGTGTCGATGATCGGGCCCGCATCGACCATGAAGGGCACCACGTGAATGGTCAGGATGGCATCGAACGTGTCGCCGGCCTGGGCGACCGCCCCCTCGAAGGCGGGGCCGAACCGGTCTTCGCGCGCATCGGCCAGCAGGTCGATCGGGTTCGCCACGGCGGCCTCACCCGGCAGCATCTCGCGCAGGAGCGATGCATAGGCGTCGGGCAGGTCCGGCATCTCCAGCCCTTCGGCGCGCAGCTGGTCGGTGGTGATCACGCCGGGTCCGCCGGAATTCGACAGGAGCAGCATGCGGGAACCGATCCCCTGCGGGTGCAGGCCGAAACCCTTGGCCGCGAGAAGCAGGCGCCGGACCGACGGGACGCGGATCACGCCGCAGTCGCGCAGATAGGCGTCGATCTCGGCGTTGGGCATGGCGGTGCCGCCGGTGTGGTTGCGCACGGCCGACGCGCCCTGTTCGGAGCCGCCGCCCATGAGCGCCACCACCGGCTTCTTCGCGGCGACCTTGCGGGCGACCGCGCGGAACCGGTCATGGTCGGCGATGGCCTCTATGTAGAGCAGCACGCAGCGGCAGCTGTCCTGATTGCCGAGATATTCGAGATAGTCGGTCACCTCGAGATGGACGGCATTGCCGACCGAGACGACGGTGCTGACGGGCAGGCGGTCGATGTTGGCCTTGGCGATGATCTCTTCCGTGATTGCCCCCGATTGGGAGATCGCCGCGATGCCGCCGCCGGGCGGCAGGTCGCGCAGGAAGGTGGCGGCGAAGGGCGCGCCTTCGGCGAGGTGGATGATGCCCGCACAGTTGGGCCCGAAGATGGTGATGCCCGCGGCATCGGCCTTGCGCAGGAGTCCCGCCTCGCGCGCGACGCCGTCGTCGCCGGCCTCGCGGAACCCGCCGGGCAGGATCATCAGGTTCTTGTGGCCGGTCGCCGCGGCCTCGTCGACGATGTCGAGGATGAAATCCGGCCGGATCACCACGACGACGAGATCCACGGGCGCGTCGAGTTCGGACAGGGAGGTCACGGCGGGCAGGCCGAGAATCTCGCCGCCCTTGGGGTTCACCGGAACAATACGCCCGGCATAGTTCGATGCGATCAGATTGCGCAGCACCGCCCCGCCGGAACTGGTGAGCCGCTCGCCCGCCCCGACGACGGCCACACTCTCAGGCTGGAAGAACGGACGGCAGTCGCGAGGTTCGGTCATCGGATATCTACCAGCCTAGAAGATGTAGAAGGTGGCGGCGCGCACACACAGCGGCCAGTGGCCGGCCTCGAACAGGCGGAACTTGGCTGCGAAGGGGTGGCCGCTATTGTCATTGGCGGCGTCAACGCCCGCGGCTTTCTCGACCGCCGCCTGATAGGCCGACATGGTGGCCGCGCCGGCCGCGGACCGGGTCAGGCCCTGGTCCGCCACGCCGCCACGTGCCGCCGCGACGGCGGCCGCGCCATGCACGATGTCGGAGACCTTGTCGGACAGATCCGTGAGGGCGTGGGTGAGGGGCATGTCGCCGACCTTGGCCGTGGCCTGGTCGAGCAGGGTCTTGCGCCGGTCTTCCTCGGCATCCCACCAGTCGGCATCCCAGTCGGTCTGCTTGATGCAATCCTCGGCCGCGCGCCAGTCGGCGATCTCGACGATCGGCAGATCACCGAGGCCGAGGGCCTGGGTGTATTCCGCGACATCCCCGCGTTCGGCCGTGCTCAGTGGCGTGCCGACGAAGGAGAACCATGACGCCGTGCGCAATCGCTGGGGAAAGTCGGCGAGCGCCGCGACATGGTCGGTCATTCAGGCGTTCCCGCGGTCCTCGCGCCACAGGCCGAGCTTCTGCTGGGCCGGGCGATCGGAGAAGCTGAACAGCACCGCGTCCTCGCTGGCGATGTGCCGCTGGGGTACCCAGCAGGGGACGACGAAATGATCGCGCGGACCCCATTCGAAGGTCTGGTCGCCGATGATCGATTTCCCGGTTCCCTCGACCACGGAGTAGACAGTGCCGTCGGAGCATCGATAGCCCGCCGTCTCGAAACCCTTGGGCAGGAGCTGCATGAAGGTGCCGATGGTCGGCATCGGGGAATCGCCGTTGTCCGGGTTCACATAGCGCAGCTTGAGGCCGTGGCAGGGATCCCACTCGTCGGTCTTGCGCATGGTCTCCAGCGCCTCGCGGGTGCGCGTGTAGGGATAGTTGAAGATCGGCGAGGATGGGCTGCGTTGTTCGTGGTCGACCGGAAGCAGGCCCGAACCGTAGCGCGCGAGGGAATCACCGCTCGGGCGGGTCTTGCCCTGGTTCTTCTCGCCATAGGGCTCCGCAAACGTGGTGTCGAGAGTCTCGACCAGGGGTACATCGAGCCCGTCGAGCCACACCATCGGGTTGTCCGAGGGGTTGCCATGGTCGTGCCAGGTCCAGGACGGGGTGATGACGAAGTCGCCTTCCTCCATGATGGTTTTCTCGCCGTCGACGGCGGTGTAGGCGCCGGACCCCTCGACGATGAAGCGGAGCGCCGCCTGGGTGTGGCGATGGGCCGGCGCGATCTCGCCCGGCATGATGAGCTGCAGGCCCGCGAACAGGGAAGTGGTGACCCGGTAGCGCCCGCGCATCCCCGGGTTCTCGAGGATGAGCACCCGGCGCTCGGCCTGCTCCGCCGTGATCAGGTCGGCCGACTTCATCAGCGTGTCGCGGATCTCGTTATAGTGCCAAATGTAGGGCTCGCAATCGCTCTTCGGCTCCTTGCGGGCGAAGGTGTGCAGCACCTCCCAGAGCGGCGCGAGATTCTTCGGGTCGCAATCGTCCTTGTAGTAAGGCAACAGGTCGGGACGAACGTCGGATCGGATGCTCATGTGACTTCCTCGTGTGTGCGGTGGTCGGGCGCCCTTGTCAGGCCGCTTCCGCCACGTCCGGCAGTGTCAGGTTGAGTTCGCCCTCGACCAGCTCACGTGCCCGTTTGACATAGTCGGCCAGCATATCCTCATTGGTCCGCTGCTTGATCCCCCATTTGCGATAAATTTCGTTGTTCTTCGAACCGGCGCGGCCGAAGAACTTCGGCAAAATCGGGAAATAGCGGTTAATCGCGTCCTGCACCGCCTTGCGGCCCTCGTCTGTCTGGATCAATTCCTTGCAGAAATCCTCGCCGAACTGCGCATGGAAGCGTTCCTCGGGCATGGTCATGCGCGACAGGTTGCGCAGCGGCAGGAACTTGCACTGGGCCAGATCCTCGACCTGGAGAATCTCTGCCAGGTCGGCCAGCAGCTTGATGACGCAGAACTCTTCCCAGGATTCGAGCGGGAACTCAAAGATCGACAACGGCTTCTTGTCGCCCGGGATCATGCGCTCCGGTGCGATGCCGATTTCCTCGCCCAACTCGCGGAAACGCACATGATGGCCGTATTCCTCCATGGCGACCCGGCAGGTCAGCCATTTGGAATAGGGGGTCGGCGCCAGCGCGATGGCCGGTTCGTCGAACACCTGGGCGCCGTAGAGTTCATTCACGGCGTGGCTGATGACGATCTTCTCGACCGCCACGCGGAATTCTTCCGGGGCGTCCTGCAACTCGCGGGAGGTCTCGACGGAATCTCCGGGATTGATGCTCATGGGTTGCTCTCCTGTCGGTTGGACAATTGTCGGCTAGACCTTCGGGTCCGTGTTGAAGGATTCCAGGTCCGTGGTGAGGTCGGTGTAGTCGGCGCTGAACTCGTCGGGTGCTGCGGCGACCAGGTCGGCGACATCCCAGTCCTTGTCGTCGCGCGACAGGGTCGCCACCGGGCGCGGCTGGGAGAAAAGGAACAGCTCGCGGCCGCGCACCCCGAAAATCTGGCCGGTGATGGACTGGCTCTCGGGCTGGCACAGCCAGGCGACGGCCGTGGCCACATGGTCGGGCGACAGCTTGAGGGCGCGTTCCTTGTAGGCGGCCTGCTCGTCGTTGGCGGGCACGATCATGTCGGTGACCCGGGTTGCGGCGAAGGGTGCGATGGCGTTGCAGGTGATGCCGGCGCGCCCGAGGTCCATGGCGGCCACGCGGGTCAGCCCGATCATTCCGGACTTGGCCGAGGCGTAGGCTGATTGGCCGAAATTTCCATACAGGCCCGCGGAGGAGGTGATGTTGATGATCCGACCCCAGTCATAGGGGGCACCGCCGCGCTCTTCCTTGGCCTGGGCGCGCATCACCGGGGTGGCGGCGTTCGCCAGATACCAGGCGCCACACAGGTTGGTTTCGATCACCTCGCGGAAGTCGTTCGGGTCGGACTTGAAGATGAAGCCGTCCCGCAGGATGGCGGCGTTGTTCACGAGGATGTCGAGCCCGCCAAAAGTTTCGGTGGCACATTCGACGGCGGCGCGCGCGCCCTCGGCGCTGGCGATCGAGCCCGTGAAGGCCGCGGCATTGTCGCCGATGGCCGCGGCTGCGGCCGCCGCAACCGATGGGTCGGCGTCCTGGCCCCCCACATCGCCGCCATTGTCTGCGATCACGACCTGAGCCCCGCGTGCGGCGAGCGACTGCGCGATGGCCAGCCCGATGCCACGACCGGCCCCGCTTATCAGTGCGACGCGGCCGTCGAGCCGTCCGTCTTGAGTCTCAGCGCTCATGACGCCTCCTCGAGTTTTGCCTTCTCGGCCTCGGTGTAGAACGCGTCCGCGTGACAATCCTCGTCGCGCACACGCATTTCCTTGAGCTTGCCGACGCAGGTCTCGACCATGATGGGCGGGCCCGCCAGATAGGCCTTGGAGCCGTCCAGGTCGTCGAAGTCATCGGCCATCACGTCTGCCAGAAACCCGCTGCGGCGGTCGGTCGTTCCCGCCGGCTCGGACAGGACGATTTCGAACGAGAAGTTCTCATGCGTCGCCGCAAGCGAGCGGAAGTGATCTTCGAGATAGACATCCTCTTCGGCGCGGACGCCGAAATACATGTGGATAGGCTGTTCGGCGCCGGCGGCAAGCGCGGATTCGACGATCGACTTTACCGGCGCAAGACCGGAGCCGCCGGCCAGTGCGACTATCGGGCCGGTATGCTTCTCGCGCAGGTATGAGATCCCATAGGGTCCCTCGACGCGGACGTCGTCGCCGACCTTCAGCTCCTGATAAACGAAACTGCTCACCCCGCCGTCGGGAACCATCCGGATGTGGAATTCGAGAATATCTTCATCGGGCAGGCTGGCCATCGAATAGTCGCGCGGCGGCTGGCCGGGAAAGTGCAGGCGGGCGTATTGGCCGGCCGTGAATTCGAACGGGCCGTGGGCCTCGATCGAGAGGCGCACGCGGGCGATGTCGTGGGTCAGATGTTCCAGCGAGACGACCTTGCAGTCGAGCTTGCGCAGCGGGTGGGAGATCACCTCGTCCTGCTCCAGCCATGCGACCTCGCAATCGCTCCAGGGCACGGCGCGGCAGGCGAGGATAAGACCCGATTCTTTCTCCTCGTCGCTCAGCGCATAGTCCGAGTAGGGCGACATCTCGATCTCCCCGGAATGCAGGCGCGACTTGCACGCGCCGCAATTCCCCGACTGGCAGCCATGGGGGTAGGAGATACCTGCGGCCAGCGCGGCCGTGAGGATCGTATCGCCCATCTCGACGTCGAGCGGCTCATCGGATTGCTTGAGTTTGACGGAAAAAGTCATGGCGGCCCCGATTGTAGCAGGATCAATTAGTTTGTAACGCTAATTATTGTCAATACAAACTAATCATGCGGGCCCTTGGCGCAGGGGGATCAGTTCAACAGACGTGGCAGGATGAGGGTGATTCCCGGCAGAAAGACGAGGATGACGACCCGCACGACGTCGGACATGAAGAAGGGGATCACGCCCTTGAAGGTCTCGATCATCGGCACGTCGCGGGCCATGGAGTTGATGATGAACACGTTGAGCCCGACCGGCGGCGTGATCAGTCCCATTTCGACGACGATGAGCGAGATGATCCCGAACCAGAGCTTGGTCTCCTCCGGGCTCATGCCGAAATCCAGGCCCGCGATGATCGGCCAGAAGATCGGCACGGTCAGGAAGATCATGGAGAGCGAGTCCATGACGAAGCCGAGCAGGATGTAGAGCACGATCATGCCGGCCAGGATCGTCAGCGGCGGGAGGCCGGAACTGCCGAAGAAATCCGCGGCGAAGATCGGCAACTCGGAGAAACCCAGGAAGGCGTTGAAAATCGCCGCGCCGAGCAAGATCAGGAAGATCATCGCCGTCGTCTGCGCGGTGCCGAGCAGGGCCTCGACGAATCCCTTCCACCGCATGCCGCCGCGGGTGATGGCAATCAGGAAGGTGCCGGACGCGCCCACGCCGGCGCCTTCCGTGGGGGTGAAGACCCCGAAATAGATGCCGCCCATCACCAGGATGAAGATCAGCAGGACCGGCCAGATTTCCAGCAGCGCCGACCATTTCTCCGCCCGGCTTGCCGTCGGGCCGGCGGGACCCGCCTCCGGGTTTACCCGCACGACGATGGCGATCACCGCCATGTAACCCAGGGCCGCGAGGACGCCGGGAATGAAGGCCGCCTGAAAAAGCGTCGCCACATTCGCCTCGACCATCACCGCATAGATGATCAACACGATCGAAGGCGGAATCAGGATGCCCAGGGTGCCACCGGCGGCCAGGGTGCCCGTGGCCAATGCGCCGGAATAGTTGAAGCGGCGCAGCTCGGGCAGGGCGACCTGGCCCATGGTGGCCGAGGTGGCCAGCGAGGATCCGCTGATCGCGCCGAACCCGGCGCAGCCACCGACGGCCGCCATCGCGACGCCGCCGCGATGATGCCCGAGCCAGGTATAGGCTGCCGAGAACAGGGCCTGGCTGAGCCCGGCCTTGGCGGCGAACTGGCCCATCAGCAGGAACAGCGGGACCACCGAGAGGCTGTCGCTGGTGAAGCGCCAGTAGGTCTCGGTCTTGAGATAGCTAAACAGCGCGACCTCGCCCGCGATCGTGACGTAGCCGACAATGCCGACCCCGAGCATGGCGACGCCGATGGGGATGCGCACGGCCAGCAGGACCAGGAGGGCGGCGAAGCCGACCAGTCCGGTTTCGAGGCCGCTCATGGTTGCGGCTCGCCGGGGCCGCCGCCGTCCACGTCTTGTCCGTAACGCCCGGCGCGGAGCTCGGCGAGGCTGCGGCCGATTGTGTAGACAATCACGACCACCAGGAAGGACATCATCACGAAGGAGGCGGGGAAAGTGGTCCAGCGCGGGAAGTTAATGGTCATCGACAATTCGTTGTACTCGTACATGTCGAGGCCGCCGAAGATCATCCGCCAGGCCAGCAGGGTGGCGATGACCAGGTAGACGATGCCGCCGACCACATCGGAGAAAATGCGCGCGCGCGGCGGGGTGGCGGACATGAAGAAGTCGACGAGCACATTGCCGCGGACGAGCTGGCACCAGGGCAGGAAGGCGAAGACGGCGAGGCCCGTGCCGATGGCCACCAGCTCGAAATCGCCGGAGATCGGATTGTTGAGCAGCGAGCGTCCGGTAACGCTGACGGTCGTCAACAGGGCCATGGCGCACAGGATGATGCCGCCGAAGATCGCGAGCCACCTTGCGATGGCGTAAAGCACCCGGCCCACCGGATCGGCGGGCCGGGCGTTGTCAGATGATATTTCGCTCATCGGCGAAGACCCGAGCGGTCATGGGTTGGTCGTGCGGGGTTCCCTTAGGAATTGCCCGAATGCTTCTCGATCATGTCGAGAGCATCGATGACCATGGCCGGACCGTCGAGGCCGCGCTTGCCGACCTCTTCATACCAGCGGTCGAAAACCGGCTGCGAGGCGGCTTTCATCTTGTCGACCTCGGCTGCCGGGATCACGTAGAACTTGTTCTTGGGCTTGGACGCGACGGCGTTGCGGCCCGGTGTTTCCACATCGATCCAGTTCTGGCCGGCCTGGGCCGCGATGTTGCCGCCCGAATTGTCGTTGATCACCTTCTGGAGGTCCGGCGGCAGCTTGTCGTAGCTGGCCTTGTTCATCAGGAAAGTGAACACGTTGGTGCCCAGGCGGGGCTGTGCGCCCGCGAGGCTCGAGAAGTGGCTGACCAGGTCGGGGGTCTTCACCGCCGGTGCAATCTCGAAGGGCAGGGTCACCCCGTCGATGACACCCTTGGAAAGGGCGGCGGGAATTTGCGGCAGCGGAAGCCCGACGCCGACGGCGCCGAGGGATTCGAGCAGCCAGACCCCGCCACGCGACGCGGCGCGCAGCTTCATGCCCTTCAGGTCGGCCATCTTCTGGACCGGTTCCTTGGTTTGGAAGAGGAAGCCCTGATGGCTGTGCAGCAGGATCGGGTGATAGGCGCGCAGCGCCTTGTCGAGATATTTGGCCTGGAAGTCCTGGAGCGCCAGCGTGGTCGAGAGCGCATCCTTGTGGACGAAGGGCAGCTCGAACGGCTCGACCTCGGGCATGCGGCCCGGCGAGAAGCCCGGCAGGGTCCAGACAATGTCGACGACGCCGTCGCGGGCCTGCTGGAGGAGCTGCGGCGCCTTGCCGCCAAGCGCCATGAGCCAGTGCGGCTGGATCTTCAGGCGGCCGCCCGATTCCTTCTCGATCTTCTTGGCCCACGGGGTCAGGAATGTCTTGCCCGGGTTGGCGACGGGCGGGATGAATGTATGCATCCGCAAGGTGACTTCCTGCGCCATGCCCGGCGCCGCTGTGAGGGTCAGCGCGGCGATGGCGGCGCCCGCAAGCGCGGCCGTTTTCATGATTTTTCGACTCATACTTTTCTCTCCCTGTTTGGGCGTTCTCGGCATTTTGTCGGGAACGTCCCTGATCTCGTGGTCGCTGTTCTTGTGGTTATTGCGACCAATTGCTGGCGCATAGTCTAGCGCATCCTTCGGCCAATGCATCCGCCAAAAGTGGCACGGACATCCGGTATCACCTCAGTCCTTTCCCGCTTCGTAACGGGCGCGAAAATCATCCGGGATGTCGGCCGTGATCAATTTGCCGGGTTCGTCCGGGTCGGTGGATGCCCATACTCTGATCTCTTCCCCCCGCACGGCCGGTGTTCCGGCATTGGAGACCTCGTGGGTGACCACCAGGGTGCGCCGTCGCCACTCGCTCACATGGCTGGTGATCTCCAGGTCGTCACCGAACTGGCTGGGCGACAGGAACTTGGCGTGGGCGTCGACCAGCGGCAGACCGACCGTCCTGTACTCATCGAGCATGACCTCGTAACCGACCCCGGCACTCTCGAACAGATGCCGGGTGCCGTGATCGAACCAAACGAAATAGTTGGGGTAGAAGACGATCTTGGCCGGATCGCAGTGGCCCCACTCGACGGGAATCTTGATTGTGTTTCTGCGCATGCCCGGCATGCCTCCGTCGGTGATCATCGGGGGAGACGAGGTGTCAGTTTCGTTGGTGCAACCGAGCGGGTCAATGTTCGTGCGCCTAATCTGTCCCGGGCCGACAAACAGGATTGTTGTGGTACATATTCGCCTCGCCTCGAAGCTGCGGGCGAGGCATAAGGCGACGAGGGGCGTGTAGCGTGACGGAAGACGAAAACAGCAAGACCGGTGAGATCGATCTGGGCCTTTTGCCGGGCCTCGTCGGTTATCAGTTGCGGCGTGCGCAAATCGAGACGTTCCAGCATTTCGTCTCGAGTTTGGGCGGGGAGGGCATGCGACCAGGCTGGTTCGGCCTGCTGATTATCGTCGCCAACAACCCCGGGCTCAGCCAAACCCAGCTGGCCCGCACGCTCGGTGTCGACGCATCGACAATGGTCGCGATGATCGACCGCATGGAACAGAGCGGCTGGGTGGCGCGGTCACGGTCCAAGTCCGACCGCCGGTCCCACGAGCTGCACTTGACGGATGCGGGCGCCGGAATGCTGGAGCGGATCACGCCGTTGGTGAGAGATCATGATGGCGCGATTACCGCGAACCTTACCGAGGCCGAATCCGAAGAGCTGTTGCGCCTGTTGCGGAAGGTCACGGGCGTCTGATCACGCCATCGCAACTGGACAACGCCGGACCGTCACCATATCTCGAAACTGATCCATACTCATGCGGTGTACGTAGATTTCCGGGAACATCCCGACTCATGACCGGAGTGACGTGAATGCGCCTGACCAACCTGCTCGCCGGCACGGCCATGGCGACCGTCCTTGCGGGTTGTGCCGTGTTGACCCCGCTGCCCGAGCCTGTGAGCGTTGACCAGCGTCTCGACGCGATCCCGGTCACAGGTGTCCCGCTCGACGCGCCGGTGCGTATCCACTGGAATGAGTTTCAGGTGCCGTTTGTCGAGGCCGAGAGTGATACCGATCTCGCGGTGGCGCTGGGCGTGGTGCATGCGCATTTGCGCTGGGGACAAATGGAGGTGGCGCGGCGCCTGGTGCGCGGGCGCGTTGCCGAGATGGGCGGACCGCTGGCGCGCGACATCGACAAGTCCCTGAGAATTCTGAATTTCGGGCGCGGCGCAGAGGCGACGCTCGCCCTGATGCCGCCAGACACGCGGGCCTGGCTCGACGGGTTCGTCGCCGGTGTGAATCACTACATCGCCAACGCCGGCGAACTGCCCCACGAACACCGTGTGCTGGGCCTCGAACGGGAACCCTGGACCGCCGCCGACGTGATCGCCGTCGGCCGCCTGGCCTCGACGGACGTGAACTGGTTGATCTGGTTCGGCATGCTCTCCCTGCGCGACCGTGAGGACTGGCCCGAGATCTGGGCGCGCGCGACGGAGAAGGGCCTTGAGTCCATTCCCAGCATCGGTCCCGGTGCCGACGATCAGGCGTCGGTCTTCCACGAATTGCTCGCCGGGTTTTCCAAGGCCGGGTCCAACTCTGTCGCCGTATCCGGCGCGCGGACGGGCACGGGTGCGGCGATGATCGCCAGCGACCCCCATCTGGGCGTGTTCCTGCCGAACCTGTGGTTGCTGGCCGGCTACAAGTCGCCCTCCTATCACGCGGTCGGCATGATGATACCCGGGGTACCCTTCATCGCGCTCGGACGGAACGAACAGATTGCATGGGGCGGCACCAATATGCGGGCACTTTCCACCGACCTGGTGGATGTCAGTGACCTGCCGGCGGCGGATATCCGAACCCGAAGCGAGACTATCGGCGTGCGCTGGTGGTTCGATACCGAGGTCGAGGTGCGCGAGACCCGGTTCGGCCCGGTGATCACGGACTCGCCTCTTGTGAACTCGGCGCGACCGGACGAGACGATCGCGCTGCGCTGGATGGGCCATCAGCCGAGCGATGAGATCACGTCGATGCTGCGAATGAGCCAGGCGCGGAATTTCGAGGGGTTTCGAAATGCGCTCGACGGGTTCCACGTGCCGGGACAGAACATGGTTTATGCCGATGCTGACGGGCATATCGGCCAGGTCATGGCGGTGAAGTTGCCCGATCGTTCGCCGGTTCCGCCGCCGGACCTGCTGATCTCCGCCGAGGCGGCCGCCGGGAATGACCCATGGCAGAAAACTGTCACCGCCGGCGAATTGCCCGCGGCGTTCGATCCGCCGGCCGGCTTTGTCGCATCGGCGAACAACAAGCCGGCAGACGCGGATGTCGCGGTTGGCTGGCATTTTTCCAACGATGACCGGATCGCGCGCCTGCGCGACCTTCTGTCGGGGGACAGCAAGGTCACCGTTGCGGATCTGAGCGCGCTGCAGCAGGACGTGTATATGGAATCAGCAGTTGTCCTGCGTGATCTGCTGCTGGGGAAGCTCGGCGCGGTTTCCCAGGAGTTAAACCCGGCACAAACCGACCTGGTTGCGAAAATTCGCGCCTGGGACGGACATTATGCGGTGGATTCTTCCGGCGCGGTCGCGTTCGAACTCACGATGTTCGCCTTTGCCGATAAATTTCTGAGCGAGGATGCCCGGACGCGAATTTCGGTTGGCGGCCGCTTCGATGAACAGCTCGCCGAGATGATCGGCGCGATGCCCGCGGGCGACGTGGCTCCGATCCTGGCGGCGGCGTTGGCCGACGCGGCGGTCAAGCATGAGGCGCTTTCCACATGGGGCGACATGCACCGGCTCGGGCTGCGTCATCCGCTGAATTTTATCCCGATCGTGGGCAACAAGTACCGTTTCAACGATGTGCCGATCGGCGGCAGCTCGACGACGCTGATGAAGACCGCCCATTCCGATACCGACGAGCGGCATTTCACGCGCTTCGGCTCGCAATCGCGGCATATCTCCGACATGTCCGACCCCGATGCAAACTGGTTCACCCTGCTGGGCGGGCAGGATGGATGGATCAACAGCGCCAACTTTATCGATCAGTTCGATCTCTGGTTGC
This sequence comes from Alphaproteobacteria bacterium, assembly GCA_965261975.1. Classification (GTDB taxonomy): domain Bacteria; phylum Pseudomonadota; class Alphaproteobacteria; order UBA6615; family UBA6615; genus UBA8079. The sequence continues at coordinate 15,727 of CBDHEC010000001.1, forward strand.
GTGGCGATTATGTGCGCCTGCCGCTGCAGCTGGAGACCGTCCGGCAGGAATTCACCCGGAAAACCGAGTTGACGCCCTGACCGCGTCCATGGCGTAAACTGGGGCGATGCTGAACGCGACACCCCTTGTTCGATTCTACGCCACCCGCCGCCTGCGTAAGCTAGCGGCGAGGGACGCTGCCGACGTGCAGCAACGGCAGCTGCTCGGTTTGGTGGCGCGCGCCAATCGCACGGCGTTTGGTCGCGATCACGGGTTCGCGTCGATCCGCAGCGTGACGGAGTTCCAGGCCAAGGTACCGCTACGCCGGTACGCTGATTTCCAGGAACAGTATTGGGGTCCGGCCTTTCCCGATTTGCGGGGCACGACCTGGCCGTCGCGCGTTCCCTATCTTGCCGTGACGTCCGGCACGACGACGGGCCGCACGAAATACATCCCGTGTACCAATGAGATGATCTCGTCGAACACCATGGCGGGGCTCGACCTGATCTGCCATCACCTGGCGAACCGGCCCGACAGCCAAGTGCTGGGCGGTAAGTCGTTCATGCTGGGCGGCAGCACCGATTTCAAGAAAGAGGCGCCCGGCATTCACAGCGGCGACCTTTCCGGGATCATGACCGAGAGCGTGCCCTGGTGGTTTCAGGGCCGGACCTTTCCTCTGCGCGAGGATGCGCTGGAGAGCGACTGGGAGCTCAAGGTCGACCGGCTGGTGCGGGCGCTGGATGGCGAGGATATTCGGCTCATCGGCGGCACCCCGTCCTGGTTGCTGATCTTCTTCGATCAGCTGGCCGCCTATCGCGGGGACAGCAGCCCCGACCTCGCGAAGTATTTCCCCAACCTGGAGTTGATGGTCCATGGCGGTGTCGACTTCACGCCCTATCGTACGCGTTTCGAGACGCTGATCGCCGACACCCGTGCCGAGCTGCGCGAGGTGTATCTGGCGAGCGAGGGTTTCATCGGCGTTGCCGACCAGGGGCCCGAGGACGGCCTGAGACTGATGCTCGATACCGGCCTGTTCTACGAGTTCGTGCCGGTGGATGAACTGGACTCGAGCCAGCCCACCCGGCACTGGGCCGGTACGGTCCAGCGGGGCATCAACTACGCATTGGTGGTGTCGAGTTGTGCCGGTCTTTGGTCATATATCATCGGTGACACGGTCGAGCTTGTAAGCCGCAACCCGCTGCGGGTACGGGTGACCGGCCGGACGAGTTACATGATGTCCGCGTTCGGCGAGCATCTGATCGCGGAGGAGATCGAGGCGGCGGTCCGCGACGGCGGCGTGGCCATCGGGGCGGACGTCCGGGACTGGTCGGTGGGCGCGATCCATGCCGGCGACGATGATAGCCGGGGCGGGCATCTGTACATCGTGGAGTTCGCCACCGAAGTGCCGTCCGAGGCGCGCCTGGCGCATTTCGTGCGGATCCTCGACGCCGCACTTTGCGCGACCAACGAGGACTATGAGGCCCACAGGTCGGACGGGTTCGGCATGAACGCGCCCGAGGTGATCGCCCTGCCGCCGGGCGGGTTTGCGGAATGGATGAAGGCGCGCGGTCAACTCGGCGGCCAGCACAAGGTGCCGCGGATCATCAACGACGCGGAGCTGTTCGAGAATCTGAGAAATTTCGCGAGCGGGCGCTAGACCCTAGAGATATTCCTCGCTCCAGCGCGCATAGTCGTCGGCGCGCATGAGCCGCTTCATGGTGTCGCCCGACGCGACATTTTCCAGGTCGTCGGGATGGGTGCCGTTGGCGAGTGCTGTTTGCGTTTCGATGAACGCCGCCATGGCCGCCGCATGCACCTTGTGCCCCTGCAGGCAGACGCGCACGCCGATGGAGGCGAGCCAATCGCGGTCCATCATCTCGCGCGACGCGCTGCCCAGGATGATGGGCGTCGAGACCTCTGCCGCGATCGCTTCCAGGTCCTCGCGGCTCTTCACGCCGACCAGGAACAGCGCATCGACCCCGGCCCCCTCATAGGCGTTGGCGCGGCGCACCGCCTCGTCAACCCCGGCGATGCCCGGCGCGCTGGTGCGCCCGGCGATGACCAGGTCGGGGTCGGTGCGTGCGTCGAGCGCGGCCTTCATCTTGCCGACCCCTTCCTCGACGCTGATCAGGCTGGCCTTGCCGCCCGAGCCAAAGGGGTTGGGCAGGTCGGTGTCCTCGATCGACAGCGCGGCGACGCCGGCCATCTCGAGCTCCTCGACCGTGCGGCGCACGTTCAGCGCGTTGCCGTAGCCATGGTCGGCATCGACCAGCAGCGGCAGCTCGGTGGCACGGCCGATGCGTTTTGCCTGGCCAGCGAATTCCGACAGGGTGAGGACGATCAGGTCGGGTGCGGCCAGCACCGACATCGACGCCACCGAGCCGGCGAAGATGCCGACCTCGAAGCCGACCTCCTGGGTGATGCGTGCCGTCATCGGGTCGGCGACGGAACCCGGATGGACGCATCGGTTCCCGTTCAGGATGGCGCGGAATTTCTTGCGGCGTTCGGACCAGCGCATGATGTTCTCGTTTCTGTATTGGGTGGTTAGAGCTTGCGGCGTTCGACGACGAGCCCGCCGGCGGCGGCGAGCGCCTCGACCTCGTCATCGTCGAAGCCATGTTCGCCGAGGATTTCCCTGGCGTGGGCGCCGAAGGCCGGCGGGGTCGAGCGAATCTCGCCCGGCGTGCGCCCGAACTTGATCGGGATGCCCGTACCTTCATACCAGTCGAGCTTGGCGGCCATGTTTCGGTGTTTCGTGTGGGCCGCGTTCATCACCTGGTCGGTATTCAGCACCGGCCCGGCGGGAATGCCCGCCGACAAGAGCTTGAGGGAGAGTTCCTCGCCATCGACCGCGGCGAAGGCGTCGATCAGTTCGTCGCGCAATTCGTCGCGATGCTGTGTCCGGTCGGCATTGTTCACGAAGCGCGGGTCGTCGGCGAGCTCGGGCCTGCCCAGCTCGTCGCACAGGCGGCGGAAGGCGCGGTTGTTGCCCGCGCCGATGAACACATCGACGGTCTTGGTCGGGAACTTGTCGTAGGGCGCGATGTTGCTGTGCTGGTTGCCGGTGATCCCCGGCACCTTGCCACCCGACAGGTAGTAGTTCGGCACGTGGGGGTGCATCAGCGAGACCGCGCAGTCATAGAGTGTCATATCGATGAACTGGCCCTTGCCCGAGCCCTGGCGCTCGAACAGCGCCATCAGAATGGCCACGCAGGAATAGAGCCCCGTGCCCATATCGACGGCGGCGATGCCGACCCGGGTGGGTTCCTTCTCCGCGCCGCCATTGATCGACAGCCAGCCGGCCATGGATTGCACGATCGCGTCGTAGCCCGGAAAACCGCCCAGCGGGCCGTCCGCGCCGTAGCCGGAGATCCGGCAATGGATAAGGGAGGGGTATTTCTCCGCCAGCACATCGTCATAGCCCAGCCCCCATTTCTCCATGGTGCCGGTCTTGTAGTTTTCGATCAGGACATCCGCCTCGTCGAGGAGGCGGAACAGCACCTCGCGCCCCTCGGGCTTCGTCAGGTCGAGGCCGATCGAGCGCTTGTTGCGGTTGAGGCCGACGAAATAGGAGGCATCACCCTCGTGGAAGGGCGGGCCCCAGTCGCGCACCTCATCACCCTGGGGCGGCTCGACCTTGATCACGTTGGCGCCATGGTCGGCAAGAATCTGCGTGCAGTAGGGGCCGCCGAGCACGCGGGCGAGGTCAACGACCTTGAGGCCGGCGAGCGCGCCGAAGGGCGAGGAGTTGGAAGACATATCGGGATAGCCTGATCTAGAATTTAGCGCGTGATTCGATTTTCAGGAAAGCCTCACATGATGCGTACTCCGCTGGCAATCGCAGCGTTGTGTTTCTTTCTAATGCCGGCGCATGCCCAAGACAAAAGCCCGTCGACTGATGAACAATATCTCCATGATCTGGGCATCGCCTGCGGGCTCGGGCTCGACGAGGCCTGTGATGAACTTGTCGACATCGAAGAAGCTGGCAAGAATGTCAGTTTCACGATTTGCAATCGCACGTCGGGGCGGGTTTGGGTCGCGATTGCGAACGAGGTGGGTGAGGTGAAGGAGCGGCTATACCGCGCGCGTGGCTGGTGGTCGCTCGAACCGGCGGAATGTCACGATTTCTGGAAGTGGGCGGTGAAGGATGCCGCCTTGCATGTGCCGATACTTCACCTGATCCGCGCGGAAGCAGAGGGCGGAGGTGCATGGGAGGGCAGCGACGCAATCTTGTGCACGTTAGGTGAAAAGTTCGACATCACCGGCGATCACGCAGGCGATTGTCAAAAACGCGGCTACTTTAATGTCGACCTGTTCGCGGACGGATTGCACAAGAAGGGCTACACCCTTGATTTGACGCGCTAAGCCGCATCCGCGGGTGAGTTGCCGAATACACGTGTCGCGAAGGCCGGATAGGTCTCGGCCACCTCGTCGGCAACCCGACCGCGCAACAGTTCGAGGGTCGCCGCGTCAGGCAATTCGGTCTCGGGCACCTGGTCGGGTGCGTCGTAGTCGAAGCCGGTGT
>CBDHEC010000002.1:0-17439 GCA_965261975.1 Alphaproteobacteria bacterium
AAACGCCTGGTCGGAGCGATGGGAATCTCGCGGACCACGACGGATTCCGCCCGCGTCGCGGGCGCGCTGGCCGGCGCAAGCATGGTCGCCACCCTCGGCATGGCACCGGCCTATACCGCCGTCACGATCCTCTACGCAGTCTCGGTTCTGTTGACGCTCGGCACCGCGCGTCGCGCACAAACCGAGGACGGAAAACCCCAGGGCCTCTCCGCCACACACAACTCGCCGCTCCGCGACATGGTGGATTCCTTCGCCTATGTCTGGCGCACACCGCATTTACTGGCGGCCATGGCCCTCGCGTTGCTGGTCAATCTCTGCGCCTTCCCGCTGATGGGCGGTGTGCTGCCCTATGTGGCGCGTGAAGTATACGGCACCGGACAGACAGGGCTCGGCTATCTCGCCGCGAGCTTCGCCTTCGGCGCCCTGGTCGGTTCGCTCGGCCTTTCGGCCAACCGCCGCGCCATCCGACCGGGCCGCATGATGATCATCTACACATTCGCCTGGTACGCGCTGCTGCTGGTGTTTGCCTGGGTCGACGTGATGGCCGTGGGCATCATCGTGCTGATGCTGGCGGGCCTGTGCCAGACCCTGGCGCTGGTGCCGCTCTCGGTGATGCTGATGCAGAGCTCCGACCCGCGGATGCGCTCAAGGGTGCTGGGCCTGCGGATGCTGGCGATCTACGGCCTGCCCATGGGTCTGCTGGCATCGGGCCCGTTGATCGAGGCCTTCGGCTATGCCGCCACGGCGACCAGCTATGGCGTGTTCGGCGTGATTGCCACCGCGCTCATCGCCTGGCGTTGGCACGCCGATATCTGGCGGGTGGATGCGGTGGCGAACCGGGGGTAACGCGGCGACCGGCTCAACTACGGCTTCAACAGCCCTTGTAGGCCTTGCGGGCGCACTCGCGGGCCATTTCCTGCGCTCGTTCGAGCTGGACCTTGGAGAGTTTTCCCACAACCCGGTCTCTGCTTCTGATCGCCGCCCGGTCGAATGACGATGTGGCGATATTCCACCACATATAGGCATACATGTTGTCGAGCGGGACACCGTTGCCGCTCGAATACATGTCGTCCAGTTTGACCTGGGCGGCGGTGTTCCCCTGTTCGGCGGCCAGCCTGAACCACCACGCCGCCTCCTTGTAGTTCTGTCGAACACCGTTTCCCTGGCGATACATCTCGCCCAAACTCAGTTGGGCTTCGGCGACCCCCTGCTCGGCAAGCGGTGTCCACTCGGCCAGGGCGGTTGCGTAGTCCCGCCGTTCGTAGGCGGTTTGACCCTTCTGTAAATCAGCGCTCCAGGACAACCCCGTGTTTCCAAGAAACAGGGCCATCGTCAGGCATAAGGTGGCGGTCAGGTTTTTCATGATAACCCCCTTGCAATGTCCCGATATTCTAGCCCGACCACGACAATTTTCACGTATCTCGTGCAGAAAAATTTCGGGCGATGGACATATGGAACTGCAAATCCGGCCAAAATTTGTCCGCATGATGGCCGTTCGGGCACAAAAAAGCCGCCCGAAGGCAGCTCATTCACAACAAAAGTTGGTATCCCGTAGGGGAGTCGAACCCCTGTTTCCGGCGTGAGAGGCCAGCGTCCTAGGCCACTAGACGAACGGGACATCGTGGCATTTCAAAACAGGATCGACGAAATAACCGAAGCGGCCCGTCATTTCAAGCCGATGTTCGCACCGGCGGCCTCGTGCACGCTCAGGCCGCCACGCCGAAATGGCCGCGCACGGCGTCGATGAAACCGTCGACATCGGCGTCCGTGACGCTCCATGGCACGACGAGGCGAATCGTGCCGTCGCTCCCGACCCGATAAAACCCGAAGCCGTCCGCTTCCAGCTTGTCCAGTGTCGGCAATGGCAGCTTGGCGAAGACGATGTTGGCCTCCGGCGCGCGCACCAGTTCCGCGCCGTCGATCCTCGATATACCGTCAGCGAGTTTGGCCGCGCCTGCATTGGCCGTGCGCGCGGCCTGCAGCCACGCATCGTCTTGCAGATAGCCTTCGAGCTGGGCCGAAACGAAGCGCATTTTCGACACCAGGTGACCGCCACGTTTGCGACGCTCGCCAAATGCGGCCGCAAGGTCCTCGCGGAAAAAGATCACCGCTTCGGCGGCCATCGCACCGCCCTTCGTGGCGCCGAAGGACAAGACATCCACCCCGCGCCGCCAGGTGGCGTCCGCCGCGCTCACGTCAAGTGCGGCGAGGGCGTTGGCGAAACGTGCGCCGTCCATGTGCAGCGCCAGGTCGGCTTTCCGCGCGATCTCCGCGATCGCGTCGACATGCGCGGCGCTGTAGACCGTGCCCGCCTCGCTCTCCTGGGTGATCGTGATCGCCGCCGGCGGCATGTTGTGGACGCCATGAGGCCGCGCGGTCTCGATGGCCGCACGCAGCATCGCCGGGTCGATCCGGCCGTCGGGACCGTCCACCAGGGTCAGCTTCGCGCCCCCGGTATAGAATTCAGGCGCGCCGCATTCATCCGTGTTGGCGTGGCTCACCGGATGGCAGAAGACGGTGCCGAAGGGCGGACACAGCGCCGACAGGGCCAGCGCGTTCGCTGCCGTGCCCGTGGTCACCGGGAAGGCCCAGAGTTCACACTCGAAAATATCGCGCAGGCGCGCCGACACACGCTCGGTCCACGGGTCGTTGCCATAGGGCATGGCGCCCGCCGACGCGGCCTCGCTCACCGCCGCGATCACTTGCGGCAGCGCGCCGGCCACATTGTCGCTGGCGAAGTTGGCCGGGGCGTTCGCCCTGCTCATGGCCGAATCTCGGACTGAATCTGGCCGCTCGACAATTGAATCACGAACACCCGCCGGCATTCGGGCAGTTCCGCGGGACCGCCGGTTATAACGGTCAGGCGGCCGGCATTGGTGGTCGCCTGCTCGATCACGCAGGCCGGCGACGGCAGGCCGAGCGATAGCCGGTCCGGTGTCGCTTGGGTATTGTTGCCCCCGGATGCAGCCCCCGGTTCGCCGTCATCATCGAACGCCGTCCAGATGATGGCGCCAAAAACGACCAGGATGAGGACACCCAGTACGATGACGATCGTGCGTAAAACATGTATGGCCAATGGACCCTCCGAACTTCGAAGCGCAGTCTAGGGCCGTGACGCAAAAAGACAACGATACGCAAGGCGACAATCCGGCGGACGATCCCTTCATGGACGAGACCATGCCGGGTGAAGCAACGCTGCAGGTGGCCGTCGCAGCCGATCAGGCGGGCACCCGGCTCGACCGGTTGCTGGCGGCCACGCTCGAAGACCTGTCGCGTTCGCGCCTGAAGGCGCTGATCGAGGACGGCCAGGTGCGCCGCGACGGTGAGATCATCCGATCACCCTCGGCCAAGGTAAATTCTGGGGACGCGTTCGAGGTCACGATCCCTGCACCGGTCGATGCCATCCCGGTCGGGCAGGACATCCCCCTCGACATCCTGTTCGAGGATGACGATCTGATCGTGCTCGACAAGCCCGCTGGCATGGTCGTCCACCCCGCGCCGGGCAATCCCGACGGCACCCTCGTCAACGCGCTAATCGCCCATTGCGGCGATAGCCTTGCCGGAATCGGTGGCGTGCGACGCCCCGGAATCGTCCACCGGCTGGACAAGGACACGAGCGGCGTGATGGTTGCCGCCAAGACCGCCGTGGCGCATGCCAATCTCGTCGAGCAATTTTCCGCACGGAGCGTGGACCGGGCCTATCATGCATTCGTTTGGGGCCTGGCGACGCCGGCGACAGGCGAGATCGAGGGCGCCATCGGCCGTCACCCCAAGAACCGAAAGAAGATGGCCGTGCGCGAGACCGGCGGGAAGCACGCATTGACCCGCTACAAGACCCTCGAGGTCTATGGCGACGGATTGGCATCGCTGGTCGAATGCCGTCTGGCGACCGGCCGCACCCACCAGATCCGGGTGCATTTGAGCCACCGCGGAAACCCGCTTGTGGGCGATCCTCAGTATGGCCGCGCAACGGGGCGGCGCGATGCGGTTTCAGCCCTGGATCCGGAGATGAAACGCCAGATTGTTGGATTTTCGCGCCAGGCGCTACACGCGCGCGTCCTGGGATTCGTCCATCCCGTTTCGGGTCAACGTATTGATTTTAAAACAGAATTGCCCGACGACATGGCACATCTTAAGAAAATATTAGAATCTCTCTAAGATATTGTAGTCCGGCACGAAATCACCATATTCCTGTGACAGGCTGACGCCTCGTTCAGCACATTCCATTCGCACGTGCGGATGTTGGGAGATTCAATGATGGCATCACCGGCGCTTCCCTCGCTTACCCCCGACGGCAACCTGTCGCGCTACCTGCAGGAAATTCGAAAATTTCCCATGCTGGAGCCCGAGCAGGAGTTCATGGCCGCCAAACGCTGGGTCGAGCATGAAGACGTGGACGCCGCCCACTTGATGGTGACGAGCCACCTTCGACTGGTCGCCAAAATCGCGATGGGTTATCGCGGCTACGGCCTACCCGTCGCCGAACTGATCTCCGAAGGCAATGTCGGGCTCATGCAGGCCGTCAAGAAATTCGACCCAGATCGGGGCTTCCGCCTGTCGACCTATGCGATGTGGTGGATCCGCGCCGCCATCCAGGAATACATCCTGCACTCCTGGAGCCTCGTCAAAATGGGCACCACGGCGGCACAGAAGAAGCTCTTCTTCAACCTTCGACGCATGAAGGGGCAGCTAAAGGCATTCGACGAAGGCGATCTTCCGCCAGAGCAGGTCGCGCATATCGCCAAGGAACTGAGTGTCGCCGAGAAGGACGTGGTGATGATGAACCGCCGCCTGGCCGGCCCCGACGGCTCCCTCAATGCGCCGCTGCGCAAGGATGGGGATGGCGACGGCGAATGGATGGACTGGCTGGTCGATGAATCCGAGTCTCAGGAATCCGAGCTCGTTGAGCAGGACGAGCTGGAAAACCGGCGCAAGCTCCTGAACCAGGCCATGGAAGGCCTCAATGAGCGTGAGCGCCACATTCTGAACGAGCGCCGTTTGCGTGAGGACCCCGTTACCCTTGAGGACTTGTCCCAGCAATACGATATCAGCCGCGAACGGGTGCGGCAGATCGAGGTTCGGGCGTTCGAGAAGTTGCAGAAAGCGATGAAGAACCTGACCATCGAGCAACAGGTCGCCGCGCCGCAATAGCGCGGGACAAGACTGTCGGGATCAGCTCTTGGATGGCGCCTTGATTCCGGTGCCCCATTCTTCGACAAGGCGCTGCTGTTCGCGCCGCATCATCTTGATTTTGGTTTCGTTCGTGACCTCGATGTAGACGGCCGCGACCTTGGGCATTCCCAGGACCAGCAGCCAGCCGATGCCCGCCGTGCCGAACATCACGGCGATGACGAATACGTCGGACAACATCGCCGTCGCGCGCGCCATCATCGGCCCCGCGACCAGAAGTTCGACAATGAAGGGGGCCACGCCGGCAATATTCGCCGCAGCGACGGCAAGTGTCGCATTTCGGCCCGGCTCGCGATCGATGATGAAGGCGACCATCGCCGGGACACAGCCAACGATAAACACCAGCAGGGCCGGCGCGGCGAACAGCATCAGGCCCATGAAGATCACGCCGACGAGCATGAACAGATAGGCGCCACCGCCTTTCTTTGCAGGCGGTGCCTCCGCCGATTTCGCCGGCGCTGCTTTCGCTTTGTCCTTCGACGAGGCCATCTCGCTATCCAATCCTCGAGAAAACCAGCGCCGCAATCACGAGCACGCTGATGATGCTGGAAACGTTTGCTGCAATTTGCCGGCCGAGCAGGTTTGCCTGACGTTGAAGACGTTTCTCGTCGGTCTGCATTCTCGTGATCTCGGCGGCCAGGGCCGCATATCGACGTTCTGCGGCTGCCGCACCGCGTTCATCCCAGCGACGCCTCTTGGCATTGTCGACGATCTTGATCAGGTCGCCCAGCCTGCCCTTGGCTGCCGCCTTCTTGGAATCCTTCAGTATCTCCTCACGCAACGTCACATTGCGGAAACTGCTGATCGCAGGTTGTAATTCTTCGAGGAAAATTTTGAAGAGTTCCTTGGTTACCACCGCACTGTTCTTGCTCTGCACGAAGGCCAACAGCCGCAATTGTGCCGAGTTCTTTTCCATGTCGCTGGAGGCGCGCGCGTAATCATGCAATTCCCGGTCAATCCGCCCGGTGATGCGCGCGGCCAGAAACGCGGCGATGTGACGGTCAAACAATAGTTCGCCGGTCTCGGCATGGCGCTCGATGCATTCCAGCAATTCCCGCGGCTGCAACGGCACACGTCCCTTGAGCGACGGGCTCAGGCACGGCAATGCAGGGTTCAGTTCATAAACGCATCGCTCGATAGAGAAACCCGGCGCCGTGTCGGCCAGAAATATCGCTGCCTTGTCGACAATCTCCGATGCCGCCAGCATCCAGGTCTTGGGGCGTGTCTGGCACTCGTGCCAGAAGCTCATCATCTTGCCGAGAACAAGATCGGTATAGTCCGCCGACAGACCCTTGTCCCAGACGGCGATGATCGAAGCCGGGCCAATCGCATCCGGCATCACGGCCATCTTGCGAAAGCGTATGGGACCGACCGGATCGAGCTTCGTGATGATCCGCGACAAACGAATATCGTCCGTCATTTTTCGCGGCCCCGACGAACCGATCAGTCCACATTCGGAAACATCTTTCGCAAGATCACGATTCTTCAGGTTTCGTTCGATCCACAGCTCGATGGTGTCGTCGCTGGCCAGCTTAAGGGCCGCATCCCAATCCGACGCCAGGTGGTGCGCCAGCTCACGTGCGGTGTAGGCCATGCGCCCATTGACCTCCATCGGCCTGTCCGCGCGTTCTTCGGATACGGGCTGCGACGGATTCACGCGACCACTGTTCACCCAGTTCGACAGGTCGGGGATGGTCCATCTTTCATGCTCTTCGTCACGGAGCAACGAGCGCACGACGGGCGCGAGATCGGCGTGAAGCTTGTGCTTGCCCAACAGCGCATTGTAGCTGCCATGCGCGACCCGGCGCTGGAGAAGCTCCTCCTCGTCCATCCCCGCAACGGGATTGAACCCCAGCCCGAGAACCATGATCGTCACACCGAGCGCAAACAGCTCGTCCGACAGGTCACCGATCCCGCGACAGATCGGCGGACACATGGCACGCTCGATCGTCTCGAACATCGATGGCTGCTCATAGCCCGGTGGCGCGCTGTAAATCTGGCCCGACACGACGGAATCGTCGCTCACCTGTCGATAGAGATTGGTTGGCCGAATATTGCGATGTGTCAGGCGGTCTTCCTGCATCCGCCGGAGCAAATCCAGGATCGGCATCAGGAGATCGCGCTTGATCTCGCGAACGGTCCAATACTGGGTTTTCGAATCCATGGTTTGCAGCAACGGCGGCCCGGGGGGCTGCGGCAGGATAATGACAATTTCCTCGCGGCCGTCACCGACCCAGTCGACCTGGCCCCAGCGGATGGGCTTCAGGAGCGCTTCGTGCGGAATATCCTTCGCCGCGAGAATGGCCGTGAGACGCGCCGGGACTTTATGGTCGAGCACCAAGGCATAGAGTTCGCGGTCCGGGTCTTCGGCATCATGGGTCAGATAAGCGCGCGCCGTCGGCGTGGACAGATGGGGCAACACGACATCGGGCTGAATCTTGTACCGGCTGGCAAAGACCACCTCTTTCTTGGAATCGGGAGACGGCGGCCGGGTACTTGTCCCTTCCGGCGCGTGCGGTTCTTCCGCTCTTACTGTCGCGTCACTCATCCTATTCGCCCATACGTTGCGCGATCCGCAGCGCAGATCGCCGCGAATTCAGGAGTTTAGGCAGGATGAAGGTAAAGGAAGGTTAACGCCGATCAATCGGCAAACGGGTCCCGCACCAGGATCGTGTCGAGCCGTTCCGGGCTGGTCGAGAGCAGCGCAACGGGGGCATCGATCAGTTCCTCGATACGGCGCACATATTTGATCGCCGTGGCAGGCAAATCGGCCCAGCTGCGCGCGCCCTGGGTGCTGGTCTGCCAGCCTTCCATCGTTTCATAGACCGGCGTGACGCTGGCCTGTTCACGAATCCCGGCCGGGAACCTCGGCACCTCGACACCATCGACGGTGTAGCCCACGCAAACCTTGAGTTCTTCGATGCCATCGAGGACATCAAGCTTCGTCAGGGCAATACCGCTGATTCCACCGACGCGAACCGCCTGACGAACCATCACCGCATCGAACCAGCCACAACGGCGGCGTCGGCCGGTCACGGTGCCGAACTCATGCCCGCGTTCGCCCAAGAGCTCACCGACTTGGTTCTCCTGCTCCGTCGGGAACGGGCCGCTGCCCACGCGCGTGGTATAGGCCTTGGTGATGCCAAGCACATATCCGATCGTGTTTGGCGCCACACCCGAACCCGCCGCGGCCTGCCCGGCCACCGTGTTGGACGAGGTCACAAATGGATAGGTGCCGTGGTCGACATCGAGCATCGCACCCTGGGCACCCTCGAAGAGAATTCGTTTTCCGGCCTTGCGCGCATCATCGAGGAAATCCCAGACCGGCGCGGCATAGGGCAACAATCGCTCGGTGATCTCGTCAATGCGTGCCATCAACTCGGCCTTGTCGACCTCTTCCGCGCCCAGTCCACGCAGCAGGGCATTGTGGTGGAACAGCAAATGGTCGACCCGCGTGTCGAGGGTCTCCCGGTCCGCCAGATCGCAAACCCGAATGGCGCGGCGGCCCACCTTGTCTTCATAGGCCGGGCCGATACCGCGGCCGGTCGTGCCGATCTTGTCTGCACCGCGGGCCACCTCGATTGCCTGATCGAGATAGGGATGCAACGGCAGGATCAGGCTCGCATTGTCGGCAACCTTGAGGGTCTCGGGGGTCACCTCGACACCCATCTTGACGATCTCGTCGATTTCCCCGAGCAATGCCCAGGGGTCGACGACGACGCCGTTTCCGATGACCCCGATCTTGCCCGGGCGCACAACGCCGGAGGGTAACAGGCTGAGTTTGTAGACCTGACCGTCAATAACCAGCGTATGCCCGGCGTTGTGCCCGCCCTGAAAACGAACCACGACATCGGCACGCTCCGACAGCCAGTCGACGATCTTGCCTTTGCCTTCATCGCCCCACTGGGAGCCAACCACCGCTACATTCGCCATAGATTCAATCCGCTAAGTATTGCTGCCGTCGGCTTTCGCCGGCGCGCCATCCACCAGGAGATGGCTACATCCCAATCGTCTCGCCTCGGCCCCCGCATCATCTTCCAACGTCATTCCTGCGACGGTAATCCATCCCGCCTCGCGGTACGTCACACCCGTCTGAAATGGCGTGCCATAGGGCAGGTAAAGCCGGTCACCGACGGCGGTCGCGGGCAATGCGCGAAGGATCGAGTCCATATAGAGCGACGCTCCCGTCGCGGCCTCACCGGCACCGGTGATATAGCGGCCGCCACGCCCCAGCTCACCCCGCACGCCCTCGGCGAATAATGTGAAGCTCACGCCGGTATGATACTCGAACCCGCGATACTCGACAGGATCGAGGGTCAGCGGCAGGTCCGGCATCGAGGCGTGAAGACCGGCGACCACGGCCGCCAGGCGTTCGACTTCGGCCTGCGCACCCGCCGGCAGCGATAATTCCTGTAACTCGCCGATGACTTCGTCGGCCGGGCCGACGGTTTCAATCAGGGCACACAAGGCCTTCGCCGCATCCGAAAACGCAATCCCGTTGCCCCGCAGGATTTCACCGGTCGCGTCTTCGTCCTTGCGATCGAGCGCGGCGCGAAGATCGTTGGTCGTCACCTCGTCGAGGTCGATCTGTTCGAGAATATTCGCGACCAGCGCCGGCGAGTTGAGATCAACCGTCGGTCGCGGCACACCCGCCGCCACAAGCGCCGCCGCCGCCAGCGATATCACCTCAACGTCGGCGCTTACATCCTCGGCCCCGATCAACTCGAGCCCGACCTGGGCAAATTGCCGCTCGGGGCGCAGCTGGTTACCACGCACGCGCAATATCTGCCCGGCATATGACAGGCGCAACGGCCGCGGCGCGTCGTGCAGTCTGGCTTCGGCGATACGCGCGACCTGCAGCGTGATATCCGCCCGCACTGCCATCATGCGCTGGCTGACGGGATCCATCACCCGGAACATCTGCCCGGCGAGGCTGCCGCCGCCGTTTGTGCCATTCCCCACGAGCGTCGATTCGAACTCGACCAGGGGTGGTTTGACCTGCTCGTAGCCGCAGGCGCGGAACCCGTCCATGATCCCGGAAATGGTCGCAGCTTCCTGCGCCGCACGCGGCGGCAACAGGTCATGGAGACCCGCCGGCAGCAATGCTTTGTTTTCACCTGAATCAGTCATGACGCGCGGGGTTTAAACGGTTTGGCATGTGTCGGCAATGGTAAGTCAGGGCCGACCAGACCCTTCCTTGTATCATTTGCCGGGAGTCGGCCTTGCCGCCACGATTGTACCATCGGCCAGGCCGTAAACCGCATAGACGGTTCCACTGCGATCCAGCCTGGCGGGCCGTACGGCGGTAACGATCTTCCGGTCATGGGCGACCGCGTCGAAATCGCGAAAACGCCCCTCGGCGAAGGTCACGAAGCGCAGCGCATTGCGCCGCGCATCGGGAACGGCAATATCGGCCACGCCGTCACCGGTCCCGGCCGCCTGCGCCTGCTCCCGGCTGCCGATGGCGTGGTTGGAGAACCCTCGCGCGGCGTGGTCCTGGTGCAGCTTGCGGTCCCGAAACTCATACAGGCGGAGCGTGCCGCCGATGTGCGGGGTCTCGACGAAAGCGACTTCGGTTCGGCCGTCACCGTCGAAATCCGCGGCGCCCACCGGATTGAGCCAGCGGTTCGCGCGACCGATCGCCGGCACTTCGGACAGGAAGACCACCCCGGATTCATCGAGGCCGAACACGGCGAGTGCCGCACCGGCATCCAGATAGGACTGAACCACGATCGCCTCATCGCGCCCGTCACCGTCAAGATCGATCAGCCGAACCCGGCGATCCTCAAAAACGGAACCCGCGTCCAGCTTGTAGCGTGCAATCCGGCCATCCGGGCGTTGCAACGCAAGACCACCCGCCTCGATCCCATCCCCCAAAACGCCATGGCGATAGCGGTCTGTCGGATCGGTCAGCCACGCGCGGGCGATCCCGCCGGTACCATAGGTGATTTCCCCGTCCGGCAGCATGTCGTCGGGCCGGGGCGCCAGCGAGGTGGTTGTCGGTATCGAAATGTCCGGGATGGCAAGCTTGCCGCGCTCAACGATCAGCCTGCGAACTCGGCCATCCGCCGAGCGCACACCGACCTGCGACGGCGCATGAGAAATGCCGCCCTCGACACCCGGACCGATGCGGACAATTTCCATGCTGCCGGCCGTCTCCGGCAACCGGAGAACGTCTGCTGCGGATGCCGCACCGGCGACAGCGACCGTCATAGCCACCACGAGGCATGTGGCAGCCCGAAACTGCATCAGAAGTTAAGCGCCTTCGCCTGCACCACGTTCGGCAGCGCGGCGACCGCGGCCAGCACATCGGCCGGGACCTCGTGATCCACTTCGACAAGTGCGATCGCATCATCGCCCGCCGCGGTGCGGCCAAGCTGGAACGTGGCAATATTCAAGCCGGCGTCGCCCAACACCGTGCCGAGATGGCCGATCAGGCCCGGCTTGTCCTCGTTGTTGACGTAGAGCATGTGGCTGCCGAGCTCGGCTTCCATGGGCACCCCCTTCACGTCGACCACCCGCGGCCGGTCGCCGCCGAACAAGGTCCCGGCGATGGAGCGGGTATGGTTCTCGGTAACGACGGTCAGGCGCACCAGCGTCTGATAGTCACTTTCACGCGCCGTGCGCACCTCCGACACGTCGATCCCGCGCTCCTGGGCCATGACGGGCGCGTTGACCATGTTCACACTATCGAGCACCGGCGAGAGCAATCCCTTCAGCGCCGCGGCACTGAGCGGCTTGGTATTCAATTCTGCCGCATGTCCCTCATACTCGATGGTCACACTTTTGAGACTGGATTCGACGAGTTGTCCCGCGAAGCTGCCGAGCAGCTCCGCGAGCTTCATATAGGGCATCAGGCGCGGCGCATCCTCGGCCGAGACCGACGGCATGTTCAACGCGTTCACGACCGCGCCGGTCAGCAGATAATCGGCCATCTGCTCGGCAACCTGGATCGCGACATTGACCTGCGCCTCGGTCGTGCTTGCACCCAGATGCGGGGTGCAGACGAGATTCTCGGTCCCGAACAGCGCATTGTCCTTGGCCGGCTCTTCCTCGAAAACATCGAGGGCGGCGCCGGCGACATGGCCCGATTCGAGCGCGGCCTTGAGATCCGCCTCGACGACGAGGCCGCCACGCGCGCAATTGACGATGCGCACGCCCGGCTTGGTCTTTGCCAGCGCCTCGGCATCCAAAATACCCCGGGTCTGGTCCGTCAACGGGGTGTGCAGGGTGATGAAGTCCGCACGCCGGAGGAGCGTGTCCAACTCCGCCTTCTCGACCCCCAGCTCGCGTGCGCGCTCGTCGCTGAGGAACGGATCAAAGGCAACGACCTTCATCTTCAGACCCAGCGCGCGCTCCGCCACGATCGAGCCGATGTTCCCGCATCCGATCAAGCCCAGGGTCTTGGCGGTCAGCTCCACCCCCATAAAGCGTGACTTTTCCCATTTGCCTTCCTGGGTGGATATGTTGGCCTCGGGAATCTGCCGCGCCAGCGCCATCATCATCGCGATGGCATGTTCGGCAGTCGTGATCGCATTGCCGAACGGCGTGTTCATGACGACGATGCCTCGCGCAGTCGCGGCACCCCGGTCGACATTGTCGACGCCGATACCCGCACGGCCGATGACCTTCATATTGGTCGCGGCCTCGAGGACCGTTGCCGTCGCCTTTGTCGCCGACCGGATTGCCAGGCCGTCATAATCACCAATAACGGCAATCAGCTCTTCTTCGGATAGGCCGGTCTTCACATCGACCTCGATACCGCGCTCAACGAAAATTTCTTTCGCGCGTTCACTCATTTTGTCGGAAATCAGTACTTTTGGCATGGGGTCATCCTTCCGCAGCAATGCGGGTATGGGCGTATTTTTGGAAGAGTGGTCGTCGCCGGTCAGGCGGCGGCGCGTTCGGCCTTCACCGTCTCGAAGGCCCAGTCGAGCCAGGGCATCAGGGCCGCGAGGTCGGATTTCTCGACCGTCGCACCGGCCCAGATCCGCAGGCCCGGCGGGGCGTCACGATAGGCACCGACATCGAAGGCAACACCCTCGCTGTCGAGCAGCGTTGCGACTGCCTTCGCGGTGGCGGCCTGCTCGTCGTCCGGAAGTGCGGCGAACCAGGCATCCACGACCTTGAGACACACGCTCGTCGTCGAGCGGAGCGCCGGGTCGTCAGCGAGAAAGGCCGCCCAGTTCGACTGGGCCACCCAGGCATCGATCACGCCGAAATTCTCGTTCGAGCGACCAATCAATGCATCGATGCCACCGATCTCCTGCGACCAGTCGAGAGCGTCGAGATGATCCTCGACGCAAATCATCGACGGCGTGTTGATCGTGCTGCCCTTGAAGATATCCTCGTTGAGCTTCCCGCCCTTGGTGAGGCGGAAAATCTTCGGCATCGGCCATGGTGGCGCATAGCTTTCAAGGCGCTCGACCGCGCGCGGGCTCAGCACCAGCATCCCGTGCTGGGCTTCACCACCCAGAACCTTCTGCCAGGACCAGGTGACGATATCGAGCTTGTCCCAGGGCAGATCCATGGCGAAAGCCGCTGATGTCGCGTCGCACAGGGTCAGGCCCGCACGGTCGTCGGGAATCCAGTCGCCGTCCGGCACACGAACACCCGATGTCGTGCCGTTCCAGGTGAAGATCACATCGCGCGCGAAATCGACCGCCTCGAGATCCGGCAACGCACCATAGTCGGCGTCGAGGATGCGAACATCGTCGAGCTTCAGCTGCTTGACGACGTCCGTCGCCCAGCCCTGGCCGAAGCTTTCCCAGGCCAGGATGTCGATCGGACGGGCGCCGAGGACCGACCACATGGCCATCTCGAAGGCGCCGGTGTCCGAGGCGGGCACGATGCCAATCCGGTAATCCTCGGGGATTCCCAGGATCGAGCGGCTGTCCTCGATAACACGCTGGAGTTTGGCCTTGGGACCCTTTGCGCGATGCGATCGGCCGATGCTGGCATCGGTCAGGGCATCCAGCGACCATCCGGGTCGCTTGGCGCAGGGGCCAGAGGAAAAGAGGGGTGAGGCCGGACGGGTGCCCGGCTTGGTCATTGCTTGCGTCATGTACGCGCTCCTTGCAGAACGCCGCACCTCGTTGGGGAGGTGTGGCCCGCGGCAGAAACTAGTTGTATTTCGCTTGGGGTCAAGCGCTGCTTTGTCGCAGCACCTATGCAGACGCGGTCGAGACTCAGATAAGGCCGTAATACCACGGTGCGACCAGGCTGAAGATCAGCCAGACAATGATCAACAACGGGGTGCCCACGCGCACAAAATCGACGAATCGGTAGTTGCCAGGCGCCATCACCAGAAGATTCGTCTGATATCCCACCGGAGAGGCAAAGGAACAGTTCGCCGCAAAGACAACGGCCACCGCAAAGGGCTCTATGGGCAATGCCAGGCCATTCGCCAGGCCAACGGCAATCGGCGTGAAAAGCACGGCGGTCGCCTTGGTGCTGATAATATTGGCCAACACCGCCACCAGCAGGAAGAACGCGGAGAGTATCACGGCCGGCGATGCATCGCCGACCACGCTGAGCAATAGCCCTGCGAGAAACTCCGCCCCGCCGGTGGCCTGCAGCGCACTGCCGAGTGCCAGCGCCGCGGCAATCATCATCACGATCGTTCGGTCAATGGCGCGTGCGGCCTGGCGGATATTCAATACGCCGGTCGCAAGCATGGCCCCGGCCCCGACCAGCGTCGCGATCTCGATGGGAACGATACCCAACGCCGCCGAGGCGATCACGGCGGCGAATATGATCAGGGTGCTGGTGGCATGGTGGACGGCCGGCATCTCCGCTGCGGTCCACTCGACCAGCAGGATGTCCTGATTGCCGCGCAGGGATTCAACGTCAACCTCGCGCCCCTGTACCAGCAGGACATCGCCCGGCTCGAGCCGAATTTCCGTCACCCGCGCCCGGATCATCTGCGAGCGGCGCTGAATACCCAGCACCACACAATGGTACTGGTAGCGAAACCCGATCTGAGTCAGCGTCTGGCCAACAAGGCGCGAGGCGGGCGTCACCATCGCCTCGGCAAGAACCTGGTTACCCACCTGCCAGCGCTGCGCACCGTCCTCGCCCTCAAAACGCTCCCAGTCCTGCCCCAGTTCAGGGTGAAATTGTTCCGGTTCACCCTTGAGCGCCTCGGTCAATGCTGCGCGGGTCGCGGCGACCACCAGGATATCGCCCTCAGAAAGCCGAAACGCATCATCGAATGGCGGCATGAAGGATTCACCCTCATGGATGATCACGCGGACCGTCATGTCCTTGAGGTCGGGGAAGAAACCGCCGCGCGGCTGCATGCCGTGAAATTTGGAACCTTCGGTCACCGCGACCTCGGCCATGAACTGGCGCCCGCCGCCGGCGATCGCATTGGTCAGCAGCGCGCGCTCGGGCAGCAGCCGCGGGCACAAGAAGATGACATAGACGACGCCAACCAGGGCCAGGGCGGCCCCGGGTATCGCAAACTGGAAGAACGAGAAGCCTTCGTTGCCCAGCTCGATCAGCATGCCGGACACGAGCAGGTTCGTGCTGGAACCGATCAGGGTGACCATGCCGCCGAGGATCGCGGCGAACGACAGCGGCATCATCAGCCGCGAGGGTGACTGGCCCAAACGCGAGGCCAGCGCCTGCATGATCGGTATGAAGATCACCACCACGGGTGTGTTGTTCATGAACCCGCTGACGACCAGTACGGCCACGAAGGCAAGCCCGGTCGCCAGCGCGGCATGGCCGCGCCCGTAACGAAAGAACATCTGCGCGCCGGCCTCGAGCACACCCGTGCGGGCCAGCCCCTCACCCATCACCAGCAAGGCCACGACCGTCAGCAATGCGGGATTTGCAAAACCGGCCAGAAGCCGTGTCGGGTTGAGGATGTTGTCACCATCCGCATCCACGACGGGAACGAAGTGGAAGAAGACCAGCAGCACACAGATCACCCCGAGCGAGGTGAGCTCAAACGTCAGCCGCTCGAGGGTGTACATGACCAGCGCCACGATGATCACGGCGAAGGTCAGCCACATTCCGAGCTGGCTCGGGTCCATTTCGGCGATAAAACTGATCATCCTGCTCCGGGCGGCATTGGGGCTCTCTCGGGCCTCAGTCTACCACGCGCGCAATCAAGCTGCGTTTTCGCCCGCCCGACTGCGTACAAAGATCGTGGCCTCAAAGGTCAGGACGGGGCCAGCCTCTGTCTCGACGACGAACCCGAGCGTGACAACGCCGCGCCCGGGATCAGAGCGTGTGGCGCGCGCCTGCAGCACCTCGACACGGGTCGACAATGTTTCTCCCGGCCGTACGGGCGCCGTCCAGCGGATCTTGTCCATGCCCGGGCCGCCCAGACCGGTGCCGTCTACCGCGCCGGTCCGGATGAACTGGCCCGTCGCGATGGCAACGGTCTGAAAGCCGCTGGCGACATGTTCACCGAAGGCCGTGTCCTTTGCGCCCTCCGGGTCGGTGTGGAAAACCTGAGGGTCGTGCAGCTCGGCAAACCAGATGATTTCGTCCGCCTCAAGCGTCACGGGGGCGGTCTCGATGACCCGGCCAACCGTATAGTCTTCCAGGAAGAATCCGCTCATGCCGCATCCTCCGCCGGGCGCCGACGCAGGAACGTCGTCGCGATGTAACTGGAGACTTCCTGCTCCCCGACAGATGTTGCAATCCGCATCCGAATGATCCCGCGTTCGGGACGAGACTTGGACGCGCGCAACTCAACCACCTCGGCCGTCGTGTGCAAGGTGTCGCCCGGGCGCACGGGGGCGGACCATGTGATTTCGTCCATGCCGGGGCCGCCGAGCGCGTTCTCGGTGAACAGGCCGATCCGGATGAACTGGGCAAAAGCCAATCCGATAGTCTGGTGCCCGCTTGCGATCAAACCGCCGTAGAAACTGTCCTTCGCCGCGATCGGATCGGTGTGGAATACCTGCGGATCATATTTTTCGGCGAAGGTAATAATGGCCTCCTCCGACACCGTCACCGGCTCGGTTTCGAACACTTCGCCGACGGTGTAGTCGTCCCAGTAGCGCGCTGTCATGGGGTCCTTCCCGTAAATGCAGGCGCGGACCCTACCCCGAGCGAACCCGGGAATAAAGTGGCCTCAGCGCCCGCTTTCCGCCGGGTCGCCCTCGGCGCGCGACGCCTCCCAGGCAAGGATCAGGCGCTTCTTGTCGGGGTGCCAGCGATAGCCGCTGATACTGCCCCCGTTTCGGATGACGCGGTGGCACGGAATCAGCCACGACACGGGATTGCGTG
>CBDHEC010000003.1:0-126141 GCA_965261975.1 Alphaproteobacteria bacterium
GCTGCTCGGCCAGTCCGGGCGGCTCGAGGACGCGCGAACCACCCTCGAGCACACGACCCGACTGCAACCCGACAACGCCGAGGCGCAATATAATCTGGCCGAGTGCCTGTTCCGTCTTGAAGACATGACCTCTGCCGGTGCGGCCTATCGGGCTGCCATCGCCGCCCGCCCAGACCATGCAGAGGCCGCGATCGGGCTCTCGGGTCTCCTGCTGGCCAACGGCGAGGCCGCGGACGCCGCTGACGTCATCCAAGCCGCACTGGTGCACACACCCAACCACCCATTGCTTCTCGCGCAGCTTGGCGCGGCACTGCTCGATGCCGATGACCCGGCCGCCGCCCGTCCCCATCTCGAAACGGCGGTCCGGCAAATGCCCAAGCATGCGCTCGCGCAGCGCAACCTCGCAGCGGCCCTGATCAAGCTTGAGGAGTACGCACCCGCGCTTGAGCTGCTTCGCCCCCTCGTGAATGCCGAACCACGATCGGTCGAGCTGCTGTTGCTCGCCGGCATCGCGCTGCACAAGAGCGGCCAACACGCGCGCGCGAAACCGGCCGCGACGCGGATTCTCGAGATCGATGCCGACAATGTTGCCGCGATCAACCTGCTCGGAGATATCGCCGTCAGCCTGGGCGACGGCGACGTCGCGCTCGACTGCGCGCGCCGTACGGCGGCGCTGGTGCCCGACGGTGCCGACGAGGCCGCCGCACTTGCCGAGCGGCTGGAGCGGCTGTCCTTGTTGGATGAAGCCGACGAATGGGCGGCTCGTGCCCGCGCACTGGCACCCGAAAACACCCTCGCCCGCATGATCGAAGCGCGCCTGCGCCGCAGATCCGGCGACGCAGCCGGGTCGCTGGCGCTGCTGGACCAGATCGACATGTCAGCCGAAGAAAACGCTCTCGCGGCGAATATCCTGTTCGAACGCGGGCAGTTGCTGGAGACACTCGACCGGCATGACGAAGCCTTCGCGACGTTCGAGGACGCCCATGAAAAGCGTGCGATGACCTGGCACGCCCGCGCGCGTGAGCCCGGGAAGCACGCCAACACCCAGGATGCGCTTCTGGCGCTGTTTGACGCAGACAAGGTGGCCGACCAGGTGGCCGCTTGGTCGAAAGACGTCATCGCGGACGGGCTGGCGACGCCAAGCTTTCTCGTCGGGTACCCCCGGTCGGGCACCACCCTGGTCGAGCGGCTGCTCGACGCCCATGACCGCGTCACGGCAACGCCCGAGCTCCCCATGGTCGACGCCATGCGCAATGCGCTCGACACCGCGAAGCCTGCCGGCTTCGGCTACCCGGACGCGTTGACGCATATCGGTACGGAGGATGTCGGGCGGCTGCGCGCCCTCTATTGGGAAATCCTGAGCGACAGCCATGCCGAGACCGTGGGCGAACGGCAGGTTGTCGATAAACACCCACTCAATCTCGACCATCTCGGGCTGATCGCCCGCACCTTCCCGAACGCCAAGGTCGTGGTCTCACTGCGCGACCCGCGCGACGTGTGCATCAGCTGCTTCACCACGGATTTCGCGCCCAATAACGTGACCCTGCGCTACGGAGACTTGCAGGAAACGGCGCGGGCATATGCGTCCACCATGCGACTATGGCTTCGATATCGTGACGTTCTGCCACTGGAGACCTTCACTTATCGCTATGAAGACCTCGTGGAAGATCCCCGCGCGGTGCTTGAACAGGTCACCAACTTCCTCGGACTTGACTGGCGCGACGAACTGCTCGAATCCGCCGGCACCAATGTCGGGCGCTACATTTCAACGCCCAGCTATACAGGCGTGACGGAAGGCGTGAACGCGCGCGCGGTGGGTCGCTGGAAAGGCTATGCCAAAACAGCTGGAACCGGTCATGGCGCTGCTCCAGCCCTATATCGAGGCGTTCGGCTATGGCGACCCGGATCAGGGGTGAGCGAATGACCACACCGGTTTTCCCCCAGCCCCAATTGCGACTCGGCCTGCAATGGCTATAGCTGAACCCGGAGTTTACACATGTCAGCAGCCGTAATCGTATTCCCCGGATCGAACTGTGACCGCGACATCGCCGTCGCACTCGAGGCGACGCTGGGCCACGCCCCGGAAATGGTGTGGCACGGCGATAGCGAGTTGCCGAATGTCGACCTGATTGCCGTTCCGGGCGGCTTTTCATATTGGCGATTACCTGCGCTCGGGCGCGATGGCCGCCAACAGCCCGATCATGCGCGAAGTCGTCGCCCAGGCAGCCCGCGGCGTGCCCGTCCTCGGCATCTGCAACGGCTTTCAGATACTGACCGAATGCGGCCTCTTGCCCGGCGTACTGATGCGCAACGCCAGCCTTAAATTCATCTGCCGCGACGTCGATCTTCGCGTCGAACGGAGCGATACGATCTTCACCCGCGACTATGGTGCGGGTGACGTCATTCGGGTGCCGGTCGCACATCATGACGGCAACTACTTCGCCGACCCGGACACGCTCGAGACGCTCGAAGGCGATGGCCGGATCGCGTTTCGCTATTGCGCACCCGATGGCGCGATCACCGATGCTGCCAACCCCAACGGGTCAATCGCCAATATCGCGGGAATCCTGAACGAAGCCGGCAACGTGCTCGGCATGATGCCGCATCCCGAACGGCTGGCCGATCCGCTGCTCGGCGGCACCGACGGCGCGCCGATGTTCACCGCCCTGGCGGAGGCCATTGCAGCATGAGTGATACAGCAGCCCGCCCCGAAGACCTGATGGGTCTGAGCGACGATGAGTACGACACGATCCTCGAAATACTCGGCCGCACGCCGAATTTCACCGAGCTCGGCATTTTCTCCGTGATGTGGTCGGAGCATTGCTCCTACAAATCCTCGAAATTCTGGCTCAAGACACTTCCGACCGAGGGCCCGCAGGTCATCCAGGGCCCCGGCGAGAACGCGGGGGTCATCGATATCGGCGACGGTTTGGCGGCGATCTTCAAGATCGAGAGCCACAACCACCCGAGCTTCATCGAACCCTATCAGGGTGCCGCTACCGGCGTGGGCGGCATCATGCGCGACGTATTCACCATGGGTGCGCGCCCCATCGCCAACATGAACGCGCTGCGCTTCGGTGCGCCCGATCATCCCAAGACCCGGCACCTGGTGGACGGCGTCATCGCGGGGATCGGCGGCTACGGCAATTGCATGGGCGTGCCCACGGTCGGCGGCGAGGTGAATTTCGATCCGGCCTATAACGGCAACATCCTGGTCAACACCATGACGGTCGGGACCGCGAACACCGACAAGATTTTCTACTCCGCCGCGGCGGGCGTCGGCCTGCCGGTGGTCTATGTCGGCGCCAAGACCGGGCGCGACGGCATTCACGGCGCCACCATGGCGTCGGCCGAGTTCGATGACGATTCCGACGAGAAACGCCCCACGGTGCAAGTCGGCGATCCGTTTACCGAAAAACTGCTGCTCGAGGCCTGCCTGGAACTGATGGCGACCGACGCGATCATCGCGATACAGGATATGGGGGCCGCGGGCCTGACGTCCTCGTCGGTCGAGATGGCGAGCAAGGGCGAAGTTGGTATCACCCTGACCCTCGACGCAGTCCCCCAACGCGAAACCGAGATGACGCCCTATGAGATGATGCTGTCGGAGAGCCAGGAGCGGATGCTCATGGTGCTGAAGCCCGGGCGCGAGGAGATGGCGCGGGCCATTTTCGACAAATGGGAACTCGACCTCGCGGTGATCGGCGAGACGAACGACAGCCAGCGGCTCGTGCTGAACTGGCAAGGCGAAGTTGCCGCGGACATCCCGGTGCCGCCCTTGGTGGCCGCAGCGCCCGAGTATGAGCGCCCGTGGACGGCGACCCCGCCCCGCGCGGTCCTCGACCCCGACGAGATCGCAGCCCCCGACGATCTCGCCGGCGCCTTGCTGCAACTGGTTGCAAGCCCCGATCTGTGTTCGCGGCGTTGGGTCTGGGAGCAATACGACCACATGGTCATGGGTGACACGGTCGGGCGGCCGGGCAGCGATGCCGCACTTGTGCGGGTGCACGGCACCAACAAGGCATTGGCGATCAGCACAGACTGCACCCCGCGCTATGTGGTCGCCAACCCGGTCGAGGGCGGCATGCAAGCCGTTGCAGAGTCCTGGCGCAATGTTACGGCCGTCGGCGCGACGCCGCTGGCCGTGACCAACAATCTGAACTTCGGCAACCCCGAACGCCCCGAGATCATGGGCCAGCTGGTCGGGGCCGTTCAGGGTATGGGGGCCGCGTGCGAGGCCCTCGATGCGCCGGTCGTCTCGGGCAATGTCTCGCTTTACAACGAGACGAATGGCGAGGCGATCCTGCCGACCCCGGTGATCGGTTGCGTCGGGTTGATCGATGACCTCACGAAAGCGCCCGGCGCGGCCTTCGTGGACGACAAGGACGCCGTGTTCGTGGTCGGCGAGACATCGGGTTGGCTCGGTTGCTCGATTTATCAGCGCGATCTGGCCGGCGGCGCGGCCGGCGCGCCGCCGCCGGTCGACCTGGAGACGGAACGACGCAACGGCGATTTCGTGCGCCAGTCGATCCAAGCCGGCCGGATCAACGCCTGTCATGACATCAGCGACGGCGGAATCGCGGTCGCCCTGGCGGAAATGGCCATCGCCGGCGAAATCGGTGCGGAAATTACCGCAACACCGGAGATTCCGGCCCACGCCTGGGCCTTCGGCGAAGACCAGGCGCGTTACGTCATCACCTGCGCCGACGCATCCGAGTTCGTCGCCGCCGCCGAGGATGCCGGTATCCCTGTAGAGCATATCGGTACTGTCGGCGGGGCTGCGTTGACACTCCCGGAGACGAAGCCTATATCCGTCGCGGCGCTACGCGATGCACATTCGCGCTGGTTGCCGGCGTATATGGCATCGCGCGAGAACTGATCTGGCGAGATACCGCATTCACCCCGGGGAGTTGCCCAAATGCCGATGGCGGCCAGCGAGATCGAGAGCTTGATCAAGGAAGCGTTGCCGGATGCCGAAATCCGGATCGATGATCTGCGCGGCGACGGCGACCATTATCTGGCCAATGTCGTTTCATCGGCGTTCGCAGGAAAATCCCGGGTCCAGCAACATCAGATGGTTTACGAGGCTCTCCAGGGCCGCATGGGTGGCGAGCTACATGCGCTCGCGCTTCAAACGTCTGCCCCCGAGAACAGCTAACCAAATTATTCGGAGTCCGATATGACCGATAGCCCTGTGCAAGAACGCATCAAGACCGACATCGACCAGAATGAAGTGATGCTCTTCATGAAAGGTACGCCGGTGTTCCCGCAATGCGGTTTCTCGGCCGCCGTGGTCCAGATTCTGAACCATATGGGTGTCAAATTCGGCAGCGCAGACGTGCTCGTCGATCCGGCCATCCGGGACGGCATCAAGGAATTCACCAACTGGCCGACCGTCCCGCAGCTTTATGTAAAGGGAGAGTTTGTCGGCGGTTGCGACATCATCCGCGAGATGTTCGAAACCGGCGAGCTTGAGCAGATGTTCCAGGAAAAGGGTGTCGCGCTCGAAGCTGCCTGATCCACGACCTTCAGCTAATGTAAACGGGCCGCGAATTTCGCGGCCCGTTTTGTTTGCACCCTCCCAACGGAGCGCCTCCCCTGCCGCAGCTTCCCACATTCCAGAATGACCGCCGCCAGTTCTCTGGCGCGGAATCCGCCGGGTTGGCTATGGGCGTCGGCGCATTTCTGGTCTGGAGCTTCACCCCCTTCTACTTCGAGGCGGTCCAGTCGCTCGGCGTGATCGAGATCGTCGCCCATCGGTTCCTCTGGTGCATTCCGTTCATGGCCCTGGTCCTCACGGTCGCACGCCAGTGGCCCGACCTGTTCGCCGCGTTGCGCAACCGGCGGGTCCTGGCCACCCTGTTCCTGACCGCCGCGCTGATCAGCGTGAACTGGAGCATGTTTATCTTCACCGTTGTCACCGATCAGCTCCTCGCTTCAAGCCTCGGTTACTTCCTGAGCCCGTTGGTCAACGTGCTGCTGGGCTTCGTCGTCCTGCGTGAACGCCTGTCGAGCGGCCAGCGCATCGCCGTGGCACTGGCGGCCATCGGCGTCGGCATCCAGATCGTGGCGTTCGGCCAGGTACCGTGGATTGCCCTTGTCATCGCCTTCTCGTTCGGCAGTTACGGCCTGTTGCGCAAGACCGTCGCGGCCGGCCCCGCGGTGGGCCTGTTCGTCGAATGCACGGTCATCGCACCCATCGCCGCGGCCTACCTCATCTGGTTCGCGGCCCAGGGCACCGGCGCGTTCGGACAGTCCGGGCTCGGGTTTGACGCGTTGATTGCGTTCTCCGGTGTCGTTACCGGGCTGCCACTGCTCATGTTCGCCGCCGCGGCGCGCCGGGTCCAGCTGGCGACGATCGGGCTGATGCAATACATCGCGCCGTCCTTCTACCTTGTCTTCGCGCTGACCTTCTTTCCCCAGCCCTTCGGCACCGCCGAGATCGTCACCTTTGCCTTCATCTGGCTGGCACTGATCATCTACACCGTCGAGATTTTTCGAACGCGCATCGTCTGAATGCCGATGTGACCGCCTGACGCGTTGAATCCCCCGGTCACAGGTCGCAAGATGGGGCAAGGATGACAAAATAACCGGAGACGACACGATGGCTATGTACTGGCTCGACCATGTGAATATTCGCACCGCCAAGCTCGACGAGATGTCCGCCTTCTACGAGAATGTCCTCGGGCTCAAGCGTGGCAAACGGCCGCTTAGTTTCGATTTCGGCGGCGCCTGGCACTATTGCGGCAGCAACGCGATCGTTCACCTCGTGGAGACGTCCAAGAAGATCAAGTCCGGCGAGGCCCAGGTCGAGCATTTCGCCCTGCGCGCCGGCGGCAGCATGAAGACGTTTCAGCGCAAAATGCGCGACCATGACGCGCCCTACAATGTGGTGCCGTTGCTCGAGATAAACATGGTTCAGGTCAACGTGTTCGACCCGGACGGCAACAAGGTCGAGGTCCAGTTCGCCGCCACCGGGGACGATGACATGGAGCCCTTCCCGGGCAAGAGCGCAGCATCGAAGCGCCGCTTCAAGAAGGGTGCGGAACTCAACAAAACCGGCATCATGGCGCTCAAGAAGTCCAAGGCGAAGACATCCAAGACCAACAAGAAACTGGGCGGGCCGAAACCAATCCGCGCCCCGAGAAAGCGCCCGCGCAATGCCTAAAAGCGCGCCAACGAAGACGTGAATATGAGAATATTGAAATGTAACGGAATAATACGCTATCCAAGGTGTTAAACAGGTAGTGATTCACGTCGGAGTGCCGAATTATGTTTCGTACAAAGCTTCTCTCCTCGCGGCTCGGTCGCGTGCTGGCGGTCACGGCGCTGCTTGCTGCCGCAAGCCTGCATCACCCTGGCGACGCGGCCGCCGAGACAATTGCCGCCGGCAAGGTCAGCCATCGCTTCTCTGAGAGCCATTACTCGACCCGCCCGGAGATCGATGATGTCCTGACCGTCCTGCGCAAGGATGCAACCAGTTAACAACCGCACCACGCCCACGAAAAAGGCCGCCCCGAGGGCGGCCTTTTGTATGAGTTCGGCTGGAACGACCGATCAGAGCGAGTAATACTCGACGACCAGGTTCGGCTCCATCTTCACCGGATAAGGCACATCGGCCAGCTTCGGGCCACGCAGATAAGTGCCCTTCAGTGCATTCAGGTCGACATCCATATAGTCGGCCAGGTCGCGCTCGGTGGAAGCAATCGCCTCGAGCACCAGCGGCAGCTCGCGGGACTTCTCCTTGACTTCAATCACGTCGCCATCCTGGACGGCGTAGGAGGGAATGTTCACCTTCTTGCCATTCACCCGGATGTGGCCGTGGTTGACGAACTGGCGGGCGGCGAAAATCGTCGGCACGAACTTCATCCGGTACACGACCGCGTCGAGGCGGCGCTCCAGGAGCTCGATCAGATTCTCACCGGTGTCGCCGCGACGGCGCACCGCTTCATCGTAATACCGGCGGAACTGGCGTTCGCCGACATCACCGTAATATTTGCGGAGCTTCTGCTTGGCCATCAGGTGGAGGCCGTAATCTGACGGCTTCTTGCGGCGGCGACCATGCTCGCCCGGGCCGTGCTCACGTCGGTTGACCGGGCTCTTGGGCCGACCCCAGAGGTTCTCGCCGAGACGGCGATCAATCTTGTACTTCGCGGAATGCCGCTTAGACATATTTAAGTTCCATTCTTATCTTTGTTGTCCCGATCAGCACCGCGCTATAAGTCACGCCGTACGGGGATCCGGTCGTTGCCGGTCCACATACACGGGAATGGCGCGCACTATAGGGATCGGCGGCGCTATGTCAAACGCGTTTGACGCGTTGGAACGCCCGCATTTTTTCGCTTCCCAGGTGTATCGACATATGGCGTCCAGTTCCCGATCCGGCAATCATCTCAAGGGCATAGCGATCACGGCCGCGGGCGTTGTGATCCTGTCGCCCGACGGCCTGATCACCTCGCTCATCGCCGCCGACATCCGCACCTCGCTGTTCTGGCGCGGCCTCCTGCTGGGCATCGCCATGACCCTGTTCCTGCTGGTCCGCTACCGGGGCGATCTCGGACGGATTCTCGGACCTTTGCGCCGGCGTAGCGACCTGGCCGTCGCGGCGCTGTTCGCCGCGTCTTCGATCGGCTGGGTCACCGCCATTACCCTGACCAGCGTGGCGAACACGCTGTTTATCGTCGCCTGCGCACCGCTTTTCGCCGCCATTTTCGCGCGAATCTTTCTCGGCGAACGCGTGCCCCGACGCACGATCGTGACCATCATGATCGCGATCGGCGCCATGGGTGTCATCTTCGCCGAGGGGCTGGGCCGGGGTGACCTCTGGGGCAATCTCGCGGCGGTCGCGACGGCGCTGGTCTGGGCCGGCATGATGGTGGTCCTCAGCCACGCCCAGACCGAGGACCCTGGCCCCGCCATGGCGCTCAGCGGCTACATCGTCGCGGCCCTGGCGCTGATCGTTGCCCCCACGGTCACCATCGTCGCCCTCGACGCGCTCTGGCTCGGCCTGCTCGGCTTCGTGGTGCTGCCGATCTCGTTCTTCATGATCATGCTCGGGCCGCGCCATCTGCCGGCGCCAGAAGTCAGCCTGATCATGCTGCTGGAGGCCGTGCTGGGACCGATATGGGCCTGGTGGTTCATCTCCCAGACGCCGTCCGCCCTATCGCTGATCGGCGGCGCGGTGATCGTGGGCACACTGGCCGTCCATTTCGCGATCGGCCTGCGCCAGGAACACCAGAAAAACTAGCTCTCGGCGAGCTCCGGCGCGATTGTATCGTCCATGCCGATGTCCCCCCGCATCAGTGGGGCACGATATCAGCCCTTTTGTCCGGCCCCTACCTCGCCTAGTCGTCGAGTTCGCCCCGGCGCCGTTTCGCGTTCTGGGTATGCTGCCAGCTGCGGGTCAGCGCACTGATCATGCCGTGGAAGGTGCGCACCTCCTGGTCCGTCAGACGTGCGCGCTGCAGCATCGACATCAGGTTTCGCATGACCGTCGGCCGCAGATCGGGGGCCCGGAAGAACCCGCCGCTATCCAGCTCGGTCTCGAGCCGGTCGAACAGACCCATCAACTCCTGCTTCTCGGCGAGCCGGGTGCCCGACATCGAAAGTGCGTCCGCCGGGGTCTCGTCACCCGCGGTGAACCACTCATAGGCGACCAGCAGCACCGCCTGCGCGAGGTTCAGCGACGTGTAGGCCGGGTTCAGGGGTACCGAGATGACCGTGTCGGCCAGCGCGATGTGGTCGTTGGTCATGCCCGAGCGCTCGGGCCCGAATAACACGCCGATCTCCTCGCCGCGTGCGTGCGCCGCGCGCATATCCGCCGCGGCTTCGCGCGGGGTCATGACACGAACGGTCAACTCCCGCGGCCGCGCGGTGGTCGCGTACAGATTGGTGATGTCGGCGACCGCTTCTTCCGGCGTCGCGAAAACCTGCGCGCCCTCAAGGACCTCGGTCGCACCCGACGCCATCGCGTTCGCCTTGGAATTCGGCCATCCCTCGCGTGGATTGACCAGCGACATCCGATCGAGGCCGCAGTTCAGCATTGCACGCGCCACGGCACCCACATTCTCGCTGAGCTGGGGTTCGATCAGAATAACGCGCGGCCCCCCCAGAATGGGCGCCTGGGTTCGGTCAGTTCCCGCCATGGGCATCCCCAACAACGCTGTTGGCCGGGGCCGAATTCCGACACCGCTTTATCTCAAGTTTCGAGTTCATAGCCGACGCAACCTACGCGAGGTGTCCGCGCGCGTCATCCGGCGAGGAGCTATTTGTGCAGCGTGCCGTCGGGGTTAAACGCATTGAAGGCGAAGGCAAACGTCATGTCGTGGATGGCATCCTGCAATCCTGCGGGTGTCTTGCGCTGGACCGTGACATAGCCGATGTCGCGCGCCTCCTTGATGTAGGCGATATCGAGCACCGAGAGCTGCCCCGGTTCCCAGGTCAGGACCAAATCACCGGCTTCAATGCGTTTCTCGGTTTTCAGTCGGTCAAGGGTCCAGGCCTGGTCGTCGACCGCGACCACGTAGGCCATGGGTGCGACCCCTTCCGGCAGCGGAATTCCGGGAAACAGCGGCGTTGGCGACGTGTCATAGCTGTCATAGGGATTAACACCATAATTGCGCGGGAACCCTGGCGGGCGCCGCAGGATATCGCCGCCGGGAAACGCCGCGGCGAAGACCCCGAGCGGCTCGACCCGGCTGGGAATGATCGTCAGCTGGGTTCCGGTGAACTTGCCCACGATGCCTTCGCCCGTGAACTGCTGCCACCAGCTCTCCGTCTGGCGGTCATACATGACGAGATCCGAGAAACGCAGATTGCCGGTTGTGCCGAAGTCGAGCACCTGCTCATCGATCCGGCGATCAAACACGATTGCCGTATTGCAAAGCGGGCAATAGGTCACCGCGATCGGTACGCCGCCGAGTTCGTCGTTGACGATCTCATGCCAGATCAGGACCGACAACGGATAAGCCCGGCTCCGGTCGTTGACCGTGACCCGGATGACCGGCTCGCGTGGTTCATGGGTGTCCCCGACATAGGCCAGCGCCCCGATGGTGGGCGTATCGATAGCCGGGATAACATCGCGGCCGATGCCGCCGGAGAAGATCTCACCCAGGTCGACGCCCGTCTTCGTAAAATCCGTGCGCGGCCAATCTTTCTCCCATTGGTCGACATCGGCGAATGCCACCGGGACAGCAAACACCATCGCGGCGATACCGAACAGGCAAGCAAACAAGTCCAAACGCAATAACGCGGGCAGTCGGGCGATCATCATCATGTCTCCTCAGCCAGTCATTCCAGCCAAGGCTGAACCTAGCGCGCCGGCCGGCGGCGCGCGCATGACAAGGCCTTCAATTCGATGTGATCGGAAGGGCTATTTTTGCTTCTGAAGCAACTTGTAGACGATGGCATCGTCGAGGGCTTCGTAAGCCGCATCGATGATGTTCGGCGAGATTCCCACCGTGCCCCAGCGCAACCCGGTATCGTCGGAAGATTCGATCATCACCCGGGTCACCGCCGCGGTCGCCTGTTGCGGCGTGAGGATGCGAACCTTGAAGTCGACCAAGCGCATGGCCTCCAGCTCGGGATAGGCCGGGAGCAGCGATTTCCGCATGGCATCATCGAGCGCGTTGACCGGGCCGTTGCCTTCGGCCACCTGCATGGAATGGGTGTCCCCGACCTGCATCTTCACCACGGCCTGGCTGATCGTTGTCACATCGCCCTTGGCATTGAACCGCCGCTCGACCTCGGAGCGGAAGCTCTCGACCCGATAGAATTCCGGCACCTCGCCCAGGGCGCGCCGCGCGAGAAGCTCGAAGCTCGCCTCGGCACCGTCATAGGTATAACCCTCGAATTCCCGCGCCTTCACATCCTCGACCAGGCGGGAAATCCTCGGATCCTTGCTCTCAACCTCGATGCCTGCATCCGACAGACGCGAGAGAATGTTTGAACGCCCGGCCTGATCCGAGACCACGATATGGCGCGCATTGCCAACGCTTTCGGGATCGACATGCTCGTAGGTCGCCGGGTCCTTCTGGACCGCCGAGACATGCAACCCGCCCTTATGGGTGAACGCCGCCTCGCCCACATAGGGCGCGGTGCGGTCCGGCGCCCGGTTGAGCAATTCATCGAGCAGCCGTGAGATATGGGTCAGGCGCTGCAGGCCGTCGGCGTCCAGCCCGGTTTCATAGGCGCCATCATATTTGAGCATCAGGTTGGGCAGCACCGTGACTAGGTTGGCGTTGCCGCAGCGCTCACCCAGCCCGTTCAAGGTGCCCTGAACATGGCGCACCCCCGCCTCGACGGCGGCCAACGTGTTGGCGACGGCATTGCCGGTATCGTCATGTGTGTGAATGCCAACATGATCTCCGGGAATATGCGCCAACACTTCTGTGACGATCCGCGTGATCTCATGGGGCAAGGTGCCCCCGTTGGTGTCGCACAGCACGACCCAGCGCGCGCCCGCATCATGAGCCGCCTTGATGCACGCCAGCGCATATTCGGGGTTCGCCTTGTAGCCGTCGAAGAAATGCTCGGCGTCGAACAGAACCTCATCCTTGCGCGTGGCGGCATAGGCGACACTCTCGCCGATCATCGCGACATTGTCGTCCCGCGGAATACCCAGCGCCAGGTCGACATGGAAATCCCAGGTCTTGCCGACCATGCAGATACTGTCGGCTGCGGTTGAAAGCAGGCCGTTGATACCCGGATCGTTGGCAGCGCTGTGATCGGGTCGCCGGGTCATGCCGAAGGCCGTGAAGCGGGCGTTTTTCAGGCCCGGTGAAGTCTCGAAGAAGGCGTCATCGACCGGATTGGCCCCGGGCCAGCCGCCCTCCACATAATCGATCCCCACCTCGTCCAGCGCGCGTGCGATGGCGCGCTTGTCATCGACGGAGAAATCCACGCCGCGGGTCTGCGCGCCGTCGCGCAGGGTCGTATCGAAGATGTGAATGCGTTCGGCCATCGACTAGCCCTCGCGGCGCCAGGTGGTGCCGCCCGCGCCATCCTCAAGCACGATGCCCTTGGCGGTGAGTTCGTCGCGGATCTCGTCTGCCCTGGCGAAATCCTTGTCGGCCCGCGCGGCGATGCGTTCGGCAATCAGCGCGTCGATCGCCGCATCGCCATCGCCCTGGAACCAGACGTCGGGATCGGCCTGCAGCAGGCCGAGAAGACGCCCTGCTGCCTTGAGTGAGCCCGTCGCCGCCAACACTTCTTCGGGGGACTCCGCTGCGAACGCGGCGTCGGCCTCGGCATGCAGGCCGGCGATGGCCAGGGGCGTGTTGAGGTCGTCATACACCGCATCCGAGACAGCGCTGGGCACCGCGTAAGGATGATCGCCTTCGGAAAGTCCGGCCTCAGACAGCGCGGCATCACGCAGCGCAAGCGCCCGGTAGAAGCGGTTCAGCTCCTGGCGCGCCTCGCGGACACCGTCCTTGGTGAAATCAAGCGGCTGGCGGTAGTGAGATTTCAGCAAGGCGAGACGCAGCGCCTCGCCGGGGAACTCGTCCAGCAGATCGGTGACGGTGTAGAAGTTACCCAGCGACTTGGACATCTTCTCGCCTTCGCTCATCAGGTAACCGTTATGCATCCAGTAGCGCGCGAAGCTCTCGTCCGGGTGCGCGCAGCGGGACTGGGCGATCTCGTTCTCATGGTGGGGAAACACCAGATCGACGCCGCCGCCATGGATATCGAAGGAACGGCCGAGATGTTCCTCGCTCATGGCCGAACATTCCAGATGCCAGCCCGGGCGTCCACGGCCCCAGGGGCTCTCCCATCCGGGTTGCTCCGCGCTCGAGGGCTTCCACAAGACGAAATCGGCCGGATCTCGCTTGTAGGGCGCCACCTCGACCCGTGCGCCGGCGACCATCTCGTCCCGGTTGCGGCCCGAGAGCTGACCGTAGTCCGGCATCGCCGGGACATGGAACAGCACATGGCCTTCTGCGGCATAGGCATGCTCCGAGGCGATGAGCGTCTCCATGAGCGCGATCATCTGCGGGATGTGATCGGTCGCGCGCGGCTCTACATCCGGTGTCGCGCAACCGACCGCCGCCGCGGCCGCGTGGAAATTTTCGGTGGTGCGCGTTGTCAGCGCGTCGATGTCTTCCCCATTCTCGGCCGCACGCTCGATGATCTTGTCATCCACATCGGTGATGTTGCGCACATAGGTGACGTTCGCGTCGCCATAGGCATCGCGCAACACCCGGGACAGCACGTCGAACACCACCAGCGGGCGCGCATTGCCGATATGGATATCGTCATAGACCGTCGGCCCGCACACATACATGCGGACATTGGCCGCATCGATCGGCTTGAACGCCTCTTTCTGTCGCGTGTAGGTGTTGTGGAGATGAAGGGTCATCTTGGGTTCCCGGAATTGGATGCGGTGTGCGCGCGGATCATCCGCACGCTGACAGGGCCTGTCAGGCGGTAATTCGCCCGCCGGGGCAGCAACATCGATGGGAACAAATGATCATCACGCGCGGTGTATAACCCGCCCGGGAAAGCAAAGCAATTCAAAGACTTGCCTCTAGGCCTTGCCCCGGAAAGCGTTGGTGATCGGGTAGCGACGGTCGCGGCCGAAAGAGCGGCTGGTGAGCTTCACCCCCGGCGGCGCCTGGCGGCGCTTGTATTCAGACGGTTCCAGCAGGCGCCAGATGCGCTGCACGGTCGCCGGTTCGAAGCCCTTGGCCTCGAGTTCCGCCCCGCCCAGGTCTTCCTCGATCAGGCCGTGCAGGATGGCATCGAGTATCTCGTAAGGCGGTAGCGAATCCTCGTCCTTCTGGTCGGGACGCAGCTCGGCCGACGGCGGCTTGGAGATCATCCGCGCCGGGATCACGGCGCCGGCCGGGCCCAGCACGCCGTCGGGATGATGTTCGTTGCGCCAGTGGCACAGCTTGAACACGTCGGTCTTGTAGACATCCTTGATGACCGAGTAGCCACCCGCCATATCGCCGTAGATCGTGGCATAGCCCACCGACATCTCCGACTTGTTACCGGTGGTCACCAGCATGGCACCGGTGGTGTTGGAGATCGCCATTAGTGTCAGGCCGCGCGCACGGCTCTGGATGTTTTCCGCGGTGACGCCCTCGGCCGGCGCGTTGAAGGCCTCGGTCAGCATCTCGTCGAAGGCCGACATGGCCGGGCCGATGCCGACGCTGTCGTAACGGACACCCAGCTGCTCGGCGAGCTCGCGGGCATCCACCAAACTGTCTTCGCTGGTATAGGGCGACGGCATCATGACGCAATGCACCCGGTCGGCCCCCAGTGCGTCGACGGCGACAACCGCCGTGATCCCGGAATCGATGCCGCCCGAAAGGCCAAGCACCACGCCGGGGAATCCGTTCTTGTTCACATAATCGCGCAAGCCCAGCACCATCGCCTGATACAGGCGCTCGCTGCCCTCGATCCATTCGGCCACATTCTCGGAAGCGCAGCTCCAGCCGTCTGACGTGCGGGTCCACTCGGTCAGGGTCAGGTCCTCGACGAACTGTTTCGAGGCGGCGACCATCCGCCGGTCCGCGCCGAGCACGAACGAGCCACCGTCGAACACCAGCTCATCCTGTCCGCCGACCTGGTTCACATAAATCAGCGGCAGCTCCGTCTCGGTCACCCGCGCGACGGCGAAGTTCATCCGCACATCGACCTTGTCGCGCTCATAGGGGCTGCCATTGATCACCACGAGGATTTCGGCACCCGATTCCATCAGGGTCTCGCAGACATCCGGAGTCCACATATCCTCGCAGACCGCGAGGCCCAGGCGCACGCCACGGAAATTCACCGGGCCGGGCAGTTCGCCCGCCTTGAAGATGCGTTTCTCGTCGAACACGCCGTAATTCGGCAGATCCCACTTGTAACGGACGGTCTGCACCTTGCCGTCATCGATCACGATCGCGGCGTTGTAGCGGTTGCCGTCATCATCGAACCAGGGCGCCCCGACGATCAGGCCCGGGCCGCCATCGGCAGTTTCAGCCGCCAGGGTTTCCACGGCTTCCATCGCGGCACGAACAAACGCGTTCTTCAGGATCAGGTCTTCCGGCGGATAACCCGTGACGCACAATTCGGTACCGATCACCAGCTCCGCGCCCTGCCCGGCTGCGGTCTGACGCGCGGCACGTATCTTGTCGACGTTGCCGGCGATATCGCCGACAACCGGATTGAGCTGCGCCAGGGAAATTTTCAAACTGTCTGTCATGGTCGAGAGCCGGGACGGGGTGAAACGCGGCGGACGGTATGCACCGCACCAGGATGTGTCAACGCGCTGTGTATGAGATCAATCGCGATATTCGAAGAGGATATCCTTCGCCATCCCGTCGAGCTTGTTCGTGGTGAGTACACGCCCGATATGTTTGCTGCGGAAACTGGCCTGCATGATTTCCTGCTCCGTCAGCCCGACCCGGGCGACGAGATGCAGAATCGAACGCTGTCCCTTGTCCTCGCCTGCATCGCGTTCGGCCTTGAGATAGGCCTCGAGCCGCCGCTGCTTGGCGCTGCGTTCCAACACAAACCAGATCGAGCCCACAACGGCGACCAAAGCCGTCAGTATCGCGGCAATATTGGCGAGAAAACCGAGCCAATCCGTGGGATCGTCCATCACGCGGACCTACCGGCGCAACAGGAACTCGCGGCCGACCTTGACCCGCTTGGTACCGCCATACTCGACGATATCCGACGTGGCATAAGTCTCCTGCCAGTCGCCGGGCAGGAAGGAACCGGTGCCAATGGCGTCGATCGGCACGTCGGCGGCTGCCATCACCTTGCATTTTTCAGGCCCGAAGCCGGACGACGCCACGATCTTCGCCCCTTCGAAACCGCCCTCGTCGAGCCGCTCGCGCAGGTGCCAGATCGCCGCGGCAGACACGCCGCCACCGATCAGGTGGCGCAGTTCGCCCTCGGTGCGGTAGCCGCGGATCGCATCCGGCGCGTGGCGTTCGAGCACGGCGTAGCTCTGTGACGGGTCGATGCCCTCGATATAGCGGCCGCCCGGTGTGTCGAGCCTTACGGACAAGCGGCCCTCGCGCACCAGTTCGGGGAAGCGACGGCACACTTCGAGGCTGTCGGTAACCTCGCGCCCGAAATAATCGACAAGCACGGTCAGCGGTTCGTCGGGATGGGTTTCCTGGAACATTTCGGCCGCGCGCACGGTCGACCCGGCATAGCCGATCAACGCGTGGGGCATGGTACCGAGACCCCGTTCCTGGTCGAAGAAATGCGCCGTCGCGTCCGTCGCGTTGCCGACAAACCCGATCGCGCCCACCTTGCGGATGGCCCGGCCCGACCCGACCGAAGCCGCATAAGCCATCATCTCGGCCATGTCGGGCCCCGTGCAATGACGCGCGTCGAAGGCCATGAAGGAAACATTCGGCAGATCGACGCACATGGCCGCGGCGTTGTAGGCGGCGACACAGGCCGCGCCGAGTTTCTGCAGATACAGGGTCTCAAGATCGACCAGATCGTGGAATGAACCGGAGATATAAAGCAGCGGCTCACCCGCACCGACCCAGCGGCCTTCCTCGAAACGCAGATCGATGTCGAAGCTGGCGTTCCGCGCTTGCGCGACCGCATTGAGCCAATCCAGCGCCAGGCGCGGCGCGGAGATCACCGGCCGTCGCATGAACACGGCATAGGTGACCTTGGTGTCCCCGAACTTGCCGACGATCGCGCGGGTCTTGTTGAAGTATGTATCGGTGAGCCCGGCTATCTCGTCGATGCGCGGATGCGGGGCTGCAACAGAATCTGTCGCAGGCTCGGATTCCGCGGTCGGCATATCGGTGGTTTTCGCGTCACTGGACTTTACGGTGCCCATATCGTCCCCGCTGTTCGTCCCCGGATATCAGGAACGCAGTTTGGCGCGTGCCGGCGAATTACGAAAGCCCGCGATTGGGCACCCGCCAAAAACCGTTGCTTAGCCGGCCGCCGCGACACGATCCGTTTTTTCCGCTGCCGTCAGGTCGCGCTGGCGTTTCAGCCGTTCGGCGATCTGGAAGGCCAGTTCAATCGACTGGCTGGCGTTGAGACGCGGGTCGCAATGGGTGTGATAACGGTCGCTCAGGCCCTCTTCGGTGATTTCCTGGGCACCGCCGATGCATTCGGTCACGTCCTGGCCGGTCATCTCGAAATGCACGCCACCGGCATGGGTCCCCTCGGCACGGTGCACCGAGAAGAAGGTGTCCACCTCCGACAGGATCGCATCGAAGGCGCGGGTCTTGTAGCCGCTCGACGACGACACGGTGTTGCCGTGCATGGGATCGCAGGACCACACGACATTCTTGCCTTCGCTCGCGACTGCACGCACGAGGCCCGGCAGATGTTCCTCGGCCTTCTCCGCGCCCATCCGGCAAATCAGCGTCAGCCGGCCGGGATCGTTCTCCGGGTTCAGGATATCGGTGAGCCGCAGCAGATCGTCGATGTCGATCGACGGACCGCATTTCAGGCCCAGCGGATTCTCGACGCCGGAGAGATACTCGACATGAGCGCCGTCGGGCTGGCGCGTCCGGTCACCGATCCACAGCATATGCGCCGAGGTGTCGTACCATTTGCCGGTCAGGCTGTCCTGGCGCGTCAATGCCTGCTCATAGACGAGCAGCAGCGCTTCGTGACTCGTGTAGAAGTCCGTTTCCGCCATCTGCGGGACGTTGTCGCTGGTCAGGCCGCAGGCAGCCATGAAGGCCAGGGTCTCGTCGATGCGGGCGCCGAGCTCTTCGAACTTCGCACCCTGGGGGCTCGATTTCACGAAATCCAGATTCCAGCGATGCACCTGGTTCAGATCCGCGAACCCGCCCTGGGCGAACGCGCGCAGCAGGTTCAGGGTCGACGCCGCCTGGTTGTAGGCACGCAGCATACGCTCGGGATCGGGCTCGCGCGTCTCGGCACTGAACGTCATGTCGTTGATGATGTCGCCGCGATAGCTCGGCAGCGTGACGCCATCGACCTCCTCCGTTCCCGAGGAGCGCGGTTTGGCGAACTGGCCGGCCATGCGCCCGACCTTCACCACCGGACAGGCTGCGCCATAGGTCAGCACGACCGCCATCTGCAGCAGCACCTTGAAGGTGTCGCGGATGTTGTCGGCGTGGAATTCGGCGAAGCTTTCCGCACAGTCGCCGCCCTGGAGCAGAAATGCCTGCCCCTCGGCCACCTTGCCCAGCTGCGCACGCAGCGCGCGGGCCTCGCCGGCAAACACCAGCGGGGGCTGTTTACGAAGGGTTTCCTCGACACGAGCCAACGCGTCCGCATCCCCATATTCGGGGACCTGCAGAATATCGCGGCTGCGCCAGCTTTCAGGCTGCCAGTTCTTCGACATTTCGCTATCCGGCCCGGCGCCGTGAAACGTCCGGTCCGTCCATCTTCTTGTTCTACCAGGTCGCGCTAGTGCGCGGGGCCATGCCTATAGGCCGTCAGAGGCACGAAGGCCAGCAAAAATCGCACGAATTCAACGCGCTACCCACGCGCCACCTGCCGGTGGGCCGCCTATTCAGCAGCTTCGGCCACCGGCTCGCGCATGGTAACGAATTCCTCGGCCGACGTCGGGTGGATACCAATCGTGGAATCGAACACCGCCTTGGTCGCGCCCGCCTTCAGGGCGATACCGATACCCTGGATGATCTCACCGGAATCCGGGCCGACCATATGCACCCCGACGACAAGGTCGCTCTTCTTGTCGACAATCATCTTCATCAGGGTCTGTTCGGCGCGGCCCGAGAGCGTGTTCTTGAGCGCCCGGAAGCTGCTCCTGAAGATCGACACATCACCATATTCGGCGCGGGCCTCGGCCTCGGTCAGGCCGACCGTGCCGATCGGCGGCTGGCTGAACACGGCGGTCGGGATGTTGTCGTAGTTCACCGTCGTCGGCGTGTCGTTGTATAGCGTCTTGGCCAGCGCGGTTCCCTCGGCGAGCGCTACCGGCGTGAGCTGGAAGCGGTCAATAATATCGCCGATCGCATAGATCGAGGGGACCGAGGTCTGGAAATGATCGTCCACCACCACCGCGCCGTTCTCCTTGAGGTCAACGCCGGCTTCTTCGAGGCCGAGCCCGGTCACCTTGGGTTTGCGACCGATAGCCGACATCACGCAATCGGTGTCGATCGCGCTGCCGTCGGACAGATGCACGCGGTACCCTGCGTCGGTTTTCTCAACCTTCTCGAAGGTCGTGTTGAACTGCAGGTTAATGCCCTGGGCCTCCATCTCCGCCTTCAGATGGGCGCGGATGTCATCGTCGAAGCCGCGCATGAACATCTCGCCGCGATAGACAAGCGTCACCTCGGCCCCCAGACCATTGAAGATGCCGGCGAACTCGACGGCGATATATCCGCCGCCCTCGATCACCACATGCTGGGGAAACTCGTCGAGATAGAAGGCCTCGTTCGAGGTGATGACATGCTCGCCGCCCTCATAGGCCTGATCCGTCGGCCAGCTGCCGGCGGCCACCAGAATGCGCTCGGCGGTGTAGGTCTCGTCGCCGACCGCCACGGTGTGAGCATCGACGACCGTCGCGCGGCCGTTGATGACCGTGCAGCCGGAGTTCTCGAGCAGCCGCTGATAGATACCATTCAGCCGCGAGATTTCCTTGTCCTTGTTCTCCACCAGGGTGCGCCAGTTGTGGGCGCGCGGGCCGACGGTCCAGCCGAAACCGGCCGCGTCGTCGAAATCCTCATGATAGTGGGCGGCATAGACGAAGAGTTTCTTCGGGATACAGCCGACATTCACGCATGTGCCGCCCATATGCAGGTCTTCCGCAACCGCGACGTTTGCGCCGAAACCGGCAGAAAAACGCGCCGCGCGGACGCCGCCGGAACCGGCACCAATGACAAAAAGGTCGTAATCGAAATCGCTCACGGGGCTTCTCTCTTCAATATATGTGCACACGTTACTTAGCGTGGGCCTGCACAAAAGCAAACGCCCGAACGGTCACATCAGTTTGCGCGGAATGGCGGCATAGTTGCTTCGTGCGCGCGTTACCTAGTCGGTGGCGACATCCGTGCCAGCCCCTCTCAGCGGATCGGATCCGAACCGGTTGTCACCGTCCGACCCCTTCCCGACGAACCAGACGATAAGAATGATCGTGCCGATCAGCGGGATAAAAAACAGCAACAACCACCAGCCCGACTTGTCGAGATCGTGCAACCGGCGCGCGGAAACCGCGATGTTCGGCAACAGGACCACGAGGCTGAAAATATTGCCGATGACGGCAAACTGAAACCCGAACCCCACGGCCGGAAGCAGCAGCGCCAGACCGAAGCTCACGCCATACACGAATAGCGTCCAGAACCAGAATTCGGACCGGCACGCGCGACCCGAGAATCCGACATAGTTCCGAAACCCCGACGATACAGCTTGACCAAAATTCATCGCGCCCTCCCATCTCTCATTTGAGCCCGAAATAGCCTATACCGATATGGCATCCAGCACGAAGCGGCCTGTCGGACGCGGACCGTCAGCCCGGGACCCCAGCAACTTGACCGAAATCATCGCCATCTACCTCGCCGCGGGCGTGTTCTCCGGCTTCGTTTC
Source organism: Alphaproteobacteria bacterium (assembly GCA_965261975.1). GTDB lineage: Bacteria > Pseudomonadota > Alphaproteobacteria > UBA6615 > UBA6615 > UBA8079. The sequence continues at coordinate 21,502 of CBDHEC010000003.1, forward strand.
CGGCCTTTTCGGGGTCGGCGGGGCGTTTGCGCTGGCGCCGGCCCTGATCATTACGCTCACGATCCAGGGCGTCGCCGAAGTCCACGTCATGCATCTGACGATCGCGACCTCGCTGGCGACCCAGGTCATCACGGCGATCCTGACGACCTATCTCCGTCACCGGGCGGGCGACCTGCTGCTTCCCCTGATCTGGCGGCTCGCGCCCTTCGTGGCCGTCGGCGCGCTGATCGGCGCAGCCATCGGCGACGCCCTGCCCGGCATCGTGCTCAAGATCATGTTCATCGGCTTCGTCGCGATGTCGATTGCACGCGCGCTGATCTTGCAGCACCGACGGATCGTGGCCGGCACCAACCGCGACCCATCGGTCGCGCGCGGCCCCGCCGTCTGGTTCTTCGCCACATTGTCGGGGATGTCGGGTGGTGTGTTGGGCCCGGGTCCCGCGATTCTGCTCGCCCCGCAACTGCGCCGCCTCGACTTCGCCATGCCGGTAATCGCGGCGGCCAACGCCTTCCTCGCGGGGCTGGTCGGCGTCATGGCGGTCGGCGGGTACATCGTCGGAGGCTTCAACGAGATCGGCCTGCCTGCCCACAGTCTCGGCTATCTATATCTTCCCGGCTTTGCCGCCCTGACCCTGGGGGCGTTGGCAGGTTCACCCCTGGGCATCCGTTTTTCCCACCGGGTCCAGGATCGCACCCAGGCCTGGCTGTTCATCGGTTACCTGTCGGTGGTGCTGGTGATCATGCTCTATCATACTGTCTGACAGAACGCCTGATCCCACCCCGGCCGGCCTGGCAACAACATGATTTACGAGATTATCCTGATTTACTGCGCAACCGGTGCGCTGGCTGGCTTCGTGTCGGGCATGTTCGGCGTCGGTGGCGCCTTCACGATGGCGCCGATCCTGATCATCGGGCTGCCGCTTCAGGGCGTGCCCGATCACCATGTGATGCATCTGTCGGTCGGGACCTCGCTGGCGGTCATGTTCACCACCTCGGCCTATGTGGCGGTCCTGCGCTACCGGATAGGCGACCTGCAGCTGCCGCTGACCTTCCGCTTCGTGCCCTACATCATCATCGGCGCGGTGGCCGGTTCCCTGTTCGGCGACTATCTGCCCGGCGACATCCTGAAGGCCATATTCATGGGCTTTCTTGTTCTTACCATCGTCCGCGGCATTTTCTACAAGGGCCATGAGACGGTCGACGGCGGCGGCGACCTCCAGGATGTGCGTGGGCCCGGCCTGTGGTCCCACGGGGTGCTGACCGGGATCACCGGCTCCCTGCTGGGCCCCGGCCCCGCAATCGTGATCGGCCCCTATCTGCGCAAGCGCCGCTACTCGATGGCAATGGTCGCGGCCAGCGCCTCGGCACTCGCCGGTCTGCTCGGCCTGTCGGCGACGGGCGGCTATGTCTATGGCGGGTTTGGCGAGGCCGGACTGCCGGACTTTTCCCTGGGGTATCTCTACCTGCCGGCCGCAGGAGGAATCGCCGCAGGTGCGCTGATTGGCTCACCCTTCGGGATCCGCGCCTCGCACTGGATCCCGGACCTCCTGGTACACCGGATGTTCGTCAGCTATGTGGCGTTCATTCTCGTCGTGATGCTGATCTGGGGCCGCTAGGCGGATTCCGGGGAAGATGGCTTTGCGACCTTCCGCCAACGCCAGAGCACCAGAAGCAACAGGCCGACGATCTCGAGGCCGACCGGCCCGACGGCATTCAGGCCCGAGAGCACACCCGGCAGAAAGAACGACATGATCAGGGTTTCGTTCATTCCCAATGCGCTCAGCAGCATGGGCACCACCGCGTAGAGCACAATCAGATAGATCATTGCCGCGAGGTCGGAGCGCACCGGCCAGCGCCCGATGTTCAGCGCAAGCACAAGCAAACAGTCACGGAACAGAAACAGGCTCACCGAGAACATGAATGTCGTCGGTGCAAGCCGGAACTGGTCGTTCTCCTGCAGGCCCGCCCAGAAATTGCCCGACAGCATCTGTGTGCTGTCGCCGAGCAACACCGACAACATCAGGACGACAAACAACAGAATGAGAGATTGCACCCAGAAGGGAATGCGCTCGGAGACTTCACCCCAGCGTCGCGCTTTCAACGCGCCGACCAGCGCGCGGAAATTACCCAGCGTTTTTGCCTCGAAGAAGACGGCCAGATATGTCAGCGGAACAAAGACACTCCACATGATCAGGAGGTAGAGGAAGAGTGCCCCGGAAGACGTGCTCGCCTGATCGGCAATGACATCGAACCCCGCGAAATAGGCGCCCGCATAGAGCATGAAAGCAAACCACGCCCAGCGCCGGCTGCGGAACTGCAGTACCCCGCGCAGTTCGCGAATGATGCCGAGCACCACCCACGCCAGGAACGCGGTGAAGCTCAGCGCCATGAATGCCGTCAGGTTGAATTCACCCCGATACCAGCGCACCGTCTGGTCGGTCAGCACGCTCAGGTTGATCTCGCTGGGCAGGTTGTCGAGCATTTCTCCCAGGCTCGCGATCCGGAAGAACTGAAGCAGGGCCAGGGCGACGACGATCCCTGCAACCTGGCACAAGGTAACCGAAATTCCCTTCGAGGGCCGGCGACGGCGCAGCAGCGCAATCGCGACGAACATCGAGACCGCAAGTGCGAGGAACGCCGCCAGCAGGTCGCGCAGTGCCGACGCCAGGATCGCCGAAGTACCACCCGAGACGAAGGGCAGCAGGGATGCCGTATCGCCACTCTCATCGGGAAAGTAGAGAAGATGCAGGTGGGCGACGATCTTCACCAGGAGCAGCAGTGCAGCCCCATAGAGAACAAAAGCCGGCGCACCGAAAAATTTGCCGGCGAACAACGCCAATCCCGAGAGGGCCGACAGGCGCTGGCCGTCCCAGGTGTTGTTCACCAGTTCGGAATCGAAACTGCCGGCGACCTTGCGCGTGCCCCAAAGCAGGATGATGATCCAAAAACCGGCGCCCGCCACGCCACCCACCATCTCCGGGCCGGCACCCGCCCACATGGCGGCCGTCGCGAGTGCGATAATCACAGGCATCGCGATCAGCCGCTGAGCGGAGAACTCGATCAGGAGGTTGCGCTTGAATTCCGGGTTCACGCCGCTCACTCCCGATCGCCGAAATACACGTCGGAGACGGACTGGCGCGTATCGGCGAACTCGGTCACCGGCAAGCCGGCGGTCACGAGGTCACGCAGGAGGTTCTGCCGGGCATCCCCGGTCTCGGCGATCACGCAGGTCGCCGAAACCTCGTCCACATCGAGCACGTCCACGTCCGACCGCGCGGCCAGCATTTCCTGTAACCGCACATCGGGCCCTGAAAGCGCTATCCGGTAGGTCGCAGTCTTGGTCTGTGCCTGACCGCCGCCGCCCAATGGCCGGAACGCGTCGATCTGGCCATCGCGTACGATCAGCACGTGGGAGGAATAGTCCTCCAGCTCGGACAGAATGTGCGAGGACACGATGAAAGTCATTCCGTCCTGGTTGAGCGTGCGGATCGTTTCCGACAAGTGCCGGCGCGCATCGGGGTCGAGCCCGGAAGCCGGTTCATCGAGCAGCGCGATCCGTGGCTTGTGAATAATTGCCTGGGCGATGGCCACCTTCTGCCGGTTGCCGCGCGAGAGCTCGCCCACTCGGCGATCGAGCTGCCCCGACAAGCCCAGATGTTCGGCCGCCCAAAGCATTTGAGGCCGCTGGTCCTCGCGCGGCAGCTTCTTGGCCCCGGCGTGGAACAGCAGTGATTGCTCAACGGTCAATTCATCATAGAGGCCGAAGAAGTCGGGCAGAAAGCCGACATTGCGATGTACCTCGCGCGGGTTCTCGCGCACCTCGACCCCGGCGACCCGGATCGTCCCCATGGTCGGATGCTCGAGGGCGCAGATGCTGCGCATCAAAGTGGTCTTGCCCGCACCGTTCGGGCCCACGAGGGCGACGACCATGCCGGCCTCGATATCGAACGTCACATCGGACAGGGCGCGGACGGTGTCATAGTCGAATACGACATCGGCAACCGAAACCAGCGTCTCGTCAGTATCCGGCGGGATACTCATTCCACCGTGGTGGACTTTGTTCCAACGTACGGGTTTCAAGTGAGTTTAATCCTCTGTCACTGAAGTTTTTTTTAATCCATCATGCTTCGATGAGAACGAACCTGAGACGGAGTGTGTGTCGATACCCTCGAGAACCTCATACCCCTTCGACTTCTGAGATGGGTCTAGGTACTCAAGTTGGTCACCGACAATTGGGAATTTGAACTTCACATCTATGCGGTGGTTCACCCCATCGGGTTCAAGGTGGACGATCAATTGATCAACCACTCCCTCGATGTACTCTTTCCGATCCTCTAGTGAGAGGTGGTCTACGTCGTCGTACATCTCGTGGAACTTACCAACCCAGTCGATCCATCGTTTCTGACTGATCGTTTCCTGTACTCGCAAACGAACCTGTTCCAGTTCGCTCCTCGAGGACTCTAGTTCGTCTCGAAGGTTCTTCTTCACCTGTCGATAGAGTTTCCCGTCCATCCTTTCCAACATGCGATCAGTCTCGATCTTTGCGATGGACTCCTCGATCTTCTGAATACCCTTCTTGATCCGTGTCTCGACTGTCGATGGTTTCTCCAAAGACTACGGAAGTCGAAAATAATGCGGTCAGGAATATGGGTGCGAAATATCTGATCATTCGGAGGGAGTGTTAGGTGTCCCTAAGTCAGCAAACCCAAACAAGAAAAGACCCTGCAAACTTGGGGGTAAACAGGGTCTTCTCCGCATTCATGTCCGCGTGACAATCCTCGTTACATCAGGAAGTCCGCAAGGTTTAAAACTATTTCAATTTGCACACCCAAACCATTTCCATAGGTTCGCTGCCAGTTGAATCTTTAAGGGTATGGTCAATCCGGCAAGTGTCCCCGTCTTTCTTGAAATCCCAAGTCCCCACAATGGTCCATCCACTGCCAAAACCATTCAGGCGGATTTTATTATCTCCAGCGCTTGTAATCGTTCCCCGATAACTATTTTGCATCTGAGTAAGTCGCCATTTTTTGCCCTTTTTTTCTAATTTGAACGGGATATTACTATAATGACCAGTTCGCTTATAACGGACATCAGCGCCTTCCATCATTTCCATTATCTGTTCAAAAGTGAATTTTTCGTTGGCAAACGATGGCGCCTGAAACGCGGTAAGAAAAAACATAAAAATGAGGGTAATCGTCCAGTTCATCTTTAACTTATCCTTTTTTCTATGACGATCGAACAGGATCGACGGGGGTTTTTCCCTTAGCATTGTGGTAATTCGACGATAAGATTAACAAGGAATACGGGTTGGAAAAGACTAAATTGTTTGAGGTCGTAGGGTGTCGTTGTTGTCTCCATTTTCTGTGTTTCCTTTCGAGATCGAACAAGACTCCAGGCATCCTGTTCGTATCCCTATTTAGACAACGACAACCCCTCGATCTGACCTTCCTCAAATTAATCTGAGTTGATGTATTTCCTCTCGACGTACTCGATCCGAAGAGGACTCGTGATCTCAAACCGATCCTCTGGAAGTGCATTCAATCGTTCATCCCTGATCCTCTTCTTCTTGAGGATCGAGAAGACATGCGTGTTGAAGAACCTCTTACCTCGAGGGGTCGTGTACCCATTCTCGTTTAACCACTGCGCGATCTTCCGATACCCCATTCCTTCGTCATGAAGTCTCTGGATGAGGTCATGCAGTTCCGATTGATAGTCGGAATATGGTGCAGGATTGGAGAGTCGAGAGGACGTTAGAGTCGCAGTGAAACAGAGGTAATATTCAACGTCAGAACCCGTACGTTGGAAACTACTCCACGGTAATGGGTATCGCTATCTCGTGGGGTTGATCACCTGAGCGACTCCAAGAAGAACGGCAGCAGTCAGGCAGAGTGTAGCGGTCTGCTCTCACATATCGAGGTCATTCATTTCATATATTTTTTAAAAAATTCTACGGTTCTTTTGTGCGAGTCTTTATCTGCTTCCTCATTATATTCCCATCTCGCGCTATTTTTCCTATCCCACGCATGATCTGCTTCTGAATAAACATGGGTCTCTAGTTTTCCGCCCCGCTCTCTAACTTCGTCCCACGCTTCTTCAACAAATTTCATCCGCTGAGTACCGTCCTCTTCACCATGTAGTGACAATATCGGAGAACTGGATTTCGAAAAATATTTCATCGGGTAGGGGTTTGTGATTTCTCTACCAAAGTTCGCCTTCCAAACTCCATAATGAGATACGCCAGCATTAACCTTTGACTGTCCTGTTAAATAACCGACCCAAAATCCTCCATTAGAAAATCCGACAGCAAAAACATTCTTTCTATTTATTTTGGTGTCATTTTTCATGAGGTCGACAACCTCTGCTAGTTCCTTCTCAATACTCTCGCGATAAGTGCTGAACGTCTCCATTCTCGTTTTTGGAGTCAGACCGTGTCGTTTAAAAAAATCAGGAGCATAAACAGCAAATCCGTCATCAACATATCGTTGGATGAGGTGTTTTACTGTTTTGAATCCCCCACTGGTATGTAACGCAATGACCGCAGGAAATGGACCAGAACCATTAGGGTAATATTTTTCATGATAAATTGGTTCTGCTTGAGAGTTGCTGGGAAAAATAAAAAGAGCACTTAAACCAAGTACAACCTGGCAGATATTTCTCATCCTATTCCCTTTCGTTGTGGTAAGTAATAATCGTGCTGTAATAAAAAAATACACTCTCCTTATATTCTTGAAGCACTGCAATCATCAAACTGGGTGTTGCAGTCGGTATGCTCACATGAAAATTCTGACAGAGAATATTCGGAATTGGTAGATCATACTTGGTTAATCAATTTCCGCTCGATGTACTCGATCCTCAAAGGACTAGTAATCTCAAACCGATCCTCTGGAAGTGCATTCAATCGTTCATCCCTGATCCTCTTCTTCTTGAGGATCGAGAAGACATGCGTGTTGAAGAACCTCTTACCTCGAGGGGTCGTGTACCCATTCTCGTTTAACCACTGCGCGATCTTCCGATACCCCATTCCTTCGTCATGAAGTCTCTGGATGAGGTCATGCAGTTCCGATTGATAGTCGGAATATGGTGCAGGATTGGAGAGTCGAGAGGACGTTAGAGTCGCAGTGAAACAGAGGTAATATTCAACCTCTGGAACCCATCCGTTGGAAACTACTCCACGGTCACGCTCTTGGCGAGGTTGCGCGGCTGGTCCACGTCCGTGCCCTTCACCACCGCCGTGTGATAGGCGAGGAGCTGGATCGGAATAGCGTAAAGCAGCGGCGCGACGAAGGGGTCGACCGCCGGCATCTCGACGGCGGCGAAGGCCTTGTCGGCCAGCTTCGCGACACCGGCCCGGTCGGACATGAAGACCACCTTGCCGCCGCGCGCGATGACCTCCTCAACATTCGACAGCGTCTTGTCGAACAGCTCGTCGTTGGGGGCCAGCACGATCACCGGCACCGCCTGGTCGATCAGCGCGATGGGACCATGCTTCATCTCGCCGGCGGCATAGCCTTCGGCGTGGATGTAGGAGATTTCCTTGAGCTTGAGCGCGCCTTCCATGGCAATCGGAAAGGCCGTGCCGCGCCCGAGATAGAGCACGTCACGGGCCTTGGCCACATCGCGGGCGATCGCACGCAGCGCCTCGTCATGGTTGAGGACTTCCGTCATTCGCGACGGCACTTCCGTGAGCGCCCCGGCCAATGACGCCGCCCCGGCGTCATCCACCACGCCCCTTGCGCGCGCCGCGGCAATCGCGAAACAGGCGAGCACCGCCAGCTGGGTCGTAAACGCCTTGGTCGAGGCCACGCCGATCTCGGGGCCCGCGAGGGTCGGCAAGACGACGTCTGATTCTCTCGCGATCGAGCTCTCGCCCACATTGACGACGGAGACAATGAACTGGCTCTGGTCCCGGCAGTGACGAAGTGCCGCCAGGGTGTCGGCCGTCTCGCCCGACTGGCTGACGAACAGCGCGACCCCGCCCTGGGGCATCGGGGCCTCGCGATAGCGGAACTCCGAGGCGATATCGATCTCCACGGGGATACGCGCGACCTTCTCGAGCCAGTATTTCGCGACCCAGCCCGCGTAACAGGCCGTGCCGCAGGCCACCACCGTGATCCGTGGCACCGTCGCCAGGTCGAACGGCAGATCGGGCAGGCTGATCTCGCGGGTGGTGGCGTTGATGAAGGATTGCAGCGTGTCGCCGACGACCGCCGGCTGCTCGAAGATCTCCTTCTGCATGAAGTGGTCGTAGTTGCCCTTGCCGATCAGCGCACCGGACAGTTCCGTCTCGCGGATCGGCCGGTCCACTTCCGCACCGGCTTCGTCGAACACCTCGGCACCGGTGCGGTTGATCACCGCCCAGTCACCCTCCTCCAGGTAGCAGATTCGCTTGGTCAGCGGCGCCAGCGCCAGCGCATCGGAGCCGATGAACATCTCCCCGTCGCCATAGCCGATCGCCAGCGGGCTGCCGCGTCGCGCACCGACCATCAAATCATGTTCGCCGGCAAACACGATGGCGAGCGCGAAGGCACCCTGCAGGCGCGGCAAGGTCTGCGCCACGGCTTCGCGCGGCGTCGCCCCCGCGTCGAGTTGTTGCGTCAGCAATGCCGCAATCGCTTCCGTGTCCGTATCGCTTTCGAAATTATGCCCGGCATCGGCCAGCTCGGCGCGAAGCTCCTGGAAATTCTCGATGATCCCGTTATGGACCACCGCAACCCGTGCGGTGGCGTGGGGATGCGCGTTGGTCTCGTTGGGAATACCGTGGGTCGCCCAGCGTGTGTGGCCGATGCCGGCGTCGCCGACAACCGGATCGTCCTCGAGGATCGCCGCCAGGTTGGCCAGCTTGCCCTGGGCGCGGCGGCGGTGGATCGAACCATTGACCAGGGTCGCGATACCGGCGGAATCGTAGCCGCGATATTCCAGACGCTTGAGCCCCTCGATCAGCCGCGGCGCCGCGTCGTCGGACCCCAGGATGCCGATGATGCCGCACATGCCTATTTGCCCTTCGACTTCAGTTTGCGGAACCGCGCGGCCCAGCCGGCCTTGGTGACCTGCTCGGCACGCTCGATCGACAGCGCATCGGCCTCGACGTCGCCCGATATCGTGCTCCCCGCCGCAACAATGGCGCCGTCTCCCACGGTCACGGGTGCGACCAGCGCGGAGTTGGAGCCGATGAAAGCCCCCGCGCCGATATTCGTGGTGTGTTTGGCGAAGCCGTCATAGTTGCAGGTGATCGTGCCGGCCCCGATGTTGGCGCCCGCGCCCACATGGGCATCACCCACATAGGACAGATGATTGGCCTTGGCGCCCGCACCCAGATCGGCATTCTTGATTTCGACGAAGTTGCCGACCCGTGCGCCGGTGCCGATCTTCGCGCCGGGCCGAAGCCGTGCGTAGGGACCGATGACCGCACCGCCCTCGACATCGGCGCCCTCGAGATGGCTGAAGGCGCGTATCTCGACCCCATCGGCCACTTTGACGCCGGGCCCGAACACGACGTTGGGCTGAACGACCACATCACGACCGAGCTCCGTGTCGTGGTGAAACCAGACCGTGCCCGGATCCACCAGTGTCGCCCCGCCTTCCATCGCGCGGGCGCGCAGCGCGTCCTGTACCACGGCCTCGGCCATGGCCAGGTCGGTCCGCGCGTTCACGCCGAGGAGTTCGTCTTCCTGGCCCTCCACAACGGCAGCCGCATGCCCGTCCGCACGCGCGAGCGCGACGGTCTCGGTCAGGTAGTACTCGTTCTTGGCGTTGTTGGTGTCGAGACGGTCGAGCAGGCCAATCAGGTGGCGGCCGTCGAAGGCCATCACCCCGGAATTGCAGAGGTTGACCTCCAGCTCTTCAGGTGAGGCGTCCTTGGCCTCGATGATCGCCTCGAGCCCGCCGTCGTCGTTTGTAATCAGACGGCCATATTGATGGAAATGGCTCGGCCGGAAACCCAGCACCGACACGGCGGCACCATCGGAACAGGCCGCCGCCGCCCGGCGCATCGTGTCGGCGGTCACCAGCGGCGTGTCGCCATAGAGCACCAGCACAGTCCCCGTGAAACCTTCCAGAGCCTCCCGCGCGGCCTTCACCGCGCCGCCGGTGCCGTCGCGCTCGGCCTGTACGCAAGTCGGGTGTGGTGCCACCGCATCAGTCACCACATCCATATCCGGTCCGACGACGACAACGATCCGCTCGGGCGTCAACTCGGCAGCTGTGGCGAGCAGATGGGTGATCATCGGGCGCCCGGCGAGCGGGTGCATCACCTTGGGCAGGTCGGAACGCATCCGCGTCCCCTTCCCGGCGGCAAGCACCACTATGGCTAAAGCTGTGTCGGTCATGATGTCATTCGACGATGGTCATACGCCCGAAATGGGCCGGCAGAGGTGAAGCAAATCCGGTGTGGCGAATCCGCAGAAATCGGCGCGGAACTTGCCACAGCGCCGTGAATCGCACCAAGTCACGAATTGTTCCTGAATGTTTCGCGATTGCCGGTCGCAGCTAGCGGTCATCCTCGTCGGCTTCGCCGAACACCAGCGCACCGTCAACCGCCCGCGCACGAACCAGATGAGCAAAGCCGTCGCCCCAGGGCGTCGACAATTCGAGACGCACCGGCACCCGTCCGGGCTCGACACCGATATCGGCCAGCCAGATCGATACCTCAAGATCCTGTAACCGTTTGCGGTCAGGCTTGAAGCCGGCAATCCGCTCGAATGTCAGGTGACAACCCTCGACGCGGCCCTCAAATGGCGCGGCGTTGCTCTTCTTGAAGCTGCGCGGCGCCAACGCCTCCATATTCGCGTCATACCGTCGACGGCCGTCATAGACGGCAGTGTTCGGGCGGCACGAACCCTCCATCGCGCTGGTCAGCACCAGCGCGGTGACGGCGGTCGTCGGATCGACCGCACCCGGGATCAGCGCCGGATCGACGCGTTTGATGTCATCTTCGCCATAAGGCGGCTCGGCCGTGACGGTCCGCTCGCCATCCTCGGTATAATCGATCGCGACCGTGCGCTGGCGACTGCGCCAGATGTTTGCCGTCCGGTACTTCTCGGGGGCGATCTCGCCGTCGCGCCAGTCGCCGCTGCTCGATGCCTCAAGGCTCCAGTTGAACAGCGCCCCGATAATCCCCGACGTCTCGAGCCTGACCCGGGTCTCATAGCCCGGATCGGTCAATTCCACTTCGAAGTCGAAGCGGATGGCGCGCAGGCCGCCCGTATAGACGTCGTAAGTAAGCGCGAAACCCTCGCTCGCCTCACGCAGCGGCTGATCGGCAGGTGCCATGGCCTGCTCGTCGGCAGCAGATACCCCCCCGAGGCACAGGGCGACCGCAGCCCCGGCAAATGCGACGCTTCGGATAAACCTGCCACGAATCTCGGATTTGCGATCTTCAAGATCCATCCCGTCATCTACGCCCAAGATAGCGGCGATTTCAAGGAGATCGATCCGCGCATGCACTGACCCAGGAAACGAGGCATGCCGGCGGTCTGGGAAAAGGGCCTACTTTTCGACAGGCGATATGGGACTTTGTGCCGAGACCATCGGGCTTGGAGGGCGGCGCGGCCATCGTCTAAGCTTTGTCCAATCGCTTTGATGGCGAACAGAATATGAGTAGGGAGCTCAGCACGATGCCGAAAAAATCTGACCGGGATTTCATCAACGCCCTCAACCGGCGGATGTTCATCAAATACACCACCAGCGCCGCGGCGGTCGCCGCAACGACAGGGCTGGCGGCTCCGGCCGTTCACGCTCAAGCGCGGCCGGTAAAGATCGGTTTTGTCAGCCCGCAGACCGGACCGCTGGCACCCTTCGGTGAAGCCGATCGCTTCGTGCTGGCCGACGTCAACAAGGCGCTCGCCGGCGGCATCCAGATCGGCAAGAAAACCCACCCGGTCGAGATCATCGCGCGGGATTCCCAGTCCAACCCGAACCGCGCCGCCGAGGTAGCCGCGGAGCTGATCCTCGAGGACGAGGTCAACATGATGATCGGTTCGTCCACCGGCGACACGGTCAACCCGGTGTCGGACCAGTGCGAGGCGAACGAGATTCCCTGTGTCACGTCGGACACGCCTTGGCAGATCGTCTATTTCGGGCGCGGCGCCACGCCGGACCAGGGCTTCAAATGGACCTATCACTTTTTCTGGGGCATCGACGACATGCTCGGCGTGTTCATGAGCATGTGGAACCAGCTCGACACGAACCGGAAGATCGGCAGCCTGATGATCAACGACGCCGATGGCGTCGTCGGCGGCGACCCCAAGCGCGGCTTCCGGCCGCCGATGGAGGGCGCAGGCTTCGAGTACAACCAGCCGCCGCTCTACCCGCCCGGGACCAGTGACTTCACCGCCCAGATCAACCAGTTCAAGTCGGACGGCGTGGAAATTCTCACCGGCATCTCGATCCCGCCGGACTTCTCGACCTTCTGGACCCAGGCCGCGCAGCAGGGCCTGACCCGGCAGCTCAAGGCCGCGACCATGGCCAAGGCGGCGCTCTTCCCGCCCGCCATCGAGGCGCTGGGCGAGCGCGGCGACGGGCTGACGGCGGAAGTCTGGTGGTCGCCGTCCCATCCCTTCCGATCGGGCCTGACAGGCCAGTCCTCGGCCCAGTATGCGGCCGCCTACACCGCCGCGACCGGCCGCCAGTGGACCCAGCCCCTGGGCTTCAAGCATGCCAATATCGAAGTTGCGATCGACGTGCTCAAGCGCTGCGGCGACCCGGGCGACCCCGAGGCGATCCTGAACGCGATCGAGAACACCAACTACGAATCCATCGTCGGGCCGATCTCGTGGAAGTTCGACGACCGGCGCAACCCGGTGAAGAATGCCTGCCGCACGCCGCTGGTCGGCGGCCAGTGGAAGGCCCAGGCCGACAAGAACAAGTACGACCTGGTGATCGTCGACAATGCACAGGCCCCCAACATCCCGCTCGGTGGGGACCTGCAGCCGCTCAGCTAGCCTGGCGGTACATATATTTCGCGTCGACGGCGGGCGCGCGCGATGCGTGCCCGCCGTTCGTACACCGCCTCACAGGCCGGACCCTTCATGCCCGCGATCCTCAGCATCGAGAATTTGTCGAAGAGCTTCGGTTCGCTACGCGTCACCGACGCCTTCGATGCCGAGCTGAACGAAGGTGAGGCGCTTGGCATCATCGGGCCGAACGGGGCTGGCAAAAGCACCCTCTTCAATCTGATCACCGGCGGCCTTAGCCCCGACGGCGGCCGGATCACCTTCGACGGCGCCGACATCACCCGAATGCCCGCTCATGAGCGTTGCCGGGCCGGCATCGGGCGCTCCTATCAGATTCCGCATCCATTCGGTGGCATGACGGTGTTCGAGAATCTGCTGGTCGGCGCGGCGTTCGGCGGCAAACGCAAGGAAGCCGAGTCCCACGGGCCTTGCGTGGAGATTCTCGATCTCACCGGCCTGCGCGGCAAGGCCAACACGCTTGCTGGCTCGCTCACCCTGCTCGAACGCAAGCGGCTCGAGATGGCGCGGGCGCTCGCAACCGACCCCAAGCTCCTGCTGCTCGACGAGATCGCCGGCGGCCTGACGGATCACGAGGTGCGCGAACTCGTCGAGACGATCAAGAACATCCATGCCAGCGGCGTCTCGATCATCTGGATCGAGCATATCGTGCACGCGCTCATGTCGGTTGTGGACCGACTGATCGTCATAAACTTCGGCAAGAAGCTCGACGACGGCTACCCCCAAACCGTCTTCAACAGCCAGGCGGTGCAGGAAATCTACATGGGGATCGATATCGAATGAACCTGCTGGAGATCCGCAACCTCGATTCCTTTTACGGTGACTTCCAGGCCCTTTTCGGCATCGACTTCGAGCTGGACGAAGGCGAGACCGTCGCCATCATCGGCGCGAACGGCGCCGGCAAATCGACCTTTCTGCGCGCACTGACCGGGCTCGTCGCCTCGTCGTCCGAGGCGCTCGTCTACCGGAATGCATCGATCGCCGGCCGCGCCGCCTCGGAAATCGTCGGCCTGGGCATCGCCATGGTGCCCGAGGGTCGGCGCCTCTTCCGCAGCCTGAGCGTCGAAGAAAACCTTCAGATGGGCAGCTATCTGGGACGCCCGGGGCGGCTGGACGCTGGAACGCATCTACGAGCTATTCCCGGTGCTCGCCCAGCGGCGAAACGTGCCGGGCACGTCGCTGAGCGGCGGCGAACAGCAGATGACCGCCATCGGACGGGCGCTGATGTCCAATCCCGACCTGCTGCTGTTCGACGAGTTGTCCCTCGGCCTCGCCCCCATCGTCATCCGCGACATCTACGCAAGCCTCGCCGCGATCAAGGACGACGACACCTCGCTGATCGTGGTCGAGCAGGACATCAACCAGGCGCTCGCCGTCGCCGACCGGGTCTACTGTTTCCAGGAGGGTCGGGTGTCGCTGAGCGGCGCGCCGGGCGATCTCTCCCGCGAACAAATCGCCAACGCGTATTTTGGACACTGACGATCATGATGGAATGGGCCAACACGATCATCCAGGGCGTCCTCACGGGCGGGCTTTACGCCATGTTCGCCGCGGGGCTGGCGATCATCTTCGGCGTCATGCGACTGGTTAACATCGCCCATGGCGACCTGATCGTGCTCGCTGCATTCGTCGCCATGGTGGTGATCGAAACGGCCGGCGTGAACCCGTTCTTCAGCCTGCTGGCCGTGCTGCCGGTCATGTTCGTGATCGGCTACCTCCTGCAGCGCGGCATCCTGAACTTCACGCTGGGCGACGACCTGCTACCCCCGCTGCTGGTGACCTTCGGTATCTCGATCATCCTGCAGAACCTGATGCTTGAAATCTTCTCGGCGGACACCCGGCGCCTGCAGGCCGGACCGATCGAAGTCCAGAGTATCGCACTTGCCGAGGGGCTGGAGATCGGGGTCCTGCCGCTGATCGTGTTCGTCGTCGCGGTGGCGATGATCGGCGCGGTGCAACTGCTGTTCACGCGCACGAAAATCGGCCGCGCGTTCCGCGCCACCTCCGACGACCCGGATACCGCCCAGCTGATGGGCGTCAATCACCGCTATATCTTTGCGCTCGCCATGGCGCTGTCGCTTGTACTGGTCGGGATCGCGGGCATGTTCATGGGCATCCGCACCAACTTCGACCCCTCCATCGGTCCCTCGCGCCTGTTGTTCGCCTTCGAGGCGGTGATCATCGGCGGCCTGGGGTCCATCTGGGGTACGCTCGCCGGCGGCATCATCCTGGCGGTGGCACAGAATATCGGCGCGAAGATCGACCCGGGCTGGCAGATCCTGGCAGGCCATATTGCCTTCCTTGTGGTGCTGGTAATCCGGCCCAACGGCCTGTTCCCGAGGACGCGCGATGACTGAGCGCGCGCCTGGTTTCTCCGTCCTGCGCTCCACCCGCGCGAGCCGCGCCGGCGCACTCGCCGCCGGGCTGCTGTTTCTGGTGCTTGTCGCCGGCCCGTATATCTTCGACCGGGCGACGATGCGGCTCATGGTCGAGATCTTCTACTTCCTGGCACTGGCCCAGATGTGGAACCTGCTGGCGGGCTATGGCGGGCTGGTCTCGGTGGGCCAGCAGGCGTTCGTCGGGCTCGGCGGCTATATGCTGTTCATCCTCGCCATCCAGTTCGGCGTCGGCCCGCTCTGGACCGTGCCGCTGGCCGGGCTGATCGGCGGCATCGTCGCCCTCCCCGTCGCCTTCCTGGTGTTCCGGCTGCGCGGCCATTACTTCGCCATCGGCACCTGGGTGGTGGCGGAGGTCTTCCTGCTGGGCTTCGCCCAGATGCAGTCGCTCGGCGGCGGGTCGGGTATGAGCCTGCCAATCTCGGTGGTGAAATCGATCGCGCCCAGCCGGGCGGGACGGGACTCGGCCGTTTACTGGATGGCTCTGGGCGTGGCGATCGTCGTGATCGCAGGCGTCTATCTCTTGCTACGCTCGCGCCACGGGCTGGCGCTCACCGCGATCCGGGATTCCGAGGAAGCCTCGCGCAGCCTCGGCGTCGACAATCTGCGAACCAAACTCCTGGTGTTCGTCATCGCGGCCTGCGGCACGTCCGCCATCGGCGCACTGATCTACATGACCAAGCTGCGCATCTCGCCCAGCGCAGCCTTCGACATCAACTGGACGACGACGGTCATCTTCATCGTCGTGATCGGCGGCATCGGCACCATCGAAGGCCCGATCATCGGCACCATCATCTTTTTCCTGCTGCGCGAGCCGTTGGCACAATACGGCAGGCTGGTACCTGATGCTGCTCGGCGCGATCGCCGTGGTGATCATGCTGAAGGCGCCCCAGGGTGTGTGGGGCCTGATCGCCCAGCGCTACGACCTGCGCTTCTTCCCTGTCCAACGACGGGTCTACTTCCGGGACGACCCCGACTGAGCCCGAAGGCCGTCATCACGGTCCATCACCGCGACCATGTTGGCGAACTTGACACCGGCGAACCGGTCGCCCTATAGGTCCGGTCCCCACTCGGGATCCCCATGGAGGGGCGCGTAGCTCAGCGGGAGAGCACTGCCTTCACACGGCAGGGGTCACAGGTTCAATCCCTGTCGCGCCCACCATTTTCCTCATTAAAGTCGAAGTTCACGTGACGGTGGGATCGTCTTCGATCGCACGCGCGTCAGGACCGGTTGATGTCTTCGACCTGGGGACCACGCGAGAGGGGGAGAGTCCCGATGGTGCCGACTGTACCCGGCCCAGATGTCGGCCCTGCCGGGCGATCGAGCGCCTCGTCCGAGAGGTCGTCGCCGTCGAATTCTGGCTTCACATCCGATTTGGAAATACTTGAGGTCATGACTAGAGCCTTTCCTTGGGGTTCGCGTTTGGACAGGCTGAGCCGGCGCAGGCGGCGGAACCTTTGATGGTAAAGCCGGCCGTTGAGTTAAACGTCCCGCTTCCAACCTTAGAACCGGCGGCTTAGCCGCCGACTGAGAAAGCGCGTCAGGACTGGGTGATCGTCTCGGACTTTGCACCGGCTGTGCCGATGATAGACCCGATGCAGCCGGTGGCAGACCCGATGGCGGTACCCAACGTGCCGGGCCCGGCGGAAGGCCCCACGGGGCGATCGAGGGCTTCATCCGACAGTTCGTCGCCGTCGAACTCCAGTTTCGTACTACTTGTGCTCATGATCATCCCTTTTCTCCCGTCTCCACATTCGAGCCTGCGGTACCGATACACTGCCCGGCGGTGCCGAAGCAGGGAATCCCGGTTCCGCTTCCAACCGTAGCGCCGGCGGACAGGCCGGGGCGGTCGAGCGCCTCGTCGGTGAGAACCTGTACGAGATCCGCGACCGCAAGACGGACACGGTCAAATGGACGGCCACACGCGTGGACCTGGTCTTCGGGTCAAACTCGATCCTGCGGGCCTATGCCGAGGTCTACGCCCAGGACGACAACCAGGAGAAGTTCGTGCGCGACTTCGTCGCCGCCTGGACGAAGGTCATGAACGCCGACCGGTTCGATCTCGCGTGATCGAGCCGGGCTAGCGGCGCTCGTATTGCCGGTCGCCGAAATAGTTCTTCAACGTTTCGGCGTCGGGCTTCTCGGGCTTGCCCATGAGTTTAGTGCCGCGCTGCACGGCCGGGCGTGCGCCGATCTCGTCGAGCCAGCGCTGGACATTCTTGAACTCGGAGATGTCGAAGCCCCGGCGCTCCCAGGAATAGGTCCAGGCGTAGGTGGCCATGTCGGCGATGGTGTATTCGTCGCCGGCCAGGAACCGGGTCTCGCCCAGGCGGCGGTCCATCACGCCATACAGGCGCATGCATTCCTTGGTATAGCGCTCGACCGAATAGTCGAAGGTCTCGGGCGCGTAGGTGGTGAAGTGGCTGTACTGGCCGAACATCGGGCCGATGCCGCCCATCTGGAACATCAGCCACTGGATCACCTGATAGCGCGCGGCCATGTCCTGGGGCAGGAACTTCCCGGTCTTCTCGGCGAGATACATCATCATCGCGCCGGTCTCGAAGACGACATAGTCCTCGCCGTCGGGACCTTCCGTGTCGACCAGTACCGGGATCTTGTTGTTCGGGCTGAGCTTCAGGAACTCGGGCTCGAACTGCTCGCCCTTGCCGATGTTCAGCGGGTGCAGCTCGTAGGGAATGCCGAGCTCTTCCATCATGATGTGGAGCTTCTCGCCGTTGGGCGTCGCCCAGGAGTAGAGGTGGATCATGGTCTTGGTTTCCTAGTTCGGCATTTCATCGAAGTTGGTGACGTCACCTGAAAGATCGGCATAGGCCAGCGCGCGGGCGCAATAGAAGTTGGCGGTCGGCTGTACGAAGCCCGCATCGTCCATGCTGCCGACCTTCACCACGATGGCGGGACGGCCGGCCGTGGTCGAGAAGAGCTGCGAGCCGCAGTTCGGGCAGAATTCCTTGGTCTTGGTGTTGCCCGCGTCCGAGACATGCTCGAATTTGCGGGTCTCGCCCTGGGTGACCCGTACATCGCCCTCGTCGAACATGATGTTGGTGGCGAAGGCCGCCCCGGTGTTCTTCCGGCAATCGTCGCAATGGCAATTCACCATGCGCCGGGGTTCACCGGAGATCTCGTAACGAATAGCACCACACAAACAGCCACCCGACACCTGCACCATCGTTGTTTCTCCTGAGTAGGCTTCGCGATTCGAACAACTGGCCGCCTGCGCGGGAGGGTTGATCGATGGCCACAACTATGTCCCGACAACCATGCAACAGGTCAACAGCGGCACGGAGAACAAATCTTGTTGCCGCAAGGATCGAGCAGATTGCCGCAACGGGCCCGGGCGCCTGTGCCGCCCCTACCCCCCGAAGCGCGGCTCCGGGACGCCCTGGATGCCGAGCCCGGTGATCTTGAACAACGAGCCCGCGCCGAACTGGGGCTTGGTCTCGACCACGAAGGTGTCGTGGTGGGCCGCCCCCGGATGGTCGATCCGGGCCATGGTCGTGACGTATATCTCGTCGAGATTGTCGCCGCCGAACATGACGCTGGTGACGTTGCGCACCGGCATGCCGATCCGGCGCTCTTCCTGCCCGTCCGGCGTGCGACGCACCACCTCACCGGTCCGGATCTCCGCGGTCCACACGCAGCCCTCGGCATCGACTGTCGAGCCGTCGCAGATGGCATCGCTTTCCTTCGTCGAGGCGAACTCCCGCTGGTTGGACAGCGCACCGGTCTCGATGTCGTAGTCATAGGCCCACATGGTGTCCTGGAAGGAACAGGTCACATAGAAGGTCTTGTCGTCGGGCGACCAGCTCGGGCCGTTGGTGCAGATGATGCCGCCGCCGATCCGGGCGACGGATAAATCCGGGTCGAGCCGCCACAGGCCGCAGATGGCCAACTCCTCCTCGTCATCCATGCCGCCGGCGATGAACCGGCCGCGCCGATCGACCTTGCCGTCGTTCAGTCGGGTGCGCGGCTGGTCGTCCTCGATCTTGTGGATCAGGTCGAGCGCTTCAGAGTCGAAGTCGTAGAAATAGAAACCGTCATCCACGGCCATGACGAGGCCGCCATCCTTGCGGATCGCGAGCGCGCCGATGTCGTGATCGGGAATGGACCGCGTCTCGACCGCACCCGAGCGCGGATCGAGGCGGAAGACATTGTCCTTGCCCTTGCGCCGCCCGGTGCCATCGACCCAGTAGAACAGGCCGGTCTCGACATCCCAGAGCGGGCTCTCACCCAGGTAATTCTCGCAATCAACGATGCACTCGATCTTGTAAGTCATGGCTTTCACATTCCAGTCTCAGTAACGCGCTTGATCCATTCTAACCCATGTCGACACAGGGGTATCCAACGATGCGCCGTATTGCCGACGCAGTAAGGGGCCCCTAGAGTGAACTCGATCCACACGGCCCACTCGTCCGGAAGTTAAGTATGTTTGCCAATATCGCGTTGTTGCTGGCCCTGTCGCTGACCTGGGCCTCGGGGTATGTGCTGATCCAGCGGGTCGATCTCGTCCTCGCACCGATCACGGCCACCGCCGCGCTCACGATTGTCGCGACACTATTCCTCTGGGTCGGCGTGCGCGTCGTCCTGCGCAAACCCCTCTGGCCAACCCTGAAACAAAACCCGATGGCGCCGCTCATCATGGCGGCCACAGCCGTCGGACTGCCACAACTCTCGACGGTCGTCGCGGAAGACATGATTTCACCGGGTCTGGCTACCGTAACCGGCACGACTGTGCCGATCCTGACCTACCTGACGGCCATGTTCATCCTGAAGAGCGTGCCGCGACGCCTGTCGAGCCTGCTGGGCGTCGCGATCGCCGTGACGGGAATGGTCATTTTCGCCGATCCGGCCGCGCTGATGCATGAGCATGCCGAGCTTAAGGGCATCGCCATCATGGTGGCCGGGGGCGTGGTTTTCGTCATCAACGGCCTGTATGCCGCCCAACGCACCAATGAACTCGACCAGTATGTTCTGACCGTCTGGATCATGGGCTTTGCCGCCGCGGGATTGACGGTCACCGCCCTGATTGTCGAGGGGGTACCGTCGGCGGTACCGCCGGGCCGGGCCCTTGTCTCTATCGCTGCGGCCGGGGCCGTTCCGATCGGGCTGGCCTACCTGCTTTACTACCGCCTCCTGGCGCAGGCCGGCGCCAGCTTCACCTCGCTCTATGCCTTTCTGGTGCCGCCGCTCGGTATCGCCTGCGCGGCTCTGTTCGCCGACGGATCGCTCGATCTGCGTCACCTGGGCGGTGTCGTCATCGTGCTGGCGGGGCTCTGGCTGGTTCTTCGGCCGGGTGCCAAGACGACCTGACGTTTGGGTCAGGCAAAGCTGGCCGGATCACAAATCGATCCCTAGGCTGGGACCATGAGGGTATTCGATCGGGGGGTCGAGAATATGGGACGCATCAGAACACGACTGCGGTGGCAGGTTGCCGCCACCATTCTGGCAGGCCTGGTCACGACCGGTGCGGCCCAGGCGCAGGAAGCCTGTTCGGCCAAACACGCAAAACCACTGCTGCCAACCAATCCGGCCATGTGTCTCGATCTGCACGACGCCGTGCGCGCGCCCTCGGCGCTATCGCTGGGCGAATACGAACAGACGCTGGGTAAATATCTCCGCAATTATTGCCATCGCGATGCCGATGCCGGCTGGGTCCGCGACAAGAGTGTCCGTGATACCGGGCCGTTCATATCGCTGTTCAAGGACGGCGAATGGCAGGGCACCGACCACGGCGTCCATGCGCCGGTGGTCATTTGGTATTCGCCAGAGGCTGCTGAATGGATCCGTGAAAACCGCGCCGAGGCCGATGTCGGCACCGGGCGGGACAAAACGCCGATGCCCGATGGCGCAATGTTGATCAAGGAAATGTACCCCGCACCCGCCTCCGTCTGCGCCGGCGAAGATCCGCTGACGCTCTTCCCGACGAACGGCGCGGCGGTCATGGTGCGCGACCGCGAGGCCTCGCGGGACGGCTGGTACTGGGGCTGGTTCGGCTGGGAAGGCTGGACCCCGGACTGGCCGGCCGACAAGACGACGAACCGCCTGCCCTATGCTGGATTCGGCCAGTATTGCGTGAACTGCCACGCCTCGGCGCGCGATAACCTGACATTCTCCTCAACGCGGAACATGGCCGGCGAGCCGGGCACACCCCTCTTCTACGTGAGCCAGGACGAGGCGCTGCACACGCCTGTGCCACCCGCGCATATCGAGAAGCTCGCGGCGGCGAAGCCCACTGAAAAGGCCGCCGAAAAATCAGACTCGAAGGCCAACCCCGACATGCCGCTCAAGGAATGGCTGGCCGGGTTCCGCGAGGCCTTTCCCAAACTGGACGGGGTGGCCATCGCGCGAAAAGACGTCGTCGAGATGCCATCCGAGACTTATGACAACGCCTACATGCCGGCCGACGCGCCGAACGACCACGGGCCGTTTGTCACATCCGACCAGTGCCTCGGATGCCACGATGCCGGCAGCACGGGCCTGCACTTCGACATGACCGTGCCCGATCCCGAAACGGGAAAATTGCTCAACCTCTCACCCTATGCGACATGGCGCACATCGCCGATGGGGCTTGCGGGGCGCGACCCGATTTTCTTTGCCCAGCTCGCCAGCGAGACCCAGAGCTTCCACCCCGACGACGCAGGGTTCGTGGAGACAACTTGCCTGGGTTGTCACGGCATCCTTGGCCAGCGGCAGGCGCAGATCGACCAGCATGCTGCGACCGGCGAATGCGGGGTGTTCACCCGTGAAGACGTCAACGCCATCCCCTGGCCCGCCAACAACGCCCATGCCGACAAGGCCGATTATGGCGCGCTCGCGCGAGACGGCATCTCCTGCATGACCTGCCACCAGATGGCCGTCGGCACCGAGGCCAACGAAACCGCCGCCAAGAACCCGCGCAACGCCTGCGCCATCGAACGGCAGGAAATACTCAATCCCGGCGCCACGAGCCTGGCGCGAACCTTCACCGGATCGTTTCTGACCGGCCCGAGCGACCGCATCATCGGACCGGTCGCCGAGCCCCGGACCCGACCGATGGAGGAATCGCTCGGGCTTACCCCGCACCAGGACATGTCGATCGCCGCGTCGGAAACCTGTGGGAGCTGCCACACGGTCCATCTTCCGGTGCTCCATCGGGGCAAGACCGTCGCCCATGTGTATGAGCAGACAACCTACGCAGAGTGGGCGTTCAGCGATTTCCGGACGGGTGAATCTCCCTACAACGAGAAGCTGCCCGAGGGCGCCGGGGCCATCGCACTATCCTGCGCGGACTGCCACATGCGTGACGAAAGCCTGACGCGCAGCAAGATTGCCAGCATCCAGGAGGTCTCCAACTTCCCCGCCGCCGAGTTTACCGCCGCCGCCAGCGAACTCGACCTCCAGGAGCGAGACAATTATTCGCCCCACATACTGGTCGGGCTCAATTCGTTCCTCGTGCGCATGGCGCGCCAGTTCCCCGACATTCTCGGCATTCGCAAGCAGGATCCGATGCTGGTCTCCAAGGGCGTGCCGCCCGTCGCCGCGACCGAGCGCCTGATCTACGAGAACGCGGCCCAGCGCACGGCGACAATTTCCGTCGGCAAACCCGAACTCAAGGAAGACGGGCTGCACGCAGAGGTATCGATCATCAACCGGGTGGGCCACAAATTCCCCTCGGGCGTCGGCTTCCGGCGCGCCTTCATCAGTTTCGAGGTGCTCGATGCCTCGGGCGAGGTTTTATGGGCCTCCGGTCGTACCGACGAGGTCGGTCGGCTGGTCGACCGCGCGGGCACGCCGATCGCCGGCGAGGATTGGTGGGGACCGAGTTGCTCGATCCCGGCGGATCGAGCCACGCGTGCGCACCAGCCCCATTTCCAGTCCGTGACGGCCGAGGACCAGGCGCAGATCTATCAGGAACTGGTCTCGACGCCGCCTGACCGCGCGGAGGTGACCTGCGGCCACGACGCAGAGCCCGAGGGCGTTCTGACGACAAGCTTCTTGTCGATCTGCGCCGAGGTGAAGGACAACCGCCTCCTGCCGGTCGGCTATTTGCCGCTGGCGGAGCGCAAGGTCCTCGCCAAGGCTTTCGGCGCAGGCGACGACCTGGCAGAGGACTCCGGTTCAACGGCGGTCGGCGGAGACCCCGACTATCGCACGGGTGGCGGCGACACCTTGACCTATGTCGTCCCCCGCGACGCCCTCTCTGCGACACCCGCCTCCGTGCGTGCGCGGCTCTACTATCAGGCCACACCGCCATTCTTCCTGCAGGACAGGTTTTGTTCGGCCGAGGGGCCGGACACAGACCGGCTGCATTGGCTCACGGGCCATCTCGACCTGGAAGGGACACCGGCTGAGGGCTGGAAACTACTGGTCGCCGACAGCGGAGCTGTCGCGGTCGGGAAATGACCGGGAGTCGGAGCCCATTTGCTAGTTTGCAGCGAATAGCAGTTTGAGATATCGCCGATACTCGGCCACCTGACGCTGCACCCAGGTCGCGTCACCATACGCATTGGCCATCACGAAGCCGCCCTCGATGATCGTCGTAACCATCTCGGCGAGCCGCTGCGAATCAACCGCCTCTGCAGTCGGGCGGGCCGAAATCAGGGCGTCCAACTTCTTGATATAGAGCGCCGCCCAGGCATCGAGGCTCTCGCGAATGAACTCGGTCACATCGGGCCCGAACTGCCGACTCTCATAGGTGTAGGACGCGAAGATACATCCCGGGAAAGGTTTGCCGAGACCGTCCATGAATTCTTCGAACAACCGTAGAAAAATAAAGACGCGCTCGAGCGGGTCGTCGCTCAGCCGGTCGGCCTTCTCGGCCCATTCGGTGAACAGGGCCAGGTCGTTCGCCGCGTAGCGTTCGAGGACACCTCGCGCCAGTTCGGCCTTGCCCTTGAAGTGGTGAAAGAACGCACCCTTGGTCAGCTGCGTCTCCTTGAGCAGGCGATCCAGCGACATCCCGGCATACCCCTCCTGAAGAATCAGGGTTTCGGCCGTCGCCAATAACCGCTCGCGTGTTTCTTCGCCTTTGGTGCTCATTCCGTTCAGCTATAAAACCATTCAGTCTGTTTTAGATAGCGCTCTCTGCCAGAAAAGGCAAGAGAATCAATAGGAAATGCTTCTTCCTAACGGCTCAATCCCATTTTATTGGATAATAACCTTGAAACAGACCGAACGGTTCGTTATTTATGAAGATCCAGACCGTTCGGTCTGTTTTTGCAACGGAGGGAAAAAATGAGCAACATGATGAACGGCGTCGACCGCGACGCCCTGTTCCAGACGATCGATGCCGTGAAGGCGGATTCCGAACTCGCGAAGTTCAACTTCCGGATCGCCAACACCTGGATGGGCGGCGGCCTCTACCGGACCACGGTGTCGGACTTCCACGGCGTCAAGGAAGACATCGCGCATGAGGTCGAATTCGAGATCTGGAACGACGAGCCCGACGTGCTCCTGTCCGGCGACAAGGGCCCGAACCCGGTCGAGAACTTGCTGCACGCGCTCGCCGGCTGCCTGACCACCTCGATGGCCTATCACGCGGCCGCGCGCGGCATCGCGATCGACGGCATCACGACGCGTTTCGACGGAGACGTCGACCTGCGTGGTTTCCTGGGCCTCTCCGACGACGTCCGCAAGGGCTATGACGAGATCCGGGTGATGTTCGATATCAACGCCGACATCCCCGAGGCCGAGAAGCGCGACCTCGTCGAGATGGCGATGGCGCACTCGCCCGTCTTCGACGTGATCACCAACGGCACGCCCGTCGCCTGCATGATCCGCGAGGACATGCCGGCCGAGATGGCGGCCTGACCCGGTCCCCGCCGCGATTTCCCTGTCCACTCGGGAAATCGCGGCGCATGGGATTGTGCGACCCCACCACGACTCACTATTCTTGGACCTCCCCTGCACGAGGAGTTCTTTCATGGGTGAGTTTTCGATCGGCCAGTCGCCAAACCGGCTGGAGGACGCGAGGCTATTGCGCGGTCAGGGCCGCTACCTGGCCGATATCAACGCGGACCGGCAGCTCTGGGCGGTGATTCTTCGGTCGCCCTACGCACACGCCAAGATTCTTTCGATCGACACCTCAGCCGCAGAGGCGATGCCGGGTGTTCACAAGGTGCTGACGGGCGCGGACTACCGGGCCGACGACATGGGCGTGGTCCCCTGCATGGGTGCCTACAAGCACCGCAGCGGCACGCATATGTACATCCCCGACCGGCCGGCGCTCGCCGTCGACCGGGTGATGCATATCGGCTATCCGGTGGCGATGGCCGTCGCCGACACCGAGCACCAGGCGCGCGACGCTGCCGAGGCGATCGAGGTCGACTACGAACCCCTGCCCGCCATCGTGTCGTGCCGCGAGGCCTTCGAGGACGGCGCCCCCCAGCTCTACGACGACTGCCCGAACAACGAGAGCTATTTCTACGAGACGGGCGACAAGGCGGCGACCGATACCGCCTTCGATGCGGCCGACCACACCATCTCCCAGCATCTGGTGATCAACCGGATCACCGCCAACCCGCTCGAACCGCGCGGCGTGCTCGGCGAATGGGACGCCGGCACCGACCGCATCACCATCCGCTGCGGCTTCCAGCGGCCCTGGCTGTTCCGCGTCTCGCTGGCCGAGCAGTCGTTCAAGGTGCCGGAGACGCGGATTCGGCTGATCACCGACGATATCGGTGGGTCCTATGGACTGCGCGGCTCGATCTATCCCGAGATGGTGCTGATGCCCTGGGCCTCGAAACATGTCGGGCGGCCCGTGCGCTGGATGGCCGACCGGACCGAGGCGCATCTGTGCGACGATGACGGGCGCGACAACATGGTCGATGCCGAGCTCGCCTTCGACGATGACGGCACCTTCAAGGCGCTGCGCATCCGCAGTTGGGGCAATCTCGGCGCGTTTCCGTCCTACCGGGGTGCCGCGCCGCCCGCCGTCCATATCGGCACCGCGATCGGCCCCTACACCACCCCCGTCGCCTATGCCGCGGTCTCGGGCATGCTGACCAACACCCACTGCACCTCGCCCTACCGGGGAGCGGGGCGACCCGAGGCGTCTTTCATGATCGAGCGGCTGGTGGAGCGGGCGGCAGACCAGCTGGGCGTGGATCCGGCGGAGCTGCGCCGGCAGAACATCATCGCGCCCGAGGCCATGCCCTACAAGACGCCGCTCACCTACACCTATGATTGCGGCGAGTTCGAGAAGAACATGGACATGGCCATGGAGATGGCCGACTGGTCTGGCTTCGAGGCGCGACGCGAGGAGGCTGCGACACGCGGCAAGCTACGCGGCATCGGCATGTCGATCACGCTCGAATGGGCCGCCGACAATACCACCGAGACCGCGGAGATCCGCTTCGACCCGTCGGGTGACCTCACCTTCGTGGCCTCGACCATCACCCACGGCCAGGGCCATCGCACGATCCAGACCCAGATCCTGGTCGACCTTCTGGGCGTCGCGCCGGAACGCGTGGGCGTGCTCCAGGGCGACACCGACATCGCCGCCTTCGGCATGGGTACCGGCGGCTCACGCTCGACCATGATGACCGGTTCGGCGATGGTGCTCGCCGCGCGCAAGATCATCGAGAAGGGCAAGCGCCTCGCCGCGCATCTTTTGGAGGCATCGGAGAACGATATCGAGTTTGCTGACGGGAAGTTCACGGTCACCGGCACCGACCGCGAGATCGGTGTTCACGAGATCGCCGAGGCGGCCTTCCGCTCGAACGAACTGCCCGACGACATCGAGCCGGGCCTCTACGAGACCGCCACCTACAACTCGAAGACAGGCGCGTTTCCCAACGGCTGCCACATCTGCGAGGTCGAGGTGGACCCGGACACGGGCGTGACGGAGATGGTCGGCTACTGGGTGGTCGACGACGTCGGCACCATCATCAACCCGATGCTGGTGAAGGGCCAGATCATGGGCGGCATCGCCCAGGGTATCGGCCAGGTGCTGATGGAGGACAAGACCTACGACCCGGAGACGGGCCAGCTGCTGGCCGGCTCGTTCATGGATTACTGCATGCCGCGCGCCGACGACTTCTGCCATGTGGAGTTCGAGGAGAACGAGGTGCCCACGCCGACCAACCTGCTCGGCGCCAAGGGCGCGGGCGAGGCCGGCACCGTCGGGTCTCTCTCGGCCGGTGTAAACGCGATCGTCGACGCAGTGTCGCATCTGGGCGTGGAACATATAGATACGCCGTGTACGCCGCTGCGGGTCTGGGAGGCGATCCGCGACGCGCGGGCAGCTTCTTAGGCGGCAGCTTGCACGACTGGCGCATCGCACCTAACTGCTTATGGAAAGAATTCAACGAGGACACACGCCATGACCGAAACCGCATATCTCGCCGGCGGCTGCTTCTGGGGCATGCAGGATTTGATCCGGCGCCTGCCCGGCGTCGTCTCCACGCGAGTCGGCTACACGGGCGGTGCGTTGCCCAACGCGACCTACCAGCATGTGCGCACCGGGACGACCGGCCACACCGAGGCTATCGAGGTCGTGTTCGATCCCGACCAGGTCAGCTACCGGGATATCCTCGAACTGTTCTTCCAGATCCACGACCCAACCACGCCCGACCGCCAGGGCAACGACCGGGGCACGCAATACCGCTCGGCGATTTTCTGGCTAAGTGAGGCGCAGCACGAGACCGCCGTGGATACCATCGCTGACGTCGAGGCCTCGGGCCTTTGGCCGGGCAAGGTGGTCACGCAGGTTGCGCAGGCCGGCGACTTCTGGGAGGCCGAGCCCGAGCACCAGGATTATCTGGAGCGCGTCCCCCACGGCTATACCTGCCACTTCGTGCGGCCCGACTGGAAACTGCCCAAGCGCGACGCGGCCTAGAAACGCCCTAGAACAGCTCCCCCTGATCGGGCGGCTCGTCGACCAGGCTGTGTGGCGTCAGCAAATCCGGGCCGTCGTTGCGGATGTCGTTGACGGCGCGGCCAACGGGCACAACACGCACAGTGTCTTCCGGCGCGGGTCGCAACAGCTCACCCGCCGCCTCGCGATCGAACCGGTCCTCGGTGCCGTTGCCCAGCCAGGCGTCGAAGCCGTCGGGATTCAGGATCACCGGCATGCGGTGGTGGAACGGATGCAGTGTCTCGTTGGCTTCGGTGGTGACGATGGTCGCGGTCTCGAGTTCGGAACCATCCGGCCCGAGCCACGCCTCCCACAATCCCGCGAAACTGATCAGCCCGCCATCGGGCCGGGAAATCCAGACCGGCTGTTTCGGGCCCGAGCCGGTTGATTGCCACTCGTAGAAACCGCTCGCCGGGATCAGGCAGCGCCGACGCCGGAACGCGGCGCGAAACGACGGTTTCTCGGCGATGGTCTCGGCGCGCGCATTGATCATCCGCGTGCCCATCCCGGGGTCCTTCGCCCAGGCCGGCACCAGCCCCCAACGCAACAACGCGGGGACTCGGGTCAGCGGATTGTCACCGCCCGCGCCGCCCTCCCGGCTGGCCGCGCGGATAATCGCGACGATCTCCTGGGACGGCGCAATGTTGTAGCGCTGGGGCAGCACGAAACTGGTCGACACCAGCCCGTAGGCCGCGTGGATCTCTTCCCAGCTGTGAATCAGGCCGAATCGTCCGCACATATGGCTATTTTACACCTGTTTTGACGGCGATCCCGTTTCGTTCGCCGCTAAATTCCCGAGTCGCTTTTGGCCCGACCACTAGATTTTGGGTTTCGGGGTACAAACCGGGCACAAAAGGATTATTTCAATTCGGCGACAAGACGTAACAATCTGGCAAATATCAGGGTTTTCCGGGCCTTCATCGGGCTCCCACATTGACTCCCCCGCCGGAAAGAATACAATGTTCTCGTCTTGTTCACGGTGACAGGTCGCCAACATTTAGTGTTTACTTAATGTTACGGCTCTAGATGTTGTGGGTTGTGCAGGTTTTCCACTGAAAACTGCCCACAAGGTGTGGAGCACCTGGATTGTCGCGTGGAGGGGGCCTTTATAAATGGACGGATCAACTGGGATTCCGACTGAAAACAGCGCTGTGGAAAAGGCGCTCAAACTGGAAGAAAACAAGGAAATGGACCTGTTTGATTCGCTCGATTTGGAGCCTTCCGAGGCCGAATCCGCCGAATCCGATGTGCATGCGGGCGAGCCCGAAGCACAGCCGGATGTGGATAACGACCTTGTCGGCCAGGACGACGAGACCGCGAATGTCTATCAGACCGATCGCGTCCGCATCCTGATCGACCCGTCACGTGATGCGAACCTGACTGCCTTCGGCAAGGAAACCCTGGAAGACCGCTACCTTCTCAACGACGAGAAGGGTTCGCCGCAGAAGCTGTTCGCCCGCGTCGCGTGCCATTACGCCGACGATTCGGAACACGCCCAGCGCATCTACGACTATATCTCCAACCTCTGGTTCATGCCGGCGACCCCCGTTCTGTCGAACGGCGGCACCGAGCGCGGCCTGCCGATCTCCTGCTTCCTCAACGAGGCCTCGGATTCTCTCGAGGGTATCGTCGATCTGTGGAACGAGAATGTCTGGCTCGCGGCCCGCGGCGGCGGCATCGGCAGCTACTGGGGCAACCTGCGTTCCATTGGCGAGCAGGTCGGTCATAACGGCAAGACCTCGGGCGTCGTCCCCTTCATCCGGGTCATGGATTCGCTCACGCTCGCCATCAGCCAGGGCTCCCTGCGGCGCGGCTCGGCGGCGGTCTACCTGCCGATCGACCATCCGGAAATCGAGGAGTTCATCGAGATCCGCCGGCCGACCGGCGGCGATCCGAATCGCAAGGCCCAGAACCTGCACCATGGCGTGCTGGTGTCCGACGCGTTCATGCGCGCGGTCGAGGCCGACGAGGACTGGGCGCTGGTCAGCCCGAAGGACCGCGCCCCGATCGCCACGGTCAAGGCGCGCAGCCTTTGGATTCGCCTGCTGACCGCACGGATCGAGACCGGCGAGCCTTACATCGTCTATTCCGACACCGTGAACAGCAATGTGCCCGAGCATCAGAAACTCGCGGGCCTGACGGTCAAGACCTCGAACCTGTGCTCCGAAATCACCCTGCCCACGGGCATCGACCATCTCGGTAATGACCGGACCGCCGTGTGCTGCCTGTCGTCGCTGAATGTCGAGAACTTCATCGAGTGGAAGGACCACCCGACCTTCATCGAGGACGTAATGCGTTTCCTCGACAATGTGCTGACCGACTTCATCGAGAATGCGCCCGACAGCTTCGCCAAGGCCAAGTATTCCGCCGCGCGCGAGCGTTCGGTCGGGCTCGGCGTGATGGGGCTGCACTCGTTCCTGCAGGACCAGATGGTGCCGTTCGAATCCGCCGTCGCGAAGGCTTGGAACAAGAAGATGTTCAAGCATATCCGCGGCCAGGCCGACGCGGCCTCGAAGAAACTCGCGGCCGAACGGGGTGCGTGCCTCGACGCCGAGGAATATGACTTCGAAGAGCGCTTCTCGAACAAGATGGCAATCGCGCCGACCGCATCGATCTCGATCATCTGCGGCGGTGCCTCGCCGGGCATCGAGCCGATCGCGGCCAACAGCTTCACCCACAAGACCCTGTCGGGCTCGTTCAACGTGCGCTCCAAG
The DNA here is from genome assembly GCA_965261975.1 of Alphaproteobacteria bacterium. Lineage (GTDB taxonomy): Bacteria > Pseudomonadota > Alphaproteobacteria > UBA6615 > UBA6615 > UBA8079. The sequence continues at coordinate 52,433 of CBDHEC010000003.1, forward strand.
GCGCTGCAGAAGCTGCTCGACGAGAAAGGGCAGAATACGGACGAGACCTGGTCGTCGATCACGGCCAACGAAGGCTCGGTCCAGCACCTGGACTTCCTGACCCAGGACGAGAAGGACGTGTTCAAGACGGCCTTCGAGATCGATCAGCGCTGGGTCATCGACCTGGCCGCGGACCGGTCGCCCGAGGTCTGCCAGTCCCAGTCGCTCAACGTCTTCCTGCCGGCGGATGTGCACAAGCGCGACCTGCACCAGATCCATTTCCAGGCCTGGAAGAAGGGCGTGAAGAGCCTTTACTACTGCCGCTCCAAATCGCTGCAACGCTCCGAGAGCGTGGCCGCGCTGGTGCCGGTGACGGCCGACGACGAGGCAGACCGCGCCGCGGCCAGCCGAAACGATTACGAAGAGTGCCTCGCCTGCCAGTAGGCAAGTGACGAAATACCGATGCGTAACGCCCCGGGCCGCTTCCTGAAAACTAGCGGCACCGGGGCCTCGTATCCGAGGGAGAGGAAAAAGCAATGTCGCTTCTCGAAGAGCGCGTTCAGTACAAGCCGTTCAGCTATCCGTGGGCCTATGACGCCTGGCTGATGCAGCAGCGTGTCCATTGGCTGCCCGAAGAGGTGCCCCTGGCCGACGATGTGAAGGACTGGCATCGCACGCTGTCAAACGGCGAGCGCAACCTGCTCACGCATATTTTCCGATTCTTCACGCAAGCCGATGTGGAAGTGAATAATTGCTACATGAAGCATTATTCGCAGGTCTTCAAACCCACCGAAGTGCAGATGATGCTGGCGGCGTTCTCCAATATCGAGACCGTGCACATCTCCGCCTACTCCCATCTGCTCGACACGATCGGCATGCCCGAGACCGAGTATTCGGCCTTCCTCAAGTATCAGCAGATGAAGGACAAATACGACTACATGCAGGAGTTCGGGATCGAGACGAACCGGGACATCGCGCTCACGCTCGCGATGTTCGGCGCGTTCACCGAGGGGCTGCAACTGTTCGCCTCCTTCGCGATCCTGATGAACTTCCCGCGCTTCAACAAGATGAAGGGCATGGGCCAGATCGTGACCTGGTCGGTGCGCGACGAGAGCCTGCACACCCAGTCGGTGATCAAGCTGTTCCGCACCTTCATCCACGAGAACCCGGAAATCTGGGACGAGGATTTCCAGCGCGAGCTTTACGTGGCCTGCGAGACCGTCCTCACCCATGAGGACGCGTTTATCGACCTCGCCTTCGAGATGGGCGGCATCGAGGGGCTCGAGGGCCGCGAGGTGAAGGAATATATCCGCTACATCGCCGACCGCCGCCTCTCGCAGCTCGGCCTGCAGCCGGTCTACCGGATCGAGAAGAACCCGCTGCCCTGGATGGAAGAGATGCTCAACGGCGTCGAGCACGCGAACTTCTTCGAGAACCGGGCCACGGAATATTCCAAGGCCGCGACCGAAGGCAGCTGGGAAGAGGCCTTCGAGTAGGCCGATCCTTGATCGTCACGCGAACGTGCTGAAAATCGTCCCGTGACCACCGCGCAGATCATCATCTTCGCCATTCTCGGCCTGTCCCTCGTGTTCTTCATGTGGGGCCGCTGGCGCTACGACATCGTTGCCTTCACCGCATTGATTCTCGCCGTGATCGGCGGCGTTGTGCCGACCGACCTGGCGTTCCGGGGTTTCGGTCATCCCGCCGTCATTACCGTCGCCGCCGTGCTCGTGATCAGCCGCACCCTGCAGGTCTCCGGCGTCATCGACCTGATCGCGGGTGCTGTCCTGCGCATGGCGAAAGGCCAGGGCAGCCAGATGACGGCCTTGTCGGGCATCGGGGCGGTGCTGTCGGCCTTTATGAACAATGTCGGGGCGCTGGCCCTGCTCATGCCGCTAGCACTGCGCCTGTCGGAGCGGCCGTCGGCCGTGCTGATGCCCCTGTCGTTTGCCACCATCCTCGGCGGCCTCGTGACCCTTATCGGCACCCCGCCGAACATCATCGTCGCCACCTTCCGCACCGACATCACCGGCGAGCCGTTTGCGCTCTTCGATTTCGCCTTCGTCGGCCTGCCGATCGCGCTGGTCGGGCTGGTCTTCGTGCTGCTGATCGGCTGGCGCCTGATCCCCTCGGACCGCACAAGCCGTCGCTCGGCCGAGGAGATGTTCGACCTGGATTCCTATGTGGTCGAGGTTTCCGTCAACGAAGAGTCCGAATATATCGGCAAGACCGTGCGCGAACTCGAGGCCCTCGACGAGGACCGCTCAATCGTCGTCGGTTTATTGCGCGACGACACCCGCCGCCTGACACACATCTGGGGCGAGCGGCTGCGCGAGGGTGATCTGTTGCTGCTGCGCGTCGACCCGGCGAGCGTGGATGAGTTGCTCAAGAAGGCCGGCCTGACCCTCACCGGCGCGGAACGCCTCGAAGAAGAGAACATCCGCTCCGACCAGGTGGGCACCGTCGAAGCGGTGGTGCAGCCCGGCTCCCGCATCGAGGGGCGCAGCCCCCAGACCCTCGGCATGCGCCGGCGTTTCGGGGTCGCATTGCTTGCCGTCGCGCGGGAAGGCCAGCCCATCCGCGAGCGCCTCGCGCGCACGCAGTTCCGCGCCGGCGATGTGTTGCTGTTGCAGGGTGACGAGGAAGAGCTGGCCGACGCGGTCGCCGAGATGGGCTGTTTGCCGCTGGCCGAACGGCGACTGACCGTCGGCAAACCGCGCGCGGTACTGATCCCGGTCCTGATCTTCACGGCCTCCGTCCTCTCGACCGTGATGGGCTGGACGCCCGTACATGTGTCTTTCGCGGCCGCCGTGGTGGCGCTCATCCTGCTCAACCGGATCAGCGCCAACGAGGCCTATCAGACCATCGAGTGGCCGGTGATCGTGTTGCTGGGGGCGATGATCCCGCTGGGCAACGCGCTGCAGTCCACCGGCGGCACCCAGCTGATTGCCGAGAGCATCGTCGGCCTGTCGGGCAGCATCCCGATCTGGGCGGTACTGACCATCGTGCTGGTGGTGACCATGACCCTGTCGGACCTGATGAACAACGCCGCGACGGCCATCGTCATGGCGCCGATCTCGGTCGCGATCGCCAACCAGCTCGGGGTCAATGCCGACCCGTTCCTCATGGCGGTCGCCATCGGCGCATCCTGCGCCTTCCTCACGCCGATTGGCCACCAGAACAACGTGCTGGTCATGGGCCCGGGCGGCTACCGCTTCGGGGACTACTGGCGCATGGGCCTGCCACTCGAGATCATCATCGTCGCCACCTCCGTACCCCTGATCCTGGTCTTCTGGCCGCTCTAGTGGCGAGCTTCGGCATGACGGCCTAAACTTGCCGGACCGCAGGGAGGGGAACGCCATGCAGACCATCGACATCAGCCCGGAAGAAATGGCGCCGCATATCGCGCGCTTCAACGAACAGGAATCCCAGTCGGCGCACTACGCCGAGGAGACCGGAATTCCGCGCGAAGCCTACGAGATCATGGCCGCGGAGACGCTCTACCTGATGATGGCACCCGAGACCCAGGGCGGCCCGATGGCCCAACGGCCGGCGGTTGCGGGCGAACCGGGCACGAGTGTGATCATCGCGCGTTGCCCGCCGGGCGACAAACCGCTGCTGCACGCCCATCACTTCACCGTCGAGAGCTTCATGTGCCTGACCGGACGGTTTCGCATCCGCTGGGGCAGCGCGGGCGAACAGCAGATCGACCTCGACCCCCATGACATGATCGCGGTGCCGCCGGGCGTGGACCGCCAGTTCGAGAACATCACGGATGAAGAGGCGCTGCTGCTGGTGATTATCACCGGCACGAGTGATGAGGATTTCTCGGACCTCTCCATGCCACCGGGCGAGACCGAGTTCATGCGCGCCAAATTCGGCCAGGATGTGCTCGATGCCTACACGAAAATCGGCACCGCCTGGCGCCATGCCGACGGGCATGTCGAGGGCCCGAAGGTTCCCGCACCGATCGAGATATCCGACGCCGTGATGGCGACGCGCCTCGCGCGGCTTGACGACATGCAGCCGCTTTCGGCGACCTCGGGCGAGTCGATCGGCGTGCCTCGCGAGGCCCGCGAGATGGTCGCGGCGAAGAATCTCTACCTGTTGATGGCACCGGAGAACCAGGGTGGGCCCATGGCGCACCACGCAGCCATCCAGGGGCCTGACAATATCAGCGTCCTGATCGCCGAATGCCCGCCGGGCGACAGCCCCCTGCTCCACGCCCATCACTACACGGTCGAAACCTTCATGTGCCTCACCGGGCGCTTCCGCATCCGTTGGGGCGAGGAAGGCCAGGACCATATCGACCTTGATCCCTACGACATGATCGCCGTGCCACCGGGGGTGGACCGCCAGTTCGAGAATATTTCGGACGACGACGCACGCCTGCTGGTGGTCATCACCGGCACCTCACGCGAGGACTACAACGATATCTCGATGCCGCCGAAATCGACGGCTGTCATCCGCGAGCGCTTCGGCCAGGATGTCATCGACGCCTACGGCCAACGCGGTGTGACGTTCCGGGAGGGTTAACCGGGCCCTCACTTCGCTTGGGACGCGTCGTACTCGGCGATGATCCGGTTGGCATCCTCGGTATATTCCGCCTCGGGGAACTCGCCGCCGATGACGAACAGCATCGTGGCCTCTTCCTCGCCTTCCGGCGCCTCGATGCACGAGAAGCGTCGGATAACGCCGGGCGGAAACGACACGACATCGCATGGCCCGGCATCGACATACTCATAGTCGTCGCCCTCGTTCCAGTGACAGCGCCACTTGCCGTTGATCGGCATGAATGTCTCGTTGGTGTCGTGGTTGTGCATAAGAGGCCCCTTGCCCGGCTTGCACTTCACGAAACCCAGATTGAAGCCCTCGAAAATATCGATGGCCGCACGCTGGGACGATTCGGCACCGACCGGCGATTCCATGCTGCCATCCTGGGGCGGGCGAAAACCGATGATGTTGATCAGCTCCTTCTCGCACTGGGGCAAATGGCTTTCGGGAAGCCCTTCCTTGGAACCGCTCTGGTCCTTGAACAGGGCCACGCGCTTCATCATCTCCTCGCGGGTCCACACTCTTGGTTCCGGCATCATGTGACGTCTCCTGGGTTTTTGTTCGAGCAATCCAACCTGCACCGAGAGACGGCACCCTCAGAGGCTGACTCGACCTACCGTAGAGATGGACAAGAGTACTTAGAATTATATAATTAATATATACTCTATCTAAATTTTAGATGCTTACTCGGATCGGTCATGGATATCCCGCAATTGCAGTATTTCCTCGCCGTTGCACGCGCCGGAAGCTTCAGCGCGGCGGCGGAATCGGTACGCATTGCCCAGTCTGCGCTCAGCCGCCAGGTGGCCCTTCTGGAGAGCGAGCTCGGCACGCAACTGTTCGACCGAACGGCCCGCGGCGTGGCCCTGACCGAGGCAGGCAGCATGTTTCAGGCCCGGGTTCAGTCGATTCTCGGACAACTCGCGGACGCCCGGCAGGAAGCTATAGCGCGCGCAGACGAGCCGGTCGGCGAGGTCGGGATTGCTATTCCGCCCTCATTGCGAAACTTCCTGACGACGCGTGTGATCTCCCAATTCCGCAAGGCGCACCCCGGGGTCTACTTTCGTGTCGCAGAGGGCACGACCCAGCAATCGCGGGAAATGTTGATGCGCGGCGAAGCCGATATCGCTCTCATATCGACGATCGAGGATGGCAGCGACCTGACCTGTACCCCTCTATTGACCGAAGCGTTGATGCTGGTCGGACCTCGCGACTGCGGTTTGCGCCTGGATAAGCCGATCCCGGTGGCGGATCTGGCATCTGTCCCCCTGATCGTCACCCCTCGACCCAACAGCCTGCGGCGGATTATCGATGACGCGCTACGCGCAGATAACCTCAAGGCCAACGCAAGTGTAGAGGCGACCCTCGGGGGCCTGATCACGGATCTCGTCTCGCAAGTCGGAGACTATACCGTCCTGCCCTACAGCGGCGTGCGCGACGAAATTCGTCGCGGCACTGTCGCCGCGGCTCCGATCAGCTCGCTCAATATCTCCTGGCTCCTTGCGCGGGTACGCGGACGACCGGAAACGGTCGCAGCACGCCGGCTTTCCGAAATGTTGCGTGCGCTTGCCGCTGAACTCGTCGACGCCGGGGATTGGCCGACCGCACGCCTGAACTTCAAGGCCTAGATCAGGTCCTCGAGCGTGCGCTGCTGCTCGGGCTTCCAGCCGACCAGCACGCCCGCCTCGGTCTCGATCACCGGGCGTTTGATCAGGGTCGGATTCTCCGCCATCAGCTGCAGCCCGATATCCTCGGTCACGTTCTCACGGATCACCTCGTCGAGGTTCCGCCAGGTGGTGCTGCCGCGATTGAGAAGGACTTCCCAGCCCACTTCCATGGCCCACTCGGTGAGCTTGTCGTTGTCGACACCATCGGCGCGAACGTCGAGGAAACGGTGTGGCGTCTCGCGACGCTCCAGCCATTTCAACGCCTTCTTGGTCATGTCGCAGCTCTTCAGGCCGTAGACCGTCAGCATGTCGGCGTCCTCTCATCTCGTCTTATGGACATTGCGGGTTTGTGGGTTTGGCGCACCCGACGGGGCGCGTTAACCTGTCGTGTAACACGCGGATATAGGAAAATCCGAGTCCCGGACAAGTCATTGAAATGTCAGATAACGCACAAACACTTATCCGCCCGCCCGCGATCGCCGGCACTTTCTATCCCGCCGCGCCCGATGCGCTGACGAATATGATCGACGCCTGCATGGCCGGTGCACGCGATAACGGCCTGTCGCCCAAGGCGCTGATCGCGCCCCATGCCGGCTATATCTATTCCGGCCCCATCGCCGCCAACGCCTACCGGACCATCGCCGAGCGCGCGGGCGACATCACCCGGGTCGTATTGCTCGGCCCGCCCCACCGGGTGGCGGTGCCGAAATTCTGTGTCCCGGCGGCACATACCTTCCGCACACCCCTGGGCGATGTGCCGATCGACGCGGCGGGGATATCCGCCGCCCTGAAGGTGCCGGGCGTCGAGCAATCGGATGCCCCCCACGCCGAGGAACACAGCCTGGAGATCCACCTGCCCTTCCTGCAGCGGGTGCTGGGTGATTTCTCGCTGGTCCCGGTGCTCGTGGGCGGTCCGTCCCCGGCTGAAACGGCAGCACTTCTCGCCGCGCTGTGGGGCGGCCCGGAAACCCTCATCCTGATCAGTTCCGACCTGAGCCACTATCACGACTATGAAAATGCCAGCCGGCTCGATCAGGACTTTCGGCGACACATCGAGACGATCAACCCGGAAAAGATCGAGGACGAGCAGGCCTGCGGACGGTTCCCGGTCAAAGGCCTGCTCGCGCGCGCGGCCGAACTGGATCTGCGGGTCACGACCCTGGACGTACGTAACTCCGGCGACACCGGCGGGCGCGAAAATCGCGAACGGGTGGTCGGATATGGTTCCTGGGCTCTCGAATACGCGTCCACCGCCCGGCTTCGCGACGCAGACCGGGCCATGCTGATCGACGGCACCCGGCGCTCGATCGCCAACGGGCTGCGCACGGGGCGGCCGGCGGAAGTCCAGCACGGCACGTTTACGCCCTCGTTGGAGACCTACCGGGCGACCTTCGTCACCCTCACCCTCAACGACCGGCTCCGGGGTTGTGTGGGCAGCATCCTGCCGCACCGTTCACTGATCTCGGACGTCGCCGAGAACGGCTACAAGGCGGCGTTCGGCGACCCCCGCTTTCCCAAGCTGACGCCCGAAGAAGCCGCGATGATGGATGTCTCGGTCTCGATCCTGTCTCATCCTCGGCCGATCGCGTTCGGCTCCGAGGCCGAAGCCGTCGATGCGCTGCAACCGGATGTCGACGGTGTGATCCTGCAGGCGACCGACGCCGACAGACAAACAAGACGCGGACTGTTCCTGCCCCAGGTGTGGGAACAGGTGCCGGCGGCAGATCAGTTCCTGCGCCACCTGAAGGCCAAGGCGGGCCTGCCTCAGGACCACTGGGACGATTCGATCCGGCTCTGGCGCTACACAACCGAGACATTTCACTAGAAACCCGGCGCCTTGCCGCGACGTCGGGCACACCGCTAGGATTCAGCCCTCAAATCAGGCTGGGGGGCCTTCATATGAGTGACGTCATCGACGCGCGCGCGCGGCGCAAGGTTATTGCGGCCGGTATCACCGGTAACGTCCTGGAGTGGTACGACTTCGCGGTCTACGGCTTCTACGCGCCGATCATCGGTCGGCTGTTCTTCCCGTCCGACGACCCGACCGTCTCGCTGATCGCGTCGTTCGGGGCCTTTGCCGCCGGTTTCATGATGCGCCCCATCGGCGGGTTCGTATTCGGCTATATCGGCGACAAGATCGGCCGCAAGCGCGCCCTCGTTCTCTCGGTCATGCTCATGGCGATCCCCACCGGGGTGATCGGCATTCTCCCGGACCATGCGACCATCGGCATCGCCGCAGCATTCCTGATGGTGGCGATGCGCATGCTTCAGGGCCTCTCGGTCGGCGGCGAATATACCGGCTCGATCGTTTACCTGGCCGAGCATTCCCCGGCCAAGCGCCGCGGTTTCTTCACCAGCTGGACGTTGTTCGGCGCGGTCGGCGGCATCCTGCTCGGCTCGGGCGTCAGCGCGGCGGTAAGCCACTTCCTCACCGCCGACCAGGTTGCCGATTGGGGCTGGCGTCTGCCGTTCCTGGCCGGGATTCTGGTCGGCGTCGTCGGCCTGATTATCCGCCGTCACCTACCGGACATGCCGGAAGACGATGCCGCCGACAAACCGGCCAACCCGGTCGTCGAGGCGCTGACGACCCAGTGGCGCGAGATGCTCAAGGTCATCGGCTTCAACATCATCAACGCCGTCGGCTTCTACATGATGTTCGTCTATGTGGTGACCTGGCTGGTCGACCAGGTGAAGGAGCCGCGCTCCGACGCGCTGGACATCAACACGATCTCGATGGCGGTCCTGCTGGTTCTGATCCCGATATTCGGCATCCTGTCCGACAAAATCGGTCGCAAACCGCTGCTGATGTTCGGTGCCGGCGGTATCGCCATCCTGGGCTATCCGCTCATCTGGCTGATGCACCATCCCGACTTCGAGATGATCCTCGCGGGCCAGCTGGGATTCGCGGTGTTGGTGGGTGCCTATTTCGGTGGCGCGCCGGCGACCCTGACGGAGATGTTCCCGCGCCGGGTCCGGGTGAGCGCGCTTTCGGTCGGCTACAATGTGGGCCTTGCGGTCTTCGGCGGCACGACGCCGCTCATCGCGACATGGCTGATCGCGCGATCGCACAATGATTTGTCGATTGCCTGGTACCTGATCGCTTGCGCGGTGGTCTCGTTCCTGGTGGTGCTGACCATGAAGGAAACGGCCGGCAAGCCCTTGCCGGATTAAGCCGTCAGCTTCACAGGCTGGCGCTTGCGGCCCCAGGTCCCGGGGGCGGCGTCGAACACGCCGGGAATGGGTGTCCCGCAGGCGGCACAGGCCCCGCCGGAATTGCCCACGGGGGCCACGCGCCATTCGCTGAGTTCGTACCAGTCGCGGCCGATCGTGCGCGCCGCACATTTGGGGCAATAGGTGCTCTGGCGGCCCTTGTCGTGGACGTTGCCCGTGTAGACGTAGTTGACCCCGGCATCCAGCGCGATACGTCGTGCGCGGGCCAGGGTCTCGTGGGGCGTGGCGGGCGTGTCCATCATCTTCCAGTCGGGATGGAAAGCCGAAAAATGCACCGGCACGTCGGGGCCGAGATTCTCGACGATCCATTTACTCATCGCCGCCAGTTCCGCCGGGTCGTCATTCTGGCCCGGGATGATCAGGTTGGTGATCTCCAGCCAGCAGTCGGTTTCGTGCTTGATATAGACCAGCGTGTCGAGCACATCGGCGAGTGAGGCGGTACAGAGCTCCTGGTAGAAGGCCTCCGTGAAGCCCTTCAGGTCAACATTGGCCGCGTCCATCTGTCGGAAGAACTCCTTGCGCGGCTCCGGCGAGATATAGCCCGCCGTGACGGCCACCGTGCGCACCCCCACGTCGCGGCAGGCCTCGGCCACGTCGACGGCATATTCCAGAAAGATCACCGGGTCGTTGTAGGTGAAGGCGACCGAGCGGCAGCCATGCTCGGCCGCCGCTTTCGCGATCGCCTCGGGCATCGCCTGATCGGCCAGCGTGTCGAACTCCCGGCTCTTGGAGATATCCCAGTTCTGGCAGAACTTGCAGGTCAGGTTGCAGCCCGCCGTGCCGAAGCTGAGAACGGGCGTGCCCGGCAGGAAATGGTTGAGCGGCTTCTTCTCGATCGGATCGATGCAGTAGCCCGAGGACCGGCCATAGGTCGTGAGCACGATTCCGTCGTCCTGGCGGGCGCGCACGAAGCACAGGCCGCGCTGGCCCTCGTTCAGCTTGCACAAACGCGGGCACAGATCGCACTGGATGCGCCCGTCGTCGAGCGCCTGCCAGTATCGGCCGGGGAAATCGCCACGGGCACTTCCGGATTCCGGTATCTGCTGGTCAGTTCCATCGGCCATCGCGGGCGAAGAATAACAGAGTATTTGCCCCGGGGGGCTTGGTCTGGGCGGATCAAGTCGCATATCATTCCGGGCAACAACGTTCCGACATTTTTCAGACATGCAAAGGACGTCCCATGGGCCAATTCGGCATCGGTCAATCGGTCACGCGCATCGAAGATCTCCGCCTGCTGACCGGCGGCGGCACCTATACCGACGATGTGCAGCTCGAGGGCGAGAGTCACGCCTTCATCCTTCGCTCGCCCCACGCCCACGCGGCGATCAAGGATATCGACACGGGCGCGGCCAAGGCCGCGCCGGGCGTGCTGGCCGTGCTGACCGGCGCGGACATCGCGGCCGACGAGATCAAGCCCCTGCCCAACATGTTCCCGGTGGAAAGCCTGGACGGCACCGAGCGGCCCGAGACCTATCGCCCGCTGCTGGCCCAGGAGCGCGTCCGCTATGTGGGCGACCCGGTCGCCCTGGTGGTCGCCGACACGCTGGCGCAGGCCCGCGACGCGGCCGAGCTCATCGAGGTCGACTACGACGTGCTGGCGTCGGTCACCGACACCTACAAGGCAGCCCAGCCGGGCGCGCCGCTGGTCCACGATCACATCGAGGGAAATCTCAGCTTCGACTGGGGCAAGGGCGACAAGGATGCGACCGAGGCCGCCTTCGCCAAGGCCGACCATGTGACGGTGCTCGACCTGGTGAACAACCGGGTGGTGGTGAACCCGATGGAGCCGCGCGCGGCCATCGGCGCCTATGACGCCGGGGAGGACCGCTACACCCTCTACACCCCGACCCAAGGTACCCATGTTCTGCGCGGTGCCGTGTCCGCAATTCTGGGGATCGAGGGCGAGCAGCTGCGCGTGATCACCGGCGATGTGGGCGGCGGCTTCGGCATGAAGATTTTCCCCCACCCCGAACAGCCCATGGTCGTGTGGGCGGCAAAGAAGGTCGGCCGGCCGGTCCGCTGGACCAGCGACCGCTCCGAGGGCTTCGTCTCCGACATTCAGGGCCGCGATCACGTGACCCGCGCCGAGGTGGCGACCGACAAGGACGGCAAGTTCCTGGCGCTCCGCGTCACGACCTGGGCCGCGCTCGGTTCATACCTGTCCCACTTCGGAACCTACATCCCCACCGAGGCCGGCACCGGCATGCTGAACGGTCTCTACGCCTTCCCCGCTGCCTGGGCGAATGTGAAGGGGGTGATGACCAACACCGTACCGACGGACGCCTATCGGGGCGCGGGCCGGCCCGAGGCGATCTACTGCGTCGAGCGACTGGTCGACAAATGTGCCCGCGAGCTGGGCCTCTCGCCCGACGAGATCCGGCGCCGCAACTTCATCGCACCCGACCAGCTGCCGTTCACCACGGTGCTCGGCGACGCGTATGACAGCGGCGAATTCACCGCGATCATGGAAGACGGCATGACCAAGGCCGACTGGGACGGATTCGCGGCGCGCAAGGCGGAAAGCGCCGCGCGCGGCAAGCTGCGGGGCATCGGCATGTCGACCTATGTCGAGAAGTGCGGCGGCGGCAATCCCGAGGAGGCCGACGTCCGGATCGACCCCGACAGCGAGACGATCACCTTCTACATCGGCACCATGTCCAACGGGCAGGGCCACGACACCTCCTACAAGCAGATCATGTCGGACCGGCTGGGTATCGACACCGACCATATGGTCATGGTCCAGGGCGACAGCGACGTGGTGCCCCCGGGGCTGACCGGCGGCTCGCGCTCGGTCACGGTCGGCGGCGTCGCGGTCGCCAAGGCCTCGGAAGCGATCATCGAGAAGGGCCGCCAGGTGGCCGCCAACGTAATGGAGGCCGCGGACGCGGACATCGAGTATGCCGACGGCAGCTTCCGAATTGCGGGCACCGACCGGGCGATGAGCCTGTTCGAGGTGGCCAAGGCCGCCCACGACCGGGCGAACCTGCCCGAAGACGAGGAACCGGGCCTGGACACCAAGGCGAGCCAGGCGCCCGAGGCTGCGACCTACCCCAACGGTTGTCATATCTGTGAGGTCGAGGTGGACCCGGAGACCGGCCAGGTCGAAATCACACGCTACACCGCGGTCGACGACTTCGGCGACGCGATCAACCCGCTGCTGATTGCCGGTCAGGTCCATGGCGGCGTGGTCCAGGGGGTCGGTCAGGCGCTGCAGGAACACACGGTCTATGACGATGAATCCGGCCAGCTCGTCTCCGGCTCGTTCATGGACTACCAGCTGCCGCGCGCAGACGACCTGCCGTTCTTCGAGTTCTCGATGCGTAACACGCGCTGCGTGACCAATCCGCTGGGTATCAAGGGCACCGGCGAAGCCGGCGCGATCGCGGCCTGTCCGGCCGTGATCAACGCCCTGGTCGACGCATTTTCGGAAGATGGCCGACCCGTCGAAATCGACATGCCGGCAACACCCGATGTCATCTGGGCGCTCGCCAACAGGCCATTGGCTGCCGAATAACACCGAACACCGGAAAGACAGATCATGACAATTGACCCGGCGGCCCTGATCCCGGCGGTTCGCGACCTCGCCTACGCCGCGGGAGAGGCGATCCTCGATATCTATGGCACTGATTTCGACAGCACCCGCAAGGATGACGGCTCTCCCCTGACTCTGGCGGACACCGCTTCGGAAAGCGTGATCGTGCCAGGATTGCGCGCGCTGACTCCCGAGATTCCTGTGATTTCCGAAGAAGAGCACGCAAATGGCGAGAGCCCGACCGATATCGGCGATCGCTTTTGGCTGGTCGACCCGCTGGACGGAACGCGGGAATTCCTCAAGCGCAATGACGAGTTCACGGTCAATATCGGCCTGGTGGACGCCGGCGTACCCCGGGTCGGCATCCTCTACGCCCCTGCCCTCGACCTGATGTACGCGGGGGCGACGGGCGAAGGGGCGACCCTCATCGAAGAGCGCGGCGACGAACGTGCCATCGCGTGTCGCGCCATTCCCGACGAAGGCATGGATGTACTGGTCAGCCGGTCGCATGCGGTCAACGATCGCCTGGAGGAATATCTGGCCGATATGGATGTTCGCAACCGGGTCCCCCAGGGCAGTGCTCTGAAATTCGGCCGCCTGGCCGCGGGTGAGGCCGACATCTACCCGCGCTTCGGCCCGACCTGCGAATGGGACACGGGCGCAGGGCATGCCATCGTCCTTGCCGCCGGTGGATCGCTCGAAACGTTTGATGGCACCCCCCTGGCCTACAGCAAGCCCAAATACCTCAATCCGGGCTTCGTGGCGTTCGGCCGCCGCTAGGCGATCGTTGTCGTGGCCCCTATCGAAACGGCAAGCGACGATGCGCTGGCCAACGCATCAAGCATTCTGCGGCGGGGCGGCCTGGTCGCGTTCCCGACCGAGACCGTCTACGGGCTCGGTGCGGATGCGCGCAACGATGACGCGGTCGCGCGCATTTTTGCCGCCAAGGAACGGCCCAGTTTCAACCCGCTGATCGTGCATGTCGCGGATCTGGCCGCGGCAGAGGCGCTGGGCGATTTCGACGATCACGCCCGCGCTCTGGCGGATGAATTCTGGCCCGGCCCCCTCAGTCTCGTTCTGCCGCGGCGCGCGGACTCCGGCCTGTCGCTGCTGGTCAGCGCCGGCCTCGATACCGTGGCGCTGCGCGCACCCGCCCATCCGCTTTCCCGGAGATTGCTGACGCTTTTCGACGGCCCCATCGCCGCGCCGAGCGCCAATCATGCGGGCGAAGTGAGCCCCACGACGGCGGCCCATGTACACGACTCTCTCGGCGACGCCGCCGACCTGATCGTCGATGGCGGGGCCTGCTCGGTCGGGCTTGAATCGACCGTGGTCGACCTGTGCGGCGCGCGTCCCGCGATCCTGCGCCATGGCGCGGTCACCCGCGAGCAACTCGAGGCCTTTCTCGGCACCATCGACGACGCCAGCGTCCCCGAAACGGGCGCCGCGCCGCGCTCACCGGGGCAGATCGCCAGACATTACGCGCCCAGGATACCCATACGGATCAATGTGACGGACCCGCGACCCGACGAGGCATTTGCCGCATTCGGGACGCCCGGCACGCACGAGGTCGCGGCCATGCTCAATCTCAGCCCGTCCGGCGACCCGGTAGAGGCTGCGGCCCGGCTTTTTGCAACCCTGCGTGAACTCGACAGGCCGGAATATGCCGGCATCGCCGTGGCACCGGTGCCGGATAGCGCCATCGGACGGGCGATCAACGACCGGTTACGGCGCGCGGTTGCCGCGCATACCCGGTGAGACATAGCCACAGCGCGTATTGCCCCCATCAAACGGGAGCGTTACATCAATGGGCATGAACAAGCTCACCCCCGCACAGCCGAACGGGCTGCCCGAGAGCCTGCTGGCGCGGCTAGCCGAAATTGTCGGTGATGCCGGGCTGGTGACCGATGTCTCGGATATGGAACCCTACATCGCCGAACAACGCGGCCTTTTCCGCGGCGAGACCCCCTGCGTTGTGCGACCGGCGTCGACAATCGAGGTCTCTCAGGTCGTCGCGGCCTGCCACGAAGTGAACATCCCGATCGTCCCCCAGGGGGGCAATACCGGCCTGTGCGGCGGCGCGGTCGCCTCGGGCGAAGTCATCCTCAGTCTCGCGCGCATGAACAATGTCCGCGAGATCGACCCGGTGAACTTCACCATGACCGTGGATTCGGGCTGCGTGCTGGCGAGCCTGCAGGACGCCGCCGAGGAACATGACCGGCTGTTCCCGCTCAGCCTCGGCGCCGAGGGGTCGTGCCAGATCGGCGGCAACCTCTCGACGAATGCCGGCGGCACGGCCGTGATCCGTTACGGCAACACCCGCGAACTTACCCTCGGCCTCGAGGTGGTCCTGCCCGACGGCCAGATTTGGGACGGACTGACCGGCCTGCGCAAGAACAATACCGGCTACGACCTGAAGCATCTGTTCATCGGCGCCGAGGGCACGCTGGGGATCATTACCGGCGCGGTCGTGAAACTGTTCCCGCGGCCGCGGGTGCGCAGCACGGCCTTCATCGCACTCCGCGAGCTCGAGGACGTGCTCGAGGTACTCGGACGGGCCCGCAAGGCGAGCGGCGACACGGTTTCGGGCTTCGAGCTCATCCCCCGCATCTGCATCGACATCTCGATCCGCCACACCGAGGGGACATTCGAGTTCCTCGAGGGCAGGCATGAATGGTATGCGCTGATCGAGTTCGAGAGCAGCGAGGAAAGCCTGGACCTCGGCGCCGCGATGGAGGGTTTCCTGGCCGCCGCCTATGAAGACGGGCTGGTGGTCGACGCCACCATCGCCCAGTCGGATGCCCAGCGCGAACAGTTCTGGTTCCTGCGCGAGGCCATGGTCCTGTCCCAGAAGCCCGAGGGTGCGAGCATCAAGAACGACGTCTCGGTGCCCATCTCGAAGGTGCCGCAATTCATTCGCGAGGCCGACGCCGCCGTCACCGAGATGTATCCGGGGATACGCCCGCTGGCCTTCGGCCATGTGGGCGACGGCAACGTGCACTACAATCTGTCGCAACCGGTGGATGGCGACCCGCAGGAATTTCTCGACCGCTGGGACGAGATCACCGGCCGGGTGGCTGACATCGCCCTGTCCATGCGCGGCAGCTTTTCCGCCGAGCATGGTATCGGCAAGCTCAAGGTTCACGACCTCGCCGAACGTAAGCCGGCCGTGGAACTGGACATGATGCGCATGATCAAGAAAACGCTCGACCCCAAGGGCCTGATGAACCCCGGAAAGGTCCTGTAAGGGCCACACGACAGAACAGGAGAGGTTATGTCCGACTACAACGCGCCCGTGCAGGACATGCAGTTCATTCTAGAAAATCTGTGCGACATGGACGGATTGCGCACTCTCCCGGCGTTCGCCGAAACAACCAGCGACCTTGTCGAGCAAATCCTCAACGAGTCCGCACGATTTACCGGCGAAGTGGTCGCCCCCCTGAACCAGTCCGGCGACCAGCAGACATCGACCCTTTCGGGCAGCGATGTGACGACCCCCGACGGTTTCAAGGAAGCCTATCAGGCCTTCGTCGAGGGCGGCTGGAACGGCACGCCGTTCGAGCCCGAGCATGGCGGCATGGGCCTGCCCTGGACCATCACCACGGCGCTGCAGGAGATGTGGCAGTCGTCGAACCTCGCCTGGTCCCTGTGTCCTTTGCTGACCATCGGCGCGATCGAGTCCGTGATCGCCCACGGCGCGCCGGAACTGAAAGAAAAATTCCTCGAGAAACTCGTGTCCGGCGAATGGACCGGCACGATGAACCTAACCGAACCCCAGGCCGGCACCGACCTCAGCCTGCTCAAGTCGCGTGCCGAACGCGAGGATGACCATTACCGGATCAAGGGCACAAAGATCTTCATCACCTATGGCGATCAGGACTTTACCGACAACATCATCCATCTCGTGCTGGCCCGCCTGCCCGATGCACCACCGGGCGTGAAGGGCATCAGCCTCTTCCTGGTACCCAAGTTCCTGGTCAACGAGGACGGCACACTGGGCGAACGCAACGACGCACATGTCGTGAGCCTCGAACACAAGCTGGGCATCCATGCGAGCCCGACCTGCGTCATGGCCTATGGCGAGAACGGCGACGGCGCGGTCGGATACCTGATCGGCGAGGAACATGACGGCCTGCGCTGCATGTTCACGATGATGAACAATGCGCGCCTGAATGTCGGCCTTCAGGGGGTGGCCGTCGCGGAGCGCGCCTATCAGCACGCCGTGACCTATGCCCGCGAGCGGGTACAGTCGGCGCCGGTCGAGAGTGGCGGCGAATCCGTGACCATCATCCAGCACCCGGACGTGCGGCGCATGCTGATGTCCATGCGATCCCAGACCGAAGCCATGCGGGCGTTGGCCTATTACACGAATTCCGCGCTTGACCGTTCACGCCATCACGAGGACCCCGAGACGCGCGGCTACAACCAGCGGCGGACCGATTTGCTGACCCCGGTGGTCAAGGCCTGGTGTACCGACCTCGGCGTCGATATCGCCTCCACCGGCGTGCAGGTGCATGGCGGCATGGGCTTCATCGAGGAAACGGGCGCGGCGCAGTATTTCCGCGATTCACGCATCGCCCCGATCTACGAAGGCACCAATGGCATCCAGGCCATCGACCTTCTGGGGCGCAAACTGATGCGCGACGGCGGGGCGGCAATGGAGGAACTCCTCGACGAAATCGACGATCTTCCGGATTCGGAGGACCCGGAAATCGCAGCCATGATCGCCGAACAGAAGAACGCCAACCGGGCGCTACGACATGCCACGGAATGGATGCTCGACCCCGCCAATAACGACGTGAACCGAAAGTTCGCCGGCGCTCATGCCTTCCTGCATCTGGCCGGCACCGTCGTCGGCGGCTGGCTGATGACCCGCGCCGCCCTGGCCGCTGCAAACGGGGCCGCAGGCGGCGCCAGTCCGGAATTCCTGGATTCCAAACGGATCACGGCGCGCTTCTATGCGGATCACATCCTGCCGCGCGGGAACATGCACCTTGAAACCATCACCAACGGCGGAGACTCGGTGATGGCGCTGGCGGAAGACGCCTTTTAGAGAAAAAAAGTCTCGCCCTGTGACAGTCGTCACATCGCCGCATCGCGTCCCCGGATAGATTGACCTCATTGCTCCCTTACCCAGGAAGCAAGCCTCCCCTCAGGGGCGGTGGTCCGGCCAAGTCGGACCACCGCCCCACCCCCAATTTCCCTACATCGTCGCGACCCGATAGGCTGCCTGTCAGGCGGTGCGTTTTGGTGGTTGCACGACCCGAGAATTTCAATAAAAAGCACCGGCCCGACAATCGCCTGCAGGAGTTCCAATGGCATGGCAAACAACGCGACAGCAGCCGTAGAACCGGTTGGACTTACCGACTATTTCGTCCAGGAAGACGGCGTCACATTTGCCGGCCGTCACATGCTGGTGGACCTGTGGGGGGCCGAAAACCTTACCGACATCGTCTATATCGAGCGGGCCCTGCGCGAGGCTGCAGACGCGGCAAAGGCGACGGTGCTAGCCGTCAAGCTTCATCAGTATTCGGATTCGGGCGGCGTGTCGGGTGTCGCGATCCTGGCCGAAAGCCATATCTCGATCCACACATGGCCCGAGCGCGATTATGCAGCCCTCGACATCTTCATGTGCGGCCAATGCAACCCGCGTGATTCGCTACCAGTGCTGGAAACTGCCTTCGACGCGACCTCCGTCTCCGTGAACGAAATACGCCGGGGTGTTGTGGCTTGAGCGACAGGTGGGCCTGGTTTGACGAGCCGCTCGGCGTCGGCCTGCAACTGGGCGTGCAGATCGAGGACATTGTCTTCCGCGAAACCACCGAACATCAGGATCTGGTGATCTATGAAACGATCCAATGGGGCCGCGTCATGGCCCTCGACGGCATCATGCAGGTCTGCGAGCGCGACGAGTTCATCTATCACGAGATGCTGACCCATGTGCCGATGCTGGCGCATGGAAACGTCCGCAACGTCTGCATCATCGGTGGCGGCGACGGGGGCATATTGCGCGAGGCGCTGAAACACCCGGTGGACCAGGCGACCATGGTCGAAATCGACGCGTCGGTCGTGGCCTTGTGCGCCGAGCACCTGCCCGGCATCTCGAACGGCGCATTCAACGATCCGCGCGCCGATATCGTGATCGCCGACGGCGCGAAGTTCATCGCCGAAACCGACCGCCTCTTCGACGTCATCATCGTCGACTCGACGGACCCGATCGGGCCGGGCGAAGTGCTGTTCACGTCTGAATTCTACGGACACTGCAAATCCCGGCTGACCGACGGCGGCGTCATCGTGACCCAGAGCGGTGTCGCGATGATCCAGGGCGACGAGCTGGCCACTACCGTGCGGCGTCTGGGCGAACATTTCGCCGATGCCGGTGCCTATATCGCGCCGGTACCGACCTATGTCGGCGGTTTCATGGCCTTCGGATGGGGTACGGACAACCCTGACCTGCGCAAACCACCCGCCGGCGCGCTTGCCGAACGTTACAAACAGGCCGATATCCAGACCCAATACTACAATGCCGATCTGCACGTCGGGGCGTTCGCGCTGCCGACCTATATCGCTGAACATGTGGAGACCGCCCGATGAGCGACCCTATCAAGTTCTATTTCGCCTGCATTTCACCCTGGTCCTATCTGGCCGTTGACGCCCTCAAGGAGCTCGCCGACAAGCATGGGCGCACGATCGCCTACAAGCCAACCGATGTCGGTCGCGCCTGGGGCGAGACCGGCGCAGGACGCCCGCTTGGTGACAGGCCGACCGTGCTTCAGGCCTACCGTCTCGTCGAGCTGCCACGCTGGTCCAAATGGCGCGGTGTGCCGCTCAACACACAACCGGCGCATTTCCCGGCCCCCTATCATTTGTCCTCAGGCGTGATTATCGCGGCGGGCCAGGCGGGCCACGATCAGTATGAAATCACCCGCGCCCTGGCGCGCGGCTGCTGGGCCGACGAAAAGAATATCGGCGACCCGGACGAAGTCACCGCGATCGCCAATGGCGTCGGGCTCGATGGCGCGGCACTTGTCGCGGCGGCCGAATCCGAGGCCGTCACCGCGGAACTCGCAGCAAATACCGACGAATCTCTCGCTGATGGTGTCTGGAGCGTCCCGTCCTTCGTGGTCGATGGCGAACCGTTCTTCGGCCAGGATCGCATCGAGATGATGGACTGGCGCCTGTCCGGAAACTGACCGACGCCCCCTTGCGCGAGCCACGCGCACAGGGATTAACTGTCGTATGGACATCATTATAGAACTGGCGCCACTCGCGGCCGTGCTCATCGCGACAGGTTGCATCGCCGGTATCCTCGCCGGGCTCCTCGGCGTGGGCGGCGGGATCATCGTCGTGCCGGTACTGTTCACCATGCTGGGGCTCATCGATATCGACGAGTCCGTTCGCATGCATGTGGCCGTCGGCACCTCGTTGGCCAGCATCGTCATCACGTCGGTGATCTCCGCCCGCTCCCATCACCGGCGCGGGGCCGTTGATACTGACCTCCTGAAGAAATGGGGCATCTGGATTCTGCTCGGCTCCGTCGCCGGCACGCTGATCGCCGGCGCGGTCGACGGCCCCGTCCTCAGCATGGTCTTCGCCTTCGTCGCGCTCGCGGTCGCGATCTATATGGCGGTGACCTCGGCGGAATTCCGTTTTCGCGACAGCTTGCCCGGCGGAACCGCGGGGCAATCCTCGGACTTCGTCATCGGCGGTCTTTCCGCGATGATGGGAATCGGTGGCGGCACCCTGTGCGTGCCCTATTTCAACGCCTTCGGTTTTCCCGTGCATCGCGCGGTCGGTACCGCCGCCGCGATCGGACTCGTCATCGCGCTTCCCGCCACCATCGGGTTCGTCGCGACGGGTTGGGGAATACCCGCCCTTCCCGAAGCCAGTGTCGGCCATGTGAACCTGCTCGGTTTGGTCCTGATCGCACCGTTCACGTCGCTGACCGCGCCGCTGGGCGTGCGGCTGGCCCACCGCCTGAGCGCGCGGGAACTCAAACTACTGTTTTCATTATTTCTTTTTGCCACCTCGGCCCGCATGATGGTGGCGCTTTTCCTCGCCTAGACAGGCCTGCTAACGGGACTTGGCGTTTGCGCCGAGCC
Organism: Alphaproteobacteria bacterium; assembly: GCA_965261975.1. Lineage (GTDB taxonomy): Bacteria > Pseudomonadota > Alphaproteobacteria > UBA6615 > UBA6615 > UBA8079. The sequence continues at coordinate 73,498 of CBDHEC010000003.1, forward strand.
ACGCCAAGGCCTCCGCAAGCGATCCTACGATCGCATCCGCACGCGAACCGGTTGTGTCTTCGGTGCCGTCGAGCAGCAGTCGAGTTCCGACACCGCCGTTGATACCGGCCTCGATGTCGGTTTCGCGATCCCCGATGATCACGGACGCCGCCATGTCGATGTTGAATGCGTCGCGCGCCTTGAACAGCATGCCGGGGCCGGGTTTCCGGTCCGGCGATTCCCGCTTGTACACGCCGATTCCCTCGTCGGGGTGGGTGGGCGAGAAATAGGTGCGGGCGATCTCGATGCCCTTGTCCCGAAACTGCTCTTCGACCCAGGCCGTCAGCGTGTGGAATTGCTGCTCGGTATAAAGACCCCGGCCGATCCCGGCCTGATTGGTCACGATGACGAGTAGATACCCCATTTCCTGAGCAGCGAGGCAGGCATCGAAGACACCTTCGAAGAAGATGAAATCCTCGATGCGCCAAATGTAACCGCTGTCGACATTGATCACGCCGTCACGGTCCAGGAAAAGCGCCTTCACATGATCTTTCGGCATGTGGGAGCTTACTCGGCCGCGTTCCGCACCCGCTCGCGCAGCTGCGAAAGGGTAAAGTTGCTCGCGATCAGTTCCTGATCGACGACAAGTTCAATCACCGCCGGGCGACCCGCCGCAAGCGCACGCTCCATTGCAGGCTTGAACTCTTCGGTCGTCCGCACCTGTTCACCCTGCGCGCCAAATGATTCTGCCCAAGCCACGAAATCCGGATTGCGCAGATGGGTCGCGATCTCGCGGCCTGGATACTCGCGCTCCTCATGCATCCGAATGGTGCCGTACATGCTGTTGTTGGCAATAATCAGGACAATCGGCAGGTCATACTGAACCGCGGTCGCAAGTTCATTGCCGGTCATCAGGATACCGCCATCACCGGCGTAACAAATCACGGGAACATCCGGGCGCGCCGTCTTGGCGGCAATGGCCGCGGGCATGCCATAGCCCATGGATCCGTTCGCGGGGCCCAGTTGGGTCCGGTAGGTTCGGAACTTGAAGAAGCGGCTGGTCCAGCCGGCGAAGTTGCCGGCATCCGTGGTGATGATCGCCTCGTCGGGTAGGATATCGCGCAGCTGGACGAAGAGTTCTGCCGGGTTCAGGGGCCCCGGCACGTCCACGGGCACCGTCCAGGCCTCAAAATCATCGCGGCCTGCCTTGAGCCACGCCGCCCAACGAGCGGGGTCGAGTTGCAGGCTCCGTCGCGCCTTCGAAACGAAGGCACCAATCCCCGAGGCGATTGGCAAATCGGCCTGAAACACACGCCCGAGTTCACTGTGGTCGGGGTAGACATGGATCATGGTCTGATCCGGCCGGGGGGCTTTCACGATGGTGAAGGCCTGGGACGTTGTTTCCCCCAAACGCGCGCCCACCACCAGCAACAGGTCGGCATCCATCACACGCTGGGTGAGTTTCGGATTGGTGTTGTACCCGAGTTCTCCGACGAAGTTCGGGTGGTCATTGTTGAAAATATCCATGACCCGAAACGACGATACGGCCGGCAGGCCATTCGATTCGCAAAACACCTCGAAGTCGGCGCAAATCTCGGCCGACCATCCACCGCCTCCGAAAATTATCAGCGGACGTTCGGCCGCCGACAAAAGCTCGCGCACACGCGTCATGTCCGCGTCGGTCGGTTCCGGCATGGCATGGGACGCAACCTTCGCGTCCATGACGTCGACCTCATCTGTCAGCATATCTTCGGGCAGCGACACCACCACGGGTCCCGGCCTGCCACCTGCCGCGACCGCGAAGGCACGCGCCGTGACCTCGGGCATCCGGGCCGCGTCATCCACTTCGACCGCCCATTTGGCGACCGGTGCGAACATCGCCTCGAAGTCGATCTCCTGAAATGCCTCGCGACGGCGAAACTCGCGCGGCACCTGGCCCACGAACAAGATCATCGGTGAGGAATCCTGCAGCGCCGTGTGAACACCGATGCTGGCATTGCATGCCCCGGGGCCACGCGTCACGAATGCGATGCCCGGTTTGCCGGTCAGCTTGCCATAAGCCTCGGCAGCATAGGCCGCGCCGTTCTCATGGCGGCAGGTGATGACCCGGACGGAATCCCGAACGTCATACAAGGCGTCCAAAGCGGCGAGATAACTCTCCCCTGGTACACAGAAAACCGTGTCGACCCCGTGCAAAACCAAGGTATCGACCAAAACCTGACCACCTGTGCGCAAAATGACCCCCTGCCACAAACATTTGAAATTGTTGAATTATTAACGGTATAGACCGCCAAAAAAATCTTGGCGGGAGAGTATCATCTTGCGCCGCTCGGGCAAACCGGACGTGTTAGTATCATTGTAGGTTCGGGTTTTGGTCTGCCGCCAGAAAGGCCGCGTGCTTTCATGGTTACGATTCCAACATCACCAAAGGACCCCACTGTCTATATCGTGGGCGAGAGCGCCGAGAACGAGCTGCTTCGCGCGTTGATCGAGATCGCGCTCAAGACCCTGAAATTCGGCTCCTGCGCCGTCGAAGAGCTTCAGACCGCAGCCGAAGTAAGCGCTGCCGATCGCGGCGTTATCCTTGAGTTCCTGCAGGATGAGTACAACGCGCGTGGCGCGTTTATCGCCGGACTGGCTACGCAGTTCCTCGACGAGGCGAGCGATGCCTATGACGCGATCGACGATGCTTGTCGGCTTCTTGGCGAGGTCGGCGTGGTCGTCAGGCAACCGGGCTTGCTCAGGGCCGCGGCGCCGCGCCTCGAAGCGGCGACCCGCGCGATCGACAAGATCTTGCCGAAGGACACCCCCGAACTCCTCATTCTCGGCGCCAACCACGATGCGCGCGCCGTGGCCGCAGCCGTTACGATGGGCGCCTGCAAGGCCCATCCGGTGAAGGTGACGATCGCGAGCACCAACGCGAAAGGGCTCGCGGATGTACGCCAACGCATCGCCGGTCAGGTTAGTCAGGGTGTGCTCGAGATACGCCATGTCGAGAGTCCCGCCGAGCATGATCGGCTGTTGGCGCTGATGCCGCCGCGAAGCGCGGTGATCGACGCGAGCCGGAGCGAGTATGGTGCCAATGCCGCGGTGGGAAGCGCTGCCCTTTTTCCCGCGCAGGGCATCGTCTGCGACATGCTTTCCCCGGCCGGCAAATCGCGCATCCTCGCGGAAGCCGTGCAACAGCGAAGCGCATCGGATCTGACCATCCACGACGGCCGGATATACACGCTCGAACGTCGCGTCGCGATCTTGCAGACCATGTTCGCAGAAGGTGCGACCGACGCCCAGCGTCGGGCATTGCGCAAGGCCCTGGAAAAGTTCGACGGATAAAGCGCCGTTAGCGGAGTGCGGCCTCGATGTTGCCGCCATCGACCGTGAGAACGGCTGCCGTGGTCTTGTCGGCCAGCGCCAGGTCAACAAAGGCCTGCGCGACATCCTGTGCATTCACTTCGCGCCCCAGCAGATTGCCGGCCAAATACGCCTCTTCCGTGAGACCACGCGCCGCCAAACGGTCACGAACCATCTCGTCGGTGAGAAGACCGCTTCGAATCCGGTCGGCGTTGACCGCATTGGAACGAATGCCCTCCGCACCATGATCGAGCGCGTACTGGCGTGACAGGAAGAGTGTCGCGGCCTTGGGGAGCCCATACGGCCCGAAATCACGCCCCGGATTAACCGCCTGCTTGGAAGTGTTGAACAACAGAACGCCGCCCGTCGCCTGGGCCTGCATGACCGCAACCGCGGCCTGGGCGACGCGTTGATGGGCGAAGAAATTCAGCTCGAAACTCTTTCGCAGGACCGAATCATCGATCTCCCCGATCGTGCCTTGCCACGCAGCGCCCGCGTTCGAGACGAGAATATCGAGACCGCCGAAACGTTCGCAGATCGCAGCGAAGGCCCGCTTCACATCACGATCGCTGGTCACGTCGCAGGCAAGGGCGAGCCCGCCGATTTTCTCAGCGAGGGGCCCCACGGCGGCAAGATCAAGGTCAAGCAACGCGACATCGGCACCCGCGTCTACGAAAGCCTGCGCGGTAGCCTGACCGATCACGCCCCCGGCGCCGGTAACCACGACCACCCGGCGGGCAAGCGGCTTTTCCTTCGCCGACCCCAGCTTTGCCTGCTCGAGGGACCAATGCTCGATCTCGAACATCCGTGCCTCCGAGATCGACCGGAAACTTCCAATCGCCTCGGCGTCGGTGATCACTTCGATGTTGTTCTCGTAAACGTCGGCCGCGACGTCTGCCGCTTTGGCGCTTACGCCGGCCGCGAAGAAACCGATCCCGGGAACCAGCAGCACACGCGGCACGGGATCAAGCGGAGTTCGCGGATCGGCTGGATCGTTCTGGCGCTCGAAATACTTGCGATAGGCGGTCTCGTAACGCGTGATCGCGCGCGCGGCACCACGGAAAAACCCATCCATGTCTGTTTTGTCAGGCGTTGGCAGAATAACCGGTTTGGGTTTGATCCGGATCGCATGATCCGGCGTCACCGTACCCTGCTGGCTGTAGCGCTTCGCTGCCGGATCGGACACGAAGCGGCGGATCGCCGGGCTGGTCCGAAATGTCATGACCAGCCGATCTGTCTGCTCCCCCTTCCCTTGCGCCAGCATCCCCCGCAAATGCGGCGCGATGGCGGCCGCCCGGGCCAGCCGCGGGCTTGTCGCGGGTTTGGCAAATACCGGGCTCCGCCGCTCGGTGCGAAGCCGGCGCTCGGCAAGGCTCACGAGATCGATCATCCGGCCATAGGCCTCTTCTGCACTCTCGCCGAAAGTAAAGATGCCGTGCTTCAGCAGAATCAAACCCTCGACGTCGGGATGCCTCGCGTGCACCCGCGCGCATGCCTTGGCCAGCGCGAAACCCGGCATGATGTAGGGCACGAGCGCGGCGCGCTCGCCATACACATCGCGGCAGATGTCGGCGCCATCCGGCTGGTCGGTCAGGGCGAGCACGGCCGTCGAATGCGTGTGGTCGACAAACTTATGCGGCAGGAACGCATGCAACAGGGTCTCGACCGACGGGTTGGGGGCCTTGGAATCGAGCAGGTTCCGGCGTTGAACATTGACCATTTCCGCATCGCCGAGGCGGTCGAGCGAAAACAACTCGCGCAGCGGTTCAAGCCGGACTGCCGGGAGGCCCGCCGGCTCTATATCGCCCATGTCCCATCCGCTGCCCTTCACACACAGGACATCGACGGCCTCACCGGTGATATCCAACGCGGTCGTTTTGACCGAGGTGTTGCCCCCGCCATGCAGAACCAGCCGGGGATCACTACCGAGCAGGCGCGTGGTGTGGACGCGCCGGGCAATGTCGGCGTTGACGCCCTGGGCGCGGTATCGGCGGACATAAGCGCGCGCCTCGCGCGCCGACCAGAGATTCTTCATCGGCCGGACTCCATGCTTATCGGCCCCTAGAGATATTCATCGAACCAGGCCAGCGCCTCGGCCTTCTGGATCGCGTGCTTCTCGGCGTTACAGAACTGATAGGATTCGTAATGCTGGGCCTCGGGAAGCTTCACCAGCTTCTTGGGTTCTCCGAGAGCCGCGTAACAGGACAACTGCTCCTGGGGCGGCACGAGGTTGTCATTCTCCGCGTAGATCATCAGAACCGGGCGCGGCGATATGCGATGCGCCACCCATTCGGGCTTGTAGCGCATGTTTGCGGCCGCGCTCTCCAGGTCATATTCCGGGTTGTAACGCGTGCTCTTCGAATGGAACTGATCCAGCACCATCTGGGTGTGTGGGTCTGTCAGCATGATTTCAGGCAGGGGAATCTTCGTCGTCTCGCCGGTCAGGACGCGCTTGCGCTCGGCCTCCGCGACCTTCGCCTTGAAGCCCTGCCACTCGTGTGGCCGGCGGACCGATTCCATCCAGCGTTCGCCGTCCGAGACCATGACGGCCGACACGACGACCTTCACCCGCTCGTCGAACGCCGCACACCAGATCGCATGCGCGCCGCCATAGCTTGAGCCGTAGTAGCCGATCCGTTCCGGGTCGACCCCGTCGATGGTTTGCAGATAGGTGACGCCGTCATAGATGCTCTGGGCCTGTTCGAGGGGCCGGTGCCGCCCGCGCTCCCCCTCACTGACACCAAAACCCGGATAATCGTGAGACAGGACGAAATAACCCGATTCCCAGAGCCATTGCGGGACATCCATGCCGTAGACGTCCTTCATTCCCGAATATCCATGGAGCACGCAAATCGCCGGACGTGGCGGATCACCCGGCTTCCAGTCCTTCGGCCGGTAGAGATAGGCGGCGATCTTCTTGCCGTCGGAGTAAAACTCGACCTCGTCCCAAACCTGCTCATAGTCGGTCATGCCAGCCTCCCGTGATCAACGTTGGCAAGTCTCGATTACAGGGCGTCGTACCAGGCGGCAAGCGCCTTGCCGATGTCGTGGGGCGAATCTTCCTGGGGATGGTGGCGTCCGCGCACCACCACCTCGGTGTGGTTCGACCATGAGCGCAGGACTTCAAGGTCACGCTCGAATACGATCTGACCGGGCTCGACATTGATGAACAGCTTCGGGACGTCGTTGGTCTGCATCCAGTCCGACAGCGTATCCATCAGTTCGGCAACATCGGCGGGGTCGCCCTCGATCGGGATTTGCCGGGGCCATGAAAGCGTCGCGCGGCGGCTCTCACCAGGCTCCTTATAGGGCCGCAACACCTCGGCCATCGTCTCTTCGTCGATCTCCCGGATCACGCCGGCCGTGAAGACCTTCTCGACAAAGAAGTTCTCCTCGAGCACCAGCCGCTCGCCTTCCGGCGTCCGGAGCAACTTGAGCATGTCTCCCACGGCATTGGGATAGTCGTCATAACTGTCATGGTTGCAGACCAATACCTCGCTATAGGCGAGCGCCTTGATGCTGTCCGCATGACGATGGGCCCAGCTCATGCCCAGGGGACCGCCCCAGTCATGCATGACGAATGTCACATTCTCGCTGACACCGAGTGCGGCGAGCGTGCCGTCGATATAGGTCTGATGTTCGGCCAGCGTGTAACTATCAGGTCCCGAGTTCGGCAGCCGCGCGGAATCGCCCTGGCCGATATTGTCGATCGCGATCAGCCGGCCCCGGCCCTCCAGATACGGCATGATATTGCGCCACATGCAGGACGATGTGGCGTTGCCATGCAGGAACACGATGGGGTCCCCCGTGCCGTGTTCGGCATAGGCCATTTTCTGACCGTTCACCTCGACGGCGGCTTTCGCATAAGGCATGCGGGGACTGATGTCGTTCATGTCGTCATCCTTGTTGGGGAGTTCAGATCGCAGCGTACCACTCGGCAAGCCCCTGGCCGATATCGTCGGGTGAGTCTTCCTGGGGATGATGCAAGCCGCGGACCTTGATGCGCGACTGGTTGGTCCAGCTGTTGATGATGTCGAGATCGCGATCGACGATGATCTGTCCCGGGTCGGCCTCGATGAACAGCTTCGGACAATCGATCGTGCCGACCCAGCCGGACAGGCGCTCCGACAGCTCGGCGACATATTCAGGCTTCCCGCCGATGGGAATCTGCCGCACCCAGGCCAGTGTGGGACGTCGCGCTTCGCCGGGTTCCTCATAGGGCCGGCGGATTTCGGCCATTGTCTCCGCATCGACCTCGCGGATCACCCCGCCGGTGAAGACATTCTCGACGAAGAAATTATCCTCGAGAACCAGCGCCTCGCCCTCCGGTCCCTGGGCGCGTTTCACCCGTTCCCCGTGGCCGTCGGCATAGGAATCATAGCTCGCATGGTTGGCGACGACGATTTCGCAATGGGCAAGACCCTTGATCGCATCCGGGTGGCGTTGGGCCCAGGACAGCCCCAGGGTGCCGCCCCAGTCGTGCATGACCAGGGTGACATGCTCTTCGATTCCAAGCGCAGCGAAGGCCCCGTCGATATAGGTCTGGTGTTCCGGGATCAGGTAACTGTCCGGCCCGCTGTCAGGCAGCTTGTCGGAATCCCCCTGCCCGATATTGTCGATGGCGATCAGGCGCCCCATCCCCTCGAGATGGGGCATGATGTTGCGCCACATGTAGGAGGAGTTGGCATTGCCGTGCATGAAGACAATCGGATCGCCCTGGCCTTCATCCACATAGGCCATACGCAGGCCATTCACCTCGATGTACTTCTTCCGATACGGCATCCGCGCGCTGATCTCGGACATGTTCCCTCTCGATAGGTGTCTCGCTAGGCGGAGAATATGGCCGCAAGCGGGCCCAGGTCCATGCGCGGCTGCCATGCGCGGAATTGGACGCTCGACAACCACATGGTCATGCTAGCTTGCCGCGCGCACAATCAGGACGGATCATCATGACCGAACACATCCATCACACCCACCTGTTCTGCGAGAATATCGACGAGACCATCGCCTGGTGGTGCGACATGCTCGGTGCCGAGGTCGCTTTCGACGGTGAATTCGGTGGGGCGCGAAACGTGTTCGTCCGGCTCGGGTCGGGACGCATTCACCTCTACGAGCAACCGCCACGCGACACGGGCAAGGGTGCCGTGCATCACATCGGCATCCGCACCGACGATCTCGAAAGCCTCGAGGCACGGCTGCGGGCCAACGGCATCGCGTTCCGCAGCGATATCCGCGACTTCGGCGCCTGGAAATACATCATGTGTCCGGCCCCCGACGGGGTGCTCCTCGAACTGTTTCAGGCCGACCCCGACAAGCTCGACGGGGACGCCGCCAAATATTTCAGCGACTGGCTCGAAGACTGACCGCACACATGTCAGCCCCCTCACCCGACGAACGCATACCGCCGATATTCTTTCTTGGTTTTCTCGCCGCGATCGGCCCGCTGGCCCTGAGCATCCATGTTCAGTCGATCCCCGCGATCTCTGCGGCGTTCGGCACTCCATATGCCCAATCGCAACTCACCGTTTCCGCGTTCCTGCTCAGTTTTGCGACCTCGCAGCTGATCGTCGGACCACTATCGGATCGTTTCGGCCGCAAGCCGGTTCTGTATGGCGGTTTGTTGTTGTTCGGCCTGGCCAGCGCGGGGGCCGCCATGGCGAACAGCATTGAATTGCTGATTTTCGCACGGGTGCTCCAGGGCGCGGGCGGCTGTGCCACCCTGGTCGTGCCCCGGGCCGTGGTCCAGGACACCCATCGCGGGGTAGAGGCCGCACGGGTCATGGCGTTCGTTGCCATGCTGCAGTCGACCGCGCCGTCGATCGCACCTGTGTTGGGTGGCGGCATTGACGCCCTGATAGACTGGCGCGGGATCTTCTGGTTCCTGACCATCTTGTCCGCACTGGCCGCGCTCGGCGCGAGCTTCTGGCTACGCGAAACCCGCCCCCTCACGGGCGGCCATCCGGACCGGTGGGGCACCATATTCCTGCGCTATGCGCATTTGTTCCGGTCGCGCCTGTATATCGGCTACACGATCGCCTTCACCTTCGGCACTTCGGGGTTCTTCGGCTTTCTCGCCGTCGGCCCGGCATTGCTGATCGAAACGCGCGGGCTCGACCCGATCTGGTTCAGCGTCTGCCTGACCCTGGTCACCACCCAGTTCGTACTCGGCAACTACACGGCCAGCCGCCTGGTGCGCCGCTTCGGCATCGACCGGGTGCTTGTCGCCGGCGTAATCGGCGAACTCGTCGCCAGCTTCATGCTTTTCGGTCTCGCGGGAAACGCAGCGATTGCGGCGGTCGTGGCACCGGTCATGCTCTATTCCTATTTCAACGGCTACATCTTCGCCAACGGGATCGCCGGCGCAACGGGCGTCGATCCCCGCGTTGCGGGCTCCGCCTCGTCATTTCTGGGGTTCGCCCAGCTTGGCACCGGCGCCGTCATCGCCTTCGTGATGACCCGCCTGCCGTTGGACACGATCATTCCGTATGCGATCGCATTGCTGCTTGTAAGTGCGCTGGCCGGCGCGGGCATGCTGTTGGTCCGTACAGTCGAACGGCCCGGCGGGCCATAAACGAACAAGGCCCGCAACAACGCGTTGCGGGCCTCCTGATCATGGTCTGCGGCCGGGGCCGCATGACGCGCCTAGCTGCCGAACTTGGCCTTCGCCTCGATGCGGCGGGCATGCAGAATGGGCTCGGTATAGCCGTTCGGCTGGGCCAGGCCCTTGAACACCAGGTCACAGGCCGCCTGGAAGGCGATCGATCCGTCGAAATCGGCCGCCATCGGTCGATACAGCGGATCACCGGCATTCTGCTCGTCGACCACGCCGGCCATGCGCTTCATGGTCTCCATGACCTGATCTTCCGAGGCGATGCCGTGATGCATCCAGTTGGCGATATGCTGACTTGAGATTCGCAGGGTGGCGCGGTCTTCCATCAGTCCCACATCGTTGATGTCGGGCACCTTGGAGCAGCCCACGCCCTGATCGATCCAGCGCACGACGTAGCCCAGGATGCCCTGGGCGTTGTTGTCGAGCTCGGCCTGGATATCGGCCTCGGGCCAGTTGGGGCGGTCGGTGACCGGGATGGTCAGGATGTTGTCGAGGCTCGCCCGGCCGCGGGACTTGAGCTCCGCCTGGCGGGCGCTCACATCGACCTCGTGATAATGGAGCGCGTGCAGGGTGCCGGCCGTCGGCGACGGTACCCAGGCTGTGTTCGCGCCGGCGGTCGGGTGGCCGACCTTCTGTTCCATCATCAGCGCCATCAGGTCCGGCATAGCCCACATGCCCTTGCCGATCTGGGCGTGGCCCGGCAGGCCGCATTCGAGGCCGATATCGACGTTCCAGTCCTCGTAGGACTGGATCCACGGGGCGGCCTTCATGTCGCCCTTGCGGATCATCACGCCGGCCTCCATCGAGGTGTGCATCTCGTCGCCGGTCCGATCCAGGAACCCGGTGTTGATGAAGAACACGCGGTTCTTCGCCGCCCGGATGCATTCCTTGAGGTTCACCGTGGTGCGGCGCTCCTCATCCATGATCCCCATCTTGATGGTGTAGCGCTCGAGGCCGAGCGCATCCTCGACCTGGCCGAACAGCTCGTCGGAGAAGGCGACCTCTTCGGGCCCGTGCATCTTCGGCTTCACGATGTAGATCGATCCCGCACGGCTGTTGGCGTGGACGCCCTTGCCCTGCAGGTCGTGCATCGCGATCAGCGCAGAGAAGATGCCGTCGAGAATACCCTCATAGGCCGGGTTGCCGTCCTTGTCGGTCACCATGCCGATGGTCATCAGGTGGCCGACGTTGCGGACCAGCATCAGCGAACGCCCGTGCAGGGTAAGCTCGCTGCCGTCCGGGGCCGAGTAGGTCCGGTCCCCTTCCATGGCGCGCTCGACGGTCTTGCCTCCCTTTTCGAACGACGCCGTCAGGGTACCCTTGTTGAGGCCGAGCCAGTTCGAATAGGCGACGACCTTGTCCTCGGCATCGACGGTGGCCACGGAATCCTCGTAATCCATGATCGTGGTCATGGCGGCTTCGAGCACCAGATCGGCCACACCCGCGGCATCGTCCTTGCCGATGGGATGGTCGCGGTCGATCACGATCTCCAGGTGCAGGCCGTTATGGGCGAGCAGAATGGCACTGGGTGCGCCGGCATCGCCGCGATAGCCGACAAACTGTGCCGGATCGGCCAGCCCGGTCGAACCCGATCCTGTGGCGACGGCCAGCGCGCCGCCCTCGACGGTGTAACCGGTTGCATCGGTGTGAGAGCCCGAGGCGAGCGGTGCCGCGGAATCAAGAACGTCGCGGGCGTAAGCGATGACCTTGGCGCCGCGGGTCGGGTTGTAACCCTTGCCGAGCTCGGCCCCGCCATCCTCGGAAATCACATCCGTGCCGTAGAGCGCATCATACAGGCTGCCCCAGCGGGCATTTGCCGCGTTCAGCGCGTAGCGGGCGTTGGTGATCGGCACCACCAGCTGGGCGCCGGCGATCGTCGCAATCTCCGGGTCCACATTTGCGGTCTCGACCCCGAACGCGTCACCCTCGGGCACCAGATAGCCGATCTCCTTCAGGAAGGCCTGATAGGCGGCAGGGTCGAACTCGGAATCGCGATTATCCTTGTGCCAGGCGTCCAGCTTTGCCTGCAGATCATCGCGCTTGGCGAGGAGTTCGGCATTGCGCGGCCCCAACCCGTTCACCAGGGAATCAACCGAAGCCCAGAAATGATCCTGATCAACGCCCGTTCCCGGCAAGGCCTCGTCGTTGATGAAGTTGTAGAGTTCCGCGGCAACCTTGATGTCGCCCGTCTGGATCATGTCGCTCATGATTCTCGCCCCTGTGAGGTATCTTTTGTTGAATGTGCTGATTGTCCGCCCCCGAAAGGGACGATGCATCTGATACGCCCTAAATAGCACGAAACAGGGGTACGGATTCGAGTCCCGATCGCGTTCATTCGCTATATTGTCTTTCAAACGGTGCACGAAAATGCGCCGCGCCGACAGCTATCAAGGAAAGAAGCATGATTACCAAGGGCATCAAGGAACTCTGCGCCGAGGCCGAGCAGGAGATCGAGACCATGACCGTCGAGCAGGTGATGGCCGTTCGGGATGACGAGGATGTGGTCCTTGTCGATATCCGCGATGTTCGCGAACTCTGGCGTGACGGCACGATTCCCGGCGCCGAACATATGCCCCGCGGCATGCTCGAATTCTGGGTCGACCCGGAAAGCCCCTACCATCGCGAACTCTTCACCACAGGCAAGAAGTTCATCTTCTACTGCGCGGGCGGGCTGCGCTCCGCGCTGGCGGCGAAGGCCGTGCATGATATGGGCCTCGCGCCCGTCGCCCATATGCGCGGCGGCTACGGCGCCTGGGTCAAGGCGGAAGGCCCGACCGAAGAAAAAGAGGTCAAGATTCCCCAGAAGAAGGCCGACTAGGCTTTCGCATTCTCTCGCAACTCGGGATACACATCGCCCAACCGGGACCCCGGATAGAACGCCGTCACGAATGACGGGCGGGCGCGAACACGCGCCAGCCAGTCGGTGACGGCGGGGGCATCCTCCCACATATCCGACAGGCTCAGTTCGTCCATCCGCTCGAACAAAGGTGCCAGGCAGATATCTGCGATCGTGAATTGCGCACCGATCAGCCACGGGCCCTCGCGGGTCAGGGCTTCTTCCATGCGCTCGACCGTCGCGCGCAGCTGCAGCAAGGAGTTCTCATACTCGTCATCGCTGAAGCCGGTTTGGTTCATGCGCATGAAGAAATCGCGGCGCAATGTATTTGAATCCCTGAACGCCGCATATTCTTCCTCGCTCATCTCCTTGAACCGGTCGAGGAATACGTTCTGGAAGGACGGCACCCGCACGGCCATCGACGGCACCTCGTCGATGAAACGCAGCCAGGCACGCATCTCGGCACGTTTCTTGGGGTCATCCGGAGATAGTTTCGGCTCATTCGGCCAAACCTCATCCAGATACTCACACATCACCGTGGACTCGATGATCGGCGTGCCGTCATGCACGAAAGCGGGCACCACGCCATTGGGGTTGATGGCCATGTATTCCGGCGCCAGGTTCCCGCGGGTTGAGAAATCAACCGGGCGGCTGACCCATTCGACACCCTTCTCGGCCAGACAGATACGCACCTTCTGGCTGCAGGTCGAATGGGCCGCGTGATAGAGCTCAAGCGCCATGGTTGCGGTTCCTATTCAGCGGCTTTGGCCGACGCATCATCGTCGGCGAAGGCCGGGATAATCTCCTTCGAGAAGGTACGCAGACCCTCGATGCCAGAGCCGCCGTCGGAGAAGAGCATGTATTTAACGCCGGCCTCCTGGAACTTCTCAATCTTCGCCACGATCTCGTCGACCGTCCCAAAGAACGCGGCTTCCGCCGTCGTCTGGTTACTGTCGTCGTAAGACATGATCGTCGCCTTGTTGGTGCCGTCGGGATTCTGGGCGAGGTTGTCGACCCTGCGTCGCGCCTGAATTCGGCGCTCGATCGCGGCATCGCGGTCTGCCGCATCCTTGGCAACATAAAGTCCGCGCGCGACCCCGACTTCGTTCGCATCGAACGTGCGACCACGCGCCTCAACCGCATCGCGGAAATTATTGACCCGCTCGACCGTCGTGTCGGTGGATGCAAACTGGTCGACCAGTAAATTGTAGCCACGCTCCGCGACCATCTCGATCGACTTGGGACTCCCGGCCCCCATCCAGAACGGCGGATGCGGCTTCTGCGCCGTCGGCGGCTCGACGATGACATCCTCGAAGGACCAGAAATCACCCTCATAGGTCCAGGGCTCGTCCTCGGTGAAGGATTTCGTGAGTATCTTGAGTGATTCCTCGAAACGCGCCTCGGCATCCTCCATGGGGATCCGGAAACCCTTGAACTCGTTGAAGCGGTACCCCTTGCCGACACCGAAATCGAAACGCCCGCCGGACAGAAGATCCAGCGTCGCGACCTGCTCGGCGAGCAATACCGGGTTGTGCCACGGCAGCACCATGACGGCGGTCCCAAGGCGGATCGTCGATGTGCGGGCCGCCAGATAGGTCAGCAGATTGACGGTCGCCGAGACCTGCCCGAAGCCGGTGAAGTGATGCTCCACGGCGAAGGTTGAGTGAAAGCCAAGCTGCTCGGCCTCGACATTGAAATCGAGCCAATCGTTGTACCCCTTGGCGCTGTCCACATCGGGCCCGCCGCGTTTCGCCTGGGCGCTGCCAAAAAGACCGAACTTCATACCGTTTCTCCGTTTATTCGCATGCTAACTAGCATGCCGAAATTCATACTAAACTGGTGAAAGGCCGCCGTCTCAAGGTATGAGCGAATTGACGGCCCAAAGAACTGTCACGCCGAACGCGCGCGAAGATAAGAAAAATACCCGGGGGAAAATTATGTTGAACGTTGCGTTGGTCGGGCTCGGTTGGTGGGGGCAAACCCATATTCGCGCGCTTGGAAATAGTGAGAAGGTTCGTATTGATACGGTCGTGGACCTGGATTCGGATCTCTCGAAAAAGACAGCAGCGGAAATCGGTGCGCGTACCGCGCCCAGCTTCGACGCCGTTCTGACCGACGACGCCATCGACGCGGTGATTCTGGTGACACCCCATTCACTGCACACCGACCAGATTGTTGCCGGAGCTGCAGCGGGAAAACACATCTTCACCGAGAAACCCTTCGCGCTGTCGAAGTCCGAGGCGGAACGCGCGGTCTCGGCCGCCGAGGCCGCAGGCATCATGCTCGGACTGGGCCACAACCAGCGCTACGGCGCGCCCCAGACCGTGATCAAGTCCATGATAGACGCCGGTGAGTTGGGCGAGGTAATGCATATGGAGGGCAACACCTCCCATGACACCCTGTCGGGCGAACATGCGTGGCGCCATGACGTGAAGCAGGCACCCGGCGGCGGCCTCTGGCACATGGGCAGCCATTATCTCGACCTGTTCCAGCACTATGCCGGGCCGATTTCAGAGGTCTATGCCCAGGCCCTCGACCGGATCATTCCCCGCGATACAGCGTCCGCCCTCCTCACCTTCGAATGCGGTGCATCGGCCTATATCGGCAATGTCATGGTCACGCGCGACAACCGGATGGGCAACGTGCTCGGCTCCAAAGGGTGGGCAAAGATGACAAGCCCGACGAGCGTGCAAATCGCCATGCGCGGGGGTGATCCCAAGACCATGGAACTGGACCCTGTCGACCCCGTTCGCGCCAATGTGGAGGGGTTCGCAGACGCCATCGCCGGGACCGGCACCTACAAGTTCACCAACCAGCAGATGATCCACGACGTGGCCGCGCTCGACGCGATGGCCCTGTCGATCAAATCGGGAAAACGTGAACCGGTCGCGTGAAGGCGCTACGGTTCCAGAAGATAAACGTAAGGAAAGAAACATGATCAATGCAGCGATTGTCGGGCTGGGCTGGTGGGGCCAGAACCATGTCACCGCCGCCAATGGTTCCGACAAAATACGCTACAGCCGCGCCGTCGACCTGGTGCCCGAAAATGTCCAGGGGTTCTGCGATACCCATGAGCTGAAACTGACGGCCAACTACGAAGACGCGCTGAACGATCCCGACATCGATGCGGTCGTGCTCGTCACACCGCATACACAGCACACCGACCAGATCGTGGCCGGTGCGGCGGCCGGCAAGCATGTCCTTACCGAGAAACCGTTTGCGCTCGAGAAATCCGAAGGCGAGCGCGCCGCAAAGGCGATGAAGGACGCCGGGCTCACCCTGGGGATCGGCCACAACTACCGCTACGGACCCGCCGTGCAGGAGATCAAGCGGATCATTGATTCCGGTGATCTCGGCGAGATCCACCACATCGAGGCCAATCTCAGCCATCAGGGCCAGATCGGCATCGAGGGCTGGCGCCGCGCGAACAAGGAGGCGCCGACCGGTGGGATCGTCCATTTCGGTGCGCATATGATCGACATCATGTGCTGGTATGGCGGCCCGATGCGCGAAGTCTACGGCCAGCTCACCTCCCACATCATGGAGAATGATTGCGGATCGGTACTGGTGAAGTTCGAGAACGGCATCACCACCGGCTATCTCGCGAACCTCATGACCACACCGTCGACCATGCACCTGCATGTCATGGGCTCCAAGGGCTGGGCCCGGGCCAATGGCTGGATGGACACGACGAAGGTCACCACCTGTTTCGGGGCGGGTGCCGTCGAGGACGGTGGTGGCTCTGTAAACGAGATCGAACTGCCGGCGCGCGACATCATCACCCAGATTCGCGCCAACGACGAGAATTTCGCCGCCGCCTGTGAAGGCAAGGAGACGTACCTCTTCACCCCTGACGAGATGGCGCACACGGCCGCGATCCACGAAGCGATCGCGAAATCAGCGGCCAGCGGACAACCCACGCAAGTCTGAGAGAACACACAGCATGATCACGCTCTACCAGTTCGGCAATTCGGTTTGTGCCCAGAAGGTGCGGATCACCCTTTTCGAGAAAGGCCTCGAATGGGAGCCGCGGGAGGTCAATCTGTTCAAGAGCGAACAATATTCACCCGAATATCTGAAGCTGAACCCGAAGGGTGTGGTGCCGACCCTGATCCATGAAGGCCGCCCGATCTGTGAATCCACGCTGATTTGCGAATATCTCGACGAGGTGTACCCGGACCCGAAGCTCACACCCGATGATCCCTATGACAAAGCCCAGATGCGCATCTGGTCCAAGATGGTCGACGAGGGGCTGCATGAGGGCACGACCGAGATCAGCTTCTCTGCGATGTTCCGGGAGAAAATGAAATCCCTGACGCCGGAGGAACGCGAGAAGCGCCTGCACAATATCGGCGACCCCCGACGACGCATGCGGTTTACATCGACATATGAGGACGGGGTGGACTCACCCTTCGTCCTGCATGCCATCGCGGCCTACGAGAAGGTGTTTAAAACTCTCGAGGAAACGTTGGGTGACGGTCGTGATTGGATTTTCGGCGATCGGCACACCCTGGCCGACATCAATATCATGCCTTACGCCGCACGGATGATTTACCTGGGCCTGTTCGACGTCTGGAACGAAGACAGGCCCCGGGTGCAGGCCTGGTGGGAGCGCGCCAGCGCCCTGCCGAGTTTCCAGGACGGCATCCGCGACCGCCTGAAGCCCCAGGAATTGTCCGACATGGAGACCTACGGGCCGACCATCCGCGACCGGATGCGCGAGCTACGCGCCGCGCACGTCGCCCAGCTGCTTCACTGAGGCCCGACACGCGGCCAGACCACCGTTCATCGTGTGCGGTATAACCTGGTCATATTTGTAGCTATGGCTACTTTTTAGAACCTTCCTTGAATATTTGACCGTCGGGTTATTCCTGCTTACGCTTCGGGCACGGGCGCCTTCAGGGGGCCGTCATTGCCTGGTTGAGAACGAAAAGATTCGCATGAAAAAGAGCTGGAGAAGCCTGTTTTGCACGGTCCTCGCCGTCGCCTTCATTGCGCTCGCCCACCCGGCCGGCGCGCAGGAGCGGGTTCGTGTCGTGACCACCACCGGCATGATCGCCGACGCCGTATCGCGGATCGGGGGCACACTGATCGAGGTAAAGGCGCTGATGGGCCCGGGCGTCGATCCGCATGCCTATCGACAGACACGCACCGATATCGTGGCCATGGCGAAAGCCGACCTGGTGCTCTGGAACGGTCTCTATCTCGAGGCCCAGCTGGAGGATTTTCTTCTCGAGCTGGCCGGCAGCAACAAGGTCGTCGCCGTGGCCGAAGCCGTACCGGAGAACCTGTTGATCGGCTCCGAAGACTATGAGAACCGGTTTGACCCGCATCTCTGGATGGACCCGTCCTTGTGGTCGCATGTGATCACCAATGTCCGCGATGCGCTGATCGAAGCGCACCCGCCGGGCGAGAAGATATTTCGCGCCAATGCAGATTCTTATCTCGAGCAAGTGCAGAAGCTGACCGACTACACGACTTCGGCGCTGTCCACGGTCCCGGCCGCAAGTCGCGTGGTCGTCTCATCCCACGATGCGTTCAGCTACTTCGGCAAGGCACACGGGTTCGATGTCGTCGGCATACAGGGCATCTCGACCGAGTCCGAGGCGGGCCTTCGGCGCATCGCCGAACTTGTTGATTTGTTGGTCGACCGGAACATCCGGGCCGTCTTCGTCGAGACCTCGGTATCGGATCGGAACATCCGTGCGTTGATCGAAGGTGCCGCAGCCAAAGGCCATGAGGTCGTCATCGGGGGCGAATTGTATTCCGACGCCATGGGCGCGCCCGGCACCTATGAGGGCACATATGTCGGGATGATCGACCACAACACGACAACCATCACAAGCGCGCTGGGCGGCCGGGCGCCGGATACCGGCATGCAGGGCCTGCTGAACTGAGGGATCGCGTATGTCACGCACCACACAACCCGAAATCGCATCCGAACGGGGCCATGCCGTCGGCCCGGCCGAGGCGCCGCACGACAAGGCCCTCGCCCTTAAGGGGCTGACTGTTTCCTATGGCGAGAAACCAGCGGTCTTCTCAGTCGATGCAACCTTCAACGCCGGCGGCATGTCGGCCATTGTCGGACCGAACGGAGCCGGAAAATCCACCCTGCTGAAGGCCGCGTTGGGGGTTATTCCGCGTTTGTCCGGTGAGGTCCACGTATTCGGACAATCGCTCCGCAACGCCCGCACCCACATCGCCTATGTGCCGCAGAGCGCGAGCGTCGACTGGGATTTCCCGACCACGGTGCTGGATGTCGTCCAGATGGGGCTCTATCGCAAGGTCGGGCTTCTCGGACGGCTCTCGGGCCAGGCGCGGCGCCAGGCCAATGAATGCCTCGACCGGGTCGGCATGGTCGATTTCGCGCATCGCCAGATTGGCCAACTCTCAGGCGGCCAGCAGCAGCGTGTGTTTCTCGCCCGCGCGCTGGCGCAGGACGCCGACCTTTTCCTCCTCGACGAGCCGTTCGCAGGCGTGGACGCCGCAACCGAGCGGGCAATCATCGGCGTACTGAAACTGCTCAAGAACGAGGGCAAGACGGTCATCGCCGTGCATCATGACCTCGCCACGGTACGCGACTACTTCGATCAGGTGCTCCTGCTCAACGTGAGACCCATCGCCGAAGGCCCGGTCGAGACGACCTTCACACCTGAGAACCTCCAAGCGACATACGGCGGGCGGCTCGCCGCCACCCATCTCAGCGAACTGGCGGTGGCGGACGGCGGGCGATGAACCTGTTCGTCGACGCGCTTTTCCTGCAGGCCGGCTACAACGCCGCACTGGTCGCGATCGGCGCCGGGCTTCTTGGTTTCGCGGCGGGCGCATCGGGTACATTTCCCTTTCTGCGCAAACGCGCACTGATCTCGGATGCCGTCGCCCATGCCACGCTTCCCGGTGTAGGTCTTGCTTTTGTCGTGATGGTCGCCTTCGGCGGCGACGGGCGCAGCCTTCTCGGCCTGATCGCGGGATCGGCCGTCACCGCCTGGATCGGGCTGCTGCTGATCGAATGGATCAGCCGCCGGACTCGGCTCGCGGAGGATGCGGCCATCGGCGCGGTTCTGGGCGTCTTTTTCGGTGTGGGTATCGTGTTGCTGACCGTCATCCAGGCCATGAGCGCGGGCCGGCAGGCGGGGCTCGAGAGCTTCCTTCTGGGCTCGACCGCCGGGATGCTGCTCCAGGACGCCATCGTGATTGCCGTGGGCGGCTCGCTGGCCGTGCTGCTCACATGGCTGATGCGCCGGCCGATGACACTCGTGGCGTTCGACAGCGATTATGCCGCAGCACTCGGCTACGACGTGCGCCGCATCGACCTCCTGATGATGGGCCTCGTCCTCTCCGTCACCGTTATCGGGCTCAAGCTGGTGGGCCTCATCCTGATCGTTGCGATGCTCATCATCCCCGCCGTCGCCGCACGGTTCTGGACAGATCGCTCGACCAGCATGATCTGGATTGCCGGCGGCATTGGTGGCGCATCGGGATATCTCGGCGCCGTTCTTTCTGCATCGGCGCCCGCCATGCCGACCGGTCCGATCATCGTCCTCGTCGCGGCGAGCATTTTCATCTTCTCGCTGCTGTTCGCTCCGGAACGCGGCGTTCTCGCAGCCCTGCTCCGACGCCGCGGCTTCCAGGCCCGGGTGCACAGACGCCAGGGGTTACTCTCGCTCGCCGCTCAACATCCCATTCGCGAGGCCTACACGCTCCGCCTTCTTGCACGCGAAGGCCTCGTTCGCCCGGACGGCGTCCCGACGGACGCCGGTCGCGCTCAGGCCGCCAAGATCACCCGAGACGAACGTCGCTGGGACGTGGCGCGGGAGATCTACCAGGACGCGGGTTTAACGGGCCGCTATGACGGTCTGACGCCCATCGAAGATGTCTTCACGTCCGACGAGATTGCGGAATTCGATCGTCGGCTCGGCCCCCCCGTAACCGTGAGCAGCGATTGATGGGCACCGAATTCGTTCAGCTTTCGCTCACCCCGATCCTGATCGGCATTCTCGCGGCTATCGCCTGCGCGCTCCCGGGGAACTTTCTGATACTGCGCCGGCAGGCGCTCATCGGCGACGCTATCAGCCATGTCGTGCTGCCGGGAATCGTGGTGGCGTTTTTGCTGACGGGCGTCATTTCGGCCATTCCCATGTTGCTCGGTGCGGCGGGCGCCGCCCTGGTGGCGGTCGTTCTGATCGAAATCTTGAAGCGGTTGGGTGGAATCGAATCGGGTGCGGCCATGGGCGCGGTTTTCACGACCATGTTTGCCGCAGGCGTACTGGTTCTCGAACAGTCCGACACGAGCAGCGTGCACCTCGACGTTGAACATGCCCTCATGGGTAACCTGGAATCCCTGGTCTGGTTAAGCGCCGAAGGCTGGCACTCGCTGCTGGACCCGACAATACTCGCGACCCTGCCGGGCGAGTTGGTCCGCATCGCGACGGTCTGCGCCATCGTGGTGGTGCTGACCGTGATTTTCTGGCGCTGGCTCAAGATTTCGACCTTCGACGAAGGCTTCGCCCAGGCACTTGGAATACCCGCTACCGCGCTCGGCCTCGGCCTTGTCATCGTCGCCGCAATTGCCGCCGTCGCCGCCTTCGACGCCGTGGGTTCGATCATCGTCATCGCCATGTTCATCTGCCCGCCCGCAGCCGCGCGATTGATGACAAATCGGCTCGAGCGCCAGATCGGATGGTCCATCGCCTTCGCGACGCTCTCCGCCGTGCTGGGATACATCCTCGCGGGCTACGGACCGCTTTGGTTCGGCGCCCAGGGTTCCGTCAGCGCCGCGGGCATGATTGCCGTGGTTTCCGGGATCATCCTCGCGGCTGCCTGCCTCTATGGCCCGCACCGCGCGCGTATCGGTGTTGCGCGGCAGGAGGAGGCGTGATGCAGAAGCAGGACAGGCAAATGGGTACGGCCTTCTTTGGAATCGCGGCGGATGCAATGGTGTGCACCATGATCGAGGCTGCCCGAAACATGACGACGCGCGGATGCAGCCGCGCAACCAAGGTGCAGGCCTGATGGCGGAGCGCATTAAACCCGTCACTGCCGAGACACCGGACGAATCCGACGAGATGATGGATGCGGACCGACAGGCCGCCCAGTTCGAGCGGGTTCGCACTGCCCAGCAGACCGAGAAGGCCGAAGATTATGTCGAGATGATCGACGACCTGATCAACGCCTATGGCGAGGCGCGGGTCACGGATCTGGCCCAACGCTTCGGGGTCTCCCACGCGACGGTCAACAAGATCGTCAAGCGGCTGCAGCGCGACGGACTGGTCACGTCACGCCCCTATCGGTCGATCTTCCTGACCGAGCAAGGCAGCGCGCTGGCCGACGCGTCGCGCAAGCGCCATCAGATCGTGCTGAATTTCCTGCGTGCCATCGGCGTCAGCGCCCGCAACGCCGAGCTCGATGCCGAAGGTATCGAGCACTATGTCAGTGCCGAGACCCTGGCGGCCTTCGCGAAGATCACGTCCGAAAAGGACGGCTGAGCGGGCCTAGTCACCCAGCAGGAACGGCAGCGCCTTTGCCAGCGTGTCCGTTGGATTTTCCTCGACATAGAAATGCCCGCCATCGACCAGCTCCACCCTTGAACACCGGGCAGGAACTATTTCTCAAGCCCCTCGTAGTTTTCGACCGGCATCGGCGGCTCATCCGAGCCCTGCAACACCATGCATCGGCGGCTTCCCAGGCCGGGATCAGCCGGGTGCGCCGGTCAATCCAGTCCTTGCGAAAGGTCGAGGACTGAAAATAGCGCTCCACCGCCAGGCCTGTGCCGGGCCGCGAGAACTCCTGAATGGCGCGGATCACATCGGGCTTTGGGGATCGGGTGCTTGCACAGCCTTCCGAAACCCCACTGGAACATCTTCACCGGGTCCTGAAGGATTCCCCGCGTTTCCAGATCGGTGAACAGGTCAGTTCCTGGGGCGCGAGATCCGGGTGAAAGTGGATCAGGTGCTGGGAGCCGCGCACCCAGCGCCGATCACCCGTTTGCCAGCTTGGCTGGCCGCGATGAAATCGGCCTGCACCGTGCCCCGGTCGTGACTGAAGAGGTGGAAATCGGTCCATCGCCAATCGTGTCGAGTAGCGAGACCACCTGCGTCGGCTGACGCCTTCGTGGCGATAGTCACCGCGCTGCTTGTCCGACTGGCCGTAGCCTTTCAGATCAATGGCAACGCAATGAAAATGCTTCGCGAGCTCCGGCAGGATCGGCCGCCACATGGCACCAGGACTGCGGGATACCGTGCAGCAGCAACAAGCGTCGGGCCCTGCACCGGCCTCCACGAAGTGCCAGCGCACCGTCTCGCTTTCGCCCGGTGCATCCACGAAGCGATGGGTCACGGCAAGGCCGTGCGACATCCTCCACTCTCGCCATCGCTGTTCTCCGGTGCAGGCGGGACGCCCTCCGCAGCGATCTCCATCAAGGGTTGCGACCATCTCCGGGATGATTGTGGCCCTCGCGCATCAGTGTCAGCGCCGCTTCGCTGGGCTTGCGGTATTCGAGCTTCATGACTGGGCCTTTCACAATTCCCCCTCTCCTCCCTTGGGGAGGAGAGGGTCGGGGTGAGGTGGGCGCCCTCTCAGCATAGAAACAAGCCCCACCTCACCCTAACCCTCTCCGCCCCCATGGGGCAGAGAGGGAACATGTCGAGACTAGACCGTCAGGACTGTCGAGCCGGTGGTCTTGTCCCTCGGCAGACATCGATCTGGGCCCGGTTGCGGCGTCTTCCAGCTTGTAGCGTCTGGCCGATCACCGGTCGTCACTGTCGCCCGCCGCAATCGCCGCGAACAGCGTCGCGGCGCTGTCCTCCAGCTCCTGCGCGGTTCAGGTGGTAGAAGCGCATGGAGGCCTTGGTGAAGAACAGCGAGCCTTTGACGTTCAGTTCCACCGCATCGATCGGCGGCAGCGGGCCCGACGCATTGCCGAAGTTCACCATGTAGCCGCGCGGGCGGAGGGAATCGATGGACCCCTGCCAGTGGTCCTTACCAACCGCTGTCATAAACCACGTCGACGCCAGTCCCGCCGGTCACATCGCGGGCGACCTCCTGGAAATTCTCGGTCTTGTAGTTGACGGCATGGGCAGCGCCGTTGGCCAGGATCGTCTCCTTCTTGGCATCGGAACCCACCGTGCCGATGACATTCACGCCCTTGGCCGCCAGCCACTGGCACAGGAACAGGCCGACCCCGCCGGCCGCCGCATGCACCAGCGCCGTCTCACCGGCCTGGGCCGCATAGGTGCGATGGATCAGGTACTCGGCCGTCATGCCCTTGAGCATGCTCGCGGCCGCCACCTCGTCGGAGACAGTGTCCGGCAGCACCACCACCTGGGCCGCGTCGATCAGACGGGCCTCGGCATAGGCGCCGGGGAACGTCGAAGCATAGGCCACCCGGTCACCTTCCTTGATGTTCCAGAGACCCCGTCGCCGACCGCCTCGACCACCCCTGCGGCTTCCGTGCCCAGCACCGACGGCAACTCGGGCAGCACGGGATAGATCCCCTTGCGCACCGCGATATCGAGGAAGTTGAAACCAATCACCGTGTGGCGCAGGCGCAGCTCGCCCGGGCCGGGGTCACCGACCTCGATATCTTCCCACTTCAGAACATCGACGTCGCCGAACTCATGGATACGAACTGCTTTCACCATCACGGGGGTCCCCTCAAACGGATTTATGCCTACAGAAAGATTGTTGTCCGCCGAACCGGCGGCATAGCTGATCTAGTCTTTCCTCCCGGAAAGGAAATCAGCCGGTCTCGATTTCTTCCATGCCCTCGGGCAGCGCGAAATTCTCGAGCCGGACCAGCTTGCCGTCCTCCACGCCCAGCCCGGTATGTTTCGCGCGCTCCAGCACCTCGGGATGCCAGGTAACCGGTCCGCCGCCATCCTGCTGGCCGACCATGGCCAGGATCACGACCTCTTCGTCGCCCGGGTTGCGGAAACCGCGCATCACGCCCTCGGGCACCGAAATCGTGTCCCAGGGTTCCAGCGTCAGTTCCTCCTCGCCATCGTCCCCCCAGTAGACGACCAGGCTGCCGTTGAGCGGCATGAAGACCTCGGCGGTCTCGTGGCTGTGGAGTGCCGCACCGGTGTTGGCCTCGCAGGTGATGAAGGCGACGGTGAAGCCATGGTCGTCGGCAATCGGCGGGTTCATGCGCGGGTCCTCGACCACGCCGCGGCCGGTGACCTTGAGGTTCTTCTTGCGATGCTCGGGCAGGAGGGAGTCGACGAAGGCGACATTGAATTTCTTGAGGTCCTTGAAGCGGGCCACGCGGGTCGCTTCCATCTCCGCGCGTGAAACCTTGGGCGACACATGTTCGGCGGGCTTGCTCATCTTCGGTCCTCCTCCACTTGTTTGCGGCCATCGGGCTGTCTAGGCTTTGCGCCAATGTGCCAACAAGGCACGCGCAGACCAAGGGGGAAGTTCCATCATGTCTCGACCCGTGATCATCAGCTGCGCCGTCACCGGCGCTGCCGACAGCAAGGGCGCCAATCCGGCCGTACCCGTCACACCCGAAGAAATCGCCAACGAGGCGATCGCCGCCAACAAGGCGGGTGCTGCCATCGCGCATATCCACGTCCGCAATGTCGAGACGGGCAAGGCGAGCATGGACACCAAGCTCTACAAGGAAGTGGTCGACCGCATCCGGGATTCGGGCTCGCCCGTGATCATCAACCTCACCACCGGCCCCGGCGGCCGCTTCTCGCCGGACCGGGACGACCCGATGAAGGCCGCTCCCGGCTCGGTCATGAAGACCGCGGTCGAGCGCGTCGCCCACGTCGTCGAGAACAAGCCCGACATCTGTTCGCTCGACATCGCGACCATGAACTTCGGCGACCGGCCGATGGTCAACGCGCCGGACATGCTGGGCGAGATGGCAGTGCTGATCCAGGAAGCGGGCGTGAAACCCGAACTGGAAGTCTTCGACACCGGCCATGTGCGCCTCGCCAACCACATGTTGGAAACCGGCGCGATCAAGGACGACAAGCCGCTCTACCAGCTCTGCCTGGGCATCCCCTGGGGTGCGCCGGCCAATGCCGAGACGATGATGCTGATGCGCGACATGCTGCCGGCGGGCGCCAACTGGGCGTCGTTCGGAATCTCGCGCTTCGAGTTCCCCATGGTGGCCTCGGCCGTCCTGCTCGGCGGCCATTGCCGGGTCGGGCTCGAGGACAATCTCTACATCGCGCGCGGCGAGCTCGCCTCGGGCAACGCCCAGCTGGTCGAGCGGGCCGCCCAGATCATCGAGAGCACCGGCGACACGGTCGCCACACCGGACGAGGCGCGGGAGATCTTCGGGCTATAAGGCAACAATGCGCGAAGGGCTCGAAATACGCGAAAGCCTTCCCGCCGATCTCGCCGCGATCGAGACGCTCTATCCCGATGCCTTCCCCGACGAGGATCTGTTGCCGGTCGTTCAGGAATTGCTGAACGAAAAGGCCGGCGTGATCTCGCTCGTCGCACACGCCGATGACGCCCTGGTGGGAAACGTCATCTTCACGGCTTGCACCGTTGCCGGACGGCCCGAAGAGGTCACGCTCCTGGGGCCGCTCGGCGTCGCCACGGCGTGGCAGGAGCGCGGCATCGGCAGCGCGCTTGTCCGCGCCGGCCTGCAACACCCGATGAACGCGCGTGCGGCTCGTGTCTATGTGCTCGGTGATCCCGCCTATTACGGGCGGTTCGGATTCACGTCCGATGAGAGTGTTGCACCGCCCTATCCCCTGCCTGAGGAATGGCGCAGCGCCTGGCAGTCTCTGGGTCCACGAGGCACGGAACCGCCGCGCGGCGGAAAACTCGAGGTGCCCCAACCCTGGCGGCAGCCTGCTTTATGGGCGGCCTAGCCCGGGTGCAAGCCTACGCGATCCCGCCCATGCAGACGTATTTGATCTCCACATAGTCGTCGATGCCGTAGTGGGAGCCCTCGCGGCCCACGCCTGATTCCTTGACCCCGCCGAAGGGTGCCACTTCGGTCGAGATGAGGCCGGTGTTCACGCCGACGATGCCGGATTCGAGCCCCTCGGAGACCTTCCAAACCCGCTTCAGGTCGTTGGCGTAGAAATACGCCGCCAGGCCGAACTCCGTGTCGTTGGCCATGGCGATGCCCTCTTCGTCACTGCCGAACCGATAGAGCGGCGCCAGCGGCCCGAAGGTCTCCTCGTGGCTGACATCCATGTCCGGGGTGACCTCGACCAGGATGGTCGGCTGAAAGAAAGTGCCGCCCAACTCGTGGCGCCCGCCGCCCACGGCGACCTTGGCGCCCTTGCCCACCGCGTCGGCGATATGCTGCTCGACCTTCTCCACCGCGGCCATGTCGATCAGCGGGCCCTGCTGGACGTCGTCCGACATGCCGTCGCCGACATTGAGCTTCGCCACGGCGGTGGCCAGCTTCGCGGCAAACGCGTCATAGACCCCGTCCTGCACCAGGATGCGGTTGGCGCAGACACAGGTCTGGCCGGTGTTGCGATACTTGGACGCGATGGCGCCCACCACCGCGGCGTCCAGGTCGGCGTCGTCGAACACGACGAAACTGGTCCCGAAGGTATCCGAAGCCTTGGAGACGATATTCCCCACCGCAGATACCGTGTCCGGTTTGATCCAAGCTTCGTATGTGATGGCGGACATGCTGGCCGGCGCGCCGCTGATTGAGACGTAATCGTCGCTACCATCCAGCTCGAGTGAACGCGCGAAAGGAATGGGTGTCGGTGATGCGTCAGCGAGCAACGTCGTGCCCGTAACCGTGCCGTCGTTGCTGTTCAGCGTGCTGTCGGTGCCGTCGGCATCAAGGCGGTAATAAGCCGCCAGGTCTTCCTCCCGGCCATTTAGGCGGGTGTCGTAATTCTCCGCCACTTCCGCCGCCGTGCGGATGTCGTCCCAGACCCGGACGTCGGAAATTTCACCGTCAAAGTTCGCACTGCCCAGACGGTTGATGCCGATCTGCAGTTCACCGTCAGGCGCAAAGGTGCCAATGTCCTGGTTGAACGTCAGCGAGCCGCCTGCCGGTGCGCCATCGAGATAGGCGGCGAACGTCTGTGTCGACACATCGTAAGAATAAGCAATGTGGTGCCATTCGCCGTCGTTCGTCGAGTTCGCGGAAAGCGTGAAAACGTCGATCCCGCCCGTCCCCGCGACCTCGACGTTCGGCTGCCCATTCGTGACGTAGATCTGCATCGCGTTTGTGCCATCGGCGCCAACATCGTTGCTCGACACAACGGCGACCGTACCCGTCGAGGTCGTCCTGTACCACGCTTCAACCGAGTGCGAGCCGGATATCGGCGGCGGTGCGGCCGTGGTGATTTCGTCGCTGGAACCGTTGAAGCTCATCACCGGTGCGAACGCATCGGCAGGCGAACCGTGGCCGACCACCGCGTCGCGTTCGTTGCCGGAAAGATCGCTGGCTGTACCGTCATCGTTGATCTGATCGAAACGCCAGTAGCCTTCGAGGTTCGTGGTGTCGACGGAGCCGTCGAGACGCTGCTGATAATTCAGCTGGATCTCGTCGATTGTGCGGGCCTCGGACCAGATGCGCGCCTCGTCGAGCTCGCCGGTAAAGGTGTTCGTACCCTCGGTGCTGTTGCCGATAACCGCGCCGCCAACTGCGATATTTGGTGAATACGAAGCCGTGCCTTCGGACTGCCCGTCGATATAGAGCGTCACCGTCCCGCCCGAGTTCACCACGGCGGCATGGTGCCATTCGCCGTCGTTATAGGCGCTCGCCGACGTTGGCCCGTTCTCATTATTGTACAGATCGAAATCGAGCGTGCCGTTCGTGTTCATGTGCAGGTTGGCACGCTGGTTCGTCGCCGAGGCGCCGATCTGGAACAATGCTTCGTCATTCGCAAGCGTCCCGGCGTCGCGCTTGAACCAGATTTCGTAGGTGAAATCGCCGCTGCCGGTGACAAGGCCGGTGCCCGTCCCGTCGCCAAGCTGAACGCCGTCACCCACACCGTCGAACTGCAGCGCGCCCGAGGTCGGTGCAACGCCCAGCAGCGCCGGCGGATCGTCATAGGCGGCGACGTTGACGGTAATCGTCTGCGTCGTTGTATTGCCCTCGGCATCCGCGACCGTCACGTCGAAGGTATCGAAGCCGAGATACCCCTCGACCGGGTAATAGACAAAGCTGCCGTCGGCACCGACGGAAACGCTGGCGCCCTGCGTCGTGGTGGCACCGTTCTGTACGGTGAACGTCAGCGTCGTCGCACCGTCCGGATCGATGGCGCCGATGCGTCCGGTGAAGTCCTGGTCCTCATTGAACGTGATCGGCGTGACGAATACGCCGGCACCGGCATCATTAACGGCAACATTCGTCGGCGTGCCGTCATAGCCGTTGTCGGAACTGTCGACGACAACCGCACCGCCGCCGCCATCGAGCTTGTAGTGCGCGAGAAGCCCCTCTTCGTCCGGCTGCGGGAAGTTCTCGCGGCCGTCGGCGATCTCGCCGGTGTCGCGCGCGTAACTCCAGATCCGCACATCGGCGATCTCGCCGTCGAAGTGCTTGGAAGAATCGTAATTATCACCGATATAGGCATAGGAACTACCGAGGTTCGGTGTCATCGCGGCTGAACCGTCTTCCTCACCGTCGATGACCAGTGTCGCGAGGCCGGTATTGGCGTCGTACCGCACGGCGACGTGGTGCCAGAGCCCGTCGTTGACGGTCGCGGTGCTGTTCGGGCCGGCAGCGTTTCCGACCGTCTGAAGCTTTACCGTCCCATCGGCGAGGACGCGGAACTGGGATCCCGAGTTGGTAGCGGGACTGTCGCCGATTGCCACAATCTCACCATCGGTCGTCGCCGTCGTCTTGACCCAGGCTTCGTAAGTGAAGCTGCCGGTGCCGCTCGACAACGCCGCCACGTTCGCCGACAGATCGATGCTGGACGACGTGCCGTTGAACTCGGACGCCCGGACAAGGTGATTGACGCTTTCGCCCGATGCCGGGTCGGCACCGCCGTCCAGCAGCGGATCGTCGGCATAAAGACGGTTGTCATAGGCCGACAGGTCATCGGCGTATTCCTCGTCATGGGTATCAATGTTATCGAAGTTCCAGTACCCGGCGAGAGTCGTCTCCGCCGTCGGGGCCGTGATCTTGGTCGCGTAGTTCTGCGCGATTTCCAAATCCGTGCGGGCTTCCTTCCAGATGCGGATCTCATCAATCGCGCCCTGGAAGTGATTCGGATTGGCGTCGTCGTACGTCTTGCCGATCAGCAGCGGCGCGTTGTTGGCGAACGCGAGACCATCCGCAGTCGACGCGTCCGCGGAACCGGACAGCATGCCATCGATATAGAAATCGGCGTTGCCGTCCCGGTCGACGGAAATCGCAACGTGATGCCATCCGTCGGCATCGATGGCACCCGAGCTGCTGCCGCCGACGTTCAACTGCGCGCCGTCGCTCATCGAAAGGTTGATGAAGCCGCTCGCATCGACAAAGGCGTAAACGCCTGCACCATCGGTATCGCGCTTGTCGAACAGCGCCATGCTGCTGCCGAGCGACGCCAGATCGACCCAGGCTTCCAACGTGTAATCGCTGGCACCGAAATCGACCGAGAAGCTGTCATCGACGTGCAGGTAGTCGTCCGTGCCGTCGAGCTGCACGAAGATCTGGCCGTCGCTGGCGCCGAGGACCGCCGGTGCATCGGCCTGCGGGTCGATCGTCACCGTGATCTGCTGCGTGCCGATGGCCCCATACTCATCGACCACCTTTACGGTGAACGTATCAATGCCGTTGAAATCCTTGGCCGGACGATAGCTGTAAGCACCCGTGGTTTCATCGATGGTAAGCGTACCGTTTTCCGGTGCGCCGTCCGGCGCGACGCTGAAGGTGATCGCCTCGCCTGCGAAATCGTCGGCGATGATACTGCCGGTCAGCGGTGTGTCTTCGTTGATGCTGGCATCGAGGGCCGCAATCGGCACCGGGTCCGACAGGTAGGCCGGCGTGCCCGCAACGACGCCGTCGAGACCGCCCGCATAGTCGATGACGTCGTCGCCTGGTGCCGTCTCCCCGGCAGTGCCGTCGAGCCGCCAGTTGGCCACCAGATCCGGATGATCGGGTGCGACGTAACCGTTCATTTCGGCGCGGATTTCATCCCCGGTCCGCGCCGCATCCCAGAACCGGATGTCGGACAGGCTACCGTCGAAGAACCATTCGGCCTGACTGCGGCTGGAGCCGATGGCGCCTGCCTCAGTGGCGGCGTCGTAGTTGATCCCACCCGGCACATTGACCGTGGCGGCTGCCGACCCATCCAGATAAAGGGTCAGGTCGTTCGTGCTTGAATCAAACGTTGCCGCCGCATGGTGCCAGCCGCCGTCGTTCACCGTTATATCCGTGTTCAGCGTATTGCCAGCGGCGGTCACCTGCAGTTGATCGCTGGCGTTAACCGCGAGCCCCAAACGAAGCGAGCCCGACGTGCCGCCAAACAGAATGATCTGCTGGTTCAAACTCGATGAGGCCTCGGTCTGGAACCAGCCTTCGAGGGTGAACGATCCGCCCCCGACTTCCAGTGCCGCGGCCGCTGACTGCCCCAAGCCGACGGAATCTAACGTGGTCGGATCGAAGGTCATGCCGTGGCGTACATTATCACCCAGCAGCAGCGGCGAGCTGTCCACGAAAGCCGCGTTCCCAACCAGGGTGCCGTCAATTGCCGTCGTGTTCGTCTGCGCATCACTTGCATCGCCGTTCAGAGGGAAGTACCCGAGCAGTCCGGTTTCATCACCGTTCAGGCGCACATCCTTTTCGGCCGATATCTGCGTATCTGTGCGGGCCGAGTCCCAGAAACGGACATCTGCCATTTCGCCATCAAAATTCAGACTCGGAACACCGGTCGCGCCAAGCGCCGCCGTTCCTGCCACAAGACCGGGGGCCGTCGGGTTCGCGGTCGTTTCAACGATGCCGTCGACGATAATCTGCAGTTGGTTGGCTGGGCTGGTGGCCGAATATGACACTGCAACATGGTGCCAGGTGCCGTCGGCAATGTTAGTGGTTCCGCTCGGATGTCCGACAGCATTGAAAACAACGAATTCCGCCAGCCCGCTTGAGTTGATTTGCAGCCGGGCGCTTTCCGAAGAATTTCCTTCGGTACCGAGCTGAATGAGGACTTCACCGCCTGCGGGCGGCGAGTCCAGTTTCACCCAGGTCTCCCAGGTAAAATCACTGGAGATCAGATTGGCACCCGTTCCAAGGTCGATATAGTCGCCATCACCGTCGAATGTCGCAACATCGGCACGCAAATCGACCGGCGGACCTTGAAGAACCTGCGCATCGTTGCCGGTGAGCGTCAGGTCGGTCGCGGTGCCGTCTGCGTTGATGCTGTCGAACGTCCAGTTGGCGACAAGACCCGGGTTTTCGGAAACGCTTTCCGGCGTTTCGAGCACGTGGCGGTAATTATCGGCAATCTCGTCGGCGGTGCGGGCCAAGCTCCATGCGCGCACGTCCGCGATTTCGCCCTCAAACGGCGCACTCCCCGCGTTGTTGTCGCCAATTACGAGCGACCCGGACGCCAGGTTCGGCGTCGTGCTGGTCGTGCTGCCCGCAAGCACCCCGTCCAGGTAAAGCGTGTAGCTGCCGCCGCCATCGTGGCTGAACGCCGCATGGTGCCACTGGCCGTCGTTCACGGGGTCGACGTCGGACGCGATCGAGAACTGGCTGTTGACGCTGCCGCTCAGATTGCCGCTGGCGTCGATAAACATGCCCGCGCCCTGGCCGGCAGCAACCGCACCGACATCGAGCAGGCTTTGCAGCCCGGTTGCGGAAGACTTAAACCAGGTTTCATAGGTAAATGCGCCGGCGCCGGTCAGGATATTCGTCGCATCGTTCAAGGTGACCTTATCTTCGACACCGTCGAACTGCAGGGAACTGACGCTTCCCTCCACGCCCAGTGCCTGCGGCGGTTCGTTGACAACTGCTTCAATCCCGTTGGCGGTGTATATGAGTTCCACCGACTGATTTGCAGCCAGCCCGGTCACGTTTATGGTCTCGAATTCCTGCAGCGGGTCGGCTGTGCCATCGGTATGCGTGACGATCTGGAAGGAATCACCTGCGTTCGCGCCACTGGTGAAGTTCAGGTTCAGCACGTCGCTCTGACCGGAAAGGTTCAATACGGTGGTCGAGACAGAGTCGAAATTGGACGTATCCGTAATGTCGAGCGACACGGCACCGAAGCTCGAGAAATCGATGCCGTCCTCGACTTCGATATACGCCGTCTCGGCGCCGACGGTGGCCTGGAAGATGGTGTAGTTGCCGGTGGCATCCGAACGGGTGCCGCTCTGGTTCCAGGTGCCGAAATTGTCGATCAGCCTGACCTGATCCTGATTATCGCCCTGGATCACCAGCCGGTTGTTCGAATCCGTGACCTGAATGACGCCCGCGGCATCCATATACAGGTCGTTGCTGTTCGCTCCCGACAGCAGGATGTTCTCGATCTCGTAAAGCGCAGCATAGGCATCGACCGCACCGCTCGGCACCGTCGGTGCCGACGGGTCCGTCGGGCCATATGCAATCGAATAAGCGCCGTCGTTCTGGATGACGACCGTGTCGTTTCCGTCATCACCGCTGACAAGGCCGTCCACGCCGTCATAGATCAGGGTGTCGTCGCCGTCACCGCCGAACAGGTAATCATCGCCCGCACCACCGTCGAGGGTGTCGTCGCCGCCTTCGCCATAGAGATCGTTGTCGTCCGCATCGCCAGTGATGACGTCGTTGTATTGGGACCCGGAGACGCCTTCGATGTCGTTCAGGATGTCGGTGCCGGCACCGCCCGTTGCGCTGCCCGCGGCGAGATCGACGGTGACCCCGCTGGTG
This sequence comes from Alphaproteobacteria bacterium, assembly GCA_965261975.1. Classification (GTDB taxonomy): domain Bacteria; phylum Pseudomonadota; class Alphaproteobacteria; order UBA6615; family UBA6615; genus UBA8079. The sequence continues at coordinate 107,053 of CBDHEC010000003.1, forward strand.
GCGGTCTCGTAAATAACCTCGTCGAAATCGAGACTGTCTGTACTGCCGTTGATCGTGTCATTGCCGGCACCGCCGAGGAAGGCATTGTCGCCGGTCCCGCCGTTCAGCTCATCGTCGCCCGAGCTGCCGACAAGGAAGTCCCGCCCGGCGCCGCCGGTCAGTGTGCTGCCGCCTGACGTCGCGAACAGGATTTCATCGCCGCCTGACGCGGTATCGCCCGGCGTAAACGTAAACGTCTCGGGATCGTCACCGGCCGACGTGAACGTGATGGATTGAAGCGGTGTCAGGCCGAATACACCGGTGACCGTCGTCGTATGATCGTTGTTGTTCGTGTCGGTGAACGTAACGACCAGGTTCGCGCCGGACTTTTCCAGGGTTTTCACCGTGCGGTCGGTCAGTTCGAGGATCAATTCGTCATTGCCGGCGTCCGGGACGATGGTATCGTTGCCTTCGGACAGGGTATAGATGTCGTTGCCCGCCCCGCCGATGAGGGTATCGTCTCCGGCACCGCCGTTCAGATCGTCGTTCCCGGCCCCGCCGATCAACAGGTCATTGCCGGCGCCGCCGTCGATGGTATCGTCGCCATGCTGCGCATAAACCAGGTCGTTGCCGTCGCCGGCGGAGATGGACTGCGTCCCCTCGTCGCCAAGCAAAAGATCATCGCCCGATGTCGCAGCCTCGCGCAGGTTGGCGAGGTCTATCGTCTGATCAGCAAACTGCAGGGTTTCCACGTCATAAAGCGTGTCCGTTCCCAGCCCACCGCCTGCCGTGCCGTCGTAATGCGTGACCGTCCCGGCGTCGACGTCCCCATTACTGTCGAATGTGACCGAGAAGGTGAATTCCTCGACATTGGCATTGAATACCGCCGTATCATCACCGTCATCGCCGTAGATGGTGTCGTTTCCGATACCGCCCTCGATGACATCGTTCCCGGCCTCGCCGAAGACGACGTCGGCGCCGTCGCCGGCCGTGATCGTATCGCTACCCGAAAGCCCGTCGATGATGTCCCGCCCGGATGAACCGGCCAGCGTTTCGCCGGCGGCCGTGCCGTTGATGACATTGGTGCCGCTGGCAAAGCTGACGTGCGATGCATCGCTGAGATAGGTGCTGAAATAAGATGAATCGACACCACTAAAGCTGGCGCCCGCGACTGTGTTCAGGTGGTTTGCGACCGCCCCCATGGCATGGTGCGCGGCCTGCGCCAGTGCATCGAAGGTCGCCGCGTCATCCCCGGTGTAGGTGTTGAAGTGCCCGGTGACCTCGCGAATCAACGGACCGACGCTGGCCGCGACATGATCGGTCACGTCGGTGCCGGTAAACCCGGTCACATTCGCGGCGACCGTGTTCAGGATCGCTTCCAGTCCGTCGTCGGAATCGAACGCGGGCGAACCGGCGGCGATCTGGTTGGCGAGCGCGCTCATCACCTCCTCGATCACTTCGCTGGTGGTGAGGTTTGCGTTCGTGCCGGTGATGGCCTTGGTCAGGATCTGCACCGTCGACATGATCTTGAGGCCGGCGGAGAACGTCGCCCCGTGGGTTTGCGCGAGCGGATCGAAATTCCTCAGATCCTCACCCGCCGGGAGCGAGAAGCCGAGCGCCGTAAGCACCGCGTCGTGCGCGGCATCGGCATTGGTCGCAACACCGTTGTCGACCATGTGCTGGATCAGCGTGGTCAGCGGCGTGACGGTCGCCGCGGTGCCGGATCCGCCGGGTGCCTTCAGGATCCCTTCGAACCTGAGGCCGGTGGTGACGTCAACACCGCCGGTGACATAAACCGGTTGACCCGCGAACTGCGACGGAATGGAAAGCGTGTACTGGCCTAAAACGTTCGTGGTGGTCGAGGTCTCCCCACTATCGAAAATGCCGTTCCCGTTTTCGTCGACGAAGACCGTCGCGCCGCGCAGATACCCGTCGATGACGTTACCTCCGGCGCTGACATCCGGCGGATCGGTCGGATCAGCCGGCGTGGTCGGGTCATTGGTTGTGGTATCCACCGGCGGTGATGTTGTCGGGGGAGATATCGGCGATATCGGCGATACCGGCGAGATGGGTGAAATCGGGGAGGCTGGAGGAGACGTCGGCGGAGACGTCGGCGGAGACAACGTTACGGGTGGCGATGTCCCCTCGCCGTCGCCTTCACCGTCACCATTACCGTCACCGTCACCTGTGCCGTCACCAGTACCATCGCCCGTGCCGTCACCAGTACCATCGCCCGTGCCATCGCCAGTACCGTCGCCGGTACCATCGCCCGTGCCGTCGCCGGTACCATCGCCCGTGCCGTCGCCGGTACCTTCGCCCGTCCCGTCACCGTCGCCATCGCCCGTCCCGTCACCGGTACCATCGCCGTCGCCATCCCCCGTGCCGTCGCCGTCGCCATCACCGGTGCCATCCCCCGTGCCGTCGCCATCCCCGGTGCCGTCACCTTCACCGTCTTCATTGCCGCCCTGCTGCTGCGCGGCCGCCTGGGCCGCGGCCTCGGCAGCGGCCGCCGCCTCCTCGGCCGCGGCTGCACGTACGGCGGCTTCCTCGGCCTTGGCCTGGGCTTCGGCCTGTTTCTGCTCGGCGCGGGCCGTCGCTTCCTGTTCCTGCGCTTCGGCCTGCTGGGCTTCCTGCTCGACGGCCTGTTTCTGCTGTTCGATTTCCTGTTTGACGTGGGTCTGGACCCCAGCCGCATCGGCGGCTTCGACGACCGCGGCTTCGGGTGACTTATCCAGGGCCTGCGCCTTGGCCGCCGCCGCCACCTTGGCCGCTGCCGCCGCCTCGGCCTGCTTGGTCGCCGCCTCGGCACCGATCTGCGCGGCTTCGGCTTCCTTGGCGGCACTTTCCGCCGCCGCCGCCTCGGCCGCTGCCGCCGCCGCTGCTGCCGCCGCCGCTTCCGCCGCTGCTGCCGCTTCTGCTTCTGCTGCCGCCGCTGCCGCCGCTTCCGCTGCTGCTGCTGCCGCCGCCTGTTCTTCCGCCGTGGTCGCCGCCGCCGCTGCCGCTTCGGCTTCCGCGGCCGCTGCTGCCGCCGCCGCTGCCTGTTCCGCCGCCGCGGCCGCCGCTGCTTCCTGGGCTGCCGCCGCTTCCTGAGCCGCCGCCGCTTCCTGAGCGGCCGCCTGCGCCTCGGCATTCGCCGCTTCTTCCTGCTGCGCGGCTTCGTCGGCTTCGGCCTGTTTCTGTTCCTTTTCCTGTTCGGCCTGTTCGGCCTGCTGGCGCACCTGCTGGGCTTCTTCGAACGCCTGGCTGGCTTCTTCGACCACTTCCGGCGCCAGCGAGTTCTCGGCATTCGGCAGGTTCTTCATCGCCTGACCGAAGGCCTGCCCGAACTGGCGCGCCGTCATGACGAACGGTTCAGACGGCGCATCGCCCCGGCTGGAAACGGACATCGCCTGGAAGGCCTGGTTAATGACCTTCGAGCCGGCATCGGTCGAGACTGTGATTTCACCGACGAAATCACCGCGCTCGTTGGTGATCGCGATGGTGATCTGGCCCTGCGCGTTGACGCCGCCGCCGCCCGCGGTGCCGCGGATACCGATAGTCGCCGTCGGCGTGTCGACGACCATGGCGTCGACGCCGGTCTTGGCGATCTGACCGGAAACGAAGGTGAACGCGCCCTGCAACAGGGAAATCGCAGCCTCGCCCTGCTGCGCGGCGGGGTCGTAGATCATCTCGTCGAGGACCATCCGGCCCCCTTCGCCAAGTGCGAACGTGCTTTCGTCGGCAAACACGATGCCGACTGCGCCGGCCTTGCCGGTTTCGATCACATCGCCCTGGAACACGGGGTCGCCGGCCTGCAGGGTCACCTTGGAGCCGTCGGCGCGCGTGACCTCGACCGTACCTTCAATGGTCTCGACGGTGCCGATCGGCTCGACCTGGGCCAGTTCCCCGGACTGTGCGACCTGCACGCCGGTTCGGGGGCCGGCCAGAATGGTCGCGGTTTCGCCCTTAAGGACGACACCGTCAGGGGTGGTGATATTCGGGGGATCGGGAAGATTAAAGTAGTCGCGGACGATAACGACCTGTCCGTCGGGGCCTTTGATGACGAGGTCGGGACCTTCACGATCGAAATCGGCGCGGAGGAACCAGGCCTCGCCGATCACCACATCCTTGCCGGCTTCCGCCGTGATCAGGATGTGTTCGTTACCGGATGATCCTGCGCTTCCTGCAGCGGATCCGGTGTCCGGTGGCATGTTGTTCATGCAGAGCCCCCCGAAGGCTCAGTGTCCGCAAGCCCCCCGACCGCAAAACACATCAAAAAATGACGCCAAAGACGGAAGCTTCTTTTCCATCTGTCACAGTTAACGCCACATTCTCCTGAACACACTGTGACAAGCATCACTTTTAGCTAAAATTTTAATTAAATTCGGGCAGTTGGCCCGATTGATCAAGGCGTTTAGTGTATCCGAACGAGCTGCCATTCAAACCACGTATAAACCCGCGGAACATGCCCGAAAAAATACAACCGAACGCCGCCACACAGAGCGTCACGCGAAAGGACCTGGAAGTCCCCGATATCGAGTGGGTGTTCGGCTATGGTTCGTTGATGTGGCGTCCCGGATTCCGGTTTCTGGACCAATGTCCGGCGCGGCTAGACGGCTATCATCGTGCGCCCTGCATCTATTCGCACCATCACCGCGGCACGATCGATGTGCCGGGGCTCGTTCTGGGACTGGACAGCGGCGGTTCCTGCCACGGCATTGCCTTCAAAATAGACATTAAAGATAGACCGCAAATCGTTGAATATCTTTATGAAAGAGAGATGATCGGATACGCGTACAAGCCGGCATGCCTGGACATCGAGATCGGCCATGACCGCGTCACGGCCTTCACCTTCGTCGCCGATCCGGATCACGATCAATACGCCGGCGATCTGGGCGAGGAACGGGCCGCCGACATCATCATGCGGGCCGAGGGAATCAGCGGGCTCAACCGGGATTACCTGATGAACACCGTCGAGAAGCTCGAGCACGAGGGGTTCGCCGAGCCCGACCTCGTCCGTTTGCGCTACCGGGTGCGTCTGTTGACCGGTGAAATCGACCAGGGCGGCGGCATCTGATACCGCTGGAAGCGGATATGACGCCGTATGCGAACGTGGTATCCTCAGATTCTCATCGGGCGATTCTCTGGGCCGGGGATTCACGAAGCGTTAACCAAGTCGACACTAGGATACGGGCCATGGCAGAAGATAAGGAATACGGCGTCAAGAGCGACGGCTCGCGCAGCGAGATGGAAGCCGTTCTCGACGTCAAACTCGAGGTTACAGCAGTGCTGGGCACGGCCTACATGCCGATCAGCCAGATCCTGAAACTCGGCCGTGGCGCGGTTGTCGAACTGGACCGTTCCGTGGGCGAGGACATCGAGCTTCATGCCAATAACCAGCTCATCGCCAAGGGGGAGGTCATCGTCGTCGAAGACCGGCTTGGCGTCACCGTCAACGACGTGATCAAGAGCCCTTCCGGCTAACCGGGGGCTTTGCGAGGTCTGCCATGATGATTTCCGCCGACGTTTATCGAACCGCGACGCTTATGATCGGGGAATACGGTGAATTCGCACCCGCCGGTGCATTCATCAAGGCCGATCAACTCCGCGATGCCGGGGACAGCGCAGGCCGCGAAGTGTGGCTCAGGATCGCGCGCGCCGCCGAGGAGCTTCTGTCGGAAGACCGTCCGCAGGACAGTGTTCTCCACTGACCCCCTCGCCGCCCCGGAACAGCGGCGTCTATCCGTTTTCCTTGACGCATTTGAACGTGCTGACGCGGGTGCCGACGAAATAGGTGCTTTCCCGCGAGCCTTCCTGCACTTTCACCGCCGTCTTGCCGAAGAACGCGCAATGCCGGTCGGCGCGCTGCTGGATCAGCAGATCGTTTTCGGAAGAATGTCGGATCGATATGCCGGTTTCGTCTTTCGAAACGACGGCACATCCGGCGAGAATCATAAAGGCCGCGAGCACGGCTAAGCGTTTGTATTTGTCCATGACACCGGATTATCATACCCGCGCCGCAAAATCACAATCATGACTGGTAAGAAGACCAGCCTGGCAGGGGAAGAGAGGGCGCTGAACATGAACCTGAGCGGGGCGTTTCCGAAACTGACCGACGAAGAGCACGCTTGGCTCGTTTCCAGCGCGGAAACGCTGACGTACGGATCCGGTGACGCTGTCATCTCCGAGGGCGACGTGATCGAAAGCCTGCTCATCATCAAGTCCGGATTCCTGCGCGTCACGCGGGTTTATCTCGATGAAATCTGCGCCGAATTCGCAGGCCCGCTCGGCCCCGGTGAAGTGATCGGCGAAATGTCGCTGATGGACCGCAAAGGCGCCAGTGCCAACCTGATCGCGGACGGTTCGGCGGAAATCCTGTCGATTCCGAAAAGGATCCTGTTCGAAAAACTCGAGAACGACGTCAGCTTCGCGGCGCGGTTTTACGAAAGCCTCTTCCTCGATGTCACCCGAAAGCTTCGCTCGACCAACCAGCGGGTGATGCCCGTTCCGCCCTGACGTGACGTCCCCACTCTATTCCACCGCGCTTCCCGACGGCATCCGCGCGCGCATCGTCGCGAACGGCAACGGCCTCGACATGCATGTGCTCGAAGCCGGCGATGCAGGCTGCCCGCCCGTGCTTTTGCTGCACGGCTTCCCGGAACTGGCGTACAGCTGGCGCAAGGTCATGCCGGCGCTGGCTGCCGCAGGTTATCACGTCATCGCGCCGGATCAGCGTGGCTACGGCCTGACCACCGGCTGGGACGACGACTACGACGGCGATCTTTCGACGTTCCGCTTTCTCAACCTGCTGCGCGACACGCTGGGCCTGCTGGACGCGATGGAAATTCTACAGGTCGACCTGGTCGGGCACGATTTCGGGTCGTTCGCGGCGGCGCATTTCGCGCTGATCCGCCCCGATGTCTTCAAGTCCGTGGTCATGATGAGCGCGCCCTACGCCGGACCACCGTCCCTCAGGCCGGCACCCGCCGTCGACATCGACGCCGACCTGGCGGCCCTGCCCCGCCCGCGGAAACACTATCACCGCTACTATTCGACGCGGCCCGCGAACGATGACATGTGGCATGCGCCGCAAGGGGTGCATGATTTCCTCCGCGCCTATTTCCATCACAAGTCCGCCGACTGGCCGGAAAACCGCCCGCACCGGCTGACCGGCTGGACCGCGAACGAACTGGCCAAGCTGCCGACGTACTATGTCATGGACCTGGACCGGACCATGGCCGAGACGGTGGCACCCGAAATGCCCGACGCCGATGCCGTCGCCGCCTGCGCATGGCTGCCCGACGACGAGCTCCGGGTTTACAGCGACACGTTTGGGCGCACCGGTTTTCAGGGCGGGCTCAACTGGTACCGTTGCCGCTTTGTCGATGCCTTCACCCGCGAACAGGAAGTCTTCGCCGGGCGCACCATCGATGCCCCCGCCATGTTCGTTTCGGGCCAAAGCGACTGGGGCACCTACCAGACGCCGGGCGCCCTCGAGGCCCTGGAAACGCGAGTCTGCATGGACTACCGCGGCACGCACCTGGTCCCTGGCGCCGGTCATTGGGTGCAGCAGGAACAGCCCGATGCCGTCAGCGCGTTGCTGCTGGATTTCCTGAAAAACACCGGCTGAAGGCCCACCGTTGATTTAGGTCAATGAAGCCGGGACCGGGACCGGGCAATCTTCTCTCAGCGTTACTTTTCAAGAGAGAGCCATGACCCACACACCGCACGAACTCGCCGACGACTTCCCCGAACACGTGGAGCAAATCCACAAACTGCGCGCGGAAAACGCCCACTTTGCCAAGCTGTGCGAACAGCACCACGACCTGAACCGGGAAATCCATCGCGGTGAAACCGATATCGAGCCGATGGACGACGCCCACCTCGAAGAACTCAAGAAAAAGCGCCTGGCCCTGCTGGACGAGATTTCCGGGTTCCTGCACTAGGCGCCGGCACGACAACAACGGGGGCGCTCCTACGCCAAAGCGCCCTCGCCACTTTCCCGTATTCGGAGAATGCCTTAGATTCAGCGGCAGACGTTAGCCTGCTGAAAGCCTGAAGCATGAACTCATCCGATCCGAATAAGTGTGCCTATCATCTCCTGAAAGCAGAGCGCGGTGTCGACATGAGATGCGGGTTCTCGGCGCCTGCCAGTCATTTTCATGACGACAAATTTTACTGCGCGTTTCACGCCCCTGTAGCACTTAAGAAGGACTGGACTTCCGAAGCCGTCAAAGAATTCAACGCATCCGTCGTCGACCTAATGAAGGAAACCGCAGCGTCGGGCCATGAATGCGACCTGACCGGGATCGTCTTTCCGCACGACGTCGACCTCAGTAAAGCCGTCAGCAAGCCGGACCTCAGGGTTTCGTTTCGAGACGCAACGTTTCCGGGTGCCGTGTCGTTTCGAGACGCGACGTTCCACCACAAGGTCACGTTTGAATACGCGAAATTCTGCGGACCGGCGGACTTCGGCAATTCAACATTTCGCATATGGGGCGATTTTCGCCGCACGGCATTCGCCAAGGACGCGGATTTTTCATCCGCGGTGTTCGACGGATGGGCGCATTTCACCGAGGCCAAGTTCATCCGGGCCGCGAATTTCGACAACGCCCGGTTCACCTCCAGCGCGGATTTCACGTCCGATGAATTCGATCCGACGGCATTTTCGGGCTGGGCGGACTTCACCGAAGCCGGGCTTTCCGCGACGTCGGACTTCAACGAGGTCGAGTTCTTCGGCCTGGCCGACTTTGCCTCCGTCGAGTTCGGCAAATGCTTCTTTCGCAACTGTACGTTCGATTCCATCGTCGACTTTCGCAACGCGATTTTTCACAGGAACGCGTTCTTCAACTCCGCCGCATTCAACAAGGAAGCGATGTTCAGTAACTGCGAATTCGGCGCGATGACCAAATTCAGGAACGCGCGGTTCATGCGGCCGCCGAAGTTTCACAACGCCTCGCTGCATCACGACACCGATTTCGTCGGCGCCTATTTCGAGCCGACGAAAACCGACGACGCGGCAAGGACGTACCGGGTCCTGAAACTGGCCATGGAGGAAACCCGGGCACGCGACGACGAGGCCGATTTCCACGCCATTGAGCTCAAGATACGCGAGGCCCTGCCGACCACCCCCAGGGCCGTCAGGTGGGTCAGCCAGCTGTACGGCTTCGGTTCCGATTACGGACGCAGGATCGAACGGCCGATCCTGCTTTTGATCGGCGTCATTGCGCTGTTCACCCTCATCTTTCTGGTTATTTCGGGGTACGACGGGCAGCACAGCACCGTCAGCGCATTCCAGTTTTCGATGCTCCAGATTGTCAGGCCGTTTTTCATCCTGATCCCCGGTGCGGAGGCCTCGTACGGCGATTGGGCGCGCGAGCTGCTGACGGCCTATCCCCTGCTGGTTCGCCTCATCGCGCTGACGCAGTCGGTCCTCGCCATCACCCTGATCGCCCTCCTTTTGCTCGCCGTACGCCGGAAGTTCAGGATGTAGCTGTCTGGCGGGACCTAAAAAAGACCAAGGGTTGCAGGTCCATAACCGGATTTGATCCGTATCTTCGGAAGCATGAGTCGTTTTCACACCATAGCTTCCGTCGCCGGGGCGTCCCCATGAGCCGTCTTCAGCTGATCGCCTATGCCCTGCCCGCGCTTGCCTTGGCGATGCCGACGATCCCGGTCTATATCTATCTGCCGAAGTTTTACGCGGCGGAGGTCGGACTGGGGTTAAGCGCCGTCGGCGCCGTTTTGCTCGCATCCCGCATTTTCGACACCGTTTCAGATCCCGTGTGCGGCTATGTTTCCGATAGGCTGCGCTGGCGGTTCGGACGCCGCAAACCGCTGATGCTGATCGGCGGCGTTGTCGCCGCCATGGCGATGCTGGCGCTGGCGCACCCGCCGGATGGTGCGGGCGCCGGCTATCTTCTGGCGTTCTCGGTGTTGCTGTATACCGGCTGGACTCTGGTCATCATCCCCTATTCGGCGTGGGGTGCGGAACTGGCCGACGACTACGACACCCGCTCGAAAATCACCGCGGCCCGCGAAGGCATGATGCTGGGCGGTATCCTGTTGGCCGCCGCCATCCCGGTCTTGCTGGACGGCGGCGCGTCCACGGCGAGCGGCGGGGCGACAGAAAGCGCGGGCGAGACCGACCTCCGCGCCGTCGCCTGGGCCGCCGTCCTTGTCGGTATCCCCGGGTTCCTGATTATCGCACAGGCCGTCCCGGACGCCCCGCCAAAGTCCCGGCCACCGGCGTGGGCGGTGAACCGCGCCGTCATCAAGCGGTCGATTTCCACGATCCTTGCCAATAAGCCGTTCCTGCGCCTTTTCGCGGCATGGTTCATCAATGGCCTCGCCAACGGTTTTCCGGCGGTCCTCTTCATCCTGTACATGGAGCACGCCCTCGGGATCGGTGCGGCAGCCCTTCCGCAATACATCCTCGGATACTTCCTGCCGGGGGTGCTGTTTGTCCCATTGTGGATCTGGCTGAGCCGGTCACGCGACAAACACCGGGTGTGGTGCGCCGCGATGCTGCTGGCATCGGCAGCGTTCGCCGTCGTGCCGTTCCTGAGCCCCGATCTGACATGGGTCTTCATGCTCGTTTGCATCTTCACCGGCGCGACGCTGGGGGCCGACCTTGCACTGCCGCCCTCGATGCAGGCCGACGTCGTCGACCATGACCGGCTGGCGACCGGTTCCGACCGGACCGGGATCTATTTCGCGCTCTGGGGCATGGCCACCAAGCTGGCGCTGGCACTGGCCGTCGGGATCGCCTTTCCGTTCCTCGATCTTGCGGGCTTCGATCCGGCAGCTGCGCATCCCGAAGCGGTCTGGGCGCTTGTGGTGATCTACGCCCTGGTACCGGTCGTATTGAAGTTGATTGCGGTGGGGATTGTCGCGGGATTTCCGATCGGCCGCCGCCAGCATGAGCTGATCCGCCGTCAACTTGCGGAAAGATAGGAAACGGTCATCGGCATGAGACGTGAGCACATCAGAACCGTTTTCGACCAACGCCCCGCGCCGCATGTCGCCGCCGCCGGGTGCCTATTGATAGTCCTGTTCTTGTTAACCGGGTGCAGCATGAAAGTGAGCGATTTTTCAGAGAGTGAACCGGCGTTCCGCCTTGAGGAGTACTTCTCGGGAAAGACCCAGGCCTGGGGCCTGTTCGAAGACCGGTTCGGCAAGGTACGACGCCAATTCGTGGTCGATATCACCGGCACGCTTGAGGGCGATACGCTGGTGCTCGATGAACGTTTCAAATACGCGGACGGCGAAACCGACCGCCGCGTCTGGCGTATTCGAAAGCTGGACGACCACAGATATGAGGGCCGCGCCGACGACATTATCGGCACGGCGCAGGGCGAGAGTTACGGCAACGCGCTGAACTGGTCCTACGACATGGACCTGAAGATCGGCGACAGCACACTCCGCGTTCATTTCGACGACTGGATGTTCCTGCAGCCGGGCGGCGTGCTGCTGAATCGCGCCACGGTCTCCAAGTGGGGTCTCACGATCGGCGAGGTAACACTCGCCTTCGCCAAGCCGGCCGGCGGCCAAGCGGCAAATGACGATATCCCCGCCGAATTCGCGTCGGCGGCCGGCGACTGACCTGTCATCTCGCCGACATTCGGCCAGGGTGGTCCGGTCAGGCGGGAGTGATTACGCCGTCAGGGCGCCGAGTTCCGGCGGCGCCAGGTTCAATCCCGGGGTTTTCCTGATCCTCGTCTCCAGTGCATGCGCTGCCGCCAGAAGATCGAGATCACCGCGGCGTTTGCCGACGATCTGCACGCCGAACGGCATCCCCAGCGCGTCAGTGCCCGCCGGAATAGCGATCACGGGATGGCCGGTCAGCGTCAGCGCCGAGCGGACAAGCGAGGCATCGAGGTAATTTTCCATCACGCGCCCGCCGACGGACTTGGGAATGCCGTCGGCAACCTTGAACGGGGCGACCGCGTTGCCGGGCACGATCAACAGGTCGATATCCTCGAAAAACGTCTCGAACGCCTTGTACAGCCCCGCCCAGGCGCGTTCCGCCCGCGCCACGTCGGGAAGCGTCATCGACAGCCCGGCCTCGTAGTTCGAGATGATGTTGGGCGCCAGCAGGTCGCGGTGCTTGGCGACCCGGTCTTCGTGATTGGCGACGTAATACACGCATCTGAGTGTCCAGAAGATATCGCGTGCGGCCCTGAAATCCGGATCGCGCGCATCGCACGAACCGAACCATGGACCGATCTCGTCCATGACGGTGCCGAAGCTCGCCCGGATGTCGTCATCGAGCGGCGCGATGCCGCCGAAATCCGTCGACCACGCCACGCGCAATTTGGAAATATCGGCGTCCGGCAGGTCGATGAAGGCATCCGGATCGCAAGGCCCGGCCAATGGGTCGCGGCTGTCGTCGCCGGCGAGCCCCGTCATCATCAGCGATACGTCGGCGACCGAGCGGCCCATCGGTCCCTGCACGCTGAAATGCGTGTAGTTGAGGGTCCGTGCCTCGCGCGCGACCAGTCCCGGTGTCGGGCGGAACCCGACAACCCCGCACCACGTCGCCGGGTTACGGAGGCTGCCGCCGGTATCGCTGCCGTGCGCCAGCGGCAGCATCCCCGTCGCCAGTGCCGCCGCCGAACCGCCGGAAGAGCCCCCCGGCGTGCGCTCGGGGTCATAGGGATTGCGCGTCGGCCCGAACACCCGGTTCGTGGTGTTGGACCCGGCGCCGAATTCCGGTGTATTGGTCTTGGCCAGGATGATCGCTCCCGCCTGCCGTAGCCGCGCCACCAGCGCCTCGTCATGTTCCGGAACATTGTGCTCGTGGATCAGCGATCCATAGGTCGTCCGCAAACCCGCTGTTGCGTTCAGGTCCTTGATGCCGACCGGCAGGCCGGCCAGCGGCCCGACGGCCTCACCCGCCCGAAATGCCTTTTCCGCCACCGCGGCCTCGGCCCGCGCGCGGTCTGTGTCGAGCGCCGTGATGGCGTTGACGCGCCCGTTCACAGCGGCGATGCGTTCAAGGCAGCTCTCCAGCAGCTCGACTGGGGAAAGCTCTCGCGCCTTCATCAGCCGGCGGGCTTCACAAGCGCTCACGTCGCACGGTTGGGTCATCTCTGTTCTCATTGAAACTCGCTACTGCTTGGACGCTATCATGTGGCTTGCAGAGCTAAAACCACAGAAAAACCCCCGGAACCATGGGCTCCGGGGGTTTGAATTGGTACGCGCTACAGGGTTCGAACCTGTGACCTACTGATTAAAAGTCAGTTGCTCTACCAGCTGAGCTAAGCGCGCTCAAAAAGGTGTCCAAGGGACTGGACGGGCCGGACATTACGGAGACGGGCACGTATGGTCAACGCTCGATTTCCGATTTTGTACAGTTTTTCGGATTCGCCCGTAAACCGGCGGAATCAGTCGTCACCGCCGTCGTCGAGGCCATCGGCGACGCCGTCCAGCTCGGCGAAGCGCTTGATCAGGCGTTCCTTGACCTCCGGCGTCACGAAATGGCCGATATCGCCGCCCAGACGCCCGATTTCCTTGACGAAACGGGACGAAATGAACTGGTTGCGCTCGGACGCCGTCAGGAACACCGTCTCGATCCGGTTATCGAGCCGCGCATTCATCGATGCCATCTGGAATTCGTACTCGAAATCCGAAACGGCGCGCAGCCCGCGCACGATCATGCAGGCGTTCTGGGTATGCACGAACTCGATCAGCAGGTTGTCGAACGGCACGATACGGATTCTCGACGCCGCATCCGCCGCAAGATGCTTGATCGAGCTTTCCAGCAGCTCGACCCGCTCCTCGAGGCTGAACAGCGGTCCCTTGCCGATGTTGACGGCAACCCCCACCACCAGCTCGTCGACGATGCGCGTCGCGCGGCCGATCACGTCCATATGCCCGTTGGTCACCGGATCGAAGGTGCCCGGGTAGACGCCGATACGTTTCGTCATGCGCCCTGCCCTTCTTCCGGCTCGTCATCGGGTGTTTCGTCGGCAGCGGCGGCGTCGGCGCCATCGCTTTCCGGCAATTCCGCACCGGCCACTTCGGCCGGCACCGCGCCGCCCTCTTCGCCGGCGTCATCGCCCTCGTCCTCGCCCACCGCTTCGCGCACGCGGGAAACGGAAACCACTTCCTCGTCGTCCGAAACGCTGAACAGGCGCACGCCGCGCGCGCCGCGGCCGACGATCGAAACCTGGTCGACGGAGGTCCGGATGATCTGCCCGCCGTTGGTCACCAGGATCACCTGGTCGCTGTCGACGACGGCAAACGACGCAATCACGGAGGCCTCGTCGTTGCCCTTGCCGCGGTCGAGCGAGATCGCCGTGATGCCCTGCCCGCCGCGCCCGGAAATCCGGTATTCGTAGGCCGAAGACCGCTTGCCGAAGCCGTCCGCGGTCACGGTGAGGATGAACTCCTCGCGTTCCTGAAGGTCCTGGAATGCCGGCTCGGCCATGCGCGATGCCAGTTCGGTATCGCGTGCCTTGTCCTCGTCGCGGTCGGTGTAGTCCGCGTTGGGATTGTTGAGACGGCGATGCGCATGTTCGGCCTGCAGATAGGCGTCGCGCGTTTCGGTATCGATCTCGTTGTGCTTGAGGATCGACATGGCAATCACCTCGTCGTCCTTCTTGAGGCGCACGCCCCGGACACCGACCGAGGTACGGCCGGAGAACACGCGGACATCGGTGACCGAAAAACGGATGCACTTGCCGCCGCGGGTCGACAGCACGACGTCGTCGTCCTCGGTGCACGTGCGCACGCGGACCAGCGAGTCGCCCTCGTTCAGTTTCATCGCGATCTTACCGTTGGCCATGACGTTGGTGAAGTCCGACAGGCGATTGCGGCGCACGTTGCCCATCGCCGTCGAGAACATGACGAACAGGTCTTCCCAGCTTGCCTCGTCCTCGGGCAGCGCCATGGTGGTCGAGATCGTCTCGCCGGGGTCGAGCGGCAGCAGGTTGATCAGCGCCTTGCCGCGCGCCTGCGGGGTGCCGACCGGCAGCTTGTAGACCTTCATCTTGTAGACCATGCCGGTCGACGAGAAGAACAGCACCGGCTGGTGGGTATTCGCGACATAGACCTGCGACACGAAATCCTCGTCCCGCGTCGCCATGCCGGCGCGGCCCTTGCCGCCGCGGCGCTGCGCACGGTAGGTCGAGATCGGCACGCGCTTGATGTAGCCCGCGTTGGTCACCGTGACGACCATGTCCTCGCGCTGGATCAGATCCTCGATATCGTGCTCGTAGGCGTCTTCCTCGAGCGTCGTGCGGCGGTCGTCGGCGAACTTGTCGCGGATGACCTTCAGCTCGTCGACGAGGATGCCCAGCAGCTTTTCGCGCGAACGCAGGATTTCCAGGTATTCGGCGATGCGGTCGGAAATTTCCTTGAGATCGTTACCGATCTTGTCCCGTTCCAGCCCGGTCAGGCGGTGCAGGCGCAGCTCGAGGATGGCACGCGCCTGTTCCTCGGACAGCTTGTACTTGCCGTCGACGACGCCGCGGCCCGGTTCGTCCAGCAGCGCGATCATCGGCGCCACGTCCTCGGCCGGCCATTCGCGCGCCATCAACTGCTCGCGGGCGTCCTGCGGGTCCGGCGCATGGCGGATCAGCGCGATGACATCGTCGATGTTGGCGACGGCAACGGCGAGACCGGCCAAAATGTGCGCCCGTTCGCGTGCCTTGCCCAGTTCGTAGATGGTGCGGCGGCGGATCACCTCTTCGCGGAAATTGACGAACGCGACGATGATCTGCTTGAGATTCATCTGCTGCGGGCGCCCCTCGTGCAGCGCCAGCATGTTGACGCCGAACGACGTCTGCAGCGGCGTGTAGCGGAACAGCTGGTTCAGCACCACTTCCGGCTCGTGATCGCGCTTGATCTCGACGACGACACGTACGCCCTTACGGTCGGATTCGTCACGAAGGTCGGAAATCCCCTCGATCCGCTTGTCGCGCACCGCCTCGGCGATGATTTCGACCATGCGCGACTTGTTCACCTGGTACGGGATCTCGTGCACGATGACCGCGAAACGGTCCTTGCGGATTTCCTCGATCGAGGTGCGGCCACGCATGACCACCGAGCCGCGGCCCGTGTGATAGGCCTGGCGGATGCCGTTCTTGCCCATGACGAGGCCGCCGGTCGGGAAATCCGGGCCCGGCACGTGGTTCTCGATGATCTCGTCGATGGTGATGTTCGGGTTTTCGATGACCGCGAAACAGGCGTCGATCACCTCGCCCAGGTTATGCGGCGGGATGTTGGTCGCCATGCCGACGGCGATCCCGCCGGCGCCGTTGACCAGCAGGTTCGGGAACCCGGCCGGCAGCACCTTCGGCTCGACCACCGTCTCGTCGTAGTTGGGTTGGAAATCGACGGTTTCCTTGTCGATGTCCTCGATCAGTTCGTGCGCGGCGCGGTGCAGGCGGGCTTCGGTGTACCGCATGGCGGCGGCGCGGTCGCCGTCCATGGAGCCGAAGTTGCCCTGACCGTCGATCAGCGGCAGCCGCATCGAGAAGTTCTGCGCCATGCGCACCATGGCGTCGTAGATCGCCTGGTCGCCGTGCGGGTGATATTTACCCATCACGTCCCCGACGATACGCGCCGATTTACGGTACGGTTTGCCGGCTTCGTAGCCGTTTTCCTTCATCGAATAGAGGATTCGGCGGTGTACCGGCTTGAGGCCGTCGCGGACATCCGGCAGCGCGCGGGACACGATCACGCTCATTGCGTAATCGAGGTACGAATTGCGCATTTCGTCGATGATCGAAACCGGCGTTACATCATCTTCCGGAGTCGCCGGCGGGGGTGCTTCGGGCGGCTGAGACAATTTCTATATTTCGCTTTATTATCAGTTACTTGGGCGTCAATGCTGGAGCGCCCCGAAAGCACTCGTGATAGACCCCTATTTCTAGCATTTTGCGCGCCTGCGAACAACCTCGCGGACCGCTTTTCGGAGGCTTTTTTCGGGCTTTCGCCGGAGCGGCGGAAACCCGCTTAGAGTACCGGTTTGCGGGACTTGCGGGCACCGTACCAGACGGCCGCCAGGAACGCTGCCGAGACCGGCACGGCGGCGATCAGGTTGACCGCCTGCCAGCCCAGCGTTTCGTGCAACACGCCCGATGCGAACGCCGTGATGGCAACAAGGCTGAACAGCATGAAATCGTGCGCGGCCTGGGTCTTGGCGCGTTCTTCAGGCGCATAGGATTCCGTCAGCAGCGTGGTGCCGCCAATGAACATGAAGTTCCAGCCGACGCCGAGACAGATCAGCCCGAACCAGAAGTTCCCGAACTCGACGCCGGAAATGCCGGCCACGATGGCAACCGCCTGCAACGCCGCCCCCGCCGCAATGACGTTGATGACGCCGAACCGCTTGATGATGTGACCGGTAAAGAAGCTGGGCAGGAACATGCCGACGATATGCCACTGGATAACAGTCGCCGCATCGTTGAAGGCGAAGCCGCAGAAGGTCATGGCGAGCGGCGTCGACGTCATCAGCAGGTTCATCATCCCGTAGCCGATGGTCGACGACATGGCGGCAACGATGAAGCTGGGCGACGCCATGATTTCGCGGATCGGCCGGCCTGCCTTGCTGACGCCCTGGTGCACCTGTTCGGGGATGCGCGTGAACTGCAAAAGGATGATGGCAACGAAACTGAGGGCGATGATGACGGCGAAACTGGCGGAAAACGTCGCGGCGCTGAGTTCCGCCGTCCACTTGGCAAGCTGCGGACCGAGAAAAGGCGGCGACCAGTCCGCCCGCCAGCACATAGGAAATCGCCCGCGCCCGGAAATCTTCCGTCGCCGATTCCGCCGCGGCGAAGCGGTAGTACTGCCAAAACGCGTTGTGGATGCCGAGCAGCGCGCCCCCCACCATGAACAACCAGAACGAACCCGCCCAGATCGCATAGGCGCCGACCGCGCCGCCGGTCATGCCGATCGGTCTGGCCGAGCGTGAACCCCGCGCGCCGTCCGACCCGCGCCATCAGCAGCGACGCCGGCACCGTGGACAGCGTCGTCGCCGTGAACTGGACGGCGAGCGGCAACGTCGCCAGCGTCTTGGACGGCGCCAGCATGATGCCGACCAGCGCACTGACGGTCAGCAGCATCGACGTACCGGACATCGCCAGCGCCTGGCAGCAGGCCAGCAGCAGACACGTTTCGGCGCATGTGGGTCATGCTGGCTAGGACCTTTGCGAGGCCCCTCACCTTCCCTCTCCCAAGGGAGAGGGGACTCCCGGCCGGCCTTCGAACAATGATCCTTGGGGAGAGGGCGACCGCAAATGAAGCGCCGGGTGAGGGGTTATGGTTATGACCCTGAATCCAGTTCAGGGTGACCGACGAATCAACTGGAAGCCGTCACTTCGTCAGAACGGAATTTCGTCGTCGAGGTCGCCGCCCGGGCCGCTGCCGCCGCCAGAGCCACCACCGGAGGACCCGCCGCTGTCGGGGCCGTCCCAGGACGGGTGGCTCGTCGTTGCCGCCGCCGCCGCCGTAGCCACCGCCACCACCGCCGCCACCGGCGGAATCGAGCATCGTCAGCACGCCGGAGAGGCGTTGCAGGACAACCTCGGTGGTATACTTCTCGATACCGTCGTTACCGGTCCACTTACGGGTCTGCAGGGAACCCTCGAGATAAACCTTGGAGCCCTTCTTGACGTATTTTTCGACAATGTCGGCCAGCCGCTCGTCGAACACGACGACCCGGTGCCATTCGGTCTTTTCGCGGCGTTCGCCGGTTTGCTTGTCACGCCATTGTTCGGAGGTGGCGACGCTCATGTTGGCGATCTTCTGACCCGACTGGGTAAAGCGGATCTCCGGATCGCGGCCGAGATTGCCGACAAGAATGACTTTGTTAACTGAGCCTGCCATTGTTTCCCCCTCTTGGATGAATTCGACGGCACTATAACGGGTGGTGAATAACGAGTGGAGTCCGTTTCGCGGCTACTGTTCCCGGGGCACCGGAAAAGCCGTGTCTTGGAATCCCTTGGCCTTGGCAATGAACTCGCGGGCGATCTCGATGATCTGTTCATCGGGTTCCTCGAGCTTCACGAGCGCGGCAATCCCGATCTCCAGCAATGCCATGCCGTACACGTACTGGCTTACACCCTGATCCTGAAACTGGACGAGCGCGTCGGAAAGCACCAGATCGGCCTTCTCGAA
>CBDHEC010000004.1:0-35345 GCA_965261975.1 Alphaproteobacteria bacterium
GCGCCCAGTCGGCGAAATAGCGCCGCGCCTGGCCCGACACGCGCGGGCGGGGCAATGCCGCATTCCCGCGTCCGGGGCGTTGCGTGCCGGCGGCAATCTCGGCATCGCCGGGCCGGAGGAAACCGGCATCGACCATCGCCTGCAACACGGTCTGCGCCCGCCGGTGCGCCGCGGCCTCGCTGTTGTCGGGATTGAGGCGGGACGGCGCACGCAGCAGCCCCGCCAGGACCGCCGCCTGATAGATATCCACGTCGCGTGCCGAGGTACCGAAGTAACGCTGGGCTGCCGCCTCGACACCGTAGGTGCCGGCACCGAGATAGACCCGGTTGAGATAGATCGTGAGCAGTTCGTCCTTCTCGAACTGGCGCTCCAGCTTGAGCGCGAGAATCAGCTCGCTGATTTTTCGATCGAACGACCGCTCGGGTGTCAGAAACAGGTTCTTCGCGAGTTGCTGGGTCAGGGTGGACCCGCCCTGCACGACGCCGCCGGCGCGCAGATTGGCGACGGCGGCGCGCAGCACACCGCGGATATCGACCCCGGGATGTTCGAAGAAACGCCGGTCCTCGATGGCGACAACCGCCTGGACCAGCTTGGGTGGCAGTTCGTTGACCGTCAGCCGGGCGCCGTAGAGATCTCCATAGCCGCCGACCAAAGAGCCATCGGCCGCGACGATCGTGACCCCGGGACGTCGCGCCTTGTCGACGGTCGGGCCGAGGGCATCAACGGCAGGCAGATTCCAGGCAAACCAGGCCAGCACGCCCGCCAACGCGATACCGCCCCAGATGCCGAGCACGAGCGACCATTTGGTCACGCGCCACAACAGACTGGAAGGTGCCGGCAGCGGCGCATCTGCTTTGGCGGCCCGCTTTCTCGCAGACGGCTTTGCGGATTTCCCGGGCTTCTTTTTGGGCGGCTTGCTCATGGGCGCGGAGACTGGCGCACGGGATTGGCCGAATTATGGCAAAACACGTGGCGCGCGCTAAACGTCGAGATTCGCGACCTTGAGAGCATTGTCCTGGATGAAGTTGCGTCGCGGTTCCACCTCGTCACCCATCAGAGTTTCGAAGATGTTCCCGGCGGCATCCGCCTGCGCAACGCGAACCTGGAGCAGCGCACGGGCATTCTGGTCGAGCGTGGTCTCCCACAGCTGATCAGGGTTCATCTCGCCGAGCCCCTTGTAGCGCTGCATGGAAATACCCTTGCGCCCGGCCTCGAACACCGCCTGGAGCAGGGTCAGCGGGCCGGTGATCGTCTGCTCCTGGTCTTTGGCAACCAGGCGTGAATGCTCGATATAGGTATCGCGCAAATCACCCCATAGTTCGTTCAGGCGGCGTGCCTCGGACGAGTTGATGATCCGGTCATCGATCACCAGTGTCTCGGTCACACCACGCAGCTTGCGCGTGAACACCAGCGCTCCGTCGTCACGTTGGCTACCTTCCCAACCGCGCTCGAGCCGGTCGGACAACCGGTCCAGCATCCAGGCAATGGCCTGGGCCGCCTCGGCGGCGCGTTCCCGGTCGGCAATCAATTCGGGATTGAGCGCGCCGGCGATGGCCGCCTGTTCCACGACCGTTTCATTCGGCAGATAGACCGTCAACGGCTGGATCAGCTTGCGGGCCTCCAACGCGACATCGAGCATCGCGCGCAAATCCGCGCCGGAACGCTGCGTCCCGTCGGCCAGATTGAGCACCGTGTCGCCCAGCCCGGTGTCCATCAGATAATCTTCCATCGCATGGTCATCTTTGAGATAGACCGCCGACTGGCCGCGCTGCACCCGGTAGAGCGGCGGCTGAGCGATATACAGATGGCCGCGCTCGACGATTTCCGGCATCTGGCGATAAAAGAAACGTCAGCAGCAATGTCCGGATGTGGGACCCATCGACATCCGCATCCGTCATGATGATGATCTTGTGATAGCGCAGTTTCTCGATGTCGAAGTCGTCACGAATGCCGGTGCCCAGCGCGGTGATGAGCGTGCCGATCTCCGCCGACGACAGCATCTTGTCGAAGCGCGCGCGCTCGACGTTGAGGATCTTGCCCCGCAGCGGCAGGATCGCCTGGAATCGCCGGTCCCGGCCCTGCTTGGCCGACCCGCCGGCGCTGTCGCCCTCGACGATGAACATTTCGGCCTTTTCCGGATCGCGCTCCTGGCAATCGGCCAGCTTGCCCGGCAGGGACGCCATATCGAGCGCACCCTTGCGGCGTGTGAGTTCACGGGCCTTGCGGGCCGCCTCGCGGGCCGCCGCAGCTTCGATGATCTTCTCGACAACCGCGCGGGCCTCGTTGGGGTGTTCCTCGAACCACTGACCGAGCCGATCGCCGACCGTCGATTCAACGATCGGACGCACCTCGGACGAGACGAGCTTGTCCTTGGTCTGTGACGAGAATTTCGGATCGGGCACCTTGACCGACAATACGCAAGTCAGCCCTTCGCGGGCGTCATCGCCCGTGATGGCGAGTTTTGCCTTTTTCGCCAGCCCGCTCTCATTTGCGTAACTGTTGATCGTGCGGGTCAGCGCGCCGCGGAAACCGGCCAGATGGGTGCCGCCATCGCGTTGCGGAATGTTGTTCGTGAAACACAGCATCGTCTCGTGATAGCTGTCGTTCCACTGCAGCGCACATTCGACAACCACGCCGTCCTTCTCGCCGACAATATGCATCACCTCGCCGGCGAGGCCCTGACGATTCCGATCGACATACTCGACGAACGCCTTCAGACCGCCCTCGTAGAACATCTCCGTGCGGATGGGCTCAACGCCGCGCGCGTCGGTCAGCACCAGTGTGACGCCCGAATTCAAGAAGGCGAGCTCGCGCAGCCGATGTTCCAGCGTCTCACGGTCGAAATTGGTCATCGTGAAGGTTTCGGGCGATGGCAGGAACGTGATCTCGGTACCCGTCAGCGGCTCGCCATCCGCGTCCGGGGCATCGCCGGTTATCTCCAGTGAATCGGTGGGCTCACCGTGGGCGAAACGCAGCTTATGTTCCTTGCCCTCGCGCCAGATGCGCATTTCCAGCCATTCGGACAGCGCGTTCACGACCGACACGCCCACGCCATGCAGACCGCCCGAAACTTTGTATGAATTCTGGTCGAACTTTCCGCCCGCATGCAACTGGGTCATGATGACCTCTGCCGCCGACACGCCTTCTTCTTCGTGGATATCGACGGGGATGCCGCGCCCGTTGTCGACGACCGTGACGGAGCCGTCGGGGTTCAGGGTGACATCGACGGTATCGCAATGCCCGGCGAGCGCCTCATCGATCGCGTTGTCCACGACCTCATAGACCATGTGGTGCAGTCCCGACCCGTCATCCGTGTCACCGATATACATCCCGGGTCGCTTGCGCACGGCATCCAGGCCGCGCAGGACCTTGATCGAGTCGGCGCCGTATTCGGCATCCTCGGGGTCAATATCCGCGCCCGGCTCGGCGGCATCCACAGCCGCTTCGGCCTCTTCTTCCGGGGTCTCGGGGGTATCGCTCATGGCGAGTCTCCTGTAACCGGCGCCACCGCGCCGGTGTTCACTTCGAAAATCTGTGCGTCCGAACCAAAGGCCTCGAACAGGTGCCGATCGGTACCGGTCAGCCACGCCTGTGCGCCGAGCGAGATAATGCGTTCGGCCAGTGCCGCCCGGCGCGCCTCGTCGAGATGGGCGGCGACCTCATCCAGCAAAAGAACCGGGGCGGCCCCCCGCGTCAGGCCCAGCAAATGCGCATGGGCCAGTACGATCGCAATCAGCAGCGCTTTCTGCTCACCCGTCGAGCACAGGGCCGCTGCCATATCCTTGTCGTGGTTATGGGCCACCAGGTCGCTGCGGTGCGGCCCATGCAAGGCGCGGCCCGCATCCGCGTCGCGCGCGCGGCCCGCCGCCAGCGTGTCGCGCAAGCGATCCTCGGCCTCGAGCGCCGGGCCGTCGCCAAGCCAGTTCTCGACATCGCCCTCGAAAGCCAGGCCGGCCCGCGGGAAAGGCCGTGACCGCGCATCGGCTTCCGCGGTAATTGCCGCATCGAGCCGCGCCACCACGTCGCGCCGCGCAGCGGATATCGCGATACCGGTCGTGGCCATCGTTTCTTCTTCTGCCGCCAGCCAGACGCTGTCGCCCGTGCCCTCACGCAAGAGCTTCTGACGCCCCCGCATGGCTTGCTCGTAAACCGCGATACGGCGGGCATGCTCGGGATCGAAGCCATACACCATACGGTCGACAAACCGCCGCCGCGCGCTGCCGCCCTCCATGAACAGGCGGTCCATATCCGGCGCCAGCCAGATCATGGCGATCCGTTCGGCGAAAGCCGCTTGGCCGCGTGCCGGTTCGCCGTCGATCCGTACGGCGCGTCGCGCCGGCCCGCCGCCGGCGCTTGCTTCCATTCCCGTGCCAAGCGCCACGGCCCCGTCCACACCCTCGACCTGTGCGGCGACCGCCCAGGACGGTGCTGCGGATCCGGCATGTACGCGCGCCACATCGGGAAGTGCCGCCCGGCGAAGACCGCGGCCCGGCGCCAAGAACGACAGGGCCTCAAGCAGGTTGGTCTTGCCCGCACCATTGGCGCCCGTGAGGACGACCGGTGACGGCCCGACATCGAGGCGCAACGCCGCATAGCTGCGGAAATTCGTCAGATCCAACCGCGCGACATGCCCCGGCACCCGCAATGCGGCGCCCGTCCGGGCGTCGGCTGCGGTATTTGGCCTGTCATCGAGGGTCATCGTTGCCACGCGCGGCTAGACGCGCATCGGCATGAGGACATAAAGCGCGCTCTCGTCTCCGCTGTCGCGTACGATTGTCGGCGAAGACGCGTCCGCCAGAACGAATTCCGCGTTGTCGTTTTCGATCTGGGCGGTGATATCGAGCAGGTAACGCGAGTTGAAACCGATTTCGATTTCGGTTTCGTCATACGCCACTTCGAGCTCCTCCGACGCGCTGCCATTCTCCGCACTCGTGGCCGACAGGGTCAGCTGGCCCGGGCCGACCGCCAGCTTGATGGCGCGGCTCTTTTCCGACGAAATGGTCGAGACCCGGTCGACGGCCTGGGCAAACACGTTCCGGTCAACGGAGAGAATCTTGTCGTTGTCCTTCGGGATGACCCGCTCATAGTCGGGAAAGGTGCCGTCGATCAATTTCGAGGTCAGCACCGCATCATCGAAGGTCATGCGAATGCGCGTGTCGGACAGCGCGATCTCGATCGGATCTGTCGTCTCCTCGATCAGCTTGCGCAGCTCGCCAATCGCCTTGCGTGGCACGATGACGCCGGGAATGCCGTCGCCGCCATCGGGCATCGGCAACTGGACCCGGGCCAGACGATGTCCGTCCGTCGCCACGGCGCGCAGGACATTCGTCCCGTCCTGATCGGCGGCATGGAGGAAAATACCGTTCAGGTAGTAGCGGGTTTCCTCGGTCGAGACCGCAAACCGCGTGCGGTCGACGAGCGTCCGCAGATCTTCGGCCTCGAGGGTGAAGGTATGGGGCATATCCCCGCCGCTCATGGTCGGGAAATCCTCGACCGGGAGCGTCGCGAGATTGAACTTCGAGCGGCCCGCCTTGATCAGCATCTGGCCGGCGGCGGCATCGGTCTCGATCTCGACCTGGGCGCCATCCGGGAGCTTGCGCACGATATCGTAGAGCGTGTGCGCCGGCGCGGTCGTCGAGCCTTCCTGAGATGTCTCTGCGGGAACCGTTTCGTTGATGGCGAGGTCCATGTCGGTCGCGCTGAGCGTCAATCCGCCATTTTTACCGTCGAGAAGAACATTGGCGAGGATCGGGATCGTATTGCGTCGCTCTACAACGCTCTGGACATGTGCCAATGCCTTGAGGAACGTCGCACGCTCGATGGTCAGTTTCATTCTTCGTCGGTCCTTTTTGGCCCCGGATGCGGCTCCCCGGAATGGGGTGTAACGCATGATGCGACGCGGTTTGTCTTATCTGTCGCAAGCGCCCGGAAATCCGGGAAATCTGGGCAAATTCTGAAGCGGTCAAAGTATAGCAAATACAGCCTGATTCGTCAGGCAAATCAGCCGCTGAACGCACACGCGTACAGTTCAAATAACAGTTCTATTTCAAGGCCTTACAAAAAGGCGCGCGACGCGGTGCGGTTCAGATTTCCAGCATCCGGCGCAGCAGCTCGACATCTTCGTTAAATCCGATGTCCGCCGAGCGCAACTCCTCGACCTTTCGAACCGCGTGCATGACCGTGGTGTGGTCGCGCCCGCCGAACTTTCGCCCGATCTCCGGCAACGAACGCGACGTCAGCTGCTTGGCCAGATACATCGCCACCTGGCGCGGCCGCGCAACCGCGCGGGCACGGCGTGCCGAATGCATATCCGCGAGGCGAATGTTGAAATGTTCGGCCACCCGCTTCTGGATTTCCTCGATCGTGACACGGCGGTCATTGGCCCGCAGAAGGTCGTGCAGGACATCCTGGGTCGTCTCGAGGGTCACCGGCCGACCAACCAGCGTGGTGTGGGCGACGATGCGATTGAGCGCACCTTCAAGCTCACGCACGTTCGAGGTGATCTTGTGGGCGAGGAATTCCAGCACCTTGTCGGGAATTTCCGCACCGATCTGCTCCCCCTTGGCCTGCAGAATACCGAGACGCAGCTCATAATCCGTCGGGTGAATATCGGCCACCAGACCACAGCCCAGGCGCGATTTGAGGCGCTCTTCCATGCCTTCGAGGTCCGACGGCGACTTGTCGGCCGACACGATAATCTGCCGGTTCTGGTCCACCAGCGCGTTGAAGGTGTGGAAGAACTCTTCCTGGGTCGAATCCTTGCCGGCGATGAACTGGATATCGTCGATCATCAAAACGTCGACAGAGCGGAACTGTTCCTTGAAGTCCATGATCGTGCGGTATCGCAGTGCCCGGATGAACTGATACATGAACTTCTCGGCGGACATGTAGAGGACCCGCCGCTGGGGCTCACGCTCCGTGAGATGCCAGGCAATCGCATGCATCAAATGGGTTTTGCCGAGGCCGACGCCGCCATACAGGAAAAGCGGGTTGAACGGGACCGTCTTGGCCTCGCCGACCCGACGCGCGGCAGCATGGGCCAGCTCGTTCGAGCGCCCGACGACGAAATTACCGAACTTGAACCGATCATCGAGAAACGTGCGAACGTCGCCGATGCCGTTCTCTGCGGCACCCGGTGTCGCATCAGCGCCGGCGCTCGCCTCGGAATCCCGGGGGGCAGCTTCGGACTCGATGCGCTGGGCCAGCGGCTGACGCGGCGGCGCGCCGGCCTGAACAATGGTCTGGGCAGGCTCGACGATGATCTCGACCGACTGGACGGCATCATTCTCGTCCGCCCACAACTCCGTCAGGCGGGTGCCGTAATTCTGATCAATCCAATCGCGCATAAAGCGCGTCGGCACGGCCACGCGGATGCGACCGGCGTTGAAATCTCCGAGCGTCAACGGCTTCAACCAGCTGTTAAACGCAGCCTCCCCGACATCGGTGCGCAACTTTGCGCGCACCCTGGTCCACTGCTCAGTCAGTGTCCCGTCGTTCTGCCCCCACTGCTCACTCATCTGGCGATACTCTCCGTGAACTCAACCAACCAAACTCGCCACGCGCCCTCCGCCAGGATCGGTCACGCGGCAACCAAGCCATTGCCCCGGGGACGGTGTCGACACACACACCAACCGCAGCAACGCGACGGACCAAACAATGTCATGGGAGAAACTTCCCAAGCACACACCATCGTCCACCCCGTGCCGCACGAGCATCAGCGAAAGAACCGGATAGAAGCGCCGGAATGGCGACAGGATCGAGAAAGAAGTCGCGGTGACAACGCAAGCGCCTAACCGCAAATGAAAAACCAGTTTTACTTGTGTTTACTTGTTTTAACCGGCTTTTTACTGCTCCCAAACACAATTTTCCCTCGAGAGACTTAGTTGTATTTGCTCCAACTTAGTCTCTCAAAATCCTCTTCTGTATTTATCCGTTAATCCACTGACCGAGTCTTTATTTTTACTGCATCCTCGGTCCCGTGAGGCAGATGGAACATAGCGTGAGAGGTCAGGACTAGCAACTGGTCAAAAGGTCGAATGCGTAAAAAAACACGAAAATTTCGCGCGCCGGTCACCCGCCATACGCGCAAACAAAAACCGCGCCTCAAGGGCGCGGTCGGTAAAAATGCTGACAGGGTAGTTGGTTAGGCCAAGGCCTTTATGCGTGCGGACAAGCGCGACAGCTTGCGCGACACCGTGTTGGCGTGAATGACACCTTTTTGTGCGCCGCGCTGCATTTCCGGCTGTGCCGCACGTAACGCGGCCGTGGCGGCCGGCTTGTCGCCAGCGGCGATGGCCGCCTCGACCTGCTTCACATGCGTGCGGATGCGCCCGATCCGGTTTCCGTTGATCGCGGCGCGCCGCTCGTTGCGACGAATGCGTACTTTTGCCGAATGATGATTGGCCATATTGGTTCTCGAAATCGATTGCGTGTTCGGGCGCGGTGTATAGACGGGGTCCGGGGGCCCGTCAAGGTCGCAACGGCCTGAAATACGAAGGAATTTCCCCGCGCCATACGCGGCCCCACCCCGCCCGGCGCGTCAGGTCGCTACTTATGCTTGAAGTTGGGCTGCCGCTTTTCGACAAACGCCGCCATGCCTTCCTTCTGATCCTCGGTCGCAAAGGTCGAATGGAACAGGCGTCGCTCGAAACGCACCCCCTCTGACAAGGTACTCTCATAGGCCCGGTCGACCGCCTCCTTCGCCATCATAACCACCGGCCTGGAAAGCCCGGCGACCGTGTTCGCGGCCTGCAGCGCCTCGTCCATCAGCGAATCCAGCGGCACCACCCGGCTGACGAGACCGGCCCGCTCAGCTTCCTCGGCATCCATCATCCGGCCGGTCAGAACCATTTCCATGGCCTTTGCCTTGCCCACAAAGCGTGTCAGGCGCTGGGTACCGCCCGCGCCGGGGATCGTGCCGATGGTAATCTCGGGCTGACCGAATTTCGCGTTGTCGGCCGCAATGATGAAGTCGCACATCATGGCCAGTTCGCAGCCGCCGCCCAGCGCATACCCGGCCACCGCCGCCACGACGGGCTTCCGGCAGGTGGTCACCCGCTCCCAGCCCTTCGTAATGAAATCGGCAAGATAGGCGTCCATATAGGATTTTTCCGCCATCTCCTTGATGTCGGCGCCGGCCGCAAAGGCCTTCTCGGAACCGGTAAGAACGATGCAGCCGATATTCTCGTCGGCCTCGTATCCGTCGAGCGCCTGACCCAGCTCAAGGATCAGCGCGTCGCACAGGGCATTCAGCGCCTTGGGCCGATTCAGCCGGACGATGCCGACATGGCCCTGGGTTTCAACTTCAATATTCTCATAGGCCATCATGGGCCTCCTCGGTCTGACTAATGGTTTGAGTTTCGAATTCCGCGGTTCGGCGCAACGCTCTCTTCTGGTGCACCCGTCTATGGCGCGCTGGGCGCGATGGCGAAGCGCACGACGACGCCGCCGTCCCTGCTGTTTACATTCAACCGAAGCGTTTCCTTGCCCCTTGTCCAGGTTCGCTCCGCACGGGGCTGCCAGCCCAGCGCGGGCAAAGTCTCGGCATAAAAGGCGCGCACGGCGACGGGATCGACGGCGCCGCTGGCGACCGCCTGCACGATCCGGCCCTCGGGTTTGTCGAAGGCAATCCGCCCTTCCTCGTCCTCGACCAGGCCGGGCGCCAGGGGCAAATCATCGACATCGGCCAGATAGGCCGGCCCTTGCGCGGCGACGGGGGCCACGGGCGCGGCCAGCACAAGCAGGGCCGCGATCATCACCGCGGCCGCGCGCGAGAGGTTTATTGTGCAAAGCAACATGACGCCGCTCTTAGCTCACCGTTGCTGCCGAGAGCAATAGAAAGTGGAGCGGCCGGATTGAACAATCCGGGCGATCCGGCAGCCTTCAATCCCCGCCGCGTCGCATTTGGCGCAGGTCTCCCCGGCCCGGTCATAGACGGCCCAGCGATGCTGGAAGTAACCAAGCTCCCCGTCCGTCTGGACATAGTCTCGGAGCGACGATCCGCCGGCCTCGATCGCCTCGCCCAGGACATCACGGACCGCGTCAACCAGCCGTGCTGCGCGGTTGCCGGCAACGGTGTGGGCGCTGCGTCGCGGGCTGATTCCCGCGCGCCACAAGGCCTCGCAGGCATAGATGTTGCCGATACCGGCGACGACCCGCTGGTCCAGCAACGCCGCCTTGATCGGGGTCCGCTTGCCGCGCAGCGCATCTGCGAAATAATCAGGCGAAAATTCCGCCGAAAGGGGCTCGGGCCCGAGCGTGCGCAAATGGGGGCTTGCCGCCTCGCCGTCCGGCGCGATCAGGTCCATGAACCCGAACCGGCGGGTGTCGTTATAGATAACCCGCCCGCCATCCTCGGCCTCGATCAGGACATGGTCATGTTTTTCAACCATCGCCCAGCCGGAGTTGTGCCCGGCCTGGCCCGAAGAGGCGGCGGCGCCGGGAATCACGGTGAAACGGCCCGACATCCCCAGATGGGCGAGCCACGTCTCACCGCTGTCGAGGCGAATGAGAATATACTTCGCCCGGCGCACGACCTCGGTCACGGTCCGGCCGGTCAGGCGGTCGGCAAACCCCTCGGGAAACGGAAACCGCAGGTCCGGCCGGCGCAGCTCGACCCGGGCCAGGCGTTTGCCTTCAAGGGCGGGGCGCAGGCCGCGGACAACGGTTTCGACTTCGGGCAATTCGGGCATTTCGGCATCCGGCGTCGGCATTCGGGCGCATTTGTCTTATCACGCAGATGGTCGCAGGGCGGCTTTTCTTTTGCCGCCCGAGGCCCTCGTCCGATATGTTCCCCCGGCTATGCGCGAACCTGGCCCCAAATCGCCGCACGACACCACGCATTTTGGCTTCGAGGACGTCCCCGTCTCGGAGAAGAGCGGGCGTGTGCGCGATGTCTTTTCATCCGTCGCCGGCAACTACGACCTGATGAACGACCTGATGAGCATGGGGGTTCACCGGTTCTGGAAATCCATTTTCGTCGGCATGGTCGCCCAACGGCCCGGCCTCCAGGTCCTGGATGTGGCGGGCGGCACGGGCGACATCGCGTTTCGCATCCGCGCGAAGGCCCGGCCCGATACCCGGATCACGGTCTGCGATATCAATGCCGACATGCTCGCCGTCGGCCGGAACAGGGCGATCGACCGCGGCATTCTGGGCCGTGACGATGGTATCCGCTGGGTTTGCGGCGATGCGGAAGCCGTCCCCGCACCGGATTCGAGCTTCGATGCCTACACAATCGCGTTCGGCATGCGCAACGTCACGGATATTCCCGCCGCGCTGGCCGAGGCGCGTCGCGTTCTGCGCCCGGGCGGACAGTTTCTCTGCCTCGAATTCAGCCAGGTCGTCCTGCCCGTGCTGGATGAAATCTATGATCGCTATTCCTTCTCGGTGCTGCCCTGGCTTGGAAAACGCGTCGCGCGCGACGAGGCCGCCTACCGCTACCTCGCCGAAAGCATTCGCCAGTTCCCCGAACAGCAGGCCTATAGCGAGCTGATCCGCGATGCGGGGCTGGAATCCGTGCGTGTGCGCAACCTGTCGGGCGGCATCGCCGCCATTCACACCGCACGCCGGATCTGAGCCGCGATGCGCCCGCCATGCTGAGAGCCCTTCGAAATATCTTCCGGCTGATCGCGATCGCGCGCACGCTGGCGCGCTATGACGCGCTGTTCCCTGCCGACTGGATGCCGGCCACCGGCGGCCTCGTCTTCGCCGCGCGCGTTCTGTCGGGCTTCCGCACCGCGTCCGGCATCCGCGATCTCCGCCCCGGTGAACGCCTGGCCCTGGCGCTCCAGGATCTCGGCCCCAGCTTCATCAAGTTCGGCCAGATGCTCAGCACCCGGCCCGACCTGGTGGGCGAGACCATTGCCAACGATCTGTCGAGCCTGCAAGACCGGCTACCGCCCTTCTCCAGCGACGAGGCGCGCGCGGCCATCGAGGCCGAGTTCGAGCGCCCGATCGAGGAGATTTTCGAGTATTTCGAGGACGAACCCGTGGCGGCGGCATCCATCGCACAGGTTCACTCAGCCCGGATTCTTGCGCCTGCATCCGATGACGAAGCGGACACAGCCGACATCCGCGAAGTCGCGGTCAAGGTTCTGCGGCCGGGCATCGAACGCGCGGTGGAGCGCGACCTGGACCTGTTTCGCTGGATCGCCGACATCGCAGAAACCACTCAGCCGCGGTTGCGCCGCCTCAAACCGGTGGTCGCGGTCGAGACCTTCGCCGAGAGCCTGCGCTGGGAAATGGACCTGCGCATGGAAGGCGCCGCCGCCTCCGAGCTGCACGGCAACTTCGAGGACGACCCGATGTATGTCGTCCCGACGATCGACTGGGAGCGGACAGGACGCCGGGTCCTGACCACGGAGTGGATTTCCGGGATTCCGGTGCACGATGTCGACGCGCTCGTCGCCGCCGGCCACGACCTCGAGGCGATCGTCCGCAAGGCGGCGGAATCATTCTTCCTGCAGGTCTTCCGCGACGGCTTCTTCCACGCCGATATGCACCCCGGAAACGCCTTCGTGCGCGAGGACGGCGCGTTATGCGTGGTCGATTTCGGGATCATGGGCCGGATCGACCGGCGGACGCGCTATTTCCTGGCCGACATGCTGCTCGGCTTCGTGACCGGCGACTACGAACGCGTCGCGGACGTTCATTTCCAGGCGGACTATGTCC
Organism: Alphaproteobacteria bacterium; assembly: GCA_965261975.1. Taxonomy (GTDB): domain Bacteria; phylum Pseudomonadota; class Alphaproteobacteria; order UBA6615; family UBA6615; genus UBA8079. The sequence goes on from CBDHEC010000004.1 coordinate 12,673, forward strand.
CGGCCAGCACGGACCGCCAGGTGTTTCACCAGGCGATCCGGGCGATCGGCGAGCCGATCTTCGACCGGCCGCCCAGTGAGATCTCGATCGCGCGGCTGCTGGCGCAGCTGTTCCAGGTCTCCGAGCGGTTCGACATGGAGGCGCAGCCCGAACTTCTGCTGCTGCAAAAGACGATGCTGCTCGCCGAAGGCGTCGGCCGCCGCCTGGCACCGGAGCTGAACATGTGGCAGCTGGCGCTGCCGCTGGTCGAGGAGTGGATGCGCGAGCATCGCGGCCCCGAGGCCCGGCTGGCCGAGATGACCGCGGACGTGATCCATGCGGCCACCAGGCTGCCCAAGGCCGTCGAGGCGATCGAGCAGGCCGCCACGCGGATCGCCGACGGCGAGGTCAAGCTCGACCTCGGACGCACGGGCACCCCCAAATGGCCGCTCTGGCTCGCCGTAGCCGTGCTCGCAGGCCTGATAATCGTCGAACTCGTGAGCTGACACGCACCGCGCTTGCGTTGTTGCCGGGGGCGGCGAAAAGCCTATCTATCTACATATAGTTTTCGTAGATTACGCGTTCGCCCCCTGATGGGCGCTACATGTGGAGAATCTCCTGATGTTGCATGGCAAACGGATCCTGCTGATCATCAGCGGCGGCATTGCCGCCTATAAGAGCCTGGAGCTGGTTCGTCGCCTGCGCGAGCGCGGCGCGGCCGTACGCTGCGTGCTGACCCGCGGCGGGTCGCAATTCGTCACGCCGCTGTCTCTCGCCGCGCTGAGCGAGGACAAGGTCTATACCGAGCTTTTCTCCCTCACCGACGAGGCCGAGATGGGCCATATCCAGCTGTCGCGCGATGCGGATCTGCTGGTCGTCGCCCCCGCCACCGCCGATCTCCTCGCCAAGATGACCCACGGCCAGGCCGACGACCTTGCCTCGACCGTGCTGCTCGCCACCGACAAGGACGTCATGGTGGCGCCGGCCATGAATGTGCGGATGTGGGAACACGCCGCCACCCAGGCCAACCTGGAAACCCTGCGCCAGCGCGGCGTCCATGTGGTCGGCCCCGAGGAGGGCGACATGGCGTGCGGCGAGTATGGCCTCGGGCGTCTCTCGGAACCCGACGACATCGCGGCCGCGGTATCGGATTTTTTTCAAACTAGCGCACCGCTCTCGGGCCGGCGTGCGCTGGTGACAAGCGGCCCGACCCACGAACCGATCGACCCGGTGCGCTACATCGCCAACCGTTCCTCCGGTCGACAGGGCCACGCGATTGCCGCGGCACTGGCGCGCCGCGGCGCGGCCACCACGCTCGTGTCCGGCCCCACCAATCTTCCCGACCCGCCCGGTGTGACCGTCGTCCCGGTCGAGAGCGCGCGCGATATGCTTGCCGCCTGCGAGGCCGCCCTGCCCGTCGATGTGGCCGTGTGTGCGGCCGCCGTCGCCGACTGGCGGGTCGCCAAGACGGCCGACGAGAAACTCAAGAAAAACGGCAGCGGCCCCCCGGCACTCGAGATGGCGGAGAACCCCGATATTCTCGCGAGTCTGGCGGCGGCCACCAACACCCGACCCGGTCTCGTGATCGGCTTTGCAGCCGAGACCGAACAGGTGGTCGAACATGCCAGCGCCAAGCGCGAACGCAAGGGTTGCGACTGGATCCTGGCCAATGATGTCTCGCCGGAGACGGGCACCTTCGGCGGCGACGACAACACAATCCACCTTGTCAGCGCCGACGGCGTCGAGGACTGGCCGCGGATGTCGAAGACGGATGTCGCCGACCGCCTGGCCGATCGCATTGCAGAAAAATTGGAGACGCGTGAATGAACGACCCGGTCGACGTTGCGGTCACACGCCTGCCCCATGGGGCGGACCTCGAACTACCTTCCTATGAAACCGAAGATGCCGCCGGGATGGATCTGCGTGCGGCGGTCACGGAAGATGTTGTGCTCGCGCCCGGCGAGCGCGCCCTGATCCCCACCGGACTGGCGATCGCGCTGCCGTCCGGCTACGAGGCCCAGGTCCGGCCGCGCTCGGGCCTGGCGCTGCGCAACGGCATTTCCCTGGTCAACACGCCGGGCACCATCGACGCGGATTATCGCGGCGAGGTCGGCGTCATCCTGATCAACCACGGCACCGAGGCCTTCACGGTGGACCGGGGCATGCGGGTCGCCCAGATGGTCATCACACCCGTCACGCAAGCCACCTGGCGGGAGACCGACAATCTGTCCGACACCGCGCGCGGTGCGGGGGGCTTCGGCTCCACCGGCACGGCCGACGAAAACAAGAAGAGCTGAACCATGTTCCGTTTGTCGCGAAAAACCCTGTTCGCCATCGAGGCCGTTCTCGATATCGCCTATCACGCCGGCCCCGCACCGGTGCAAAGCCGCGAAATCACACGCCGCCAGGGTATCCAGCGCCGGTATCTCGAGCAGGTTTTGCAGAATCTGGCGCGTGCCGGCGTCCTGACCGGCGTGCGGGGCCCGCGCGGCGGCTACCGGCTGGCGCGCGAGCGCCGGCGCATCACCCTTGCAGATATTGTCCGGGTCATCCTCGAGATGGAGGCTCGCGACGACCCCACGGACGCCGCCGACGGCTCTCCGCTGGGCCTTGAGGTCGTGCGACCCCTGTGGCGCGAGATGGCCGAGGACTGCATGGAACAGCTCGAAAAGATCACGATCCAGGACCTTTGCAACCGTGCACGAGACGCCGGCGTCGAGAGCGAAGAACCCGACCGGGTCGACTACACAATCTAGACGACGACCACCCCAAATTTACGGAAAACCGCTTCATGTCCACTGCCAAACAAAACCAGACCGCCGAATTCCGGGGCCGCATCTACGATTCGGTCGTCGACACGATCGGCGCCACGCCCCTCGTCCGCATCCCGCGCTTCGCCGCCGCCGAGGGCTGCAAGGCCGACCTGGTCGCCAAGCTCGAATTCTTCAACCCGCTCGCCTCGGTCAAGGACCGGATCGGCAACGCGATGATCTCCGCCGCGGAGGCCGAGGGCAAGATCGGCCCGGGTTCGGTGATCGTCGAACCCACGTCGGGCAATACGGGAATCGCGCTGGCGTTTGTCTGCGCGGCACGCGGCTATCGCTGCATCCTGGTGATGCCGGACTCCATGTCCCAGGAACGCCGCAAGATGCTGGCGCTGCTCGGCGCGGAACTGGTGCTGACGCCGGCCGCCGACCGGATGCCCGGCGCCATCGCGAAGGCCCAGGAGATTGTCGACACGACCGACAAGGCGATCATGCTGCAGCAGTTCCAGAACCCGGCCAACCCGGAGATCCACCGCCACACCACGGCGGAGGAAATCTGGAAGGACACCGACGGCAAGATCGATGTCTTCGTCGCCGGCGTGGGCACCGGCGGCACCATCACCGGCACCGCCGAGGTGCTGAAGGAGCGAAATCCGAGCCTGCATGTCGTCGCGATCGAGCCCGAAGACAGCGCCGTCCTGTCGGGCGGCCCGGCGGGACCCCATATGCTCCAGGGGATCGGCACCGGGTTCGTGCCGGATATCCTGAACACGAAGATCTATGACGAGGTGCTGCCCATCGCCAACGAGACCGCCTTCGTAATGGCGCGCAAACTCGCCAGCCTCGAGGGAATCCCGGTGGGCATCTCCTCGGGCGCCGCACTGGCCGCAGCGATCGAAGTCGGCGCGCGTGACGAGATGGCCGGCAAGCTGATGGTGGTCATCCTGCCGTCCTTCGCCGAGCGTTACCTTTCCACCGCGCTGTTCGAGGGGCTCTAGAGCCCAACCTATGGGACCCACCACATGGAACTAAACGACGAACAGTTTCACCGCTACGCCCGCCACCTGATCCTCGACGAGGTCGGGGAGGAAGGGCAGGAGAAACTGCTCGAGTCCCGCGTGCTGGTCGTGGGCGCGGGCGGGCTGGGCGCGCCGTTGCTGATGTATCTCGCCGCCGCGGGCGTGGGCACGCTCGGCATCGTCGATGACGACGAGGTCGACCTGACCAACCTGCAGCGCCAGATCGTGCATGCCACGGGCGCCGTGGGCCGGCAGAAGACCGAGTCGGCGAAAGAGACCATCGCCGCGCTCAATCCCGGCATCAATGTCGTCACCCACGATATGCGCCTGGACGCGGACAACGCCGCCGGGATCATCGCCGGCTACGACCTGGTCGCCGACGGGTCGGACAATTTCGACACGCGCTACCTGCTGAACGACCTCTGCTTCGCGGCGGGCATCCCGCTGGTCGCCGCCGCGATGCTGCGCTTCGAGGGCCAGCTCTTCACCTTCCGGCGCGACGACGACGCGCCCACCGCGTGTTACCGCTGCATCTTCCCCGAAGCACCGCCGGAAGACCTGGTGCCGCGCTGCGAGGAAGCCGGGATTCTGGGTGCGCTGGCCGGCGTCATGGGATCGCTGCAGACCACCGAGGTGCTGAAAGAACTGCTCGGTCTGGGCGAGAGCCTGGCCGGGCGGATGCTGATTTACGATGCGCTGAATACCGGTTTCCACACGATCAACGTGCCGCGGAACCCGGACTGCGAATTATGTGGAACACCGCGCGGCTGAGCGCAATTCGGCGCTAAAACATCGTCTCCAGCACCCGGTCGGGCGGCGTGTGGCCATCGACGAAGGTGCGGATGTTGATCACCACCTTCTCCCCCATTTCCTGGCGCCCCTCGACCGTGGCGGAGCTCAGATGGGGCAGCAAAAGCACATTGTCAGCGGCCATCAGGCGCGGGTCCACGGCGGGTTCATGCTCGAAAACATCGAGGCCCGCGCCGGCGATCTGACCGGCCTCGATCATGTCCCCCAGGGCGCGCTCGTCGATCACCTCGCCGCGCGAGGTGTTCACGATATAGGCGTGGGGCTGGAGCAGCGCCAGGCGGCGGCGTGACAGGAGGTGATAGGTCGCCGGCGTGCGCGGGCAGTTCACCGAGACGATATCGACCCGCGCCAGCATCTGGTCGAGGGATTCCCAATAGGTCGCGTCGAGTTCCTCGACAACATCGGGATGGGCAGGCCGGCGGTTGTGATAGTGGACATTGAGGCCGAAGCCCTTCGCCCGGCGGGCCAGCGCGGTACCGATCCGGCCCATGCCGACGATCCCCAGTCGCTTGCCCCAGATCCGGCTGCCCGGCAACAAGGTCGGCGCCCAGCCCTTCCATTCGCCCGAACGGATCAGCTGCGCGCCTTCGCGCAGCCGGCGCGGCACCGCCAGGATCAACGCCATGTTCATGTCGGCGGTGTCCTCGGTCAGGACACCCGGCGTGTTGGTGACCGTGATGCCCCGCTCGCGGGCCGCGGGCAGGTCGATATTGTCGATGCCGTTGCCATAGTTGGCGATCAGCTTCAGCCGCTCCCCGGCCTCACCGATGACCCGCGCGCTGATATGGTCTGTGACGGTCGGCACGAGTACATCGGCTTCCTGCATCGCGGCCACCAATGCGCTTTCACTCATGGGCGTGTCGGCATCGTTGAGGCGCGTGTCGAACAGCTCCTTCATCCGCGCTTCCGTGGCCTCCGGAAGCCGGCGTGTAACGACGACAATGGGCTTGTTGTCCGACATGTCCCCCCCGACAGGCACCCGCCCGGACCGGTTCTCCGGTCATGGCCTGGCACCAACTCTCCTCCGCCCGGATTATCGCGGAAGGCCCTGTCTGTGCAAGGGGCAGCGCTCACGCATCGGTCAATTTCACACGCTTGACCGCCGTGCGCCCCTCGGATAGACGGCTAGGCATGTTTCATCGCGCCCTTCCCGCTCTGCTTGGCATGTTGATGATCATGGCGTTCGCCATGAACACACCCGGCCCCGTGGCCGCGCAGCAGGCGGCGAACCCGCCCGCCAGGGTCGACAATCCCTCCGGGCTGCCGATCCCGCGCTGGGTCAGCATCCGTGCGAAGGAAGCCAACCTGCGAACCGGCCCGGGCGCGCGTTACCCGATAGACTGGGTGCTGCAACGGCGCTCGCTGCCGGCAGAAGTCGTCGGCGAGTTCGAGAACTGGCGTCAGATCAAGGTTCAGGACGGCACCGTGGGCTGGGTTCACAAATCGATGCTCTCGGGCAAGCGAATGGCCACGGTGAAGGCCGCGCGGGTCCGGGTCCTGCAGGCGCCGGATACCGACGCGCCGCTGGCGGCTTTCGTCGAGGACGGGGTCATTGTCGCGCTGGAGGGTTGCGAAGCAACCTGGTGCCGCATCGCGATCTCAAGCCACGGCGTCGAGGGCTGGATCGCCCGGTCCGTGCTGTGGGGAATCTATGACGGCGAGGCCGTCAAACGCTGATCCGACGTCGAACGACCAATCAGCCGTCGAGATCACCCGCCAGTTCATTGCGCACATCCGCGGTCAGGATCGTCATGTGGGCATAGTCGGGATGGGTGAAGCCGAGGGTGACTTCGACATCTGACTGGCGGAACGCGGCGATCTGCGCGTCGGTAAAGGGGAAGTGGATGAACTGCACCGAGCTGGCCTTGCCGTCGGCGTTGGTGCGGTCCACGTCCGCCTCGGGCACGCCCGTGATGGTCTCGCCGGCGAACTTCAGGAAGGCCGTCTCCTCGACCCCGCCGAGCTTCGACAGCACCATCTTGCGGCGTACTTCGTCGTCGATCTCGAACATCACCGTGGCGACCAGTTCATGGCCATTGGGGATCAGCGGGTTGTAGGCGGAAAGCTCATCGTCAATCTGCGCCTCGCCGCCGCGCTCGATGAAAAGCATCTCATGGACCTGGTGCCACATGGTCGCGTAGCACTCGAAATAGGCCGTCGCATAGGGACCGAGCCCGACGCGCCGGTTCTTCTTTCGGGCCACGAGCGCACCGCGCCGGTCCTTCCGGGTCCGGCCATACTCTTCCATGTCGATGAGGTCGTCGCGGGTAATCTCGCGCGGGGTTGCTGTCGCGGTCGCGGACATAAGGGGTCTCCGGTTTTAGGAGCCGAGTTCGGGTGCCAGCCCATAGGCCAGCGCGAACAGTTCGACGGGATGGTAACTGCGGGCCGGGGCGGTCTGGCCCTCGTCGAGCTGACGCTCGATACCCTGCAGGATATGGTCCGCAGCCAGCGGACATTCGGATACGATGTAGCGGCTCTCCTTGGCCTGACGCACGACCGGCCGGGCCACCTTGAGGGCGGTGTCGAAATTTTCCTTCATGATCCCCCACGAACCCCCATGGCCCGAGCAGCGCTCGATCACCTTGAGGTCGGCCTCGGGGATTAATCGCAGCATTTCCGCTGCTTTCTGGCCCATATTCTGGGCCCTTGCATGACAGGCCATATGCAACGCCACCGGCTCCGGCAGGGACGACAACCCGTCGACCAGCCCTTCGTTCTTCGCGATGTCAACGATGTACTCGGTGATGTCGCGGGTCGCCGCCGACAGGGCCTTCACGTCCTCGTCATCGGGCAGCATCAGGGGCCACTCGAATTTCATCATCAGCGCACAAGACGGGGTCAACGCGATGATATCGCGGCCCGCATCCACATGGGGACGGAACGCCGCGGCCACGGTCTTCGCCATGGCGGACACCTCGTCGAGCTGCCCCTGCTCGAGCTGGGGCATGCCACAACAGCTCGGATGCAACGCCGAGGTCGCCACGCCGTTCTTGGCGAGAATACGCTGGGCCAGCACGCCCGTGTCGGGCTTGTTGTAGTTCACGAAACAGGTGGCGTAGAGCACCGCCTCGCGGCCATGGGCCGGTGCGGCCGTGTTGACCTCGGGCGGCGCATTCTCGGCCTGGCGGACGAAGGTCTTGGACGCCGGCGCATATTTCGGCAGGTCGGCGTCGCGATGCACGCCCGCGATTTTCTCGATCACCGGCCGGGTCAGCTTGTTGTCCCGGTCCGATGCCCAGTTCGCCAGGCCCGACATCTTGCCGGCGAGACGGCCGTTCCGGTCGGTCTGGGTCAGCTGCTTCTCGTTCCAGCCCACGCCACCCTTTTTCGCCTCCACCGCGCGATAACGCAGCATCAGGTGGGGGAAATCCAGGTTGAATTCATGGGGCGGCACGTAGGGACACTTGGTCATGTAACACATGTCGCAGAGCGTGCAGGCGTCCACGACAGGGGGGAAGTCGGCGCTGTCCACGCTGTCGAGCTCACCTGTATCGGACTCATCGATCAGGTCGAACAGGCGCGGGAAGGAATCGCAAAGATTGAAGCAGCGTCGACAGCCATGACAGATATCGAAGGCCCGGCGCAGCTCCTCGTCGAGTTTCTCCTCGTCAAAGAAATCGGTTTCCTGCCAGCCCAGCGGGTGACGGATGGGCGCATCGAGGCTCCCCTCACGCGGGGCCGCGCCGCCATTCATGCTGCCACTCTCGTCAGTCATCGTGCCCTGTCCTTGCCTGCGCCGGGGTGCAACTTCCCCGCTTCCCGCCCGCCATATCCGCGCGGCGGGTCATCCAAACCACCCCAATACGTGAAAGCCGGAGCCGCCCGGTCGAACGCGTCCGAACGCGGGCGGCCCCGGATTTAATCAGTCGAGCTCGTCGAGCGCCTTCTGGAAACGACCCGCATGGCTCTTCTCGGCCTTGGCGAGTGTCTCGAACCAGTCGGCAATCTCGTCATGACCCTCTTCACGCGCCGTGCGCGCCATGCCCGGATACATGTCGGTGTACTCATGGGTCTCGCCGGCAACCGCGGCCTTGAGGTTGTCCGACGTCGGGCCGATCGGCTCACCCGTGGCCGGATCACCGACCTCTTCGAGGAACTCGAGATGACCATGGGCATGGCCGGTCTCGCCCTCGGCGGTCGAGCGGAACACCACGGCGACATCGTTGTAACCTTCGACGTCTGCCTTCTGGGCGAAATAGAGGTAACGGCGATTCGCCTGGCTTTCGCCGGCAAATGCTTCCTTGAGATTGTCTTCGGTCTTGGATCCTTTAAGCGACATCATTCGCCTCCTTGATACTGGTTAGTCCATCCGCCCGTTTGGCCGGGCGGTTATCCGTCAGGGACCGGCGGGAGGACCGCCGGCCCGGGAATCTGTTGCGCCTCGAATATGACAAGGTCGCAGATACGAGTCAATTATCTGGAACTATTCCAAACTTATTTTTATCACCCTGATAAAGCGATGTTTATTGAGAACGACTATCGTTCGCGCGACGCAGCCTTACGATCACGTCCACCCGGGCCACCTCGGCATCGGCCGGCGCTTCGGGCATGGCGGCGAGCGCGATCTGGTCGCTGGGAATATCCTGCAACGCCCCATCGTCTTCATAGAAGAAATGATGGTGATCGTCGACGTTCGTATCGAAGTACGACCGGCCCGGCGCCACCACGACCTCGCGCAACAAGCCCGACCCGGTGAATTGGTTGAGGGTGTTGTAGATCGTCGCCAGAGACACCTTGATGCCTTGCGCAGTAACCTCACCATGGAGCTGCTCGGCGGTCACATGACGATCGCCGGCATCGAACAACAGCTTGCCCAGTGCGAGCCGCTGGCGGGTCGGGCGCAGGCCTGCGTCCTTCAGCCGCCGCAGCGCATCGGCATAGGGTCGCTCGCGGGTATCATCATGTGTATCGCTCATGGGTCCAATATGGTTCTTTCATGCGGCAAGTAAAGAGGAATCTGTCGAAACAACACGATAAGCCGTTATTTTGGAACGCACTTTATTCCAAAATCCCGTCGGGCGACGCCAATACGCAGACCTTTACCGACGCACGCAACGATGTCAGGCTCTGCGGAATTCCTACAAAAACTCGACAGATCCCCTCCCTAATTGCGGACAGTTCGGGGAACACCTGTTAGAACGATCCAGGTTCCACAATCAGAGCGTCAGAAGCGAAACCGGCATGAACGATTTCACCCAGAAATCCAGTTTCTCCTACGAAGATCTCATCCAGTGCGGCCATGGCGAGCTGTTCGGACCGGGCAATGCGCAATTGCCGCTGCCGCCGATGCTCATGTTCGACCGGATCACGGAAATCTCCGACGATGGTGGCGAACACGGCAAGGGGCTGATCGTCGCCGAACTCGATATCAAGCCGGACCTCTGGTTCTACGAGTGCCATTTCGAGGGCGACCCCATCATGCCGGGCTGCCTCGGCCTCGATGCGCTCTGGCAGATGCTCGGCTTCTTCCTGGGCTGGCAGGGCCTGCCGGGGCCGGGCCGCGCGCTGGGTGTCGGTGAGGTCAAATTCGCCGGCGAGGTCAAACCCGGCGGCAAGCTGCTGCGCTATCAGATCGACGTCAAGAAGGTCATCAAGCGCGGTGTCGCACTGGCCATCGCCGACGGCCTGGCCGAACTCGACGGTGAGACCGTCTACACCACGGCGGGGCTCAAGGTCGGGCTGTTCCCGCCGAGCAAGGAGGCAGGCACATGAGCAACAACGGTTTGCGACGCGTCGCGGTCACCGGGCTGGGGATCGTCTCACCGATCGGCGCCAACGCCGCCGAGGTGACCGAGAGCCTGAAGGCCGGCCGCTCGGGCATCGTCCGTTCCGACGTCTATGCCGAGATGGGCTTCCGCTCCCATGTGCATGGCGCACCGAATGTCGATTTCGACGAGCATATCGACCGCAAGCTGCGCCGCTTCATGGGCGACGGCGCGGCCTACAACTACATCGCCATGACCGAGGCGATCGCCGATTCCGGCCTGACCGACGCCGACATTCATTCCGAGCATACCGGCCTGGTCATGGGTTCGGGCGGCCCGTCCACCTCGGCCATGGTCGAGGCGGCCGACACCGCGCGCGAGAAAAGCCCGAAGCGCGTCGGGCCCTACGCGGTGCCCAAGGCCATGTGCTCGACCCTTTCGGCCAACATGTCCACCGCCTTCAAGATGCGCGGCCTGTCCTACTCCATCAGCTCGGCCTGCTCGACCAGCGCGCACTGCATCGGCAATGGCAGCGAGCTCATCCAGATGGGCAAGCAGGACGTGGTCATCGCCGGCGGCGCGGAAGAACTCCACTGGTCGCTCACCGTGCTGTTCGACGCCATGGGCGCATTGTCGTCGAAGTATAACGACACGCCCGAGCGTGCGTCGCGCCCCTACGACGTCAACCGCGACGGTTTCGTGATCGCCGGCGGCGCCGGCGTGGTGGTGCTCGAGGAGATGGAGCGCGCCAAGGCACGCGGTGCCAAGATCTATGGCGAACTCGTCGGCTACGGCGCCACCTCGGACGGCGTGGACATGGTCGCCCCGTCGGGTGAGGGCGCGGTCCGCTGCATGCGCATGGCGACCGCCGGGCTGGGCAACCAGACCGTCGACTACATCAACGCCCATGGCACCTCGACGCCGGTCGGCGACATGATCGAGCTGGGGGCCATCAACGAGGTCTTCGGCGCGCAACGACCCCATGTCGCCTCGACCAAGTCCCTTACCGGCCATTCACAGGGCGCGACCGGCGCCCATGAAGCGATCTACTCGTTGTTGATGATGGAGCATGACTTCATCGCCGCCTCGGCCAACATCGAGGAACTCGACCCGGAAGCCGGCGACGCGGCCATCGTCACCGAACGCATCGACAATGCCGGGCTCAACTGCGTGATGTCGAACAGCTTCGGCTTCGGCGGGACGAACGCCACCCTCGCCTTCCAGCGGTATGAGGGGTGAGACCATGGCCGACGCACACGCACCCACACCCGAACCCACACCCGCAACCCTGAAACAGGCCGACGCCATGGACGGACAACCCGCGACCGGAAGCCTGATGGCCGGCAAGCGTGGCCTCATCATGGGGGTCGCCAACGACCATTCCATCGCCTGGGGGATCGCGCGTGCAGTCGCCGCCCAGGGGGCTGACCTGGCCTTCACCTACCAGTCGGACAGCTTCGCGCGCCGGGTCGGCCCGCTGGCGGAATCCGTTGACGCCGCCGCCATGGTCCAGTGCGACGCGTCGGACACGAAGAGCCTCGATTCTGCCTTCAACGCCATCTCGGACACCTGGGACGGGATCGACTTCGTGGTCCACGCCATTGCCTACTCCGACAAGGAGGAGCTCAAGGGCCGCTACGTCAACACGAGCCAGGAAAACTTCCTGCAGACTATGAACATCTCCTGCTACTCGTTCACGGCGGTCGCCCAACGCGCCGCGGCGATGATGAGCGACAGCGGCTCGCTGCTCACGCTCACCTATCACGGCGCCCAGGCGGTCATGCCCAACTACAACGTCATGGGGGTCGCCAAGGCCGCGCTGGAGGCCAGCGTGCGATACCTCGCCTCCGACCTGGGCCCGGACGGCCTGCGGGTCAACGCCATCTCGGCCGGGCCCATGCGGACCCTGGCCGGCTCGGCGGTTGGTTCCGCGCGGCAGGTCTACAACTACAACCGCGAGACCGCCCCGCTGCGCCGCAACGTCGTCCTCGACGATGTCGGCGGCGCGGGCCTCTATCTGCTGTCGGACCTGTCGAAGGCAGTCACCGGCGAGATTCACTATGTGGATTGCGGCTTCAACATGATCGGCATGCCCGATCCGGCGGCACCGAACGGCGCATAGGCCGCGCCGCGCAATCGAAAGAAGAACGGCCCCTTTCGGGGCCGTTTTCGTTTCCCTGTTGGCCGCCAGCCCTACACCACCAGCGACAGCCCGAAGAAGATCAGTGCCGACATGATCGCCGCGGCAGGAACCGTGATCACCCATGCCGCGATGATCGTCAGGAAATGGGAGCGGCGCACCAGCCGGCGGTAGCGCTGGACCTCCGGTGCAACGGGCGGCTGTTCGGGGCTGGATCTGCCCGACCGGCTGACCATCTCGCGCCGCCGCTTGGAGCGCTTGGTGAAGTATTCGCGGAAGAAACCGACCCCGAAGACCGCGCCCACGGCGATGTGGGTCGAGCTGACCGGCAGGCCGAGCCAGGAGGCGATGATCACGGTGATCGCCGCAGACAGGGCCACGCAATAGGCGCGCATGGGGTTCATCTTGGTGATCTGGTCGCCGACCATGCGGATGAGTTTCGGGCCGTACAGGAACAGCCCGAGGCTGATGCCGAAGGCGCCAATCATCATGATCCAGATCGGCACCTCCACCTTGCTGGCGATATCGCCGGACTGCACCGTCGACAGGATCGCGGCCAGCGGGCCGATGGCATTCGCCACATCGTTGGCACCATGGGCAAAGGACAGCAGGGCGGCAGAGCAGATCAGCGGAATCCGGAACAATATCCGCAGCGACTGGTTGCGGTTCTCCATCCCCTCGGACTGGCGGCGGATCAGCGGCCGCATGATCATCCAGACACCCGCGAACGTGACCAGCGAGATGATGATGACCGTCTGGATCTCGGGCCGCCAGATGCGTTTGAAGCCCTTCACCGACAGGTACCAGGCGAACGCGCCGGCCATGATCGCCACCAGCATCGGGACCCAGCGCCGCGCCGCGGCGATCTTGTCGTCCCGGTAGATGAGATTGATCTTGATGAAGGCGAGGAAGCCGGCGGCGATCACCCCGCCGAGCACCGGTGAGATGACCCAGCTCGCCGCGATCGCGCCCATGGTGCCCCAGTTGACGAGCTGGAAACCGACAGCGGCGATGCCCGCGCCCATGACGCCGCCCACAACGGAATGGGTGGTGGACACGGGTGCGCCGACGAAGGTCGCCAGGTTGACCCACAGGGCCGCGGCAATGAGCGCCGACATCATGGCCAGCACGAAAACGCTGGCATCGTCGACCAGCGAGGGATCGATGATCCCCTTGGAGATGGTGCTGACCACGTCGCCGCCGGCGAGCAGCGCGCCCGCACTCTCGAAGACGGCGGCAATGACGAGTGCGCCGAACAGGGTCAGCGCCCGCGATCCCACCGCGGGGCCCACATTGTTGGCCACATCGTTGGCGCCGATATTCAGCGCCATATAGCCGCCGAGTATCGCCGCGACGACCACCATGGCGGTATCCGACGATATCCCCACCAGGGTTCCGGCCAGCAGGGCCGACAGGCCCAGGAAGATCACCGCAATCCCGTGGGATCGCAGGTTCCCGGCCATCGACTGAGCTGCCGCTTCAACATGGACGATCTTTTCAAGATCCTTGTCGAGGGTAGGTTTCACCTGGCTCATCTAAATTCCTTTCAACTCAACTGATTTCCAGCCCGCGCACGGGCGCACCATCATTCCCGTCGCCGACCTCGGCGAGCACGGCGTGCAGGGCCGCCCCGTCTGTTTCGGCCAAATCCCGTAATAAACGCGCCAGACCAGCGTCTTCAGCGAGGCCGGCGGCCTCGGCGAGGGAGACCCAGCGGCGCTTGCGTGCTGATTTTTCCGGCCACGGGTCCAGCGTCTCGCGCACCCAAAGGGCGAACACAAACACCTGGCTGGGCACCGAATAGCCCTGCCGCATGATCTTCTTGTAGGTGAAATCGCCGATGGGGGACGGGTGTACGGTGCCCGCGACCCCTGCCTCCTCACCCGCCTCGCGTGCGGCCCCGTCGCAGAAGGCCTCGCCGCTTTCGGGCCAGCCCTTCGGCAGAATCCAGCGCCCGTCGCGTCGCGCGGTAATCATCATCACCTCGAACGCTTCGTCGCGCAGGGCGAACGGCAATGCGGCAACCTGCTGGATGGTCTTGGCGGTTTTGAACACGTGAACGGCGCGTCGCTTGGTGTCTATTACAGATTTATGACGGCCCCCAAGTTAGCCCGGGACGACCGATTCAGACGAGCGGGCAAACCGCCGGGCTGGGGACAAAATCCGGTTACATTTTTCCCGCCCCCCGGGCTGTTCCAATCCGCTCCAGCCGTGTAGCCTTCAATCATCTGCGGTCCTCCAAATTCTGCCTTACAGAGCGGGACGGAGCGCAGGGGGGAAAGAAAAACCATTTCGGAACACAACATGACAGATATCCAATATCTGGCGCCGACCTCGCTTGATGAAGCGATCAGCGCCTACGCGGGCGCCAACGGCGCCGGCCGGATCCTGGCCGGCGGCACGGACCTCCTGGTCCAGATGCAGGCCGGCATGGTCGAACCCGGGCTGATCGTCGACGTCAAGAACATCCCCGAGCTGACGAGCATCGAGGGAACCGCCGAGGGCGGCTTCGTCGTGGGGGCCGCCGTTTCCGGCGCCGCGCTCGAAAAGCATGCCGGTTTCGCCGAAGCCTGGCCCGGCGTCCTGGAAGGGCTGAACCTCATCGGGTCCACCCAGATCCAGGGCCGCGCATCGCTCGGCGGCAATCTGTGCAACGGCTCACCCGCCGCCGACAGCGTCCCGGCCATGGTCGCCGCGGGCGCCGTCCTGACGGTGCAGGGCCCCGACGGGCGCCGGGAAATCCCGGTCGAGGATGTCCCGACAGGCCCGGGCAAGACCAGCCTGAAGGCCGGCGAGATCGCCGTGAGCTTCGCCTTCCCGCCCCGCGCGGTCGGCCAGGGCGACGCCTATCTGCGCATGATCCCGCGTACCGAGATGGACATCGCCGTCGTCGGTGTCGGCGTGAACCTCACCCTGGAAGGCGGGGTCTGCACCGCCGCCCGGGTCGGGCTGGGCGCCGTCGCACCGAAGGTATTGCTGGTCGAGGACGCCGCCAAGGCGCTGATCGGCACCAAGCTCGAGGACAATGCGCTTGAGGCCGCCGCGGCGGCCTGCAGTGCGGCCTGCAACCCGATCGACGACAAGCGCGGCACGATCGATTACCGAACCCGGGTCGCCGGGGTCCTGTTAAAGCGCGTCGCCGGCATCGCCGCCGAGCGCACGCTGCGGACATAAGGGAGCGCCTGAACCATGGCAAAACTTCATATATCCACCACCATCAACGGCGAGCCCGAGGAATTCCTCTGCACGCCCGACGAAACCATGCTCGACGTGCTGCGCAACCAGCTCGACCTGACCGGCGCCAAGGAAGGCTGCGGTTCGGGCGATTGCGGCGCCTGTTCGATCACGCTCGACGGCACGCTGGTCTGCTCCTGCCTGATGCTGGCCGCCGAGGCCGAGGGCAAGGAGATCACCACCATCGAGGGCATGGCCGAGGGCGAAAAGCTGCACCCGCTGCAGCAGAAGTTCCTGGAAGAGGCGGCCCTGCAATGCGGTATCTGCACCCCGGGCATGCTGGTCGCAGCCAAGGCGCTGCTCGATGAAAACCCGGACCCGACCGAGACCGAAGTACGGTTCTGGCTGGCCGGCAATCTGTGCCGTTGCACGGGCTACGACAAGATCATCCGCGCGGTGCTCGACACCGCCGCCGAGATGCGGGGGGCAGCATAATGAGCGATTCCAAGAACAAGTGGATCGGTGAGAACACGATCCGTCCCGACGGCGCCGACAAGGTGACCGGACGCGCGGCCTTCGCGGCCGACACGACCATGCCCGGCATGATCTGGGGCAAGGTGCTGCGCAGCCCGCACGCCCACGCCGTGATCAAGTCCATCGACACCTCCAAGGCCGAGGCCCTGCCCGGCGTGAAGGCGGTGATGACGTCGGCCGACATCGTCGATTTCCCGGTGGACACGCCCTTCCCGCTGGGCATCCAGGACATGCGCTGGATGTGCCGCAACGTGATGGCGCGCGACAAGGCGCTGTTCCACGGCCACCCGGTCGCCGCCGTCGCGGCCATGACCGAGGCGATCGCGGCGGAGGCCTGCAAGCTGATCGAGGTGGACTACGAGGTCCTGCCCCACGCGATCGAGATCGACGACGCGCTCGCCGACGATGCGCCCATCCTGCATGACTGGATGGAGTTCGAGGGCAAGCCGTCGAACATCGCCGGTGTGCTCGAACATACCAAGGGCGATGTCGAGGCCGGTTTCGCGGAGGCCGATGTCATCATCGAGCGGGACTTCACGACCCGCCCGGTGCACCAGGGCTATATCGAGCCCCATGCCTGCCTGGTCAGCGTCGCGGCCGACAACAAGACCACCATCTGGTCGTCGAGCCAGGGCCAGTTCATGGTCCGCGCCATGACCGCCCTGCTCACGGGCCTGTCCCAGTCCGACATCCGCGCGATCCCCGCCGAGATCGGCGGCGGCTTCGGCGGCAAGACGATCATCTATCTCGAGCCGCTGGCGACCGTGTTGTCGAAGAAATCCGGCCGGCCGGTGAAGATGACCATGACCCGCGAGGAGGTCATGCGCGCCTCGGGCCCGACCTCGGGTTCGAAGTCCACGATCAAGATCGGCGTCAAGAAGGACGGCTCGATCACGGCGGCGGAAGGCCTCTACTGGCTGCAGGCCGGCGGGCTTCCCGGCGCGCCGGTGCGCGGCGCGGTCGGCTGTGCGCTCGCCCCCTACGACATCCCCAACGGTCACACGCTGGGCTATGACGTGGTGTGCAACCGCTCCAAGGTCGCGGCCTATCGCGCCCCGGGCGCACCCATCGGCTCCTTCGGGGTCGAGTGCGTGCTCGACGAGCTGGCAGAGGAAATCGGCATGGACCCGCTCGACCTGCGGCTCAAGAACGCCGCGCGGGAAGGCACCCAGGCGGTCCACGGTCCGACCTACCCGGTCATGGGCTATGTCGAGTCCCTCGAATCCGCCAAGGTCCACGACCATTACAACGCCCCGCTCGGCCCGAACCAGGGCCGCGGCGTGGCCAGCGGGTTCTGGTTCAATGCCGGCGGTGAATCTTCCGCCCAGGTGAACATCACCGAGGACGGCAATGTGGTGGTCACCACGGGCCATCCGGATATCGGCGGGTCGCGTGCGGGCATCGCCAACATCTGCGCCGAGCTGCTGGGCATCGACTACAAGCGTGTGTCGGTGCTGATCGGCGACACCGCGACCATCGGCTTCTCGAACCTGACCGGCGGCAGCCGCGTCCTGTTCGCCTCGTCCATGGTGGTCACGGAATCGACCCAGAACGTCATCCGCACCCTGTGCGAGCTGGCGGCCAAGATCTGGGACATCGATCCCGACGCGGTCACCTGGGAAGACGGCGAGGCGCGCCCGGCGGGCGCCAATGCGGGCAAGTTCGACCCGCTCACCCTGGCCGAGCTGGCCGCACGGGCCAACGAGACCGGAGGCCCCATCGGTGCCGGCTCCCAGGTCAACACGACCGGCGCGGAGGGCGGCTTCGGCACCCATATCTGTGACGTCGAGGTGGACCCGGAACTCGGGATCGCCCGGGTGATCCGCTACACCGTGCTCCAGGATGTGGGCCGGGCGGTGCACCCGGCCTATGTCGAGGGCCAGATGCAGGGCGGCGCGGCCCAGGCGATCGGCTGGGCGCTCAACGAGGAGTATCTCTACGACAAGGACGGCAAGGTCGATAACCCGGGATTCCTGGATTACCGCATGCCCGTCGCCTCGGACCTGCCGATGCTCGACACGCATATCATTGAAAGTGCCCAACCCCAAGCACCCCCAAGGCGTGCGCGGGGTCGGCGAGGTGCCGCTGGTGCCCCGGCCTGTCGGCCGTGCGCAACGCGGTCTACAACGCCATCGGCATCCGCTTCAACGACCTGCCGCTCTCGCCCCCGCGGGTGCTGGCGGCGCTGGACGTGCCCAAGGCCGCGGAGTAGCGCGGCGGGCACAAGCCCGGCACAGAGGAACCGACACAGACCAGATAAAAAAACGGCCCCGAAAGGGGCCGTTTTCATATTCGCTTGTCGCCGGACTTACTCGGCGGCATCGCGGTCCCGGCGCGGGCGGCGGCGGCGCGGACGATCGTCCCCGTCTCCGTCTCCACGGGGCTCACGCGGCGGGCGCGTGTCCTCGAGTTCCTCGCCGGTCTCCTGGTCGACGACGCGCATCGACAGCTTGACCTTGCCGCGGTCGTCCATACCGATGACCTTGACCTTCACCTCGTCGCCCTCGTTGATCACGTCGGTCACCTGACCCACGCGCTCGTTCTTGAGCTCGGAGATGTGGACGAGGCCGTCGCGCGATCCGAAGAAGTTCACGAAGGCGCCGAAATCGACGACCTTCACGACCTTGCCGTCGTAGATCACGCCGACTTCCGGCTCGGCCACGATGGAGGTGATCCAGTCGATCGCCTTCTGGGCTGCCTCGCCATCGGACGAGGCGACCTTGATCAGGCCCTCATCGTCGATATCGACCTTACAGCCGGTCACTTCGCAGATCTCGCGGATGACCTTGCCGCCCGTGCCGATCACTTCCCGGATCTTGTCGGTCGGGATCTGCATGGTGGTGATGCGCGGCGCATGCTCGGACAGCTCCACCCGGCCGGAATCGATGGCGCTGGCCATCTCGCCCAGGATGTGGATCCGGCCGTCGCGGGCCTGGTCGAGGGCGATCTCCATGATCTCCTTGGTGATGGACGTGATCTTGATGTCCATCTGGAGCGAGGTGATGCCTTCATCCGTGCCGGCGACCTTGAAGTCCATGTCGCCGAGATGATCCTCGTCACCGAGAATATCCGACAGGACCGCATAGCCGTCGTCTTCCTTGATCAGGCCCATCGCGATGCCCGCGACCGGCGCCTTCAGGGGCACGCCCGCATCCATCATGGCCAGCGACGAACCGCAGACCGTGGCCATCGAGGACGAGCCGTTCGATTCGGTGATCTCGGAGACCACGCGGATCGTGTAGGGGAAGTCCTCCTTTGGCCGGCAGCAGCGGACGCAGGGCCCGCCAGGCAAGCTTGCCATGGCCCACTTCGCGGCGCCCGGTGAAGCCCGATACGACCGGTCTCACCGACCGAATAGGGCGGGAAGTTGTAGTGGAGCAGGAAATGCTCACGATACTCGCCCTCGAGCGCATCGATGATCTGCTCGTCCTGGCCGGTGCCCAACGTGGCCACGACCATCGCCTGGGTCTCGCCCCGGGTGAACAGTGCCGAACCATGGGAGCGCGGCAGGATCGAGATCTGGCTCTCGATGGCCCGCACCGTCTTGGTGTCGCGGCCGTCGATCCGTTCGCCCGTGTCGAGAATGGCGCGGCGGACCACGTCTTTCTCAAGCGTCTTGAGCGGACCGCTGGCGATCGCGGCTTCCTCTTCGGAAAGCTGCTCGATCACGGCCTTCTTGGCGGCCGAGACCTTTTCCTGGCGCGCGAGCTTCTCTTTCTCGGTGTAGGCCTCGCGGATGCCGGCCTCGCCGAGTTCGCGAACCTTCGCTTCGAGGTCGAGGACCTCCTGCGGGGTCTCGCTGACCGGGCGCGGCTCCTTCGCCGCCCGTTCCGCCAGGTCGATGATCGCGTTGATCACTTCCTGATAGGCTTCATGGCCGAACATCACCGCACCGAGCATCACCTCTTCGGTCAGCTCATTGGCCTGTGATTCGACCATCAGCACGCCCTCGCTGGTGCCCGCGACGACCAGGTCGAGCGCGGATTCTTCCAGCTGGTCGGCCGTCGGGTTCAGCACATACTCGCCGTCGATGTAACCGACGCGCGCGGCACCGATCGGGCCCATGAAGGGCATGCCCGAAATCGTCAGGGCCGCCGACGCACCGATCAGCGCCGCGATGTCCGGATCATTCTCCAGATCGTGGCTGACGGTGGTGCAGATCACCTGGGTTTCGTTGCGATAGCTCTTGTGGAAGAGCGGGCGGATCGGACGGTCGATCAGGCGCGAGGTGAGAACCTCTTTCTCCGTGGGGCGTCCTTCACGCTTGAAGAAGCCACCCGGGATCTTGCCCGCCGCGTAGGTCTTTTCCTGGTAGTGAACGGTGAGCGGGAAGAAATCCAGCCCCTCGCGCGGCGCATGTTCGCCGACCGTGGTGCAGAGCACCGAGGATTCACCGTATGTGACGAGGACGGCCCCGTCGGCCTGACGGGCGATATGCCCGGTCTCCAGGATGAGCGGACGCCCACCCCAATTGATTTCCTTACGAACAATGTCAAACATCGCTTATCTCTCAACCTGCGTCATCCGTTCGGGCCAACCCCAAACGAATGCCCCGTGCCATCGGGGTCTTCGCGCCGTCACGCAATAGAGTTTTGACGGCGTGTGCACGGATGGTCCGTGCGGGCCAGACCGGGGACACCGGATTGTGTCCGTGGGCCTGTCGTCATGGCGCCGGGCCATGCCCGCGCCGGTAACAAAGGCAATCGCGTTAGCGGCGAATGCCCAAACGCTCGATCAGGGTGCGGTAACGCGCTTCATTCTTGCGCCGCGTGTAGTCGAGCAAACGACGCCGCTGGCCCACCATAAGAAGGAGGCCACGGCGTGAATGATGATCCTTGGCGTGGGTCTGCAGGTGCTCGGTCAGGTTCCTGATGCGCTCCGTCAGGATCGCGACCTGAACCTCGGGCGAGCCCGTGTCCCCAGCCTTGGTCTGGTATTCGTTGATGAGTTCGGTTTTACGCTCAGGCGTAATCGACATGCTTTTCTAGCTCCCGGTATCGAGATTTAAAACACGGACCGGACGGGATCTGGATGCCGTCGACACGAACGAGCGCTACGGGCGTCGTCGCCTCGAGGGCCAGGACGATACCGTCGTCCCCAGCCGTCGCAATCCGTTCCCTGTCTTGCGGTCGCAAGACCGGAACCGCCTGCCCATTGCGAAGCATTCCCGCTTCCCTGTCAGACAAGG
This sequence comes from Alphaproteobacteria bacterium, assembly GCA_965261975.1. Lineage (GTDB taxonomy): Bacteria > Pseudomonadota > Alphaproteobacteria > UBA6615 > UBA6615 > UBA8079. Next base: position 33,990 of record CBDHEC010000004.1, read on the forward strand.
CCAGCGCCGGGATACCGTCCAGCGCGGTCTCAATCGGTAACAATATGGGTGAGGCGGCGGCACTATGGCCAAGTTCCTCCAGCATTTCCAGAGAAATCGAAGCCGATTCTTCAAACGGTCCAACGGCCACGCGGCGCAGATCCGACAAGTGGCCGCAGGTGCCGACCGCGATTGCCAGGTCGCGGGCCAGCGCACGCATATAGGCGCCCTTCCCCGACGTCACGGCGAACCGCGCACGATCGGCGTCGAGGATCTCGACCAGATCGAACGCGTTGATTTCAATCGTCCGCGCCTCGAGGACCACGTCTTCGCCCGCGCGGGCCTTGGCATAGGCCCGCTGGCCGTCGATCTTGATCGCCGAATAGGCCGGCGGCACTTGTTCAATATGGCCCACAAAGGCCGGCAGCGCGGCTTCGATCGCCGCCCGGTCCGGGCGCGCTTGAGACGTTTCAACAATATCGCCATCCGCATCGTCGGTCTCGGTGCGCGCGCCCCAATTGACCGTGAAGGTGTAGCTTTTCGAGCTGTCGGTGACATAGGGCATGGTCTTGGTCGCCTCGCCCAGCGCGATTGGCAGGATTCCCGTCGCCGAGGGGTCCAGGGTGCCGGCATGGCCCAGCTTGGCCGCGCCCGTGGCGCGCCGCACCGCGTTGACACAGCCCGCCGACGTCATGCCGGCCGGTTTATCGAGATTGAACCAGCCGTTGATCGACAGGCCCTTGCGCCGGCGTCCCATCAGTTTTCGGTCTCATCCGTTGCCGCATCGCCGTCGTCGTCGCTGACCAGATCGCGTGCGACCTCGGGCCGGTGCATAATGGATTCGATCCGCGAGGCTTCCTCGAAGCTCTTGTCGTAGACGAAGCTCAGTGCCGGCAGATACTTCAGATGCACCACGCGCGCCAGTTGCCCGCGCAGATAGCGGGCGGCCCGGTTGAGCCCCGCAACCATGGGTTCCGCCTCGCCGTCGAGCGGCAGGACGAACAACGTGGCGTTGCGCAAATCCGGGCTCACCCGCACTTCCGTGACGGTGATCGCCATGTCGGCCAGCTCGGAATCGCGGAACGCCGCCCGGCGAAGGATCTCCGACATGGCATGGCGGATTTCCTCGCCCACGCGCAACTGGCGTTGGGACGGCGCTTTGCCTTTGCGGGCATTCTGCGCGTTCCGATTCATGGGCGGGCTGTTTTCAGTTCCGTTTCGACCATGCGCATCAGGCGCCGGCCCTTTGACGTTGCGCCGGTCAGCTCGCCTCGAGCTGACGGGCGATTTCCTGCACTTCGAAGCACTCGATCACGTCACCCGGCTGGATGTCGTTGTAATTCTCGAGCGCGATACCGCATTCGTAGCCGTTCTGGA
>CBDHEC010000005.1:0-22190 GCA_965261975.1 Alphaproteobacteria bacterium
GGCAGATGCGGCGCAAATGGCGCTGTTCGATTTTGCCGTGCCGAAATTCGAACTGCGGATTTACGATTCCGGCGGCAACGCACAGGCCGCGGGTGCTGCGGCAACGCGCGCTCAGGCCGATGGCGCGCGGGTGGTGCTGGGCCCGCTTTTCGCGGATGCGGTGGCCGGCACGTCGAGTGTTGCCCGGCCGGCAGGAATTCCGGTTATAGCGTTTTCCAATGACCGGCTGATCGCCGGTGACGGCGTCTATGCCGCCGGGTTCTCGCCCGAGGCGCAGATTGACCGGGTCGTTGCCTTCGCCACGCGGCGCGGGCTCGCCCAGTTCGCGGCCCTGGTGCCGGATGACGGGTTTGGCGGGCGGATGGCGTCGATCCTGTCGGAGGTCGTGCCCCGGCGCGGCGCGGCTGTTACGGCGACGGCCTTCTATCCCGGCGGTGTCGAAGCGTTGACGCAGACGGTCCGCTCGCTGGCGCGTTATGAAGAACGGGTCGAGGCGCTAGAAGAGGAGCGGAAGCTCCTGGCCGAGCGCGATGATGCATTCTCGAAACGCGCGCTTGAGCGGCTGTCCACGAGGGACACGCTGGGCGAGGTCGGCTTCGAGGCCTTGATGTTGCCGGTTGGCGGCGACGAGGTGCTTCAGGTCGCCCCGCTGCTGGCCTTTTTTGATGTGGATCCCCAGCAGGTCAAGCTGCTCGGCACCTGGGTCTGGGACGACCCCGCGCTGGGTAAGGAACCGGCGATGCTCGGCGCCTGGTTTGCCGCACCGCCCCCCGATGCCCGCGTGCGGTTCGTCGAGCGCTTTCAGGAATTGTTCGGTCGGACCCCGGACCGGCTGGCGACCCTCGCCTATGACGGGGTGGCGCTGGCGGCCGTGCTGGCGCGCGGCGATGCGCCGGACCCCTATGCGCGCGCGCGGCTCGAGAACCCCGACGGCTTTGCCGGGGTGGACGGCATATTCCGCTTGACGGAAACCGGTGCGGTTGAGCGTGGGCTGGCGGTGCTGGAAGTAAGGCGCGACGCGCCGCGCGAGATCGACCCGGCGCCGACGAGCTTCGCTGTACCGGTGACGAACTAGACGAAACAGAATTCGCCGTTACCGGTTCAGAAGGGCGTCCACGACGGCGTTCAAGCGCTGACGCCCGGCCGCGGTCGCGCCGAACCCGTCTTCGCGCCAGTCGAGATAGCCCGCGTCGACGAGGCGGTCGATGGTCGCTGGCGGGAACGTCTCGCCGGGGCTTATGCCGATCCGCTGCGTGAACTCTCCGGCGTCGATCCCCGCTGCCAGGCGAAGCCCCATCATCACGAGCTCGGCCGTCAGGGTCTCATGCGGTAATACCGCGTCATCCTGTGTGGCATGACCCGCCTGAAGTGTTCTTTCGAGCCAGATTTCCGGGGCGCGGTGCTGGCGCGTGGCCCTGATCTGGCCATCGATTGTGATGCGGCCATGGGCACCCGGTCCTACCCCGACATAGTCGCGGTAGTGCCAATAAGTCAGGTTGTGGCGCGATTCCTGGCCGGGGGCGGCGTGGTTCGAGATTTCGTAGGCGGGCAATCCTGCCGCGGCGAGGGCGTCCTGGGTCTGCTCGAACATGGCAGCGCCCTCGGCCTCGTCCGGCAGCTGGAGGTCACCGCGCGCCTGGGCCAGGAAGAACGGCGTCCCGGCCTCGATCGTCAGCTGGTAGACCGACAGGTGGCCGCGTGTGAGTGCGAGTGCGCTGTCGAGTTCGCGCATCCATGCGTCCGGCGTCTGGCCCGGGCGGGCATACATCAAATCGAAGGAGAAACGCTCGAAGATATCGGCCGCGGTCGCGATTGCGGTGCGGGCCTCGCTGACCGCATGGGTGCGGCCGAGCGCAGACAGGGCCGCATCGTCCAGCGCCTGGACCCCGAGGCTGAGGCGGTTGACCCCCGCGTCGGCGAACCCCGCGAGAGCGGCTTGTTCCGCAGACGTCGGGTTGGCCTCCAGTGTGATTTCGAGCTCCGGGTCGTGGGTGAAAAGCTCCTGGGCCCGGGTGATGATCGCGCGCGCGGTCTCGGGCGGCATCAGGGACGGTGTGCCGCCGCCGAAGAAGATGCTCGTCAGCCGCCGCCCGGGTACGCGCGCGGCATAATGCTCTAGCTCGCGCAACAACCCGTCGCGCCACGCGCCCTGGTCGATGGTGTCGCGGACATGGCTGTTGAAATCGCAATAGGGGCATAGCGACAGGCAAAACGGCCAATGGACGTAGAGCGCGATATCGCCGGCCGGGGCGGTCATGAGATTCTCACCTGCCGGGCGTAAAGCACGCGTCGATGAGGGCGCGAAAGGCAATCGCGCGATGGGAGATCGCGTGTTTGGCATCCGGGTCCATCTCGGCAAATGTAAGGGTGCCTCCCTGAGGCACGAAGATGGGGTCATAACCGAAACCGCGATCGCCACGTGGCGGCCAGGCCAGCGTGCCGTCGACCCGTCCCTCGAAGACCTCGACATGTCCGTCGGGCCAGGCCAGCGCAAGTGCGCAGGTAAACCAGGCGAGGTCTTCGCCGGTGTCCGCGCTCGCCTCGTGCAGCTGCTCCATGGCCCAGTCGAAATCGCGCACGCCGTCCGCGCGTTCGGCAAAGCGGGCCGCATGGATGCCCGGCGCCCCGCCCAGTGCGGCCACGGAAAACCCGGAATCGTCTGCCAGGGCGGCCTGTCCGCTGCCATCGGCGGATGCGCGGGCCTTGAGGATGGCGTTTTCGGCGAACGTGCTGCCGGTCTCTTCCGGTTCGGGCAGGCCCAGTTCGCCCGCGCTTTGTACCGACACGGCGAACGGCGCGAGCAGGTCCGCGATCTCGGCGACCTTGCCGGCGTTATGGCTGGCGATCACCAGCCGGCTATCTTCGAAACTGCGGGCCATGACGCGCGGGCCTTCTCCTGGTTCCGCCTACTTGATCCCCAGCGCCTTGCGCTGATGGGCGAACAATTTCTCGGTGCCGTCACGCGCCAGGTCGAGCAGCCGAATGAACTGGGCGCGGGTAAAGGGGCGTTCTTCGGCAGTGCCCTGGACTTCAACGATCTGGCCGCGTTCGGTCAGCACGAAGTTGGAATCGGCCTGGGCGTTGGAATCTTCCGGATAATCGAGATCGAGGACGGCGGTGTTCTGGTAAAGGCCGCAGGAAACCGCGGCCACGAGGTCACGCACCGGGTTCTCGGCGATGGCGCCCGACTTCACCAGCCCCTGGCAGGCGATGTGCAACGCCACGCAGGCGCCGGTGATGGCCGCGGTTCGCGTGCTCCCGTCGGCCTGGAGTACGTCGCAATCGAGCCGGATCTGTCGCTCGCCGAGCATTTCCATGTCGGTCACGGCGCGCAGGGAACGGCCGATCAGCCGCTGGATTTCCTGGGTCCGGCCGGATTGTTTGCCGCGCGCGGCCTCACGGCCGGTCCGGGTGTGGGTCGAGCGAGGAAGCATGCCGTATTCCGCCGTCACCCAACCTTCGCCGCTGCCGCGCATCCATGGCGGGACGCGCTCCTCGATGCTCGCGGCGCACAACACATGGGTGTTGCCGAACATCGCCAGGCAGGACCCTTCCGCGTATTTGGCCGCGCCGGGCTTGAGGCGCACCTTGCGCATTTCGTCGGGGGCGCGCCGTGAGGGGCGGATCGAGGTTTTGGGCATGCTGGTTCCAGTGTGGCTAGGGTCGGATGTGAGGCGGCGAAGTTAGTCTTTACGGCGGGGTTGCGTCCAGAACCGGAATCGGACGCTGGCGCGATGCTTGTTGGCCGTCACCGACGTTCTTGATTAGGTGCCGGGGCGTGCCTAAGTTCTGCGGACGTGTCGACCCTCGACTTTTGTAGCGCAAACAACGGACAATCACGGCCATGAGCCGGGCGATTCCACAGCTCAATGAACGTAGCTCCGAAATTCTTCGGCAGATCATTGACGCCTATCTGGAGACAGGTGAGGCGGTCGGGTCGCGGACCTTGTCGCGCAATCTGGGTATGGAATTGTCGCCGGCCACGATCCGCAACGTCATGGCCGACCTCCAGGATTCGGGCCTGCTGTTTTCGCCGCATGCGTCGGCGGGGCGCATTCCGACGGAGGCCGGCCTGCGCCTGTTCGTCGATGGGCTCCTCGAGGTGGGAAACCTGACCGAGGCCGAGCGCCAGACGATCGAAGTGCAATGCGCCACGGAAGGGCGCAGCGTGCAGCAGACCCTGTCCGAGGCCACCCGCGTTCTCTCCGGCCTGAGCAACTGCGCCGGGCTGGTCGTGGCACCGAAAAGCGACTCGCCACTGCGTCACATCGAATTTGTCTCTCTCGCGCCGGGCCGCGCGCTGGTCGTCCTGGTTACGGAAGACGGCAGCGTCGAGAACCGGGTCATCGAAATGCCCAGCGATATGCCGGCATCGGCGATGGTCGAGGCCTCGAACTTCCTGTCCGCGCGGATGGTCGGCAAGACCATCGACGAGGCCCAGCGGCAGATTGCGGCCGAACTCGAACTGCATCGCCGCGACCTGGATGTGGTGACCCGGAAGCTTGTCGAGGCGGGGATGGCGACCGCGACGGGCGACGGGGCCGAGGCGGCGCTGATCGTCAGCGGGGCGGAGCGCTTGCTCGACGATGTTCAGGCCGTCGAGGACCTGGAACATGTGCGCAGCCTCTATGACGCGCTTGAGACCAAGGAGTCCTGGATCAAGCTTCTGGATATGGCACGGGGCGGCGAAGGCGTGCAGATCTTCATCGGGGCGGAGAACGAATTATTCTCGCTCGCCGGCTGCTCCGTCGTGGTGGCGCCCTATCACAACAGCGATCAGCAAATCGTCGGGGCGGTCGGCGTGATCGGTCCGACCCGGATCAACTACGCCCGGATTATTCCCGTGGTGGATTACACAGCGCAAATCGTCGGCCGCCTGGTCGGATAAGCGCGACAACCTCATCGTTTCGAATTACAACGACCGGCACGGACGCCGGATAGAGAGCGAACACATGAACGACGAAAAAGAAAACGGTTCCCCAGAGAGCCCGGAGACCGAGACACCCGCGGAGGATGCCGCACCCGAGGCGCCCGAGGCGGGGCCGGCCGAACCGTCGCCGACCGACGCGGATGGGAATCGCTGGGGCGGTGGCAAACATGCCGCGCGCGTTGTCGAGCTCGAGGGCGAGGTGACGCAGCTGCGCGACCAGTTGCTGCGCGCGATGGCCGAAACCGAGAATGTGCGCAAGCGATCGGAACGACAGGTCGAGGACGCGCATCGATATGCGGTGACCGGGTTCGCGCGCGATATTCTGTCGATCGGTGACAACCTCGAACGGGCGCTTTTCGCCGTCCCCGAAGAGCGGCGCGGCGAGCATGAGCTGCTGCAGACCGTGATCGAAGGCATGGTCGCGGTGCAGAATGATTTCCTGGGCGCGCTGGCGGCGCACAAGATCGAACGCCTCGACCCGACGGGCGAACCGTTCGACCCCAACCTGCATGAGGCCATGTACGAAGTGCCCGACAGCGATTTGCCGAATGGCAGCGTTGCGCAGGTCATGCAGGCCGGCTACCGGCTGCATGACCGGCTGTTGCGCCCCGCACGTGTCGGCGTTGCCAAGTCGGCGGCCCCGCCTGCGGCGCCCGAACCGGCGCCGGAAGCCGCGCCGGACCCCGCAGCCGCACCGGATACGAAGCCCGAGCCGGGATCCGAGCCGGGCGCCTGACTATTTTTTCGCCGTGATGGTGGGGTCGGCTGCGGTGAGCGCGCGGATATAGGCGGTCGCCAGCCCCGGCTGCTTGGCGGCGCCATAATGTTGCAACGCGACCGCGGCGAGATCGAACGCGCCATAGAGTTCGTGGGCCAGGATCGCGACCTTCAGCAAGGCATCCGGATTGTCCTGGGCCAGTCGCGAGAAGTTCGCCGTGTCGCGGAAATACAACGCGTTGCTCCAGATGACCTGGGCGAATCCACGGTTGGGATTGTCGTCCTTGATCAGCGGGCGGAACGGCCGCGAGCCCACTCCCACCATCGTGTGAAAGGCGAAACCCTGTTCGCGCAGGAACCTGTCCACGTCGGCGAACAGCGGCTGGCCCTTGTATATCGGCAGGAAGCTGACCTCGACCTGGATCGCCGCGGTATCCGCCAGCGCCGCCGTGCCGGCCTCGAGCGCCATGAGCTCGGCGCCCTGGATGTCCAGCTTGAGAAAATCCATAGGGCGAACCTCGGCGACGTCATCGAGGCGCACGGTGTCGACGGGAATCTCCGCGCTCGGCTCGCACAGTTCCCACAGGCTGTGAAACTGTTGCATGACCGAAGGATCGGGTGCGAACAGGGAAGAGGTCATGGGTGCCGCTCCCACATGGAGGGTGTGCGAGCCGCCATCACCCAGCGCGTGGGGGAGGTATTCCGTGTTCGGCCGGCCCGCGGCGGTGAGCTTCTTATACTCGTCGTCATTGGGCTCGAAGCCGACGAGACGGGCCGCGCCGGTGTCCACGAGGCGGGCCCAGGGCTCGGCTTCGCCGACATCCATGGCGCCGACATCGATGATCTTCAGCGCCGGTCTCGTGACGCCCTGCGTGTCCAGGAAATCGAGGATGTCGACAGGATGGGCGGGGGGCGTTGCGGGGTTGTTCATGCAGGCGGGTTCTCTGTCGGTTCGGGGTTTGATTGCGGGCCGAGCATCGCGGCGTAGGGGTCATGGTCCTTGTGGTGCCGTCGGGCCTTTTCGGGATTGCCTACCGCATAGCAGTAAACGCAGCCATGGGGGCATGTTTCGTAACCGCCGATATCGCGGGCCTCGGCACACAGGCAGCCCGGCCGGGCACCCTTGATGCGCGCGCTGACGGAGGCATGTCCAAGCTTTTTTGCGACCCGGTCGAGGCGCCGCGCGTCGATACACCGGGCGACGGTGAGGCCGTCGCCAAGCTCGGGCTGGGCGCATAGCTTGAGGGTCATGCCGTTCTGTCCGGCGATTTCGTCGAGCCGGCACAACAGATCATGTTTTGCGGTTGCGTCGGGGTCTTTCCAGCCGTTCCCGTTTTCGCGCGTTGCATTGTCGAGGTTGCGCCGGGTCTTGCGGTAGATCTGGGCGAAACTGACGACGACCTCGTCGAGGTTCGCCGCCAGCGCGCCGGCGATACGTTTGAAGTTCTCGACCTGCCAGCCGATTGGCGTTGCATCGGTGATCACCACCGGGTCATAGCGCCAGACGACGGTCTGTGTCCCGTAACGCATTGAAATATCGCGTATATCGGCGACGGCACTGTCGGTGGCGACCACCGCGCGCTCCAGCGAACGCGGATAGCCGGTGACCGTGTATTGCACCATGAAAGGGTGGGTTTTCGCGGTTCGGTCGAGTTCGTCGCGAAAAGGCTTTGCGTTTCGGGTCCAGAACACGAAGCCGTCGCAATCGTCATCGCGCAGCGAAACCCGGAATGCCTTGCCATTCCACGCGTTACGCACATCGCACGACCCAGCCATGCGTCTGGCGCGGAACCAATCGCCGTAGAACGCCGGAATATCGGTCTTGTAGCTCGCAGAGATGATCGTCATGGCGTGTCGAGGCGAAATACTGGCGGCGTGCCGGGGAAAATCGCCCCAGACTAGCGGTTGCAGACCGGTTCCGCCCTCCCTATATGTGCCTCGAACAGTACAGGGCTTATGAAGCAAGCCCTTCAATTTGAAATATCAGGGGCCTGTGCCGGTGCCGTTTGGGCCGGGCCGGTCTGCTGGAAAGTGAGGAACTCATGGCGAAAGTAATCGGTATCGATCTCGGGACCACAAACTCTTGCGTGGCCGTTATGGACGGCGGCACGGGCAAGGTGATCGAGAATTCCGAGGGCGCACGCACGACGCCGTCGATGGTGGCCTTCTCCGACGATTCGGAGCGGCTTGTCGGCCAGGCCGCCAAACGTCAGGCGGTGACCAACCCGGAAAACACAATCTTTGCCGTCAAGCGCCTGATCGGTCGCCGGTTCGACGATCCGCTGACGGACAAGGACAAGAGCCTTGTTCCCTATGAAATTGTCGAGGGCGAGAATGGCGATGCCTGGGTCGGCGCGAGCGGCGATAAGTACAGCCCGTCGGAGATCAGCGCCTTCATCCTCCAGAAAATGAAAGAAACCGCCGAGACGTTTCTTGGCGAGACGGTCGACCAGGCCGTTATCACGGTGCCGGCCTATTTCAACGATTCCCAGCGTCAGGCCACGAAGGACGCGGGCAAGATCGCCGGCCTCGAAGTGCTGCGCATCATCAACGAGCCGACGGCGGCGGCGCTCGCCTATGGGCTTGAGAAAAAGGAAGCCGGCACGATTGCGGTCTATGACCTCGGCGGCGGTACCTTCGATATTTCCATTCTCGAAATCGGCGACGGCGTCTTCGAAGTGAAGTCGACCAATGGCGACACGTTCCTGGGCGGCGAGGATTTCGACGCGCGGATCATGGAGTATCTCGCCGACGAGTTCAAAAAAGAGCAGAGCATCGACCTGCGCGAGGACAAGCTCGCGCTGCAGCGCCTCAAGGAAGCTGCCGAGAAGGCGAAGATCGAGCTGTCTGCCTCGACCCAGACCGAGGTCAACCTGCCGTTCATCACGGCGGACCAGGCCGGGCCGAAACATCTCAACATCAAGCTGACCCGGGCGAAGCTCGAGGCGCTGGTCGAGGATCTGGTCGCACGGACCGTCGATCCTTGTTCGGCAGCGCTGAAGGATGCGGGCCTGAAGTCGAGCGAAATCGACGAGGTGATCCTGGTCGGCGGCATGACCCGCATGCCGAAGATCCAGGAGACGGTGAAGAATTTCTTCGGCCGTGACCCCCATCGTGGCGTGAACCCGGACGAGGTGGTCGCCATTGGTGCTGCCATTCAGGCCGGCGTGCTTGCGGGCGACGTGAAGGACGTGCTGCTGCTCGACGTGACACCGCTGTCGCTGGGCATCGAGACGCTGGGTGGCGTGTTCACCCGCCTGATCGACCGCAACACGACGATCCCGACCAAGAAGAGCCAGGTGTTCTCGACCGCCGAGGACAACCAGCAGGCCGTGACCATTCGCGTGTTCCAGGGCGAACGCGAGATGGCCGCAGACAACAAGGTGCTCGGCCAGTTCGACCTGGTGGGTATTCCCAGCGCGCCGCGTGGGGTGCCGCAGATCGAGGTCACCTTTGATATCGATGCAAATGGCATCGTCAATGTGTCGGCCAAGGACAAGGGCACCGGCAAGGAACAGCAGATCCGTATCCAGGCGTCGGGCGGCCTGTCCGACGACGATATCGACCGCATGGTCAAGGATGCCGAGGAACATGCTGCGGACGACAAGGCGCGGCGTGAGACGGTCGAGGCCCGCAACCAGGCCGAGACGCTCGTTCACCAGACCGAGAAGAGCCTCGAGGAGCATGGCGACAAGGTCGAGGCCGAGGTCAAGGCCGAGATCGAGGGTGATGTGGCTGCACTCAAGGAGGCACTCGAAGGCGAGGACGCCGAGTTGGTGCAGACCAAGCTCGAGGCGCTGGTGACGTCGTCCATGAAGCTCGGGGAGGCGATCTACAAAGCCGACCAGGCAGAGGCCGAAGCGGGCATGGCCGACGGTGCCGCCGAGGGTGATGCTGCGGACGGCCCCGATGCCGGACCGGAAGAAACCATTGTCGATGCTGACTTCGAAGAGGTCGATGACGACGATGATGACGATCGCAAGGACCAGTCGTCCGCCTCGTAACCGGGGCAAGGAGAGGTTCGAACCCAGGGTCGGTATTCGTAAGCTGACCGCCCGCGGGTTCGTCCCTCTTCATTCGGTGTAGAGGTGGGGAACGTCCATGGCCGACAAAGATTTCTACCAGACATTGGGTGTTGACCGCGGCGCGGACGCCGCGACGCTCAAGAGTGCCTATCGCAAGCTCGCCAAGGAGCTGCACCCTGACCGCAATCCCGACGATGCCGAGGCCGAACGCCGGTTCAAGGAAGTCAATCAGGCCTATGACATCCTGAAGGATGACGACAAGCGGGCGGCCTACGACCGCTACGGGCATGAGGCATTCGAGGCCGGCGCGGGTGGTCCCGGCGGCGGTCAGGGCGGCGGCGGGTTCGATTTCTCCGGCGGCGGCTTTGCGGATATTTTCGACGAGATGTTCGGCATGGGCGGCCGTGGCGGCGGGCGGCGCCAGGCCAGCACGCGCGGCTCCGACCTGCGATACAATCTGGACGTCAATCTTGAAGACGCCTTTGCCGGCAAGCAAACCCGGGTCCGGGTCAATGCCTCCGCGGCATGCGATTCCTGCCATGGTTCGGGCGCGTCGGGCGGTGCCGACCCGGTGTCCTGCCCGTCCTGCCAGGGCGCGGGCAAGGTTCGTGCACAACAGGGTTTCTTCACGGTCGAACGCACCTGCCCGACCTGTCATGGCGCGGGCCGGGTGGTCGACAACCCGTGCGGTTCCTGTGGTGGCGCGGGGCGCATGGACAAGGAAAAGACCCTGTCGGTGAACGTGCCGGCCGGGATCGAGGACGGAACGCGCATCCGCGTCGCGGGTGAGGGCGAGGCGGGTCTGCGCGGCGGGCCGCCGGGCGATTTGTATATTTTCGTGACGATCCGTCCGCATCGGTTCTTCCGGCGCGACGGGGCCGACATCCAGTGCAGGGTGCCGATCCCGATGACGACCGCTTCGCTGGGCGGGTCCATCGAGGTGCCGACGATCGACGGGGCGCGCGCGCGGGTGAACATCCCCGCCGGCACCCAGACCGGCCAGCAGTTCCGGCTTCGCTCGAAGGGCATGTCGGTCCTGCGCACGAATGCGCGCGGCGATATGTATGTGCAGGCCCAGATCGAGACGCCTGTCGACCTGACCAAGGAGCAGCGCGACCTGCTCAAGCAGTTCGAGGATGCGGGCGGCGGGTCCACGAAACACAGCCCCGAGTCCGAAGGCTTCTTCACCAAGGTGAAGGAATTCTGGGGCGACCTGAAGGACTAGGGCGTTCGCATTCGCGTGCGTTTACGGCGACGCGCGAAATGCTATGGTCCCCGCCATTCCGGCAATGTGCCGATGAAGGTGGATGAAGATGGTTGATCAACGGAAAATTGGCATTGTCGGGGCCGGCGGGCGCATGGGCCAGATGCTCGTGCGCGTGGTCGCGGAGACGGATGGTTGCGTTCTTGCGGGCGCCAGCGAAGTGGCCGGCTCGGCGCATCTGGGCGCCGACCCCGGCGTGCTGGCGGGGGTCGGCGAGAGCGGTGTCGTGATCACCGACGACACGGCGGGACTGTTTGCCGGCGTCGATGCGGTTATCGATTTTACGGTGCCTGCCGCGACCGCGGCCCATGCGGCCATGGCCGCCGATGCGGGCTGTGCGCTGATTGCGGGCACGACCGGCATGGAGGCAGAGCATCGCGCCGCGCTCGATGCGGCGGCGGCGAGGGTGCCGGTTGTCTGGGCGTCGAACATGTCGAGCGGCGTGAACCTGTTGTTCGCGATCACCGAGCAGGTCGCGCGCGCGCTCGACCCGGACTTCGACATCGAGATCGTCGAGATGCATCACAAGCACAAGGTCGATGCGCCGTCGGGGACGGCGCTAAGCCTTGGCGAGGCGGCCGCGCGCGGGCGCGGTGTCGATTTCGATACGGAGAAAGTGCTCTCGCGCGAGGGCATCACCGGGGAACGCCAGCGCGGGAATATCGGGTTCGCGACCTTGCGTGGCGGCGATGTCGTGGGCGAGCATTCCGTCGTGTTTGCTGCCGCGGGCGAGCGGATCGAGCTGACCCATCGGGCAACAGACCGGGGCATCTTCGCGCGCGGCGCGGTGCGCGCGGCGAACTGGACCGGCGGACAGCCGCCGGGTCTTTACTCGATGACCGATGTGCTCGGCCTGGGTGGCAGCTAGGCGCCGCCGGTTCGTAGTTTACGCAGCGCTTCGCGCAACGCGTGTGCCAGGTCGCCGCGTTCCTCGGGCGTCAGGAACCCACCGATCTTCAGGGAACGGCCGTGGCTGGCCAGCCGCAACTCATTGTCGCCGCCGGGCTGTGATGTCAGTTCGACGGCCAACCAGTGAGGCGGCGCGAACTTGTGCTCGTGGGATTGGCCCGACGGGCGCACGCGCGCGACGGTCATCGCATCGGGTGTGAGGCGCAAACGCTCGAACCGGCGCCCGTCACGGGCGTTAGCCCTGAAGGCCCACCAGAACAGCAGGATCTCGCAGCCGAAGAAGGGCAGGACAGGCCAGGCGCCCTGGGCGGCGAAGAACAGGCCGACCAGGCTCAGCATACCGGCCAGGCCGAACAGCAGGTACCGGACCCCTTTCGGGCTCAGGCTGCGGTGCGGGTAGAGCACGGCGTCGAAGATGGGCTCGGTCTGTGTGTGTGCCATGGGTGAAGTCTAGGCCCGCCGCGGGCCTGCGAACAGATGCGCTTTGTCGCACGCGCCGCTTTGTGATCGGCTTGCGATCAACGGCTGCCTCGCGGTTCGAAACAGGCTATTTTCCCACCATGGCCCGCATGACCAAAGACGAGATCGAGACCTTCTTCGCCCGCCTGTCGGCGGCGAACCCCCATCCGACCACGGAGCTGGAATACACGAATGTGTACACCCTGCTGGTGGCGGTCGTGATGTCGGCCCAGGCGACGGATGTGGGCGTGAATAAGGCGACGGCCGAGTTGTTCAAGACTGTCGATACCCCGGCCAAGATGGTGGCGCTGGGGGAGGATGCGTTGATCGACCACATCCGCACGATCGGGTTGTTTCGCAACAAGGCCAAGAACGTGATCGCGCTCAGCGCGCAGTTGCTGGCCGAACATGACGGCGAGGTCCCGGCGGACCGCGCGGCGCTGGAGGCGTTGCCCGGGGTCGGCCGGAAGACCGCCAATGTTGTCCTCAACACGGCGTTCGGCGAACCGACAATGGCCGTCGACACCCATATCTTCAGGCTTTCGAACCGCACCGGCCTGGCGCCCGGCAAGGATGTTCGCAAGGTCGAGGATGCATTGATGAAGCGGGTCCCGGCCGAATATTTGCGCCACGCCCATCACTGGTTGATCCTGCACGGGCGCTATGTGTGCAAGGCCCGAAAGCCCGACTGCGTGTCATGCGCGGTCGAGGATCTGTGCCGCTACAAGGCGAAGGTCACCGCTTAGCCGGGGTGACCGACCTCAGCCTTTCATGAATTGCGCCAGACAGGCATCGGCCTCGGCGCCGGCGATCTGGCCCTCGGTCGTGCGTGCTTCGATATGGGTGGCCTGTCGAACGCCCTCGCGCGCGTAGGCGAACACATGCAAGACACAGGCGGTGTTCCGGTAAATCCGGAGCTCACCATCGCCTTCGCCGCGGACCAGGTCCGGGGTGCCGATGAGTGCGTCAATTCTCGAGGTTTCCAGGCCGACAAGGCCGGAAATCTGCGGTAATGGCGCTGCCGGCGTGCGTCTTGGCGGTCCGGCGCGCCGCGCCGGGCCCGCGCGGGCGATCGCTGGTGGCGTGCGTGCCGATGAAGTTGTGGCGGTGGTCTGTCGGTCGGCGGGCGCGCGGTTGAATGCGTCGGCGCATGCGCTGAGTGCCAGCAGGGCTGCCAGCATGAAAGCACTGCGAAAAATCATGGGCTCAGGCTGAGAAGAAAAAGATCGTCACCACGAAGGTGATACCGGCTGCCGACAGCAGTGCCACGCGGGACGGGCCGTCTGCCGTTTGCCCGCCGCCAATGTTGGCCAGCCTATTGATGAATCGAAAATTCGCCATGGACTTCTCCGCCGGTCTCGATCTCGAGGCGCCCGTAGGTCACCCGGCCTGTGACTTTTCCCGATGCGGTGATGCGCAACGCCCGCGTCACGTCGAGATCGCCATCGAACCGACCGCTGATAACGGCATTTTCGACCTTCGCACTGCCATCGAAACGGCCGCCGCGCGATATTTCAAGGGCTCGGGCGCTGTTCAGGTTGGCCTCGATCCGCCCCTCAACGATCAGGGAATCACATTCGGTGATGTCGCCCTTGAGCGAGATCTCGCGACCGACCGTCAGGGTTTTGTTCTCCGATGGCCGGCGCGGCTCGCTGTCTTCGCTGCGCTCCATATGGTCCCCGAGATTGGGAATGTCTGTTGCCCGCGCCGGCTGGCGATCGAGGAAACTCAGATCGAGTTCCGGTCGTTCGTCAGTGTTACCGCCGGCATTGTCGCCCGCACTATTGTCGGTGTCTTCGGCTTCTGCGCTCATGGTTGCGCCCCCCGTTTTGACCCCAGAATCGGCAAACGGGCACGGACATAAGGGCCCATACCCGAGAATTTATCGACTCTCAGATGCTTGGATAGCGCGTTTAGAGTAAATTATCCACAGAATATTATAAGCTATTGTTATATTGTAATATTCACGGAATCTGGTTCTCTTGTCGCCTCGAAAACGTGCAACATCATGGCGGTTCCGAACAAGGGCAGGATCAAATTCACGACCGGGATCGAGGCGACCACCGCCAGCATCAGGCCCGACATGAAGATCGGGCTGCGTTTCCGGAGCCGATATTCGCGCAAGTGCGGCGGGTCCATGCGGCGAAATCCGACCATTTCCAGATACTCACGACCCAGCAAATGGCCGTTCACTGCCCAGCCGGCGACGACGTAGATCGGGGGGAAGAAAATGAACACCAGCAAGAGCAGGTTAAACAGAATCAGCAAGATGCCGAATTTCACGCCGACGATGATGGCTTCCAGGATCGACTGATTGCGGGGCGGCTGTAGATGCGTGTAGTGGCGGCTTTCGATCGCGCGACAGATCGCCTCGATGTAGAAACTGGCATACAGGCCGAGAAAGGCCGGCAGCAGTAGCACCACCAGCGCGAACACGGCGATAGAACCGAGCCAGTCGACCGCGGTCTCGATCCAGCCGCCGACGAAGGGCACATCCCCGATCAACTCGGTGCTCGACAGCAGCCAGGACAGACCGCTCCAAAGCAGCATCGCGGTGATCAGGCTGAGGCCGATCGTCTGCCAGAGAATCGACCGCATGCGCGGGTCGCCGAGGTCACCGAGGGCCTTGAAGAATGCTGAAATCATGGTCCTTTTTCTTACCGCCTCGTGCCCGTGAACGCCATTCCAAATGCTCGAAGCCCCGCAGCCCCGTGGATTGCCAGAGCATCTGGCGTCGTTATACTCGCGCGCCTGATCCCAGGTATTTCTGTTTCCCAATTTGTCCCGGAGTTCCCATGACCGATTCCAATGCTGCCGACCGTGCGCTCGACGTTGTCTGCGTCGGCAACGCGATTGTCGATGTGCTGGCCCAGACCGACGATGCGGTGATCGAGCAGCACGGCATGGTAAAGGGCACCATGGCCCTGATCGATGCCGACCAGGCCGAGGCGCTTTATGCGGCGATGCCGCAGGGGATCGAGACCTCGGGTGGATCCGCGGGCAACACCGCTGCCGGGCTTGCATCGCTCGGCGCGCAATGTGCGTTCATCGGCAAGGTCCGTGATGACCAGCTCGGCGATATTTTTGCCCACGACATCCGCGCGATCGGTGCTGAGTTTGCGACACCGGCGGCGACCGACGGCCCGCCGACGGCGCGCTGCCTGATCCTGATCACGCCGGATGCTCAGCGCACGATGAACACCTTCCTTGGCGCCAGCGTCAACCTGGACCCCGATGATATCGATGCCGACATGATTGCGCGCGCGCAGGTGACCTATCTCGAAGGTTATCTCTGGGACCGGGACGAGGCGAAGGCGGCGTTCCTCAAGGCTGCGGCGCTCGCCGCCGTGAACAAACGGCTTGTGTCACTCAGCCTGTCGGACCCCTTCTGTGTCGACCGGCATCGGGATTCGTTTCGAGGTTTCATTCAAGATCATGTCGATGTTCTTTTTGCCAATGAAGACGAGATCAAGTCTCTCTATGAGGTCACGGATTTTGACGCGGCGCTTCAGTTCGTCCGTGACGATTGTCGCATTGCCGCGCTCACGCGATCGGAAAAGGGCGTCGTGGTCGTGTCGGGCGCCGAGGTTCATGTTGTCGATGCCGCGCCGGTGGCGCAGGTGGTCGATACGACGGGTGCCGGCGATCAGTTTGCGGCGGGCTTTCTGTTTGGCCTGACCCAGGGGCGCGACCTGGCGACCTGCGCGCGGATCGGCGCCATCACCGCGGCGGAAGTGATCGACCATGTCGGCCCGCGACCGCAGGTCGACCTGGCCGAGCTCGTGGCCACGCGTCTCGCCGGGTAGGGCGACGCCATCGAAATGACGATCAGGGGAATCGATATTTGAGTCTGCTCGTCATCAAGGCGATTGCCATCCTGGTCATTCTGCTCACCGCACTTCTCGGCGGGATGGCGGCGATTCGAACACGTCGAACGCGCCAGGCCGACAAGTGGTTCGCGCTCGGCTCGCTGTTCGGGGCGGGTGTCTTTCTGGGCGCCGGGCTGATCCATGTCCTGCCGGACTCGGTTGATCTTTTCGCGCGCCTGTATCCCAAGCTCGACTACCCGGTTCCTTTCGGTATTGCCGCGCTGGGGCTTATCGCGGTGCTCGCCGTGGACCGGGCGGGCCATCTTCTTCAGGCGCGCACGCAGGACCGGGCACCCGATACCGGCGGGACCTCGGCGATGATCCTGCTTGTCGTATTGTCATTCCATTCCATTTTGGCGGGCGCGGCACTGGGCGCGGAGGATTCGGCCGCAAACTCGATCGTGTTGTTGCTGGCGGTCGTCGCCCATAAGGGCAGCGCTGCCTTCGCGCTGACGTCGGGCTTGTTGCGCACGCCGGCCGGCGACGCGGCCGGCGCGAGATCGGTCTGGGGACTGCTGATCGTGTTCGCCCTGATGACACCGCTCGGTATCCTGCTCGGCACCGGCCTGCAGGAGATCCTCGACGGAGACGCCGCGCGGGTCAGCGAGGCAGTTTTCGATGCGTTTGCCGCCGCGACCTTCGTCTATGTGGCGACGCTTGAAATCATCGGGCCGGAGTTTCGCTCAAACGACCGGAACGGGACGAAGCTCGGCGCACAGGCCGCGGGTCTCGCGATCATGGCGCTCGTCGCACTCTGGCTCTAGGGGCCTATTTGCCGGGCTGCGCCCAAAGCGTCTCGAGCCGCAGGCCATAAACGGGCACGGTCTGCGGGCGTCCGATCCGCGTCCAGTAGGCGAGGCGCTGCCCGGTGTCGTGGTAGAGCGGCATTACATAGTGATTCCACATCAGCAACCGGTCGAGGGCCCGGGCGGCCGCGACGAGCTCCGGGCGATCGCGCGCCTCACCCAGCGCTGCGATCATCGCGTCGACGGCCGGGTCCGCGACACCTGCCCAGTTTCGCCCGCCGGGCTGGTCGGCCGTCTGCGAACTCCAGTAATTCTGCTGTTCGTTGCCCGGTGACAGGGTGACGCCCCAGAAGCCGAAAACCATGTCGAAATCATAGGAATCGATGAGCCCCTGGAACTGGGCGGATTCGACCAGCCTTACCGATGTTGCGATCCCGAGGCGCTTCAGGTTGCGGCTATAGGCGAGCGCGATGCGCTCGTTGGATGGCCGACGAATGGTGATCTCGAGGCGCAATGTCTGCCCGGCCGCATTGACGCGTGCATTGTTCTCGATCCGCCAGCCCGCCGCCGAGAGAAGTTCGGCGGCGCGTTTGAGGTTGGCCCGCGGACGCCCGGATCCGTCCGTGGTCGGCGGTGCATAGGCCGGCCCGAACACGCTGTCGGGGATCTTGTCGCGCCACGGCTCGAGCAACGCCAGTTCATCTCCCTGGGGGGGGCCATCGGGCGCCATGTCGGAGCCCGAGAACATGCTCCGGGTGCGCGCATAACCACGATGCAAAAGGGTCTTGTTGAGCCATTCGAAATCGAAGGCGAGGGTCAGGGCCTCGCGCACCCGTGCGTCGGCAAACTTCTGACGCCGCAAGTTGAACGCCAAGGCGCTTAGTCCCGACGGGAGGCCGGTTTCCAGCACGTCGAGCTCCACGGCACCTGTCGCCGCGGCGGGAATGTCGTATTGCGTGGCCCAGCGCGCGGCATCGCCTTCGAAGCGGATGTCATAGTCACCGGCCTTGAAGGCCTCGAGCGCGACGGCGGAATCGCGGAAATAATCAAACCGGATGTCGTCGAAATTATACTGGCCCCGGTTCACCGCCAGATCCGCGCCCCAGTAGTTCGGGTTGCGCCGAAACGAGAGGCCCCGGCCGGGATCGACGGATTGGATCGTGTAGGGCCCGCTCGCCAGCGGTGGTTCCAGTGTCGTGGCGTTGAAGGTTCGGTCCTGCCACCAGGCTTTCGACAGGATCGGCATGAAGCCGGCGATCAGCATCGGCAATTCGCGGTCGCGGTTGTCGACGAAGGTGAACCGCACCCGGTGCGGCCCTTTCGCCTCGGCCTCGACCACGCGCGCCCAGGTGGCGCGCGCATTGGGACTGCCGTGGGTCTTGAGGGTCTCCCAGCTGAAGATTACGTCGTCCGCCGTGACGGGGCTGCCGTCCGAGAAGCGTGCTTGCGCGCGCAGGGTGAACTCGACCCAGGCGCGGTCCGCCGGTGTTTCGATGGTCTCGGCCAGAAGGCCGTAGAGGGAGAACGGTTCGTCGCGGCTGCGCTTGGCCAGGGTCTCGAAATAGATCCCGAAACCATGGTGGAGCCCTGCCGCGGGTTTGCCCTTGATGATGTAGGGGTTGAGCGAATCGAAGCTGCCGATGGCGTGCAGGCGCAGGCTGCCACCCTTCGGGGCGTTGGGGTTCACATAGTCGAAATGGGTGAAATCGGCGGCATATTTCGGTGTCCCGAGCATCGCGATGGCGGCGCCGGGCTCGGCGGTCGCCGGGGTCGCGCCTGCGAAAGCGACAAAGGCCAGGGCGAGCATGCGGAGGAGCGGGATGTGGGGACTGTTCTGGCGCATGGCTCAAGCGATCTTTACTGGGGACGACGGTGATGCAACCCAAATATACTGTTCAACATGAGTCGAAATTGCGACCGCACCATAAATCGATGTGACGGGATTCGGAGATGCTGATCGGCGTGCCACGGGAAATCAAGAATCGCGAGTACCGCGTGGGCCTGACTCCGGCCTCGGTGCGCGAACTGGTGCATCACGGCCATCAGGTGACGGTCGAGGCGGAAGCCGGCCTGGGCGCGAATTTCGCCGACGCCGACTATGAGGCCGCCGGTGCGGAAATCGCGCCGGACGCCGCGGCGGTGTTCGCGGCGGCGGACATGATCGTCAAGGTGAAGGAGCCACAGCCCGAGGAGTTCGGCCTGCTGCGTGAGGGGCAGATCCTGTTCACCTATCTGCATCTTGCGGCCGAGCGCGACGTGACCCAGGCGCTGATCGATGCGGGTGCGGTCGCGATCGCCTATGAGACGGTGACCGGCCGGAACGGCGGGTTGCCGCTGCTGGCACCCATGAGCGAGGTGGCCGGGCGCATGTCGATCCAGGTCGGCGCGCATTATCTCGAGAAGGAAGCGGGCGGCCGTGGCGTTTTGATGGGCGGGGTGCCGGGCGTCGAGGCGGCCGATGTTCTGGTGATCGGCGGCGGCGTGTCGGGGACCAATGCGGTACGCATGGCCATGGGCATGGAAGCCAAGGTCACCGTGCTCGATCGATCCCTCGACCGGCTGCGCGAGCTGGACATGCAGTTCGGCCCGACGCTCAACACGATCTACTCCACGGTCGACGCAGTCGAACGCTATGCGCTGAATTCGGATCTCGTGATCGGCGCGGTGCTGGTGCCGGGTGCCGCCGCCCCGCGATTGCTGACGGCGGATACGGTGAAACGCATGCGCCGGGGCGCGGTGCTGGTCGACATCGCGATCGACCAGGGCGGCTGCTTCGAGACCTCGAAACCCACGACCCATGATGAGCCCACCTACATCGTCGACGAGGTGGTCCATTACTGCGTGACGAACATGCCGGCCGCCGTGGCGCGATCCTCGACCGCGGCGCTCAACAACGCGACCCTGCCTTATGTTCTGGCGTTGGCCGACAAGGGCTATCGCGAGGCGCTGCGTGATGATGTGGGGCTCAGAGGCGGCCTCAGTGTGGCGCGCGGTGCCGTGACCCATGAAGCGGTGGCCGCGGCGCTGGACCTGCCGCTCGTGAACACCGACGAGGTCCTGGCCTAGGCGTATTCGTCGTTGATATCGAGGGCGTAACCCGCCGACCGGACGGTGCGGATCAGGTCGTCCGTGCCCGGCAGGTTCATCGCCTTGCGCAGGCGCCGGATGTGCACATCGACGGTGCGGGGCTCGATATAGACGTCATGGCCCCAGACCGAATCCAGAAGCTGTTCGCGCGAGAAGACGCGACCGGGATGCTCCATCATGAAGCGCAGGAGGCGAAACTCCGTCGGTCCCAGTTCCACGGGCGCGTCGGCGCGGCTGACCCGGTGGGTCGCCAGATCCATGGCGATATCGCCATAGGTCAGCAGGTCCTTGTCGAAGGCCGGCCGGGTACGACGCAGGACGGCCTTGACCCGCGCGATCAATTCGCTCGGCGAGAAGGGCTTGACCACATAGTCGTCGGCGCCGGCGTCGAGCCCGCGAATGCGGTCGTCCTCCTCGCCGCGTGCGGTCAGGAGGATGATCGGCAGGTCGCGCGTGTCGGGGTTGCGCCGGATGCGGCGGCAGATCTCGATACCCGGACAAATAGGGCAGCATCCAGTCGAGCAGCATGAGGTCGGGCGCGTGTTCCTCGACCGCGAGCATGGCCTCGTCGCCGTCGCGCGCGACCTGTACCTGGAAACCGGCCTTCTCCAGGTTGTAGGAGATCAGCTCGACGAGCGGGGGTTCGTCTTCGACGATCAGGACGCTGGGCTGCAGGGTGCTCACGGGTTGTCTCTGCGCGGTGCTTAACTGGGCTCGACGACGGTGACGCTGGCCTCGTCGGCCTTGGGGCGGTCCCCGTCCAGCGCGACGCCTTCGACCTGGTAGTAGATGAGCTCGGCGATGTTGGTGGCCAGGTCGCCGATCCGCTCGATGTTGCGTGCGACGAAAAGAAGATGGGTACAGGCGGTGATGTTGCGCGCATCCTCCATCATGTAGGTCAGCAATTCGCGGAACAGGCTGTCATACATGTCATCGAGCTCGGCTTGTCGCGGTTCCCAGACCTGCGCGTGCCTTGGCGAGATCGTTGTTGGAAAACGCGTCGAGCACATCCTTGAACCATGCTCGCGGGACCATGCGTCCCATCCGGGGGATGGTGAACATCGGCTTGATCGGTGGGTTCTGGTTCAGGGCGATGGTGCGCTTGCGCGATATTCTTGGCATAGTCGCCGATCCGCTCGATCGATGCGGGGCGATCTTGAGGCGCGGCCACGATGTGGCCCGCAGATCGGTGGCCATGCGGCTGGCGCCGGGCGATCAGGCTGGATTGCCAGTCTCCTCGATCTCGACCTGCAGCTCATCGATCCGGCATGTCGTCTCTCGATGATGTGCGCGGCTTCCTCGACTGAATGCGCGCTGTTGCAGCGCATTCGATGGCGCGTCTCGATCTGGGACCTCGGCAAGTCCGCCCATGCGGCTGATCTGGTCGCTAAGCCGGCTGAGCTCTTCGTCGAATGATTTGACGATATGGTCTGTACTGGATCAGATGTGCTTCAACGTTTCCTATCGGCGCGTCGGCGCAAATCCTAACCGAAGCGACCTGTGATGTAGTCCTGAGTCCGCTTCGTCCTCCGGGATTGGTGAAAATCTGTTTCGGTGTTGCCCCTGATTCGACGAGATCGCCGAGATGGAAAAATGCGGTCTTCTGGCTAACCCGGGCGGCCTGCTGCATCGAATGGGTCACGATGACGATGGTGAAATTCTGGCGCAACTCGTCGATCAGCTCCTCGATGCGGGCCGTGGCAATCGGGTCGAGTGCCGAACATGGCTCATCCATCAGGATCACCTCGTGGGCTGACCGCGATGGCGCGGGCGATGCACAGGCGTTGCTGCTGTCCGCCCGACAGGCCGGTACCGGGCTCTTCGAGCCGGTCCTTGACCTCGTCCCACAGGCCTGCGCGGCGCAGGCTCGCCTCCACCAGCTCGTCTGATATCGGTCTTGCCCTGGCCACCATACCGTGGATCCGGGGACCATAGGCGATGTTGTCATAGATCGACTTCGGGAAGGGGTTGGGCTTCTGGAACACCATGCCGACCTTGCGCGCGAAGCTGGACCACATCAATGGCGCGGGTCATAGATGTCGCTGGATCGTCGATCTCGATCTTGCCGGTCGACCCGGCAGATCGTCGATGGTGTCGTTCATCCGGTTGATGCAGCGCAGGAAGGTCGACTTGCCGCAACCGGACGGTCCGATCAGGGCCGTGACCTGGTTTTCGGGCACGTCG
>CBDHEC010000006.1:0-16591 GCA_965261975.1 Alphaproteobacteria bacterium
CAAGATCGACCAGGCCTTGCCGGTGTCGAGACGCGCGGCAGGCCAGGCGCCCTCCAAGCTCGGCCTCAAGGTCGGCCAGACCATCACCGTCAGAAATGCGATCGGCGCGCTTTCGGTAAAGTCGGCCAACGATGTCGCCACCGTGGTCGCCGAAGCGATCGGCGGGACGGAAATCAAGTTTGCCCAGATGATGACAAAACGGGCACGCGAGATCGGCATGCGCCGGACGACCTTCAAGAACGCATCGGGCCTGCCCAACCGCGGCCAGCTCAGTACCGCCCGGGACATGGCCATCCTCGGCCGGGAGATGCTTGTCCGGTTTCCCGACCACTATGAGCACTTCTCCGACCTCACCTTCCGATACGGCAAGCGGACCTACAGCAATCACAACAAGCTGCTGAAGACCTATGCGGGCATGGATGGCATCAAGACCGGATACATCCGCGCCTCGGGCTTCAACCTGGTCGCGTCGGCAGAACGCAATGGCGTGCGCCTCATCGGCGTTGTCTTCGGCGGCAAGACGGGCCAATCGCGCGACACGCACATGGCCTCCCTGCTGAACCGCGCCTGGGGCCGTGCACAAGCTCATTCCACCTATGCTGCCCTACCGGTGCCGAAACCCGCGATCCCGGGGCAAACGCCGACTACCGCCGCGCCGCGCCTGGCACTCACGCAGGTCCCGTCAACTGGACCCACGCCGGGGAGCATTCGCGACACCAGTGGCGGTTTGCTCGATTGGGGGGTCCAGGTCGGTGCCTTCAAAGGCTATAGCCGCGCCCATCTGGCCGCCGGCCAGGTCTCACAGCGACTGCGCGGCCTGCCCGCGACGGCGACCATCGAAATCCTGCCGCTGGACACCAAGGGGACAACCCTGTTCAGGGCCCGAATCGTCGGCATGCAGGAAGACATCGCGCGCAATGTCTGCCGGCAATTGCGAAGCTCCGGCTCCGCCTGTGCGATGGTCACGCCGAACGGCAACATTCAGCTGGCCCAGGCTTCCAGATAGCGCGGTCTGTTGTAGAGTCGGCTATTCCGCGGCTTTCGAACCGGCGATGGCAGCATTGACCCGCGGCATGACCTCTTCGGCCATCAACTGCATGGACCGCCGGGATAGTTTCTCGTCCACCCAATCGGTACCGGCATAGACCAGTTCGCCGAAATCACCCGTGATCTCACGCAAAGCGAGGATCTGGTCGACCACGTCATTGACGGTACCGCAAATAACCAGATCGTCCAGAATGCGTTCGAACGTTATTGCCTCTTCCGGCTCGTCGCGATCATGCGCGAACACTCTATGGCGGTTCGAGCGCTTAAGCTTCTTGTAGAGCTGGCTGTAATAGAAGCGGTACGGGCTGTTCGCGTCGTCTTTGCCGTAGCTCTTCGCGGTCGCATCGTCATCGGCGACAAACAATGTCCGCGCGACACGCCAATCCGCCGGATCGGCGACCTCACCGGCGCTCTCCTTGCCCTGCTGGTAGTTGGCCCAGTGTGTTGCTGCCCATTTATCGATCAGGAAATTTGCCGACAGGGGATGGAAATCCCGTGCCCCCATGGCGATGACACCCTTGGAGTATGGCGCCACCACCGTCCCGACAATCTCGGGCCGGGGTTGCTGATAGGGTTTCGGCATGATTCCGACACCGACTTCCTCGAAGAGCGAGACCTCCGTCGAGACCTTGAACCGGTTGTCCGGCAGATCGATGTTGTAGGGCGGATCACGTTCCCAGATTTCCAGGATAACATCGATGGCTTCGGCGAAAATCTGGTTCCGATCCTCGTCGATCATCCCCAGCGCTTCCGCATCGGACCGCAACGCGCCCGCGCTGATCCCCAGAATAAACCGACCCTCCGCAAGGTGGTCGAACATGGCCGCATGGGTCGCAACCAGAACCGGGTGCATGTGGGACAGGTTGGTGGTGCCGGTCGCAAGTTTGATTTGTTTGGTCGAGTGAATGAGCGTCGCGTGGAACATCATCGAGTTGGTGATGCTCTCCGCCTTGTCGGTCAGATGTTCCCCGATGAACGCGTCGTTGAACCCCAACTCATCGCAGAGAATGACCGCCTCTCGGTCTTCACGGAGCACCTGGGTGTAGTCGCGATGCAGCGGGTGCACCGGCATGGCGAAGTAGCCTAGTTTGATCGCTGTCATTTTTACTACCTGAGTGGGTCGACGCGTATTCAATCAGAACAGCGTATGCACTCACCACGCTTGCCGCGATCCGAAATGCGATCACGGTCTCGACAGATGAGCAGAATAGAAAGGGGCGAAAACCGCCTGAAACCCTCGCAATCAGAGGTCTGCGGGCGCCTCGATACCGCTCGCCGCGAGTTGCTCGGATAAGTCTTGTTTCAATCGGGCAAGGCCTGATTCGTCACTGGCCTCGCAGCGGGCCACCAGAACATCCTGCGTGTTCGATGCCCGAAGCAGCCACCAGCCATCTGGTGTGCTGACGCGAACGCCGTCGATACCCGACACATCCGCACCGGCATCGGACAAGCGTGCCTCGACTTCGCCGATCACGGCGAACTTGCGGTCTTCCGAACAGGGGAAGCGCAGTTCGGGCGTATTACAGACGACGGGCAGCCTGTCGAGAAGCTCGGCAAGGGTCTCTCCCTTGCGTTCCAGCAGCGACAAGAGCCGGACGGCGGCATACAGGCCGTCGTCGAAACCGAAATATCGGTCGGCAAAGAAGATATGCCCGCTCATCTCTCCGGCCAGCGGCGCAGATGTTTCCGCCATCTTCGATTTGATCAGCGAATGTCCGGTCTTCCACATCACCGGCTCGCCGCCATGCCGCGCGATCTCGTCGAACAGAACCTGGCTCGATTTCACGTCGGCGATAATCGTCGCCCCCGGACTGTCGCTTAAGACATCCTCGGCGAACAGCATCATGAGCTGGTCGGCCCAAAGGATGCGTCCCTTCCCGTCAATCACGCCGATACGGTCGGCATCTCCATCGAACGCAATGCCCAGTTCGCAATCATGTTCGGCAACATGGTTTTGCAGATCGACCAGATTTGCCGCCACGGTCGGGTCCGGGTGATGTCCGGGAAAGGTGCCGTCGACGATTCCGTTGACCACATGGTGATGGCCGGGCATGCGCGAGCAGAGCATGTTGAGGACTTCCCCGCCCGCACCGTTGCCCGGATCCCACGCGATCCGCGCCATGCGCATCGGCTGATGTTCTTGCGCCAAAACCGCGACATAGTCTTCGCGGACGTCGATATCCTCGACGCTGCCCTTGCCTTCGGCATACGCGGCGGTGCCGGCAATCGAACCGAGCCGCTGGATGTCGTCGCCGAAGAACGGCTTGCCGGCCAGCGTCATCTTGAACCCGTTATAGTCTGCCGGGTTGTGGCTTCCCGTCACCATCAGGCCCGAACCTGTTTCGAGGTGGCGGATCGCAAAGGACAACATCGGGGTCGGCCCCATGTTGATCCGCTTCACCGAGAGCCCGCAGGCCATGAGGCCGTCGAGAACCGCTTCCGCCAGTTCAGGTGATGTCAGGCGTCCATCGAAGCCCAGTGCAACCTGATCGCCACCCTTCTCGACCACGCAGGTGCCGAAACTGCGGCCGACCGCATAGGCGTCTTTTGAGGTCAGTGTATCGCCGACGACGCCGCGAATATCATACTCACGCAGAATCGTGGGATCGAACGAATGGGTCTCCGCCATGCGGAACCTCTAGCTTGCTGGAGTAACGGAGGCGCGGCCCACAGATGTGTAGTGGAAACCGGCAGCGGCCATCTCTTCGGGACGGTAGATGTTCCGAAGGTCGACCATGATGGGCTGTTTCAAAAGTGATTCCATGCGCGCCAAATCAAGGCCGCGGAACTCATTCCACTCGGTCAGAATCGCGACCGCATCCGCGCCATCCATGGCGTCATAGGCATCCTCGCACCAGACCGGGCCGTCCATCAGTTTGCGCGCCTCGTCCATGCCCACCGGGTCAAAGACGCGCACCGTCGCCCCCGCCTCGATCAACCGGGGCACGATGACCAAGCTCGGCGATTCGCGCATGTCGTCAGTGTTCGGTTTAAAGGTCAGCCCGAGGACGGCAAGGGTCTTGCCCTGAACATCGCCGCCGCACGCGGCAATGATCTTGCGGGCCATCGCCTCCTTGCGCTCGGCGTTCACGGCCACGACCTGCTCGACAATCGTGATGGGGGCCTCGGCATCCTGTGCGGAGCGCACCAGCGCCTCTGTATCCTTGGGGAAGCACGAGCCGCCATAGCCCGGGCCAGCATGCAGAAACTTGCCGCCGATCCGGCCATCGAGGCCGATTCCCTTGGCCAGTTCCTGCACATCCGCGCCGACTTTCTCACACAAATCAGCGAATTCATTGATGAAGGTGATCTTCGTCGCCAGGAAGGTGTTGGCGGCGTATTTGATCAATTCCGCCGTCTCCAGGCTCGTCTGGATGATCGGCGTGTCGCGGAGGAACAACGGGCGATACATGCTTGCCACGGTTTCGCGCGCGCGATCCGTATCGGCACCGATCACCACCCGGTCGGGGCGCATGAAATCCTCGATCGCGGAACCCTCGCGCAGAAACTCCGGGTTCGACGCAATATCGATATCGGCATCCGGTGCTGCGGCACGAATGCGTTTCAGCACTTCGCGGCCGGTGCCGACCGGTACCGTCGACTTGGTCACCACCACGGTGTAGCCATCGGCGTTCCGGGCGATATCTTCGGCTGCCTGGAACACATAGCTCAGGTCGGCATGACCATCGCCACGGCGCGATGGAGTCCCTACCGCAATAAACACCGCGTCGGCACCCGACACCGCCGACGCCAGATCGGTGGTAAAGCTCAGCCGGCCTCCCGACACGTTGCGTGCGACCAGATCATCGAGCCGGGGCTCGTAGATCGGCATCTCGCCCGCCTCGAGCATCTTGATCTTGTCCGCATCCAGATCGACACAGACCACATCCCAGCCAAACTCCGAAAAACAGGCGCCCGACACCAGGCCGACATACCCTGTCCCCACCATCGCTATCTTCATTTGGACATCTCTCCCATGCGGGCCAGCATCTCGCGTGTGCCCGGGCCCAGATCATCGCGCGCGAGTGCGAATGCCATATTCGCCTCCAGGAATCCGAGCTTGTCGCCGCAATCGAACCGGCGCCCCTCAAAGGCGA
This sequence comes from Alphaproteobacteria bacterium, assembly GCA_965261975.1. Lineage (GTDB taxonomy): Bacteria > Pseudomonadota > Alphaproteobacteria > UBA6615 > UBA6615 > UBA8079. The sequence continues at coordinate 5,145 of CBDHEC010000006.1, forward strand.
GACCGTGGAAGGGCTGTCGCCCGATCAGCTTGGCCATCGCATCGGTGAGCTGGATTTCGCCGCCCGCACCCGTCTCGCGACGTTCGAGCTCCGTGAAAACTTCCGGCGTCAGGATGTAGCGGCCAATGACGGCCAGGTTGGATGGCGCGCTGCCTTGTGCCGGTTTCTCGACCAATCCCGTCACCGGGCGGATACGGCCTTCGGCGCCGCCGGAATCGATGATCCCGTAGCGAGAGGTATGTTCGTCGGGCACTTCCATCGCCGCGATGACATTGCCACCCGCGGTATCGAAAACATCGACCATTTGGCGCAAACAAGGCGTCTCGGCCTGAATCAAATCGTCGGCCAGCAGCACGGCAAACGGCTCGTTTCCGACGAGGTGTCGCGCACACCAGACCGCATGACCGAGGCCAAGCGGTTCCTGCTGGCGGACATATGCGATGTTGCCCGGCTCGAGGAGCGCGCCGTGAATATCGTCGAGCTCGTCATTCTTGCCCTTGGCCCCCAACAGGGCCTCGAGTTCGATGCTGCGATCGAAATGATCCTCGATCGCGCTTTTGCCCCGACCGGTCACGAAGATGAATTGCTCGATACCCGCCGCTCGCGCTTCATCCACGGCATATTGAATCAGCGGCCGGTCGACGACCGGCAGCATCTCTTTGGGCATAGCCTTGGTTGCAGGTAAAAACCTGGTTCCCATGCCACCCACGGGGAATATCGCCTTGCGGACGCGATTGGTCATGAAAAGGGCCGGAAATCTGTTTACCGAGCGCCATCAAGCGCATGGGCGACTTTTGCCATAGCGCCGGGATACCCGCAAGCGTACATGGTTACCGCCCGAGCAGCGTATCCTTGGCCTGATTGACCTTCGCGGCCATCCAGTCGGAACCGCCCTGGTCGGGGTGCGCGCGCTTCATTTCGGTTCGATAGGCCGCCTCGATGTCGGATTCCGTGGCATTTTCGTCCACGCCGAGTATTTCACGGGCCTCGGCCTCGCTCATGCCCGTCTGAGTCCAGGGGCTGGCACCACCGCCGGAACCGGTGTCCGAATCGCGTGCACCGGAAGCCGCTTCCCCCCCGGCGACGTCGCGCCAGTCAGGGTGATTTCGATCCATATAGCTCTCAAGCACGCTTCGGGACTGCTCATCCTCGACCGCACAAAGCCGCCAGAGTTCGACCAGTTCACCGAGTTTCAAAGCCGAGAGCTTCCGCCCCGAAAGCGGTCCTTCCAGGACCTCGCCGTCCATGTCGCCCGTATCGTGATCGAGCGTCATGCGCAGAAACCGTGTTTCGACCTTGCTCGACTGTCCCGCCCGCGGTCCGCGCGCATTCCGGCGCATCGCATTGATCGCACCCAGGCGCATCAGGAACGGAAGGGCGGGGAACAGTAACGCCCAGATGAAGTTCCAACGTCCCGACAGGGCAATCGCGATCACGCCGGCAATGAGCAAGATTGCGCCCGTCCAGCGCATGGCGCGAAGAATTTGCGCTGGTTGCGCACTGACAAACCACCGCGCGACAAAATACAGACCCACCAGGACGAAGATTGCGAGTACGAGTAGAGGCAACATCGATCGATCCTATTTCCCGCCGCCCATCTGGTCGGCAATCTGGAGCACCCGGCCGCCCTTGCGTTTCCCGAGATCTTCGAGCGCACGGCGCCCTCCGGCAGAGAAGACCGCCACCGCGGCAAGCAGCTCCCGCAGCTGCTGAGCGCTGCCCGCGTCGAACCCGCAATACGCACCGCCCGAGAGCTTGGCGATCTGCTCGAACGCGCGACGCGAGACTGGCTCTCCGCCTTCGTGAAAGACAAAAACCGGTGTTCCCACCAGGCCAAGCTGGCCGGCGAAATGCCCCAGTTCGTCGATGTCTTCCTCCACCACGTCGCCGACAAACACGAGTGCATCGACCTTTTGCGCGTTGGTTTCCTTCAGCGCATGGCGCAGGAGTTTGCGGATCTGGGTACGCCCAGCGAGACAGCGCACCTTGATCATGCGGCGCACCAGTTCTTCGGGCGATTCAAGCCAGCTGGTCACTTTCATCTCGCCAAAACCGCGGTAGAAGGCCAGCTGTACCTCCAACCCGCCGATGTTGTCGGTCGAGGCAAACATCTCGGATTGGATCTGGCACGCCATGTCCCAGGTAGGCTCGCGACTGGCTGTGGCATCGATCGCAAACAGCAGACGGCCACGACGGCCGGCCGGCTTGGTCGGCGGCGTGGCCGCGACCTTCTGCAAAAACGCATCGATGTCCGCACGCGACGATGCGTCGGCGGGAAGTTTTCGGATCGCGTTCAGAACCACTCACGAAGCCACCAACTCCTATTTCGTTGCCACAACATCTGGTGCCTCGACCACCTCGGGCACCCCGATCGCTTGCAACAGGTTCCGAACCTCCTGCAACGCGGCCATGTGGGACATGGTCAATGTGACATCGGCCCCCTCCTCTCGAACGTCAAGGAGGGTAAGCCCTTTCAGGAACAATTCGCGGAAAATCACCCGTTCGCTGAAACCGTGTGCGAGCCGAAAACCGAGCCGCCGGGCGAGGCCTTCCAGGGCGGCATCCATGTTGCGCTTGTTCTTCGTGTCCAGCGAGGCCAGCCGGTTGCGCATCACGATCCAGTCGATCGTGCCGCCATCGCGCTGGGCGCGCACCTTCTTCTGTTCCCAGACCATCTCTGAATAGGAACTCAGCTGAACAACCTCGTTGGTTTCGTGATCGACCCGACCCAGGAGATCCAAATCGACGAAGCTGTCATTCATGGGGGTGACCAGGATGTCGGCATAGGAGTGCGCGTTGCGCGAAAGCGGGTTGTCGCTGCCGGGGGTGTCCAGGACGATCACATCGCTGGTCGCGCTCAACTCGCGCAACGTTTCGGCGAGCCGCAGGCGGTCATTCTTCTTGGCCGCGTAGCTATCGGGTAGATCGCTGAGACCGATCGCCCTGTAGGTGGGGTGTGGGAGCTGCAACCCCATTTTTGCGGCGTAGACCCGGCGGTTGTCGAAATAGCGGGCAAGTGTGCCCTGCCGCGCATCCAGATCAACCGCGCCGACCGTGTAGCCTTCGCGAAGGAGGCCGACGATGATGTGCATCGCCGTCGTGGACTTGCCGGTTCCACCCTTTTCGTTGCCGAGCACGATCACGGTCGCATCCACACCGGGCTGATTCCCGACCCGCGGCGGTGCGCTTGTTTCCTCCGTCGTCATACCGCGCGCATCCAGACAGCCGTGTCATGAAACACCGCGCCACCATTCGGCCGGCCCGCGTCTGCGCTGACCAGTAAATTGATGCCGATCCCTTCGACAAAGGCGCGGTTTGGCCAAATGCTCTCCACGATGACGGTGCCGCGGCGCACGCCTTCGGTGGGGCGCACATGGACCAAGAGAGAGCCCTGTGGGTTGCCGATCCGCACGAGACCGCCGGCTTCGAGCCCAAGCTCCGTGCAGATGTCGGGGTGTATCTGGGCTTCCGGTCGCCCCTCACGGGCCTGGCTGGTCGCGGTCTCCGTGAAACTGGTGTTCAGATAGTTCCGCGACGGCGCGGTCACCAACCGGAACGGATGGGCCTCGTCCCGGTTGTCGATACTTGAATCATGGTCCGGCAGACGTGGCATGTCGTGGTGATTGCCGCCGATCTTCGACCAGTCCGGCGCAAAGTGGAACTTGCCGTCGGCATGGCCGAACCCGTCGATGAAGTGAGCCTCATCGAAGGGCCGCGCCCGGTCGTCCCAATGCCCCTCCCAGATCGCTTGCGCACTGTCATAGCCCGAGCGGCGCAGGGTCTCATCCATCAGCTCCCAGGCATCCAGATCAAACCCGGGATGGTCAGCACCCAGCCGCTTCGCCAGGCCGCACAGGACATCGTGATTCGATCGCGTTTCGCCCAACGGCTCGATGACGGCGCGCGTTACCTGCAGATGGGTGTGCCCGCCCGCAACATAGAAATCGTCATGCTCAAGGAAGGTCGTCGCCGGCAGAACGATATCCGCCATCTCCGCTGTCTCGGTCATGAACTGCTCATGCACACACACGAACAGATCATCACGCATGAAGCCGTCGCGCACCTTGCCCAGATCCGGCGCGACATTCATGGGGTTGGTGTTCTGGATGAAAAGCGCGGTCACCGGCGGGCCGTCGCCCAGATCGCGCGGGTCGCCGGTCAGGATCGGACCGATGCGTGACTGGTCGAGCAGCCGGACGTTCAGATCGAGGACATCGAGGCCCTTGATGAGCGTTTGGTCGATATCGTAGATGCCGCCCTGGGCATAGAGCGCGCCGCCACCGGGATGTTGCCAGGCACCCGTCACCGCCGGCAGACAGCTCGCGGAGAACATCTGGACCGCGCCGTTGCGCGACCGGGTGAACCCGAAACCGAGCCGCAGGTAGCTGCGCTTATTCGCACCGTAAAGCTTCGCGAACGCCTCGATCTCCTCGACGGGAATAGAGGTGATCCCGGCCGCCCATTCAGGCGTGCGCGACGCCAGATGGGCTTCGAGCTCGTCGGCCCCGGCGGTATATTTCGCCAGATATTCCCGGTCTGCCAAACCGTCGCGGAACAGGACATGCATCACCGCACAGGCCAGCGCGCCGTCGGTACCCGGGTTGGGCATCAGGTGAATATCAGCCTGTTTCGCGGTCTCGGTCAGGTAAGGATCGACGACCACGATCTTCGCACCACGGTTCTTGCGCGCGCGCGTGGCGTGGCTCATCACGTTGACCTGGGTACTGACCGGGTTCGCCCCCCAGATGACGATCAGGTCCGAATCCGCCATCTCACGCGCATCGACACCCCATTTGGCGCCAACCCCGGCCATCCAGCCCGCGTCTGACAACGCGTTACAGAATGTGGAGTGCTGGCGCGAATAGCCCATCGCGTGGCGCAGCCGCTCGATCCCGTCGCGCTGCACCAGCCCCATCGTCCCCGCATAGAAGAACGGCCAGACCGTTTCCGGTCCGTATTCTTCGGCTGCACCGGTGAGCTCCGCGGCGACCGTATCGAGGGCCTCGTCCCAGGAAATCTCCTCGAAGGCCTCTCGTCCAACGCCTTTCTTGCCGACCCGGCGGAGCGGCTTGGTGAGGCGGTCGGGGTGATGCACCCGTTCGGCATAGCGTGCGACCTTGGCGCAGATAACGCCCGCCGTATACGTGTTGGCACTCGCACCGCGCACCCGGCCGATCGTCTGCGGCGTCAGGCGTTCCACTTCCAGCGCACAGGTACTCGGGCAATCATGCGGACAGGCCGAATGAAACACCTGGGCCTCGGCGTCGGTCTCGCGACGTGATTCGGCGCCATCCAAAGGCTTGTTCGGTCGGGTTTGATCGAGCGGCATCGCGTGTGTCTCCAGATACACAGTATAGCTGAAACGCCCGGAATCGTCGAAACGCCGGAGAACACTGGCGCCTCAAAATTCGATCTGACCGTCCGGCCGGAAAGCCCGGAATGCAAAAGCGAATGTCACGTCATACGGCACATCATGCAGGCCGCCATCCGCACCCGGTTTCTGAACGACGATGTTTCCCACATCCCGGCCCGCCGGGATGTGAGGGCTGTCATGGACCGAATTCTGCCCCGCGTGCCAGGTCAGGATCAGGCCGCCGGCCACAACCCGGCCCCTGTCTCGCACGAGCTCGACCGACCAGGCCCTGTTGCCGACGGCAACGACCCGGGTCAGCGGAGATATATCCGCGGGTAGATCCGACGGATAGCGCTCACGCACCATGTTTCGCGATTGGGTGTCCCAAAGCGAATCCATGTGGAAGTAGGGTGTCTCGCCATAGGGCTGGCGCATCACGTCGGCCGGGATCATCACCTTGCCTGCGGGTGCCCGGGCGCGAAAACGGGCCAGAGATTCCAGCCGCGCCGGCAACGCGCGCAGCAACCTGCCGGCGTGTTCCCCCACGATCGCCTCACCGGTGAATTGCTGCAACCAGCTTTCTGTCGCGCGGTCATACATCACCATGTCGGCATGGCGGATGCGGCCGGTATTCCCGAACGCCACGACCTGTCCGTTAATCCGGCGGTCATACACGACACCGGAATTGCATAGCGGGCAGTAGCTGACGAGCACCGGCACGCCGCCGACCGTATCGTTGACGATCTCGTGCCATAGCAGCATGCGCAGGGGATATGCGCGCGCATCTTCGTCGATGATGATGGAGAGCACGGGCTCCAGCGGTCCCATCGCGCTCAGCGCAGATATCGGCTGAAAAATCGGATCGTCGATAGGCGAGATCGTATCGCGGTAATTACCGTCATCCTCGATTTCGGAGAGCGGCACCTGCGCCCGGTCGAAATCGGTCAGCGGAAACTCGCTCTTCCACAACGCCAAATCGGCCGTCGCCCCCGTCATTCCGGTCAGCAATCCAACCGCGAGGACAAACGCGCTAGCGGTGAAACGTGCCATCCGGATGGAACGCACGGAACGAAAAGGCGAACACCACGTCATAGGGTACGTCCTCGACTCCATCGGCAGTCTTTCTCTGAACCACAACATTTCCCACGTCGCGTCCGCGGAAGATCAGTCGGGTGTCGTGGATGGAGTTCTGACCAGATTCCCAGGACAGCACCAGATCGCCGTCCGTAATCGTCGACTTCTCACGCAGCGCCGCAAGGGTCCAGGCCTCATCCTCCACGACAACGACCCGGTCCATCGGATTCACACCGTCGGGTAGCGGATAAGGGAAATGCACTGCCTGCAGCGCGCGAGGAATACGCTGGGTGTCCATACCCACATAGGGAGACGCACCATAGGGCCGCGCGTCGGCATTTTCGGGCACCAGCACCTGGCCATGGGGCGCGCGTTCACGGAAGCGCGCCAGGGATTCAAGGCGCGCCGGGATCGGCGTCATGCGCTTGCCCGAGAGGTCGCCGATGATCGCCTCGCCGGTGAATTGCTGCCACCAGCTCTCGGTTTCCTTGTCATACATGACCATGTCGCGATGGCGCAGCCGGCCGGTGTTGCCGAATTCCAGCAACTGCGACCCGATCCGGCGATCAAATACAACGCCCGAATTGCACAGCGGGCAGTAACTAATCAGCACCGGTGTACCGCCGATCACCTCGTTGACGATTTCGTGCCACAGCAGGATGCGCAGCGGATAGGCCCGAAAGTCGCCGTTGATGCCGACCGACAGCACCGGCTCCAACGGGCCCATATCCTTGACCTCGGCCGCCGGCACATATTTCGGCTCCCGCACCGGCGGGATCGAATCGCGCGTGTTGCCGTCATCACTGATCTCGTCGATTTCGATGATCCGGGTCTCGAAATTGGTCGCCGGGAACTCCCGTTGCCATTTCGAAAGCCCTTGGGCAAACGCGCCGGGCAACACGCCCCATAGCGAGACGGTGGCAATCGCGAATACGACGAAGGCCAGCCCCAACCGGGACCGGCCTCCCCCATTTTCGAGATGTCTGCTCGGAGAGCTTTTCACCACTCTGCTTCCGTTTTCCGCTCCGCGCCCAACCTACTTGTTGATGGTGCTGTCGGGATTGAACGCATGGAACGAGAAGGCAAAGGTCACGTCGTGGACCTCGTCGACAAGCTTGTCGCCTTCCTTGCGCTGCACCGTCACATTGCCGATGTCGCGGCCCTGGGAAATGTTGCGGGCATCCATCGCCGAGTTCTGACCGGATTCCCAGGTGATGACCAGCTCGTCGGTCTCGACCCGTTTCTCCTTGGCGAGCAGATCCATCGACCAGGCCTGATCATCGACGGCGACCACATAATCGAGCGGGCGAATGCCCTCTGGGAAACTGCCGCGATACAGGAACGGACGCGAGGAGCTGTCATACCCGGCATAGGGGTTGAAACCCGGTCCGCCGCGCGGGCTCAGGAGAACTTCACCCTCGGGGAAGCGTTCCTTGAAGAGATCGAACGCCTCGACACGAACCGGCAACATGGTCAGCTGGGTGCCGGTCATCTCGCCGACGATCCCCTCGCCGACAAACTGCTGCCACCAGCTGTTGGTCTCGTGGTCCCACATCACCAGATCCGAGAAACGAAGCTTGCCGGACACCCCGAAGGTCAGGATCTGGCCATCGACATTGCGGTCGAACACCACCGCCGAGTTGCACAGCGGGCAGAAGGTAACCGCGATCGGCTTGCCACCGAGTTCGTCGTTGACGATTTCATGGGTCATCAGGATGCCCAGCGGATAGGCGCGGGCCTCACCATTGACCGAAACGGTGATTACGGGCTCGGTCCCCTCGTAGAGACGGTCCACTTCGGCGATGGAGCCAAAGCGTGGATTGTAGATCGGGGAAATGCCGTCCTTCGGCACACCGCCCGAGAAAATCTCGTCAAACGGCACACTCGATTTCGAGAATTCGGTCTGCGGCCATTCGAGTTTCCAGAATGCCGGGTTGGCCTGGCCGCTGGCGGACACCGCGAGAAACAAAAGACCGGCGGCAATGATAACGCCGACGCGGCCCCATTTTTGAGTGGTGAGGAGTGGCATGACGAACATCCCGTCGCTTTCGTGTTCAGTTAAACTTCGCAGATCATGGCGAGGAAAAAAAACGGCGGCGTCTCCGCCGCCGTTTAGGTATCTCCAAGCGTGTTTCGATTGGAGAAGCACGATGATCATGAGCATTAGATGATGATCTGCCGCTGCTTATAAAGTCACTCTGCGTCACGTATTTGTGACAGTTGCGCGGCATGCAGGCTTTGTGTTTTGCGCCCAGATAGAAGACCGCAACAGGAGCCCAACCCGTGAGCCTATCGACCTTGCTGAAAGAGGTGCGTGCCTGCGACATCTGCGCGGCGTCTCTCCCCCATGGCACCCGCCCCGTACTCCAGGCGGGTGCGAAGGCACGCATCCTGATCGCCGGCCAGGCGCCCGGGCGCAAGGTCCATGAAAGCGGTGTCCTGTTCGACGACCCCAGCGGTGACCGCTTGCGCGACTGGCTGCAGGTCGACCGGGATGTCTTCTATGATTCTGACAAGCTGGCGATCCTGCCGATGGGCTTTTGTTATCCGGGCGCCGGCAAGTCGGGCGATCTGCCGCCGCGCCCGGAATGTGCGCCGCAATGGCGCCGCGCGCTGCTCGATCTCTTGCCCAACATCGAACTCACGCTGGTCGTCGGCCAGTACGCGCAAGCGCACTACTTGCCCGACAACCCGTACAAGAACCTCACCGAGACCGTGCGCGCCTGGCAGGACTTCTGGCCCTGCGCGCTGCCGCTGCCCCACCCCAGCCCGCGCAACAATATCTGGATGCGCAAGAACCCCTGGTTCGAGGATGATGTCCTGCCCGCGCTTCGCGACGCGGTGGACAGGATTCTATCCGGCGCCGGCTGAGGAAACCGCATATGGCGTAGGCGCAGATCGCGACGGGTGATACGCTTCGGGGGCAGAGCACGCATGCACGGAACCAACGATGTCTCTTCACAGCGACAGCGCCCGGCCGACCGCCAGAATCGCCACGGACGAAATCCCGATCGTGGATATCGGGCCGGTGCTCGCGGATGCCTCCCAAGCCATCGAGAAGGCCGCCGCATCCTTCCACGAGGCCTGCACCGGCATGGGCTTCCTGTTCCTGGTCAACCACGGTATCGACGAAAACGTTGTCGCACGGGCGTTCGACGCCTCGCGCCGGTTTCATGCACTCCCGTTGGAAGAGAAACTCAAGGTGCGCATGAACCGTCACCAGTGCGGCTACATGCCGCCAAACGTATCGGTTCACCAGGACAGCTTCGAGACCCACCGCACGGCACAAAAGGCACAGGTCAGCGAAGCGTTTAAGTTCACCTTCGATCTCGCAGCTGACGACCCGGATTTCGGACAGAACAAACGCTTTCGCGGCCACAACAAATGGCCCGCCGAGGAAACGGCCCCCGGCGTCCGTGACGCGTTCATGGACTTCCACCTGACATTCGAGTCATTCGCACAGAAGCTGTTGCCTGTGCTGTCCGTCGCGCTCGGGATGCCGGCCGACTTCTTCGGGCCGTTCTTCGAGCGGTCCAGCTCGATGACCCGGATCGCCCACTACCCGCCGATCCCCGATCAGGACGAGGAGATTTCCCTGCCGGGTCACAAGGATCTGTCATTCCTGTCCCTGATCCCGCCGGCCACCCATCCGGGTCTGGAGATCCTCACCCCGGCAGGCGAGTGGATCTCACAACCGGTGGTCCCGGAGGGTTTGCTGTTCAACACCGGCAGCACCTTGTGCCGATGGTCGAACGATGTGTACCAGGCCACCCCACACCGGGTGCGTGCGGCGCCAAATATCGACCGTCATTCGAATATCTTCTTCCTCTATCCCAATGTGGATGCGCTGATGGAGTGCGTGCCGAGCTGCACGAATGCGGACAATCCGGCGAAATATCCGCCGGTTACATTCGGAGAATTTCACGCGGGCTATGCGGCGCGGAACTTCGCCTACGCCGAGGAATGGGATTAGGCAACGGCGCCAAGGCCGCCGGGTCAGCACAAACGGTGTTTCTGATCCATCCGCAGGGCGTCGAGGTCTTTTTCCCACTCTTCATCGCCCGGCGCCTGATGGATGCCGAGCGTGGCCTTGTGGTAGTCGAAATCATCTTCGCCATCGACCGGCTTCGCATCCCACGAATCCTTGGTGACGAGTGCCGACTAGGTGCCCATTACGATGCAAATGACGATGAGCGCCAGGATGACGATGATTTCCATACTCATGGCTCGGTTCCGTATTCAGTGCCTTGGTCCAGGCAATCTGGCACAAAACTGCAACCGAGTGGAATTCAACTCCTGGAGAGCGACGTCACGAATGCGGATGTCATTGGCCTGCGGCCTTGGGAAAAGTAGTATCCCGCCGCGATCGCATGCATGCCGTTCGCAACAGAGGATTTACCCATGAGCCAGAACCTGGCGGCCTACCGGCCGATCACCAGCAACGAGGACGCCGCCGAGCGGGTGCGCCAGAGCCCCCATGACTTCGTGAAGGTCGGTCTTACCGATATCGACGGCGTGATGCGCGGCAAGTACATGAACCGGGAGAAGTTTCTCTCGGCACTAGGCGACGGTTTCGGCTTTTGTGACGTGGTCCTCGGCTGGGATATCAACGATCAGCTCTATGACAATTCCCGCTACACGGGCTGGCACACCGGGTTTCCCGACGCGCCGGTGCACATCCTCGCCGAGTCCGGACGGCAGATCCCGTTCGAGGACGGGTGCTGGATGTTCCTGGGTGAGTTCGCCGATCCAGCCGCCGAGATATGTCCGCGCGGTGTCCTGTCCCGGGTCCTCGACAAAGCGAATGCGATGGGCTTCGACGTCCGGGCAGGCTTCGAATACGAGTTCTTCGTCTTCGAAGAGACCCTGGCGAGCGCGGCAGACAAGCAATATCGCGACATGATCCCCGTCGCATTGGGAAACACCGGCTACTCCCTGCTGCGTCAATCGACCCTCGCGCCGCTCTACACAGATATCCTTTCGAGCATGTCCGCGATGGGTATCGGGCTCGAGGGCATCC
>CBDHEC010000007.1:0-26148 GCA_965261975.1 Alphaproteobacteria bacterium
GCAAGAGACTGCTCTCGCATTGCCAACATGCGATTTATCTCCGCAAGCCGTTCCGCAAGCAGGTTTTCGGCGAGCATCTGGCGATGGCCCTCAACGCCACGCTCTTCAAGCGGCCAAAGAAGACCGGCGGGTCGCAGGAACAGCCAGACGCGACAGCAGCCAAGGCCTGAGGCGCGCCGGGCGTCCAGTCAGGCGGCAACGCCCGATCCGTCCATGCCGACGCATGAAATCGGCGAACACGCCGACGATCTCGGGCTCCAGATCACGCCACTCGGTGAACGGGATGACCGGCTCGTCCGAATCCTCGATCGGAAGCATGTGTAACTCGCTGCCCGGAATCAGGGTGTGGACTTTCTGGCCAACACGCGAATCATGCACCCGGTCGTTGCCCGGAATGATGACCGAGGGCGCAGAAAGCGAACCCAGTTCGGCCTCGCTGACGCCGAATACAGGCAGGTCCGACCCGGCCATGAACAAATCCCGTAACTTTGTCTGGATATCGATGAACGTCTCCGCCGACATTTCCATCAGTCGCTTGCGGTTGTCGGCATTTGCGGCGATCCGTTCGGCATATTCAGGTGTCGCACACACGGCTTCCATGCCGCCGGCCTGCGCCGCGCGAATGAACTGATCGTAATAGGCCTCCGGCAAGCGGCCGGCTGCGAACGCACCACCGGTGACGCGCAGCAGGAGCAAGCCCCGAAACGGCCTCGCGACGGCGCAGCGCAAAGAACAAGGCCGTGCGCGCGCCCGACGAAGACCCTCCGATGAACGCGGGGACCTCGCCCAGTTCGGACAACAGCGTGTGGAGGTCATCCGCCCAGACGGCTTCCTCCACCTCATCCGCGCTCATCAGAATATCCGAAGCCCCCGTGTTGCGGCGGTCATGCAGCAGGACACGAAAATCCCTCCGCCGATAATTTGCGCGCCATGGGCAGGAACTCGTCGTAACCGCGCCGGCCCTCCGGTGATCAGCGTCACCAGCGGCCCGCCATCCCCGACAATCTCGTAGCGGAGATTGACGCCTCGAATTCTGATCGTTGCCATCGCTTTCTCCTCAGCACCAGCTACTCGGCGGCGGTCACCATCTTGCCGTCCGCATCGAGTTTCAGGCCAGCGGCGGCAGCCTGATCGACGACTTCCTGAGGACGGCTGACAGTGGTGTTTTCGGTCCCGCCGATAATCACCAGCAGATGACCATAGGTGTCCCCGACATTCTTGAAACTCCGCATCACACCCGCGGGTACAGAAATACAGTCCATCGGGCCAAGAACGACCTCTTCGCCGGCGTCCCCCTCGTTCCAGTAAACCGCCCACTGGCCGGAAATCGGAATGAAAACCTCTACTTCCTCGTCATGGGAGTGCATGGCCGAACCGTTATCCGGCTCAGCCCCGACATAGGCGACATTGAACCCCGTCGAATCGACGATTCCCGGCTGTGTGCCGGCATCCTCGGAGACCCCACGCCCGATGATCGAATAGATATCTCTCTGAAACCCCGGAATTCCCTGGGTAATCATCAATTGGGTATTGGCCTTCTGCTCGTCGAACATCGCGATACGCGAACGCATCTCATCCTGCGACATAACGACAATACCGTCTGATTTCTCGGTCATTCGCTCCTCCTCCTGGACAAGGCCATTATCCTGACACCCACCGCCCAAAGCCGACAAGCAAACAGTGGCGGGATACAATCGAGAATAATCCTGTCGATTGGGGCGCCCACCGCGCTGGAACCAGCCTTTTTTGGCGTCGCCTGCTCTTGCGCCAAAGCCCGCAGCATGCTCCCTATTCGACGCATTGATTACGTCAGGTTGATTCGGGGGATTTACGTGGGCGATCTGTCAAAGAAAGCACTTAACATCGATGATCTGCGGCGTATGGCGAAGCGTCGCCTCACCAAGGCCCTTTTCGATTTCTGCGATAAAGGAAGCGAAGACCAGATCGCCATGCGCGACAACCGGGCCGCGCTCGACCGGATCAAGCTCATGCCACGCGCACCGCGCGACGTCTCGAAGCGCGACCCGGCGATCACCTTGCTGGGCAAACAGCATGATCTGCCGATCCTGATTGGACCGACAGGGCCGGCCGGTTTCGTCTGGTATCGCGGCGAGACCGCGCTGGCCCGCGCGGCCGCCAAGGCCAACATCCCGTTCACGCTCGCCAGCACCTCCAACACGGCCATGGAAAAGGTCATCGAGAATGGCGGCGGCACCCAGTGGTTCCAGCTTTACGTCTGGCGCAACCCCGAAGCCGCCTTTGTTACCGTTCAACGCGCGCTCGACGCCGGCTTCGAAGCCCTGGTCGTGGACCGTCGACTCTCCCGTCTACAACAACCGTGAAATCGACGTCCGCAACGGACTGGTCTTCCCGCCGCGCATTACCCGCAAGACCGTCATGGACAGTTTGCGCCATCCCCGCTGGCTGGTCGGTACGGCCGGCCGCTATTTCCTCAACGAAGGCCGCCTGCCCGCCTTCACAAACATTCATATTCCCGCGGAGGACAAGGCCGAGGCCACCGGTTATGTCTCGGCGAGCTCCGGCTCGTTCCTGAATCGCAATGACACCATGGGCTGGGACTACCTGCGCCGGTTGCGCGATGTCTGGCCGCACAAGCTTCTGGTCAAGGGCATCCTTCACCCGGATGACGCCATCGATGCAGTCGATATGGGCGCCGACGGGATATTTGTCTCCAATCACGCCGGCAATGTGAACGACACCGCCATCACGCCATGGGACGCGCTCCCGGCCATCGCCGAGGCAGTGGGAGGGCGAACCACGATCATCGCGGACAGCGGCGTACGGCGCGGCAGCGATGTGCTGAAAGGATTGGCGCTCGGCGCGGACGCCATCGCGATCGGCCGGGCCACACTCTATGGCGTCGGCGCCGCCGGGGAAGCCGGCGCTGCCCGCGCGCTGGACATCCTCGATGCGGAGATCCGGCGTACCATGGCGGTGATGGGTGTCAACGACATCGCATCCATCACCCGCGAGAATATTCGTCTGCCGGGGCAACTTCCCGTTTCGGGCAACGGTTCGCCGGTGATTTCAGATTCCTAGAGAGGGAGAGTAGTCGATGGCACTGCATGACAAGAAATCGATCCAGCACAAGATCGAGGACCAGGTTTACGCCTCCGTGGATCTATCGGTGAGCTTGCCGAAATATCAGTTCCCCGAAGATGAACAGGAGCCCCGCCATGCCTATGCGGTGGTCCGCGACGAACTGATGCTCGATGGCAATGCGCGCCAGAACCTGGCGACATTCTGCCAGACCTGGGAAGAGCCCGAACTGCACCAGCTCATGGACGATTGCATCAACAAGAACATGGTTGACAAGGACGAATACCCCTAGACGGCCGAAATCGAGGCGCGTTGTGTCCATATGCTGGGCGACCTCTGGCATTCACCGTCGGGCGCAAACACCGTCGGCTGTTCAACGGTAGGGTCGAGCGAGGCGGCCATGCTGGGCGGGATGGCCATGAAACGGCGTTGGGAGGCAAGCCGAAAGGCCGCCGGCAAACCCATCGACAAGCCGAACCTGATCACCGGGCCGGTCCAGGTCTGCTGGCACAAGTTCACCCGCTATTGGGATATCGAGCATCGCGAGATCCCCATGGAAAACCGGCGGCTGCTGATGACGCCCGAGGAAGTGCTCGCACGGTGCGACGAAAACACGATCGGTGTCGTGCCCACGCTCGGGGTGACATTCAATGGTGTCTACGAACCTGTGAAAGATGTGGCGGACGCGCTCGACGGGTTGCAGGCCGAAACCGGTCTCGACATACCGATCCACGTTGACGGCGCCAGTGGCGCGTTCCTCGCTCCGTTCTGCGCACCCGAACTGGTCTGGGACTTTCGCCTGCCGCGCGTTAAGTCCATCAACGCATCAGGGCACAAATTTGGCCTGGCCCCGCTGGGTGTGGGCTGGGTCGCATGGCGAGAGGAGGCTGACCTTCCCGAAGACATGATCTTCTGGGTCAATTATCTCGGCGGCAACATGCGCGATATCGCGATCAACTTCTCGCGGCCCGGCGGGTCTGTGGTGTGCCAGCACTACAACTTCCTGCGCCTGGGCCGGGAGGGATATCGCAAGATACATTCTGCCTGCTACGACACCGCGCAGTACCTCGCCGGTGAGATCGCCAAGCTCGGGCCGTTCGAGATCATCTACGACGGAGATATGAGCAAGGGCATCCCGGCGCTGTGCTGGAAAATGAAAGACGGCGTCGACCCCGGCTTCAGTCTCTACGATCTCGCAGATCGTCTCAGCACGCGCGGCTGGCAAGTACCCGCCTACACATTACCGGCAAACTGCGAGGATCAGGCGATTCAGCGAATCCTGGTCCGCCACGGCGTCAGCCGGGACCTTGCGTCTCTGTTGATGAACGATATCCAAAACGCACTCGACTACTTCAAGGACCATCCGGTGCACACACCGCTGACTCACGAAGAGGCGTCAGGCTTTCATCACTGATCGGTGGAGTTTGCCTTCACACTCCGCCCGGACACCCTGTGCAGCACGGACTCGACGAGAAAAGAGATCACAACGATCCCGCCCACTCCGAGCAACAGGAAGGGTGACGTGGTGCCAAGATGATAAGTACCCAGCGCGATTGCGGCGCCGGCGGACACAATGGCGAGAAGAACCAGCGTTTTCGACGCTCCGGTTTCATTGAGCAAACGCAGGTGCCCGACATGCACCGTCAGGTGAATGAGCAGCATCGACAGCGCGCCGATAATCGCAATGGCTGATAGATCGAGAAATATGGCCAATGCCGCAATGATTACAGCACTTATGATCAGTCCCTCGTGGTTGCTGCCCACGGGTCGGGCGAAGGCAGCGGGAAGTTCACCTTCCTTGGCCAGCTGATATGACACATTGGCGATTGCGTATAGTCCGGCATTAATCGCTGATGCCGTGGCAAACAGGGCCGTGATCGAAATGATCGTGAATCCGATATGCCCGAACACGGGACGCGCGGCCTCGGCCAGTGCAAAATCCTTGGCGGCGATGACCTTTTCCGGCGGGAGATTGCCGAATACAACGACAGCGATGCCCACGTAAACGATCATCACCAGGACGATCGACGTGATGATAGCGCGCGGCAACATCCGGACCGGGTCGCGCATATCTGCCGCCGCATTGGTAATGAAACGGAACCCCTCATAAGCAAAAAAAGTAAGGGCAACCGTGGAAAGAATACTGGTGACAGGGGGATAGGATGACGGCGCCAACCGCTCGGGTGTAATGAACGTCATCCCGACGACCGCGAAAATCACCAGCACCGACAATTTGGCAACCACGATGATGTTCTCGATGCGGGTCATCGAGCGCGCGCCGGCAAGGTTGATCGCGGCGAACAGCAGGACAACCGCACCGGCGAATATCTCCACCATGAACTTGGGGGCACTGGCCGGGAGCAACGCGTCCGCATAGGAGCCGAAGGTCCGCGCCACCAGAGAAATGGACACGAGCGCGGAGATATACATCATCAAGCTCATGGCGCCGGAGAACCGGCCCGACCCGAAACCGCGCACGAGATACTCAACGATGCCGCCCGCGGCCGGATAGCGCGCGCCCAGGCGCCCCATGGAATAGCCGCTGAGCAACGCAATGCCGCCGGCGATCACGAACGAAATATAGACCGCGCTCGCCGCAATGGCGCCAGCCTGGCCGAGGAGCGCAAAAATACCCGCCCCCACCATGGCGCCAATACCCATGGCGACGGCAGACCAGAAGGTTACTTCGTTATTGGGGTTTTTCACGGGAACCTCTCAGCTGACAGCGATGCCGCGAAAGGCCGCACCACTCGTGGACACCCGTCCCTGCCCGCGCGCAATTGTCTAGCGCGGCAACACCGAGCTGCCCATCAGGAATGCGTCGACCGCACGCGCGGCCTGGCGGCCTTCGCGGATGGCCCATACGACGAGCGACTGGCCGCGGCGCATGTCTCCAGCCGTGAATATCTTGTCCCGCGATGTCCGATAGGCTTCGGTATCTGCCTTCACGTTCCCGCGTTCATCAAGATCGACACCAAGCTCGCGCAGCATGCCTTCGGCCACCGGGTGCAGGAAGCCCATGGCCAACAAGACGAGATCGGCCTTGAGCTCGAACTCACTGCCCGGCACCGGCTGGAACTTCTCGTCGACCCGCTGGCAGTTGATGTGGGTTACATGCCCGTTCTC
This sequence comes from Alphaproteobacteria bacterium, assembly GCA_965261975.1. Classification (GTDB taxonomy): domain Bacteria; phylum Pseudomonadota; class Alphaproteobacteria; order UBA6615; family UBA6615; genus UBA8079. Next base: position 6,187 of record CBDHEC010000007.1, read on the forward strand.
TCCACCGATACTGGTGGTGGTCACCGAAAAATCACGCTCCGCACCTTCGGCCTGGCTCGACGATGTCCGCATCTTGAGCGGCCAATGGGGCCATGTCAGGCCCTTGTTTTCCTTCTCGGGCGGCTCCGGCATGATCTCAAGCTGGACAACCGATAATGCGCCCTGTCGGATCGACGTTCCGATGCAGTCGGAACCGGTGTCACCGCCGCCGATGACCACGACGTTTTTCTCGGTGGCCAGGATCGGTTCAACGTCACCATCCTGATTGCTTCCGGCCACACGACGGTTCTGCTGCGGCAGAAATTCCATCGCGAAATGGACACCCTCCAGATCTCGTCCATCGACAGGCAGGTCGCGCGGCGTTTCCGAGCCGCCGCAGAGCAGAACAGCGTCATGCTGAGCATCGAGTTCGGCCGCGGTGATATCCACGCCCACATGCACACCACAATGCAGCGTCACGCCTTCGGCAACCATTTGCTCGGCGCGCCTGTCGATCAGGTGCTTCTCCATCTTGAAATCGGGGATGCCGAAGCGCAGCAATCCGCCGATCGCCTCGTTCTTCTCAAACAGATGCACATCATGGCCCACACGTGCGAGCTGCTGGGCGGCGGCCATGCCTGCCGGGCCCGCACCAACGATCGCGACCTTCTTGCCGGTTTTTGTGTCCGGAATCTGAGGGACAATCCATCCCTCTTCCCAGGCCTTGTCGACGATCGCGCATTCGATCGTCTTGATGGTGACCGGGTTATCGTCAATGTTGAGTGTGCAGGCGGCCTCGCAGGGTGCGGGGCAAATCCGGCCGGTGAACTCCGGGAAGTTGTTCGTCGAATGCAGGTTGCGTGACGCCTCTTCCCAGTCTGCGTTGTAGACGAGATCGTTCCAGTCAGGGATCTGGTTATTCACCGGACAACCGTTGTGGCAGAACGGAATACCGCAATCCATGCAGCGCGCAGCCTGGCGTTCCAGATCACGCTCCTCGAGCGGAATCACGAACTCCTTGTAGTTCCGGATACGATCCGCGGCCGGTTTGTAGGTGCGATCGTGTCGCTCGATCTCGATAAAACCCGTAACCTTGCCCATTAACCCCTCCGCAAACCGATGTTCATTTCGCCGGTCTGCTCGACCTGCATTTCCTGCAGTGCACGGCGATACTCGACCGGCATGACCTTCACGAACTTCGGCAAATACTCTTCCCAATTGTCCAGAATCTGCTGCGCACGGGTCGACGCCGTGTAATGCGCGTGATTCTGGATCAGCTGACGTAAACGCTCGGCATCAAACCGGGTCATGTCGGACCCGACATCCACCAGACCGTGTGATTCATTGTCGGAGAGATGCAATTTCTCCATCTCCTCGGCCTCTCCCTCGATCGGCTCAAGGTCGACCATCGCGAGGTTGCATCGCCCCTCGAAATCGCCTGCCTCATCGAGCACATACGCGATCCCGCCGGACATGCCCGCAGCAAAGTTGCGACCGGTGTCGCCGAGCACGACCACGATGCCGCCGGTCATATACTCGCAGCCATGGTCACCGGTGCCTTCAACCACGGCGATCGCGCCGGAATTACGCACCGCGAAGCGCTCGCCGGCGATACCGCGGAAATAACATTCTCCCGTGACCGCGCCATACAGCACCGTGTTGCCGACAATCATGCTTTCATCGGGATTGATGCCGCTTTCCGGCGCCGGTCGCACGATAAGCTTGCCGCCCGAAAGGCCCTTGCCGACATAGTCATTGCCTTCACCCTCCAGATCGAGGGTCACGCCATGCGCCACCCACGCGCCGAAGCTTTGGCCCGCCACGCCCTTCAGCTTTATCCAGATCGTGTCTTCCGGCAGGCCGGCATGGCCGTATTTCTTCGCAATCTCACCCGACAGCATGGTGCCGGCGGTGCGATCGGTGTTCCGGATCGGGAATTCCGCCTGGACGGACGTGCCCTCCTCGAGGGCCGGCCGGGCCGCCTCGATGAATTTCCGATCCAGAATGTCCTTGATCGGATGGTCCTGGTCGATCGTGCGATGGATATCGACATGCGCGGCTTCGGCCGGCTTGAAGAATAGCTTCCCGAAATCCAGCCCCTTGGCCTTCCAATGGTCAATCGCGGCGTCCGTATCGAGCATATCGGTCTGACCGATCATCTCATTCACGGTCCGGAAGCCCATTGCGGCCATCATCTCGCGCACTTCCTCTGCGACATAGAAGAAGTAATTCACCACATGCTCGGGCTTGCCCGTGAACTTCTTGCGCAGTTGCGGATCTTGCGTCGCAATGCCCACCGGGCAGGTGTTCAAATGGCATTTGCGCATCATGATGCACCCCGACGCGATCAGCGGCGCGGTGGCAAAGCCGAATTCATCGGCCCCGAGCAACGCACCCACGACCACATCGCGGCCGGTCCGCAATCCGCCGTCGACCTGCACCGAAATCCGCCCGCGCAGGTCATTCATCACGAGGGTTTGCTGGGTTTCGGCCAAACCGATCTCCCAGGGTGACCCTGCATGCTTGATCGACGTCAGCGGCGACGCGCCTGTCCCGCCTTCGAAGCCCGAAATCGTGACATGGTCGGCACGCGCTTTCGACACGCCCGCTGCAACCGTCCCCACGCCAACCTCGGAGACCAGCTTGACGCTGATATCGGCCTGGGCGTTCGTGTTTTTCAAATCAAAGATCAGCTGTGCCAGATCTTCGATCGAGTAAATATCGTGATGCGGTGGCGGCGATATGAGACCGACGCCAGCCGTCGAATGACGCACCTTGGCGATTACCGCGTCGACCTTGTGACCCGGCAGCTGTCCGCCCTCTCCGGGCTTTGCGCCCTGGGCCATCTTGATCTGAATCATGTCGGAGTTGACGAGATACTCGGTCGTCACGCCAAACCGGCCCGACGCGACCTGCTTGATCGCGGACCGCATGGAATCGCCGTTATCCATCGGGGTGAAGCGATCGACTTCCTCGCCACCCTCACCGGTATTCGACTTTCCGCCGATCCGGTTCATGGCAATGGCCAGGGTGGTGTGGGCTTCACGACTGATGGAGCCAAAGGACATCGCACCCGTCGCAAAACGCTTCACGATTTCCGCGGCCGGCTCGACCTCGTCGAGGGCCACCGGCTTGCGTCCGGCCTCCTCGGCAGATTTGAGCCGGAACAGCCCCCTCAGGGTCATGTGCGCCGCATCCTGCTCATTGATTGCCGCCGCATAGGTTCGATACTTGTCGGGCAGTTCGCCGCGTACGGCGTGCTGCAGATCCGCGACCGTCTGCGGGGTCCAGGCATGCTTTTCGCCGCGAATGCGGAACGCGTATTCCCCGCCCACATCGAGCGCCCCCTTGTAGACAGGGTCGTTGCCGAATGCCTGGGCGTGACGTTCCAGTGTCTCGCGCGCAATTTCTTCGAGCCCCACACCCTCGACGGCCGTGTGAGTTCCGGTGAAATACTTCTCAACGAATGACGACTTCAGACCGACCGCGTCGAATATCTGCGCACCGCAGTAGGACTGATAGGTCGAAATGCCCATCTTCGACATGACCTTGAGCAAACCCTTGCAGAGCCCCTTGATGAAACTCCGGTTGATTTCCTCAATGGTGAGATCGTCGTCGAACTTGTCGCGCAGGTCTTCGAGCGTTTCGAAGGCGAGCCAGGGGTTGATCGCTTCGGCACCGAACCCGGCCAGGGTTGCGAAATGTTGAACCTCTCGCGCCTCTCCGGTCTCGACCACGAGGCCCACTGAGGTGCGCAGGCCCTTGCGGATCAGATAGTGATGTACCGCCGATGTCGCCAGGAGCGACGGGATCGCGACGCGGTCCGGCCCGACCAGCCGGTCCGAGAGAATGATGATGTTGTAGCCCTGGCCGACACTCTCCTCGGCGCGCTTGCAGACATTCTCGATCGCTTCTTCCATGTATGCCGCACCGCGCGCCACGCCATAGGTGATATCGAGCGTCTGGGTCATGAACTGGTTGTCGGCAATGTCGCCGATTGCGCGAATTTTCTCCAAACCGCTATTGGAAATAATCGGCTGGCGAACTTCGAGCCGCTTCAATGTCGACGTGCCCTCAAGGTCCAGCAGGTTCGGCCGCGGCCCGATGAACGAGACCAGCGACATCACGATTTCCTCGCGGATCGGATCAATCGGCGGGTTCGTGACCTGGGCGAAGAGCTGCTTGAAATAGGATGCCAGGGGCTTGGACCTGGACGACAGCGCCGAAATCGGCGTGTCCGTGCCCATCGCGCCCGTGGCCTCCTGCCCCGTATGCGCCATCGGCATCATCAGGAACTTGAGATCTTCTTCCGAGTAGCCAAACGCCTGCTGGCGCTTCAGCAACGGGGTCTGGGAAACAGCGGGCGGGCGGCCGACCTCGGGCAGGTCGCGAACTCTGATCTGCGTGTTCGCCAGCCATTCCCTGTAGGGATGGCTCGCGACGAGCTCGTTCTTGAGATCCTCATCCGAGATGGTCTTGCCCTTCTCGAGATCGATCAGCAGCATCTTGCCGGGCTGCAGGCGCCATTTCCGCGCAATATTCTCTTCCGGGATATCCAGCACGCCCATTTCGGACGCGAGCAGCACAAAGCCGTCCTTGGTCTCGAGATAGCGCGCCGGGCGTAATCCGTTGCGGTCCAGCGTGGCACCAATGACCTTGCCGTCGGTGAACGCAATCGCGGCGGGACCGTCCCACGGCTCCATCAGCGCCGCGTGATACTCGTAGAAGGAGCGCAGATGGTCATCCATCAACGGGTTCCCGGCCCACGCTTCCGGGATCATCATCATCATCGCATGCGGCAGGGAGTATCCGCCCTGATAGAGCAGCTCCAGCGCATTGTCGAAGCAGGCCGAATCCGACTGCCCCTCATAGGAGATCGGCCAGAGCTTCTCCATGTCGTCGCCGAATGTCGGGGACGACATCGTCGCCTGGCGTGCGGCCATCCAGTTGTTGTTGCCACGCAGGGTGTTGATCTCGCCGTTATGGCAAATCATCCGGTACGGGTGCGCCAGCGGCCAGGAGGGAAAGGTGTTGGTGGAGAAACGCTGATGGACCAGGGCCAGGGCGGAGATCACGCGCTCGTCCTGAAGGTCCTTGTAGTACTGCACCACCCCGTCGGCGAGAACGAGGCCCTTGTAGACGATCGTGCGCGACGAACAGGACGCCGGATAGTACTCGCCGGCCCATTCCGGATAGTTTGCCCGAATGTAGCTCGATGCGGATTTCCGCATGACATAGAGCTTGCGCTCGAAACCGTCGTCATCGGCCATGCTCTCGCCGCGCGCGATGAACACCTGACGGTGCATCGGCTCCGTCGGCTTCACGCTCTCTCCGAGAATGGATGAATCGACCGGTACGTCGCGCCAGCCCAGAATCGACATGCCTTCCCGTTCCGCGGCCGCCTTATAGGCTTCCTCGACCAGGGCCTGCTGCCCCTGGTCACGCGGCAGGAAGAGATGCGCCACGCCGTAATGGTTCGGCGGCGGCAATTCAAAACCGAGCGCTTCGACCTCGGCGGCGAAAAACTCGTGCGGCAGCTGGATCAGGATCCCCGCGCCGTCCCCGGCTTTCGGGTCCGCGCCCACGGCGCCTCGATGTTCGAGATTGCAAAGAATATTCAGGCCGTCTTCGACGACTTTCCGGCTCCGCTCGTTCTTGATCGAGCAGATCATGCCAATGCCGCACGCGTCATGCTCATGCGCCGGGTTGTACAAACCCTGCGCAGGCTTCACGCCGCTGTAGAGCGTGTTCGGGGCGACATTCGCCGGGGCAATATTGTTCGTTTTACGCAAGGTCGAAATCCCAACTGCCATGATCGGTAAGACTGTCCGATCTACCTAGTAATCCATGTCGGCCGACTTTTTGCGTCGGCCCCTTTAAACGCGCGAACCGGGCATTTATGCCCTGGCGCACAGCGGGCTGGATATTACCGGAACCAGCCCCTAAACCCACCTTGAATCCGGCATAAAACACGGTCAAATCCGCACTTTTTTACACGCGTTCGGCCAACAAAAAACCCCGCCAAAGCGGGGCAAGAATTGACTATCAACCAGATTTGGTTGCGGGGGCAGGATTTGAACCTGCGACCTTCAGGTTATGAGCCTGACGAGCTACCGGACTGCTCCACCCCGCGTCGATAACGTCTCGCGTTGCCACGCAAAATCTGTCTCGTTCCTAACATGCGTGAAGGAACCATCGTGAACTAGGTTGCATTGCTTGCCGGCGATCATGCGTTTGGAAGACCTGGCAACGACCTACTCTCCCGTGCCTTAAGACACAGTACCATCGGCGCTAGGGGTCTTCACGGCCGAGTTCGGAATGGGATCGGGTGTGGCCCCCCCGCTATAGCCACCAGGTCGTCCAAACGCATGGTGTGCCGGGGTTGGTGCAATAATCCTGACGAACGCACCCCTGGGGTGCGGTTTAAAACCGAAAACCTGAGTTATCGAAACAATTTGTGTCGACGAACCTTGCCACTGTACGCGGCGGTTTATTGCCGTTTTACCCCGAAGGGTAGAACCCCGAAGGGTCCTGCAAACGGCCTACAATCAAGCCAATCGAGCAATTAGTACTGGTCAGCTTCACGTGTTGCCACGCTTCCACATCCAGCCTATCAACGTGGTGGTCTTCCACGGCTCTCATGCGAGACCTCGTATCAAGGTGGGCTTCCCGCTTAGATGCTTTCAGCGGTTATCCCTTCCGTACTTAGCTACCCGGCGATGCTCCTGGCGGAACAACCGGTACACCAGAGGTACGTCCACCCCGGTCCTCTCGTACTAGGGGCAGCTCCTCTCAAGTCTCGTCCTGACACGGCAGATAGGGACCGAACTGTCTCACGACGTTCTAAACCCAGCTCACGTACCACTTTAATCGGCGAACAGCCGAACCCTTGGGACCTGCTCCAGCCCCAGGATGTGATGAGCCGACATCGAGGTGCCAAACACTCCCGTCGATGTGAACTCTTGGGGAGTATCAGCCTGTTATCCCCGGCGTACCTTTTATCCGTTGAGCGATGACCCTTCCACACGGGATCACCGGATCACTATGACCGACTTTCGTCTCTGCTCGACTTGTCAGTCTCGCAGTCAGGCAGGCTTATGCCATTGCACTCAAAAGCTGATTTCCGACCAGCCTGAGCCCACCATCGCGCGCCTCCGTTACTCTTTAGGAGGCGACCGCCCCAGTCAAACTACCCACCACGCAGGGTCCCGAACCCGGTTTCACGGGTCTCGGTTAGATATCAAACAACAGAAGGGTGGTATTTCAAGGGTAACTCCACCGCAGCTGGCGCCACGGCTTCAAAGTCTCCCACCTATCCTACACATCCATTCTCGGATACCACTGCGAAGCTATAGTAAAGGTGCACGGGGTCTTTCCGTCTGACCGCGCCTACTCCGCATCTTCACGGAGAATTCAATTTCGCTGAGTCGATGTTGGAGACAGTGGGGAAGTCGTTACGCCATTCGTGCAGGTCGGAACTTACCCGACAAGGAATTTCGCTACCTTAGGACCGTTATAGTTACGGCCGCCGTTTACTGGGGCTTCAATTCAAGGCTCTCACCTCTCCTTTTAACCTTCCAGCACCGGGCAGGCGTCAGACCCTATACGTCGTCTTGCGACTTCGCAGAGTCCTGTGTTTTTAATAAACAGTCGCTACCCCCAGGTCTGTGCCACCCTCCAATGGTTGCCCAAAGAAGGGTCCCTCTTCTTCCGAAGGTACGAGGGAATTTTGCCGAGTTCCTTCAACATCGTTCTCTCAAGCGCCTTGGTATGCTCTACCAGTCCACCTGTGTCGGTTTGGGGTACGGTCTATACGCTGGAGCTATTTCCTGGAACGCCTTCGCGGCCAACTCAATCCAATAAGAGTTGACAACTTACGGCATTCGTCACTTCCAGCAGGCCCAGGAATATTAACCTGGTTCCCATCACCTACGCCTTTCGGCCTCGGCTTAGGGGCCGGCTCACCCTGCGCGGATTAGCCTTGCGCAGGAACCCTTGGACTTACGGCGAGAGTGTTTCTCACACTCTTTGTCGCTACTCATGTCAGCATTCGCACTTCCGATACCTCCAGCATCTCTCGCGAGACACCTTCGCAGGCTTACGGAACGCTCCGCTACCGCGTACGAACTCCGTAGAGATCGCACACCCGCAGCTTCGGTAGATAGCTTGAGCCCCGGTACATCTTCGGCGCAGGACGGCTTATTTAGACCAGTGAGCTGTTACGCTTTCTTTAAAGGATGGCTGCTTCTAAGCCAACCTCCTGGCTGTCTTGGCCTTCCCACATCCTTTCCCACTTAGCTATCATTTCGGGACCTTAGCTGGCGGTCTGGGCTGTTTCCCTTTCGACCATGGAGCTTAGCCCCCATAGTCTGTCTGCCACGATTGTACTCACCGGTATTCGGAGTTTGGTTAGGTTTGGTAAGGCTCGCGCCCCCCTAGCCCATCCAGTGCTCTACCCCCGGCGGTAAAACGTGACGCACTACCTAAATAGTTTTCGCGGAGAACCAGCTATTTCGAGGTTTGATTGGCCTTTCACCCCTAACCACAAGTCATCCCCTCATTTTTCAACATAAGTGGGTTCGGTCCTCCAGTGGGTATTACCCCACCTTCAACCTGCTCATGGCTAGATCACCTCGCTTCGGGTCTAATCCGTGCAACTCATTCGCCCTATTAAGACTCGCTTTCGCTACGCCTACACCTAACGGCTTAAGCTTGCTGCACAGACTAAGTCGCTGACCCATTATACAAAAGGTACGCCGTCAGGAGCCGCGATCCGAAGATCACCCTCCCTCCGACTGCTTGTAGGCATCCGGTTTCAGGAACTATTTCACTCCCCTTATCGGGGTGCTTTTCACCTTTCCCTCACGGTACTAGTACACTATCGGTCACTGAGGAGTACTTAGGCTTGGAGGGTGGTCCCCCCACGTTCGAGCAGAATTTCACGTGTTCCGCCCTACTCAAGGACCCATGTGCTTTCTACCGATACGGGGCTATCACCCGCTATGGCCCGACTTTCCAGACGGTTCTCGTTCTTACACACAGGCCACTGGCCTGGTCCCCGTTCGCTCGCCGCTACTAAGGGAGTCTCGGTTGATGTCCTTTCCTCCGGCTACTTAGATGTTTCAGTTCGCCGGGTTTGCTCCTCTTGCCTATGTATTCAGCAAGAGATGACCCAATGGGCCGGGTTTCCCCATTCGGATATCTACGGATCAAAGTCTGCTCACGACTCCCCGTAGCTTTTCGCAGTGTGCCACGTCCTTCATCGCCTCTCAGTGCCAAGGCATCCACCAGATGCCCTTTTGCGCTTGATTGCAGAGCCGTCGCGTACAGGGGCAAGCCCCATCAACACGATTGCTCCGACTTTCTCAGCTTTCGGCTTGTCCATGTAGCCAGCACTCGAAAGTACCGACCACATGGGGTCAGGATTGCAACCTATTCACGATGTCTAACAACGCCGTATGTCGAGCAAGCTCGTCATACGAATACCTGATTTCTACCGTTCGATGATCGATGTTCACGGGCTCAAGAGCCTCGTCGCACCACGCAAAGTTGGTGGAGCTGGACGGGATCGAACCGACGACCTCCTGCTTGCAAAGCAGGCGCTCTCCCAACTGAGCTACAGCCCCGACCGGAAAGCTTGGTGGGCCTGGGAAGACTTGAACTTCCGACCTCACGCTTATCAAGCGCGCGCTCTAACCAACTGAGCTACAGGCCCGGAATTCGGTCTTCCGGCTCATCGATCGGACGGCAGAAGGGATGCGAAGACGGCGGCACGTGGGGTTTTGTGTCTAAATAAAAGTCCTGAATGGCGAACCATTCGAGACTTTCCTTAGAAAGGAGGTGATCCAGCCGCAGGTTCCCCTACGGCTACCTTGTTACGACTTCACCCCAGTTGCTGACCTTACCGTGGACGGCTGCCTCCTTGCGGTTAGCGCACCGGCTTCGGGTAAAGCCAACTCCCATGGTGTGACGGGCGGTGTGTACAAGGCCCGAGAACGTATTCACCGCGGCATGCTGATCCGCGATTACTAGCGATTCCAACTTCATGCACTCGAGTTGCAGAGTACAATCCGAACTGAGACAGCTTTTGGGGATTAGCTCCACCTCGCGGTCTTGCTTCCCGTTGTCACTGCCATTGTAGCACGTGTGTAGCCCAGCCCATAAGGGCCATGAGGACTTGACGTCATCCTCGCCTTCCTCCGGCTTGTCACCGGCAGTTTCCTTAGAGTGCCCGGCCGAACCGCTGGCAACTAAGGATGAGGGTTGCGCTCGTTGCGGGACTTAACCCAACATCTCACGACACGAGCTGACGACAGCCATGCAGCACCTGTATCCGATCCAGCCGAACTGAAGGAATCCATCTCTGGAAACCGCGATCGGTATGTCAAGGGCTGGTAAGGTTCTGCGCGTTGCATCGAATTAAACCACATGCTCCACCGCTTGTGCGGGCCCCCGTCAATTCCTTTGAGTTTTAATCTTGCGACCGTACTCCCCAGGCGGTGCGCTTAATGCGTTAGCTGCGACACCGAACAGCAAGCTGCCCGACGTCTAGCGCACATCGTTTACGGCGTGGACTACCAGGGTATCTAATCCTGTTTGCTCCCCACGCTTTCGCACCTCAGCGTCAGTACCGAGCCAGGTGGCCGCCTTCGCCACTGGTGTTCTTCCCAATATCTACGAATTTCACCTCTACACTGGGAATTCCACCACCCTCTCTCGGACTCTAGGTAACCAGTATCAAGCGCAGTTCCCAGGTTGAGCCTGGGGCTTTCACGCCTGACTAGATTACCCGCCTACGTGCTCTTTACGCCCAGTAATTCCGAGCAACGCTAGCCCCCTCCGTATTACCGCGGCTGCTGGCACGGAGTTAGCCGGGGCTTCTTCTGCAGGTACCGTCATCATCTTCCCTGCTGAAAGAGCTTTACAACCCTAAGGCCTTCTTCACTCACGCGGCATGGCTGGATCAGGGTTGCCCCCATTGTCCAATATTCCCCACTGCTGCCTCCCGTAGGAGTCTGGGCCGTGTCTCAGTCCCAGTGTGGCTGACCATCCTCTCAGACCAGCTACCGATCGAAGCCTTGGTGAGCCATTACCTCACCAACAAGCTAATCGGACGCAGGTTGCTCTATGAGCGCCGGAGCTTTCCCCCTCGGGGCGTATACGGTATTAGCCGTCGTTTCCAACGGTTATTCCGTACTCATAGGCACATCCCTACGCGTTACTCACCCGTCCGCCAGTTTCCACTAGAGCAAGCTCTAGCTTCACCTTCGACTTGCATGTGTTAAGCCTGCCGCCAGCGTTCGCTCTGAGCCAGGATCAAACTCTCAAGTTGACCTCCCCGATCCGCTGAACAACGGTTCATTGGTCGGGTTGACTAGAAGCGTCTACTTAGCACAAGCGAGGCACAAACTAATGTACCTCGTTACATCTTAAAGATGCGCGTGCAAGCGGACGTGTTTGATATCACGCACCGCCGCCTGCGCATCCCTTCTTCAGGTATTCACAATGTCCAACAGCGCAGATGCCAATATCCGCTCCAACTTAGGAGCGAAATCACTCGGCATGTAGCTAAGCCGCCCAACAGGGTTTACCCCCAACCGGGCGGCGAGGGCGGGTTATATGACTGTGGACTGGGCAAGTCAAACGCTTTTTCCCAGTCTGAACAGCTTTTTTTTAAACCCGTCCGGATACCGCACAAAGGCTTGCTGGAACCGGGTTCCGTGATGCCTTTGACAGTGCGCAGGGTGATATAGGATCGCGCCGGTTTGTGTCAACCGGATTACTGCACTGCAGCAAAGAATTTCGCAGGCGCCGACCATGCACCTTCCGGGCATGCGCGAGTCACCGCCTTTCGCTAGGCTCACCGCGCGGTTTGAGCCGAAATACGAATAGTGGAACGAAAAAATGAAACGCCTCCTCCTCATGCGTCACGGGTCTGCGGAATGGGCCGAAAGCGGACAGGATGATTCGGATCGCGCGCTCACCCGGGTCGGCAGCGCGGAATGCGCTCAGGTGGCGCAGTGGCTTGTTGCCCATGACCTGGCCCCGGATCACGCCCTGGTGTCGTCGGCTCTGCGCACCCGGCAATCGTGGGGTGTCGTAGGTGAAAAGCTGCACGGCGCGCCGTCATTTGCCGTGCATGACGACCTCTATCTCGCCGCACCCGGCACCCTGCTCGCGCGCGTCGGAGAACAGCCCGACACGGTACAGATTGCATTGGTGATAGCGCACAATCCGGGGATTGAGGAACTGGCTCGAATGCTCGCAGGCCCCTCGCCCGACGACACGGCGATTCGGGATCTGATGCTCGGATTTCCTGCTGCCGGTCTCGCAGTATTTACAATCGAGGCCGACGCGTGGGATCAGGTAACCGTCGCCGAAACACGCCTGACCGATTTCTTTCGCCCCGGACAGATACGCGACTAGGCATGCTCAGCCACGCAGCCCGCGAATAAATTCGGCGAGCGCCGTCCCGACCTCATCGGGGACATCTTCCTGCATGTAATGCCGGCCTTGCACCGTGACTTCCGTCTGGTTCTTGAAGGTGCGGGCATGCTCGCGCGCTGCCCCGGCAAGGCCGTGTCCTTCATCGGCATTGATGAAAAGTTTCGGCGTATCGGTCTCGACCAGCCAGTCGGCGTAGCGCTTGACGATGGCATGGCTCTCTGCAGGCTCACCGTCGAACGGAATGTCATTCGGCATTATGACCCCCGGCAACCTCGTACCGCCGGGACGGTTGGTCGGATAGCGATAGACTTCTTTCTCGGCATCGGACAGCTCACGGATGATGCCGCGCTCGAACAGCATCACCTCGACGAAGAGGTTCTTCTCGATCGCTTCCGCCTCGCCTTCAGGCGTGCGAAACCGCTTGAAGGCACCTACTCGTTCTTCGGGGATATCCGACCAATGGCGAGGCCACACCATCGCTTCCATATAGGCGATGCCCTGGACCTGGTCGGGAAACCGTGATGCGCGGTCAAACCCGACAGCTGCGCCCCAGTCATGCAACACCAGAATCAAATTCTCGTCCAAACCCAGCGCATCAAAGAAAGCGTCGAAATATTCGATATTGTCCTTGAAGTGGTACGCCTCGCGCGGCGACGTCGACGACCAGCCATGGGCAATAAAGTCCGGCGCAATAACGCGGCCCAATCCCTCGGCATGGGGGATGACGTTTCGCCACAGGAACGACGAAGTCGGGTTTCCGTGCATGAAGACGATCGGGTCCCCCTCGCCGATGTCGATATAGGCCATCTCCGCATCGCCGACCTTTACCGTCTTGCGCAGCTCGGGATTGGCGGTGGACAGGGTCTGGCTCGGATCCGCTGTCGGAAGGATCGCTTTCGGCGGCATGTTGTTCTCTACTGAAAAGTTGTCCGAAGATATCACCGGCCGCCGCGCGTCATGCGGCCGAATTCGAAAGACACTGGTGCGCGCACCTCAACAGTTCGGCAGTCCGCACCGCCGCAATATTGCCCCGGGCATGTGACGAAACGCTGCGAACGCGATATGACTGAAGGGCCACACCGGCTGAACCTCCCCGCGATCCAGAGGCAAGGATATCGCCATGCCCGCGAGGCACCGCAGATGACCCGGTCCGACCCGCCGCGCAACCGCACGGCAAAGGACTCCATAACCGTCGAACTCAGCGCGGTGATCGTCGCCGTCGGCTCAGACGGTCCGCGCGTGCTGGTTCGCCAGCCGGATACGTCACGGCCGGCCGCCCTGCCCTCTGGCCCCCTGGAGCCCCAGCATCGCACGCTGGAGGCCGGTCTTCGGACCTGGGTCGAAGAGCAAACCGGCTATGACCTCGGTTACGTCGAACAACTCTACAGTTTCGGTGACGCCAACCGCCATGCCAGCGCGCGCGCGCAGCCAGGCCGGATGCTGTCGATCGGCTACCTCGCACTGGTCCACGAAAGCAAGCCGCGGCGCATGGAAGCGAGCGAATGGCGAAGCTGGTACGAATTCTTTCCCTGGGAAGACTGGCGCAACGGTGAGCCGGCGGTCCTGTCATCCGTTCGTGACGGCATCGCAGGCTGGATCGCGGAGGCGCCGCGCGACGAACGGAAATCCCGCGAAAATCGTTCGCGGGTCGCTTTCGGTATGCCCGGCAGCCGCTGGAACGAGGAACTCGTCCTTGAGCGTTACGAACTTCTCTACGAGATTGGGCTGGTCCCCGAGGCCCACCGCGATGGCGCGGCCTGCTGGGCACCGCGCGAAGCCGCCATCATGGAGGCCGACAGCCTGCAGGCGGATCACCGGCGCATTCTCGCGACAGCCATCTCGCGCCTGCGCGGGAAGATCAAGTACCGCCCGGTGGTCTTCGAGCTGATGCCGCCACGCTTTACCTTCCTGGACCTGCAACGCGCCGTCGAAGCGCTGTCGGGTGTCGAACTCCACAAGGCGAACTTCCGCCGCCTGGTCGAGCATCAGGGCCTCGTCGAGGACACGGGCGCCAAAACCTCCAAGACCGGCGGCCGCCCGGCCAGCCTGTTCCGGTTTCGCCGCGAGGTCTTGCTCGAGCGGCCCGCCAGCGGGGTCGGTTTGCCGCCCGTGCGGCGCGGCCCTACGCGTCCGCGATAAACAACATCCCCTGCTCTTCGATCTTGTCTCGCGTCTCGGGACCCCAGCGCTCGGCGATGATGTCGCCGGTCGCGGGCGGCAGAATGATGTCGTTGAGAGCGTTCTCGTCTTCACCCTGAATGATGACGAGCATCCGGCTCTCATGGTCCTCCAGGTTCGTGAAATTCCTGATCACGCCCGGCGGAACCGAGATCATCTCAAACGGGTTGATCACCACGCTGTGCTTGCCTTCGCGCCCATAGTCGAAACGATACCGCCCGGTCAGCGGCATGAAGGTCTCGTAAGTCGTCATATGCGCATGCAACGCCGATCCGTCATTGGGCGGGGTACCGACGACGTAGATCGACGCACCGTCCGGGCCCTCGATGGCCGGCGTGCTGTTCTGTTTCTCGGCCGGCTTGGGTTTGGCCATCAGCAGGAAGATGTCCCGGGCCGCAACATACTCATAGGCCGCCTGGGGGATGCCCCCACGCTCGGCAAACTCAGCCTTGTTGGGCTTTAGGTCGTCGACCCGTGCGATACGCTTTTCCATGTCTTCGGGTGAAAAATCCAGCGTCTCCATATTGCTCTCCCGGTTTTGCAGTCCAAACGCTAGCATATTCACCAGGTCGGCTTTCCGAAGATGTTTGGAAGGCGTGATGGAAGTATCGGGAGGAATATCGGAATGCGCGCAATCAGACTTCACCGGACCGGCGGACCGGAGGTCCTGCAGATCGATGAGATTGATCGCCCGGATCCGGGGCCCGGCCAGGTCCTGGTGAAGGCCCATTCGATCGGCATCGGCCTGGCCGACCAGCTCGTGCGTGACGGCCGCTACCCGTGGATGCCGGACCTGCCGACCATTCCCGGCATCGAGATGAGCGGCACGATCGCTGCCGTTGGAGCAGGCGTGACCAGCCACCGAGAGGGCGAAGCCGTGGTCGTCTCGGCGGTGCCGGAACGCGGCTGCTACGCCGAGTATCTCACCATCGCAACCGAATGGGCGTTCCCCTGCCCCGCCGGGTTCGACCTGGCTGCCGCCGGCTGCCTCATGAACTATCGGGTCGCGTACCGCATCCTGCATTCCGGCGCCCGGGTACGCGCCGGCGAAACCATCGCCATCGTCGGCGCGGCTGGCGGGCTGGGAAGCGCGCTGCTGGACCTCGCCAATGCCGCCGGCCTGGAGACCATCGCGCTGGCGCGCAGCCCCCAAAAGGCGGCATTCGCCCGCGAGCGCGGCGCGCGGCACGTGATCGATACATCCGCCAATGATCTGAACGACACGATCATGGACCTCACCGGCGGGCGCGGCGTCGACCATTTTATCGACCCCGTCGGCGGCAACGGCTTCGTCGACCACCTCGAGCTGCTGGCGATCCACGGCACACTGGTGCTCTATGGCATGATCGAGGGACTGCCCCAGGACGACGTGTTCGCCGCCCAGACCCGGCGTTGGGCCCGCTGTCCCGCCGTGCGGGTGTTCTCGATCCACTCTTTCGATCATGAACCCGAGGCGGCCGGACGAGACATGGTCGAATTGATGGATTTGGTCGCCAACGGCACCATCGCGCCCGCGATCTATGCCGAGATGCCGCTCGAGGATATGGTCGAGGCACACCGGCACCTCGACGATGGGCGGATCATGGGCAAGCTGTTGCTGCAGCCTGGCCGCGACACGGCCCACTTCAGGGGCGCCTGACCACCCGTCAGGTGAAGTACAAGCCGCCGTTCATGTGGACGGTCTGACCGGTCATGTACCCGTTCCCGGAGATCATCACCACGGCAGACGCCACCTCATCAACATGCCCTATGCGGCCGACCGGCGGCGAGAAGACCTGCTGCTCGGGCGTGGCAGTTGAGGTCATGTCCGTATGGATGAGCACCGGCGACACGGAGTTGGCTGTCACCCCCTCTTCGACCAGCCGCAACGCGTAGGCCCGGGCCAGCGCCTCCATTCCGCCCTTCGAGGCGGAATAATGCAGACCAACGCGCCCGCCGTTATGCGCGGCGCCGGACGTGATGTAGATCAGCCGACCCCAGCGTCGTTCGCGCATCCCTTCGACCACCGCCTGGGAGCACAAAAAGGCCGAGGTCAGGTTCGCCTGCATCACGCGATTGAAATCGTCTTCCGTCGTTTCCTCGATCGATTGCCGAATACCGATCCCCGCATTCGCGACCAGGATATCAACCGGCCCCAGTTCGGCTTCCGTCTCGGCGACCATACGCACGACGTCATTGTTCACCGTAACATCGCCCTGGACAATCGCCGCACGGCCCCCGGCATCCATGATCGCCGCAACCGTGTCCCGGGCGGCGTCCGAATTCGATACATAGTTCACGGCCACCGCCACACCGGCACCCGCCAGCGCGCGCGAGATCGCCGCGCCGATGCCGCGACCGCCGCCTGTCACGAGGGCGACCCGGCCCTCCAGATTGTTTGAATCCATGGTCTTGTCAGTCCTTTTCGGGTCGACCTACATCACCGCGCCGACCTGCCAGGGAATGAACTCATTGTCGCCGAACCCGAGCGCCTCGGACTTCGACTGGGTGCCGCTGGCGATGTCGAGCATGTAATCGAAGATCTCGAGACCCACATCCTCGATGGTGGCATCGCCGTCGGCGATCTTGCCGGCGTTGATATCCATGTCCTCGGACATGCTCTCATACATCGGGGTGTTGGTCGCGAGCTTGATCGACGGCGACGGCTTGCAGCCGTAAACGGAACCGCGGCCGGTGGTGAAACAGACAAGGTTGGCACCGGAGGCGACTTCGCCCGTGATGGAAGCCGGATCGAAGCCCGGCGAATCCATGAAAACAAAGCCCTTGGTGTCGACCGGCTCGGCATATTTGTAGACGCCAGCCAGGTTGGTGGTGCCGCCCTTGGCCGCCGCCCCCAGTGACTTCTCGAGGATCGTCGACAGGCCGCCGGCCTTGTTGCCCGGTGAGGGATTGTTGTCCATCGAGCCGTGGTTACGCGCGGTGTAATCCTCCCACCATTTGATCCGGTCCACCAGTTTTTGGCCGACCTCGGCATTGACCGCACGACGGGTCAGCAAATGCTCTGCACCATAGATCTCCGGCGTCTCGGCGAGGATGCCCGTGCCACCATTTGCGACCAGCCTGTCCACCGCATTGCCCAGCGCCGGGTTGGCGGTGATGCCGGAATAGGCATCCGACCCACCACACTGAAGCGCGACCGTGAGTTCACTGGCAGGCACCGTCGAGCGCGTGGCCGCATTGGCAGGCTCGAGCATGGTGCTGATCCGCTCGATCGCCTGATCGACCGTCTTCCGCGTGCCGCCCGATTCCTGGATCGTCATGGTCTGGAACGTGTCGTTGAGTTCCAGTCCATAGGCGTCGAGCAGGAAGGGAATCTGGTTCACCTCGCAGCCCAGGCCGACGATCAGCACGCCGGCGAAGTTCGGATGGCGTGCATAGCCCCACAGGGTGCGCTGAAGGTTGGCGTAGCCGTCACCGGAATCCGCCATGCCGCAGCCGGTCGCATGCACGAAGGCCGACACGCCGTCGATGTTGGGATAGTCGTTCAGCTTGCCCGTCGCGTTGAAGGAATCCGCGATGTAACGCGCGACCGTCGCCGAACAATTCACCGAGGTCAGGATGCCGATATAGTTTCGCGTCCCGACGGAACCGTTCTTTCGCACATAGCCCTCGAAGGTGCGGCGCTCGGCCTCGGGGACCATCTCCGTCTCGCGCAGATCCGTGGCGAACTGATAGTCCCGGTCGACCATGCGGAACTCGCAATTGTCCGTGTGGACATGGTCTCCCGCTTTGATGTCGTGGGCGGCAAAGCCGATGATCTGATCGTATTTAACGATCGTCTCACCCTTGGCAATGGCCCTGGTTGCGATTTTATGGCCACGAGGAATCGGCGCATTCGTGGCGACATCTTCTCCCGGGATCGCGGTGTTGGGCATGATTTCGGCCCGCGCAACGACAACATTGTCGGCGGGATTCAGGCGGATCGTCAGGGGGGCGTTGCTGGACATCGGGGCTCGCTTGGAAGGGTTACGGACTAGAACTTAACAATGTTGGTGAAGTTATCCCACGGGCTATAGAAGCGCACGCCTTCGCGCAATGGCGGCTGGGGCGCCTGTATCTCGAGCCAGTGCACCGGCGTCCCCTCTCGGGGAAAAAACGCGTGCTGCGCGCCGACACCGGTCCAGGCGAAATCGCCTTCCTTGAGCAGATATTCCTGCCCGTCGAAGACGATATCCACCTCGCCACCCAGCACGTAATAGGCCTCTTCGAAGGCGTGGTCGTGGTGGTTGCAAATCCCGCCATTGGCGAAACTGATCACAAACATATTGAAGTGCACGGCGCCGAATACATCGTCGATCATCATGCGCTGTGAAAACCCGTCCAGATCGGGCGTGATGGTCAGCGGCGGGCTGTGCTGGGCGTAATCATAGTGGCCGACCATCTGATCACGCCGGTCCGCCAGATTGATCAACGCGGGCGCCTCCGGCCACTCGGCCGGCCCGTCGAACCAGGTATCCTGCCACGCATCCGGCGCCTTCGGTTGCGGGGCACACATCTCGATCCAGCGTGCCGAAACCGATCCCGCGTTACGATAGGCATGGGCGATGCCCGTCGGGATCAGCATGAAGTCGCCGGCGATGAGCCGGTATGCCCGACCGTCCCGAATCACGTCGATCTCACCCGCGAGCAGGTACAGCCCGGTTTCGTGAGCCTGCACCGTGAGTTCGGTTTCGCCACCGGGGATAACCTCGATGACTCCATAGGAGATATGGACCGTCTCATCGGCATGCTCGACGAAGGGAGACCAGTTCAGCCCGCGCGCATGCGCGCCATATTTCGGGTGCGGCGCCAATGTGGCGCTGTCGAATGTCGCGACCTTGTGCATGCCTCGCTCCCCGTCCGAAAACGAGCGCCAACATACACCCGATCGGGTACGGAAAGAACCGTGGCCGGCACCCGAAGACGCCGGCGCACTGGGTCAGTCGACCTTGGCCGCGATCGCATCCATCTCGACCAGAAACTCGGGGCGCGCAAGCCCCTTGATCGCCAGATAGGTCGATACCGGCTTGTGGCCGTTGAGGAACTCCTGGCGACCATCGCTGACCATGAACACATCCGACGGGTCGAGCGAGAACACGTTGAGACGCACGAGGTCTTCCACGCCCATATTCGCGGATTTGAGAATCTCGATGACGTTCAACCAGATTTGCCGGTGCTGGGCCTCGAAACCGATCGGCATGGTGCCTTCCGGCGTGACGCCGACGACGCCGGCGATATGCAGGGTGCGGGCGCCCGGGGCACCTCGATGCCCTGACTATAGAAGGCGACGGGCGGGGCAATGGTATCGGGATTGTGGACTTGCAGCATGACTCATTCTCCATTCGGTTGGTTCCGACATCAGAGGCAGGCCACGCACGC
>CBDHEC010000008.1:0-136048 GCA_965261975.1 Alphaproteobacteria bacterium
CGCGCGCATCGCCAACGGGGCGATCATCGAGCGCGAGATCGATTTCAGCCTCGCCGGCCTGCGCTCCGTGCGCGTGGCGCTTCGCAATCCGGACTTCACCACCTCCCGGCGCATCGCCCGGGCGATCAATAGCTTTCTTGGAACGCCCGCCGCCGTGCCGCTGGATCCGGCGACCGTGCAGGTGAACGTGCCGGCCAGCTACAACAACAACGCCGTCGCGCTGATGACCGATATCGAGCTGTTGCGCGTGGTGCCCGACCAGATCGCCAAGGTGGTGGTGGACGAGCAGTCCGGCGTCATCGTCATGGGCGAGCATGTGCGTATATCCACCGTCGCCATCTTCCAGGGCAATCTCGTCATCCGGGTAACCGAGACGCCGCAGGTCTCCCAGCCGGCCCCCTTCGCGCCCGACAGCGCCACCACCGAGGTTGTGCCGCGCACCAACATCGACGTCGAGGAGACCGGCACCAAGAAGCTGACCCTGGTGCCGGCGGGCGTGACCCTGCAGGAGCTGGTGGAGGGATTGAACGCCCTTGGCGTCGGCCCGAGGGACATGATCTCGATCCTCCAGACCATCAAGGCGGCCGGCGCGCTGCAGGCCGATCTGGAGTTCATGTGATCGCCGCGATCCGGCGCCGCCTGGCGGCCCGACGAGAGGAGTAACGAGAGATGGACGGATTCGGTATCGAGAACCTGCATGTCGCCACCGCCTCGCTTTCCGGCGGGCCGCAGAACCGCGGTGGCACCGATCTGGAGCGGGCCCGGGCCTCGGCGGAAGATTTCGAAGCCTTCTTCATCGCCCAGAGCCTCGATCTGATGACCAAGGATCTGGAGATCAACCAGATGTTCGGCGGCGGCGAGGCGGAGCGGATGTATCGCGGCATTCTCAATCAGGAGATGGGTAAGTCCATCGCCAAGAATGGCGGCTTCGGTATTGCCGACATGGTGATGCAGGAAATGATCAAGCAGCAGGAGACAATCGGATGAGCGTTTTCGTACCCACCGCCGACTTCGACGAACCCGGTTCGGCGGAAGGCGTTCTGCCCGCTCCCGAGACCGCTTTCGTGCCCTCCATCCCGTTTGTCGCCGAGCTGGTCGGCATCATGTCGCGGCTGATCGACGTTTTGTCGGCGGAGACCGCGCTGGTGCAGGAGCGGCGGATCGACGAGATCGCCGATCTGCAGGCGCAGAAGAGCCATCTCGCAGACGCCTATGCGCGCGGCCACCGGCATCTCTCCGAAGACCCGACGCCGGTCAGAGCGCTGCCGCCGGCGGAGCGGGACCGGTTTCGCGAACTCGCCCGCAAGCTCGATCTGGCGGTGAAGGAGAATGCCAGGGTGCTGAAGGCCTCGGCCACGGCCATCGAGCGGGTGGTCAACATGTTCGTCGACGCGGTGAAGCGGCAGAAGCAGACGCCGAACGCCTATACCAAGACCGGCGCCGCCAACTACGGCTCCAAGGCGATGGCGGCCCGCAAGGTCTCGATCACCCTCAACGAGAACATCTGACGATTAAGGCCCTCCCTAGCCGGGAGGGCCTATCGTTTGTGGCCGTCGCGAAATAGCTTCTCAGTATTTCTTACTGGTCGACAAAACAAGTAACGCTGCAACAACCGAAGCCACCGGACGCCGTCGTGGGCATATATGGCCTATCCAAGGCCGTATCGTCCAGCAAATCAACGGACAAATCGTCGTCGGAATTCTCGGCAATCATTTCAATCGGATCGGTCATTTACTGCCTCCCTACCTCGCGTGCCGCCGACGCGATTTCGCGAAGGCGCCGTCTGAGGATCCATTTCGAACTAGCTTCGAAGTATCGCCTTGCTCGTCTACCTAACTAGATTTGGCTGCCAGGGATATAGCAATGGGACAACGCGGTTACATTTGGTCTATCCAAAGCCTCGTCGTCGAGCATGGCGAGGGACAGGTCCTCGTTGGAGTCTTCGGTAGTCATTTCGACTGGATCGGTCACGATCAATCTCCCCAGTTTTATTGATGCCCTAGCGACACCAGCGCCAAGATGACAGGTTGGTGTGGGGGTTGCCACCCCGCGCAACATTACAAATCGGTTGGCTTTCCACGGCAGTATGCCGAGGGGACGCTTTGCCACGCCGGCGAGGGGCGCGATTTCTGACTGAGCGACGGGGCGGTCGCTCCGCTTCTCGGGAGTCGGACTTTCCGATGTTACGCCGCGTCTTCCTCGATGTTCCGCGCCAGCACCTCACGGCGGCCGACATGGTTGGGCCGCTGATGACGCCTTCCGATTCCATCTTCTCGATCATCCGGGCGGCCCGGTTGTAGCCGATCTGCAGGTGCCGCTGGACGAAGCTGGTGGAGGCCTTGCGCTCGCGGCAGACCAGGGCCACCGCCTTGTCGTAGAGCTGATCGCCGCTGTCGCCCCCATCGCCGCCGCCGATGCCCGGCAATGTGTCCTCGTCGCCGCCGTCGTCGACGGTTTCCGTCACCGACTCCACATAGTCCGGTTCGCCCTGGGCGCGCAGGAAGGCGACGATCTGCTCCACCTCGCCGTCGCTGACAAAGGGGCCGTGCACTCGGGCGATGCGACTGCCGCCGGGCATGTGCAGCATGTCGCCCATGCCGAGGAGGGTTTCCGCCCCCTGTTCGCCCAAGATGGTACGGCTGTCGATCTTCGAGGTCACCTGGAAGCTGATGCGGGTGGGGAAGTTGGCCTTGATGGTGCCGGTGATGACGTCCACCGACGGTCGCTGCGTCGCCATGATCAAATGGATACCGGCGGCGCGGGCCATCTGCGCCAGGCGCTGGATCGCCGCCTCGATGTCCTTGCCGGCGACCAGCATCAGATCCGCCATCTCGTCGACGACGACGACGATATAGGGCAGGAGCTCCATATCCAGCGGCTGATCCTCGAAGACCGGGTTACCGCTGTCGGCATCGAAGCCGGTCTGCACCCGCCGGCTCAAGACCTCGCCCTTCTTCTTCGCCTGGGCGATGCGCTCGTTGTAGCCGTCGATGTTGCGCACCCCGAGCTTCGACATGGCGCGGTAGCGGCTCTCCATCTCCCGCACCGTCCATTTCAGCGCCACAACCGCCTTGGCGGGCTCGGTCACCACCGGGGCCAGCAGGTGCGGGATGCCCTCATAGATGGAGAGCTCCAGCATCTTCGGGTCGATCATGATGAAGCGGCACTGGTCGGGCGTCATCTTATAGAGCAGCGACAAGATCATCGCGTTGACCGAGACCGACTTGCCGGAGCCGGTGGTGCCGGCGACAAGCAAGTGCGGCATCTTGGCGAGATCGGCGACGACGGGGGTGCCGCCGATATCCTTGCCGAGCGCCAGGGGCAGCTTGGTCTTGCCCGTCTGGAAGGTGTCGGACTGGAAGACCTCGCGCAAATAGACCGTCTGCCGCTTGGCGTTGGGCATCTCGATGCCGATGACGTTTCGGCCCGGCACCACGGCGACGCGCACCGAGATCGCGCTCATGGAACGGGCGATGTCGTCGGAAAGGCCGATGACCCGGCTGGTCTTGGTGCCCGGCGCCGGCTCCAGCTCGAAGAGGGTGACGACGGGCCCGGGGCGGGCGCGGACGATCTTGCCGCGAACACCGAAATCCTCCAGCACCGTCTCCAGCAGCCGGCCGGTCTGTTCCAGACTGTCCTTGGTCATGCCGCCATTGCCCGTCGAGGTGCCCTCGGCGAGGAGGCTGTTGGGTGGCAGGCGGAACCCTTCCCCGGCGAGGTCGAGGCTGCGCTGCTTCGGCTTCGCGGCCGGCTTCTTCTTCGGCTTGGGCGGTTCCGCCAGCACAACTTCGGCCGGCAGATCCGGTTCCTCCTCGACGATCGGGGCGGCGTCTTCCTCGTCTTCCGCCTCGTCGAGCACCAGCAGCGGCTCGGCCCTATCCTTACGTCGGCCGAGGCCGGAGAGTCCGTCCCGCACCAGGCCCGCACCTTGGCGGACCGCGCCGACGACGCCTCGCCCGGCGCCCATGACCAGGGCCGCCGTCGCCCGCACGGATAGGCCGGCCGCCCAAATATAGAGGAGGCCCGCCAGGGCGCCGAAGGCGGCGGCCAGCGGCCAGGCGCCCCAGATGGCGAGAAGCGGCGTGTGATAGGCGATGCGGGCGAGGATGAGGTCCCCGGCGAGCCCGCCTAGGCCGCTCAGAAGCAGCCATTTCTGCGGCGCCGGCAAAACCGCCAGCGCGGTCGCCGCCAGCAGCAGCGCCAGCGGCATGACGGAGAATCTGAGCCACATCGGGTCCAGGGGCCGGTGCGCCAGGAGCCGCATGCCCCAGAAAACCGGCGCCAGCGCCAGAAGCGCGGCGGCGAGGCCAAGGCTCTGAACCAGGATATCGGCTAGATAGGCGCCGGGGGCGCCGAGGAGATTGGCTACAGGCCCGGCGGCGGCGGTGTTGAAGGACGGGTCCCCCGGATTGTAGCTGGTGACGGCGAGCAGCAGGGCTGCGCCGATGCCGATGGCCGCGACCCCGCCGGCCTCGGTCGCCCGACGCTTCAGGAACTGTCCGACCCCGCTCGGAAGAAACCCTCCCTTCGGCGCCGTCTCCGCACTCTCCGCCATCGTGCCCTCCCGCTGGCCCTCCCACTGGACCGCCCGCCATCGGGCGGCGATCCAATCCGACCGGCCCGCACCCTCCGCCGCGATCCGATCGGTGGCATTCCTGTCGCCCGCCGTGCCGGCCCGAGGCCGAACGGCGCCTCCAGGCTCGGCAGTGAGCCGAGAGAGATATGAAATAAAATCAGAGGTTTGAAGTCAAGTCTTATGATAGAGATTTAGGTATTCAAGGGGGTTGAAGCCCGCCAAGCAGCTCCTTTTCCGGACTCGCTCTCGGCGGTTTAGCTCCGCACCAGCACCCGCGCGACGCGGGCGAGGGCGGCGTCGGTGGTCTTCTCGTCATAGACCAGAGCGAGGCGCAGATAGTCGGTGCCGGGGTTCTGGCCGGCGGCGTCGGGAAGCGAGATATAGGCGCCGGGAACGCTCTTGATCGCCGCCTTCTCCCAAAGGAGGCGGCAGGCGGATTCGCCATCGCCGGCCACCGTCCGGCTCACATCCAGCCACAAGAAGAAGCCGCCAGCCGGGATGGCGAAGCCCGGCAGATGGCCGAGATGCCGCTGGGCGATCTCGAAATTCCGCCGGTAGACGTCGCGCACCTCGGCCACATGGGCGTCGTCCTGCCAGAGCGCGGCGGCGGCCGCCTGCACCGGCAGCGGCATCTGCACGCCGCCATAGTTGATCATCTTCAGCATGGCGGCGACGATTGCCGGGTCGCCGGCGATGAGCCCGCCACGCATGCCGGCGGCGCTGGACCGTTTGGAGAGCGAATGGAAGACGAGGAGATTGTCGAGGGAGCCGCCGGCGGCGGCCGCCTCCAGCCCACCCATGGGCGGGGCGGCGGTATAGATTTCCGCATAGCACTCGTCGACGGCAAGAACGAAGCCGTGCGCGCGGGCGAGCTCAAGGGCGCGCTCGAAATAGGCGGCATCGGCGGAGGCGCCCTGGGGGTTGGAGGGGGTGCAGAGATACATGAGGGCGGTGCGGCGGAGGAGCGCCGGGTCCAGCGCCTCCAGGTCCGGGAGAAAACCGGTCTCGGCGCCGGCGGTGAGCGGCACCGGTTCGCCCCCCGCGGCGACGGCGGCGCCGTAATAGGCGTGGTAGAGGGGGTTCGGCATCAGGACAGCCGGCTTTTCGCCGTTCTTCGCCGTCGGCACCGAGACGAGGGCGCTCAGAAACAGCGGCTGCCGGGAGCCGGGGGACGGCAGGATGTTCCGATCCCTGTCGATGAACCCGTCGGGAAGGTCGTAGCGCCGGTTGAGATAGCCGTGCATGGCGAGCCGCAGATCGGCGGTGCCGTCCGCCGGCGCGTAGCGGTTCCAGTCGGCCGCCTCGCTTGCCACCTTCTCGGCGATCATCGGCGGCGCCGGCAGCTTCGGCTCGCCGATGGAGAGGAGAATTGGCGCATCGTTCGACGACGGCGTCACCGGGTCCAAGAGGGCGGCGAGACGCACGAAGGGGGATTCCAGAAGGTCGTCGAGGCGGTCGTTCAACATGGTGCGATTCCGTTCAGCTTCGGTTCGGTCGTATCAGTTATCGGCGGGATAGAGAATGGCCCAGCCAATCGGTACCGGCCGATGGTCGCCGGGAGCGTCCCAGGGAAGATGCAGCAACGGTTGCGGGACCGCCTCCGGAAACTGCTCGAGGAACTCTTCCCGGGGGCTTCCCTTTTCCCAGTCGCCGCGATCCACGATGACCGCGCCGGCGCGGCGCAGATCGTCGGCGTCTACCCAGGGGCTGTGCCTCGGGTCGGCATCGATCAGAACGTGTGGCCTGTCTGGGTGATAGAAGGCGACGTTCCCCGCTTGCCACAAGGGGCCGATGACATAGCGAAGCGGGCGCCCGGTCTCCTTTTCGAACCCGGCGGCGATGGCGGCGGAAAGGGCCGACACCGGATAGGTCGCCCGGTGCGGCCGGTCGAGAAAGTGCCCCTGCAAGAGGACATGCCCGCCCCAGGCGGCAAGGGAGAGGAAGAGAAGGAAACCGGCGAAGCCGAGAAATCGCTTCAATCGCGAGAGGGTGATTGTCGGCCTCAGATGGACCAGGAACAGCAGCGGCACGAAGAACAGCATCGGCGAGCCCCAATGGGATTTGAAGTCCTGGCCGTTCGCCGCCGACAACAGAAGCGTGGTCGCGACGGGGCCGAGCGCGATCCAGGCGAGGAACCTCCGATCCGCCGCCTCGATATCGGGAAGCCGCATGGTCGCCGGAACGCCGGAATCGCGGCCGCCAAAGCCGAGTAGCCCTATGAGAAGAAGCGCCGGGGCGGCGGCGATCGCCTGATCGCGCAGGAATTTCGCGGGAAACAGGAGATGGTCCAGCGGCCCGGCGGCGTAGTGTCCCCGGCCGAGGGCGTATCGGAAGGGCAGGTAATCGTTCTCCAAAAGCCAGTAGAGATTGGGCGCCGTCGCCGCCAGGAACACCGCCATGGCGAGGTAGGGGCCGGATGTGCGCCAGACAGGCCGGGCCACGGGATCGGCGAGCGTATAGAGCATCAGCGGCAGGATCAGCACAGGCACGCTGTATTTGCCGTAGAGCACCGCCGCCAATACCAGGCCGAGGCCGGCCCAGTCGAACCACCGCCCCTCCCGCGTCGCCCGGTGCAGCAGCCATCCGGCGGCGGCCCAGAAAGGATACTGCACCACATTGGCGTTGAACTCGGCGCTCATAAAGTTCGCGTAGTAGAGCCCCTCGATGGCGATGGCGGCGAGCACCGCCGGGCCGATGCCGACGATCCGCCGTGCCAGGGCGAAGACCCCGAGCGCGGTGCCTAAGACGAAGAGCTGCGAGAGGAGGAAGGTCGACCAGGAGCGGCCGCCGGACAGGAGTTGCGCCGCCTCCGACAGCCAGCCGGCCAGGGGCGGGTGCTTGGCGTTGCCGATAAGCCAATAGCGCCCCCAGGTGATCTGCTCGATCACGTCCATCGGCATGATGGGGTGGAGCAGTGCCGGTACCGCCGTCCACGCCGCCAGATGAAGGGCGAGCGCGATCCCCAGGAGGCGCAGCGGCCTATCGGACCAGGAGAGCCGGGACGGTCCGGGGTGCGGCATTGCCGTCATAAGGGTTCGGTTACCGGTCGTAAGGGAGATCAGCCACCGACAACGCTAATCTGGTCCAGTGGTTCGCCGATTTCGCGGATTTCCGACAACCGTCTTATGACCGAGCGGGTGAGGCGCTGCCCGGCCCGCAGCAGGGGAGCGCCGGAACTGGAGAAGATGTCCTTGGCAAGGATGGCGTTTTCCGGGACCTGTTCGAGGCGCACATCGACGGCGGCGCTCAACTGTTCGGGCGTCACGCCGGGGCCCCCCGACCCGCCGAAGGTCTTCTGCACCATGCCGGCGACATCGGCTTGCGACAGGTCGGTGCCGGGGAATGTGCTGCCTCCGGCCGGCTTCTCCTCGGCGGCCCGCGCCGCCTGCTCTCGCAGCACATCCTCCATGGTGAGGGCGGTGATCACCTGATAGGCGATGGCGGGCCGGATCGGCGGCGGCTCGTTCAGCACCTGGCGCACCCGATCAGCCAGCTTCTTCTGGGACACGGGCTTGACGATGAAGCCGCTGGCATCGAGCGCGAGGGCGGTGCCGACCAGTACCGCATCGGACCGGGAGGTCATGAGAATGACCGGGGTTTCCCTCGGTATCGCCGAAATGCTGCCCGTGCGGATCGCCTTCAGCATCTCCAGCCCGTTCATATTGGGCATGATGAAGTCGGTGATCACGCAGTCGAAGGGGAGGCGCGCCGTCTCCAGCGCCTGCAGGGCCAACGCCCCGTCGAAGGCGATGGTGACGTTGCCGTATCCCGAGTTCTTCAAGCCGAGCCGTACCGCCTCGACACTGAAACTCTCGTCG
This sequence comes from Alphaproteobacteria bacterium, assembly GCA_965261975.1. Taxonomy (GTDB): domain Bacteria; phylum Pseudomonadota; class Alphaproteobacteria; order UBA6615; family UBA6615; genus UBA8079. The sequence continues at coordinate 8,395 of CBDHEC010000008.1, forward strand.
TCGACGATGAGAAACCGCTTGCTGTTGTTCAAGGGGGCCTTGTTCATGCCCGGTGCTCCGCAAACCCATTTCCGTCGGCCGAAACGGGCCGTCCCCTAGGATTACATGGATTGGAAACGGGTGAGAAGCCGATTGACGCGCCTCCCAGGCTCAATGGGAAATCCGAACGCACCCGCCGACCGCCAGCTTGGCCGCCGCCTCGCCGTCGAGCCCGGCACTTTTCGCCGCCTGCGCGGCGGCCTTGGTGTCGCCGAGAACGCAGAACTGCCGAAGCGCCCCGTTGACGTCGATCATCCGATGCAGCCAATCGGTGCCGTCGCCGATCCGCTCCAGCTCGACGATCCCGAAGACCACCTCCATGGTCCACCAGCCGCCGCCCGTGTAGGGCGCGCCATCGGTGTGAATGCCCACCGGCCATTCATAGATGCTCGGCCAGTATTCGACGGTGTCCAATTGGGTCGCGCCATTGCCGGCGGTGATCTGCGTCGGCCATCCCGGAAGTTTGGATTTGGTCCACTGCCAGATATGGATGTCGCCGGAGAGTACCGTTCCATAGGTGAGCTTCTCGCCGGCCTTTATCCTGTCGTCGGCATACCAGCGGACGTACCCGGCCGGGTCGAACTTCTTACCCTTGCAGGGATCCTCCCTGACGGAAGCGTTGTCGCCCTCGGAGTACCACCAGTAGACCGGCTCGTGGGTGATCGCCCAGCGGCGGCGTCCCGGCGCCGGCGGCGTGTCGAGGAGCTCCGCCGTCTGCGCCATCCAGGCCCGGCAGTTCGCCACGTCGACGACTGGTTTTCGCCGCTGCGAGCTGTCCATCACCGCGAACTCCAGATCCGCGCCGATGGGGGTCAGGTATCCGTCCGTATAGCGGTCGCAGCGCTTGAACGCCTCGTCGGGCTTGCCGTGGCCCATGAAGAGGAACCAGCCCTGGGGCGCGCGCTTGCAGTTCTCGTGGTTGCCGCGCACGAAGACCCAGGGCGCGTCGCCGAGGATCGGCCGCGCCGGATCGAACCAGTCCTGGCGCCAGCTCTCCCAATTGTCGCCGTAGACGGTGCCGGCGCACTTCTTCTCTCCCTCGGCGCAGGGGAACTCCCGATAGTGGTAGTCGCCGACATGCAGGATGATGTCCTTCTCGGCCTTATCAATAAGGGCGGCGATGCGCTTGAAGGGCCAGCCCTTGGCCGGGTTCGGGTTGTCCGGGTCGTTGCAATCTTGAGTCCAGCCCTTGGCGACGCGGCAGCCGGTATCGCCCACGACGACGATGCGGTCGACGAAGCGGGGCAGCGGCGGCAGGGCCTCTCCCAGAACCGTCGCCGGCGCGTGCGCGTCCCAGAGACCGGCCGAGCAGACGGTGACGGGAAACGCCACCTGGTTCGCCGGCAGTCGCCGATGCATCTCGATTTTCTTGCCGTCTTCCATGTCGATTGTAGGGCAGGGCTTGCCCTGGTCCAGGACCACGCGGACGATGCGCTCCCCCTTGGGGCCGTACTGGCTCCAGATGTAGGGAAACCCGCTCTCCTCGGCCGATGCCGCGGGAATGGCGGCGGTCAACGCCGAAAGACCCAGGACGGCGGATAGGATCGATCTCACGGACGGTTTCAAGGGAGGTGCCTCCGAAGGTCGTTCTCAAAGCGATGGGCGATGAATTCTCGCGTGTTCGATAAAGATAGACCAAGATTGCCCACCTTGGGAAAGACGGGGGGTCGGTCGCCATGAGTTCTGACAAGATCATCGCTTTCCTGGCGCAGATATTGGCGGCAGAGCCCACCGCCGACGCCTTCCCTACGCTGACGGACGGTGGCGCCGACCCGCGATACCCGGTCGCCGTCACGGATTGCCCGCGCCCCATCGGCACCTTCGATATCGAAGGCCGGACTATGATCTGCGGCCTGGTGAACGTGCCGGAGAACCATGCCGAGCCCGACGGCCGCCGCATCGATCTCAGCTTCGTCGTGCTGAAGTCCCATTCCCTCTCGCCGGCGCCGGACCCGCTGGTTTATCTCCATGGCGGGCCGGGCTACGGCACGGTGGAGAACCTTCGAACGCTCGACGATCTCTTCGATCAATGGCGCCAGCGACGGGACATCGTCACCTTCGATCAGCGGGCGGCGGGCCTTTCCGCCACGTCGGTCTCCTGTTTCGACACCACCTCCCGGAACGCCCTCGGCCTTTCGGGCCTCGATATGGGCGCGGTGGAGGCCGGTGCCGAGGGGCCCGGCGTCGCCGAGCCGAATGCGGTGGCCTACGCGCTGGTGGGTCCCTGCATCGAGGAGCTGGCGGCGCGGGGCGTCGACCTGCCGCGCTACAACACGACGGAGAACGCCCGCGACGTGCGCGCCGTCCTCTCCGCCCTCGGCTATCCCACCTACAACATCTACGGCATCTCCTACGGCACCATCCTCGGGCTGGAGGTGATGCGGACAGCGCCGGAAGGCGTGCGGAGCGTGGTGCTGGACAGTGTCTGGCCGCCGGACAAGGCCTTCTACGACGAGCTCGCCGGCCCCCACGACGAGGCGGCGGCGGCCATCTTCGACCAATGCGCCGCCGATCCCGACTGCGCCGCCGCCTACCCGGATCTCCTGAACCGGTTCAACGCGTTGATGGATAAGCTGGCGGAAGAGCCGATCCCCGCCGGGCGGGTGACGCCGCCGATCTCCCCGACGACGGTCGTCGAGATCATCCAGAGCCGCAATTTCGATGGCTCCTATCCGGGCCTCACCGGGCTCATCCCCCTGATGGTGCACCAGCTGGAGCGGGGCGATACCGACCTGGTGGATGCCTTTTTCCTCAGGAGCCTGCCGCCGCCGCCGGGCAGCCACGACGCCGCCATGGGGGCGATCGACTCGGGCCTCACCGACGACGAGACGGCGATGGCCCTCGCGGTGCTGCGCCTCGCCGAGCAACGGCGCGCGGGCGACGAGGCGACCTTGTACCAGACCATATGCGTGACGACAGGCGCACGATGATTTTCGATCACGACGACCTGCATGCCGTTGTCGAGTTCGAACGTCGTGGGATTGAAAACCTGCGCGTTTGCCGGGTTCACGAATGACAGCAGAATGGCAGCCGGCAGCAGCAGAGCACGAAGAGCTCTCGAACAGGGGTTCCAGGTCATTGGATTCGTCCTCACGGGTAGCGCCTCTGGGTCGACAACAGATATGGCGCACAAATTGTTTCCTGCAACGCCGAATACCGGCGATGCAGTCACTTTACCGCGACATTTGGCGTAATTGGGGCGACGCGACGTCTAGAAGATGTCGAACAGGCCGTTGCGTGTGCGCGAGATGGTCGGCGTTTCGCCTTCCGCCGGCGAAATGCCGAGCGCCTGGTTCTCGCGCAGTCGGCGCGCCTCGGACTCCGCATCGACTTCTTCGTCGATCGGGTCTTGTTTCAGACCCAGCAACTTGCGGACGAAATTCTGATTCTCTTCGGCAAGAATCGAGCTTTCCCGGTCAATCTGCGAGCGGACCAGCGGATCGGTTTCCAGTGCGCCTGCACGCGACAGAAATGCCGCTTCGCCCGCCGTCGAGCGCGCCACATCTGTGCGCGGTGCCGGTTGCGCTGCCGGTCCGGTGGTTCCGCGCGCCGCGCGTTCATCGTCGTCACCGCGGAATACCGCCTGGCGAGCCTGCTCACGCGCCGAAACCGTGGTCAGGTCTTCCGCGCCCGGCCGCGGCGGCCGCAGCTTGTAATCCGGAGGCTGCGAGAGCGGCGCACGCGGGGCAACGGCGAATTCGTCAGGTGCACTGCGCTGAAGTCCGAGTGCGCGTTTGGTCGAATCACCGCATGCAGCAAGCGTCATGGCGGCGACCATCAGCAAAACAATTCCGCGCGGCGTGCTGGTGATCCTGCCGTTGCGCGAGGGCGTCTGTGTCATGCCGGTCATATGCATCAAACCATTGCCTGGATCTGCGTGGGCGTGAGTAACGATTCCAAACCTAGCACTATTTTAGCGAACGCGGAGAACCGAACAAGCCATCGTACAACAGTATCGCGGTCCCGAAGACGATGGTCATGTCGGCCACATTGAACGCCGGCCAGTGCCATCCAAATGCATGGATATCGATAAAGTCGACAACCGCACCGTAGACCACCCGGTCGATCACATTGCTCAGCGCACCGCCAATGACGAGCACAAGCGCGAAGCGGACGACCCCCTGTCCCGACCGCACCAGCCAGATGACGAGAAACACGACGATCACAAGTGCGAGCGCCACGAGAATCCACCGTGACGTCTCCGCACCGCCAAGCAACCCGAAGCTGATCCCCCGGTTCCACACCGGCACCAGGTTGAAGAAGGATGTGACGGGAATGATCGACGGTGGATCGAAAACGAGACCCAGCATCACGCGTTTTGAGACTTGATCAACGGCGATCAGCACAACGACAAAGAGCAAGGCCCATCGCGGCATCACAAACCCGTCCGCCTACTCGGCGGCCTCCTGATGACCGTCGACCGCCGCGGCGCAGCGGCCGCAGACATCCGGATGGGCATGCTCACCTACATCGGTGAGGACCTGCCAGCAACGCGCGCATTTCTCGCCATCTGCGAGCCCCGGCTCGACGCCAATTGTCTCCACCTCCGGCAATTTGAATGCCGATGCCGGCGCCTCACCCTCGACCAGCGTGCCACCGGATGTGATGAAAATTTCCGCCAGGTCGAGGCCCGCCATCGCGGCAACGGTTTCGCCGTCGGCATAGACGGTCGGTGCCGCTTGCAGGCTGGAACCGATGCGCTTCTCCGCGCGCTCGATCTCGAGTGCCCCGGTCACAACGCGCCGCAGGGTCCGGATTTTTTCCCACTTGGCCGCCAACGCGTCGTCGCGCCAGTCATCCGGCGCTTCGGGGAAGGTCCGCAAGTGAACGGATTCGGCATCGGCCTCGCTCCGTCCCGACAACCAGGCCTCTTCCGCCGTAAAGCACAGGATCGGCGCCAGCCAGGCGGTCAGATGCGAGAACAGGGCGTCCAGAACCGTGCGCGCCGCCCGGCGGCGCAGGCTATCGCTGGCATCGCAATAAAGCGCGTCCTTGCGAATATCGAAATAGAAAGCGGAGAGTTCGACCGCGCAGAAATTATGCAACGCCGTCCACTGCGTGTGGAACTCGAAATCGTCCGTCGTCTGTCGAACCAGCGCATCCATTTCGTGGATTCGGTGAAGGACCCAGCGCTCCAGCTCCGGCATGTCGGCAACGGGCACGCGCTCGCTCGCGTCGAACCCGTCGAGATTGCCCAGCAGGAAACGCAACGTATTCCGGATTCGCCGGTAGAGGTCGGCCTGATGCTTGAGGATTTCCGGGCCCAGCCGCAGATCCTCGGAATAGTCGGAACTGACCACCCAGATGCGCAGGATGTCCGCGCCGAGACTATCCACCGTGTCTTGAGGAGAGACGTCGGTGCCGCGTGACTTCGACATCTTGCGGCCGTCCTCGGCCATGACGAAGCCATGGGTGAGGACGGCGTCATACGGGGCACGGCCACGCGTGCCGCAGGATTCCAGCAGCGACGAATGGAACCAGCCGCGATGCTGGTCGGACCCTTCGAGATAAAGCGACGCGGGCCACTCGAGGTCATCGCGATCCTCGAGCACGAAGGCATGGGTCGAGCCCGAATCGAACCAGACGTCGACGATGTCGCGAACCTGTTCATACTCCTCGGCGTCGTAATCCTCGCCGAGAAAACGCGACGGCTCACTCGCAAACCAGGCATCGCCGCCCTCGGCCTCGAAGGCCTCGGCGATCCGGTCGAAAACCGCCTGGTCGCGCAGCAATTCGCCGCTCTGTTTGTGGACAAACACCGGAATCGGCACGCCCCAGGCGCGCTGGCGCGAAATACACCAATCGGGGCGGGATTCGATCATCGAACGCAGGCGGGTCTGCCCGGCCTGGGGCACGAACCGGGTCTCGCCGATCGCCGTCAGCGCCTTGTCGCGCAGATCGTTCGTCTCCATGGAGATGAACCACTGGGACGTGTTGCGGAAAATCAGAGGCGCCTTCGAGCGCCAGGAATGAGGATAGGAGTGTTCCAGACGGCGGCGGCCAAGCAGCGCATTCTCGCCTTCGAGCACGCTCATCACCGCGCCGTTGGCCTCGCCCTCCTCACCATCGGCGGTCAGGACGGCCATGCCTGCGAACAACGGAACATGGGCAAAATAGCAGCCGGCCTCATCGACCATGTCCGGCACCGCCAGAGCATGGGCACGGCCCAGATGGAAATCGTCCTCACCATGGCTCGGCGCAATATGAACGAAGCCCGTGCCCTGCTCGGTCGTGACGAAATCGGCCTCATAGACCGGAACTTCATGATCGAAGCCCTTCTGGTGCAACGGGTGCGCGCAAACGCTTCCCACGATCGCGCTGCCCTTGATGCGGGCGACTTCCTCGGACGCCTCGATGCCCATTTCCTGGCACGCGGTTTCGCGCAACGCGTCAGCCATGACCAGTTCGTCACCGACCTGGACCCGGCTCTTCTCGCCGACTGCCGTAACCCGCACGCGCAGATATTCCAGATCGGCCCCGACCGCGATCGCCCGGTTGCCCGGGATGGTCCACGGCGTCGTGGTCCAGATCACAATCGCCGCACCATCGAGCGCCGGGTCCGCGGGAGCGGTGACCGGGAATCGTACATAGATCGACGGCGAGGTGTGATCTTCATATTCGACTTCGGCGTCCGCGAGTGCCGTCTTCTCCACCACCGACCAAAGCACCGGGCGTGCGCCGCGATACAGGCCGCCATTCATCGCAAACTTCGAAATCTCGCGGGCGATCTGGGCCTCGGCCGCAAACGCCATGGTCGTATAGGGCTGGTCCCAGTTGCCGATAACGCCGAGGCGCTGGAATTCATCCGACTGGATGCCGACCCAGTTCTCGGCGAACTCGCGGCATTCGTTGCGGAATTCGAGGATCGGCACGTCGTCCTTGTTCTGGCCCTCGGCGCGATACTTCTCTTCGATCTTCCACTCGATCGGCAGGCCGTGGCAATCCCAGCCCGGCACATAGTTGGAATCCTTGCCCATCATCTGCTGGGAACGGCTGATAACGTCTTTGAGAATCTTGTTCAGCGCGTGCCCGATATGAAGATGCCCATTCGCATAAGGCGGGCCGTCATGCAGCACGAACGGCGGTCGCCCGGCCGACTCGGCGCGCTGGCGCGCGAACAGATCGAGCTCAGCCCAGCGGGCGAGCAGCTCGGGTTCCTTCTTCGGCAACCCGGCGCGCATCGGAAATTCGGTCTTCGGAAGGAAGACGGTGTCCTTGTAATCAATGGTCATATTCTATTCCCAGGCGACCGGGCGGCTTATAGAGCCGCCTGCACTTGACGGCAACAGCCGGACATCCGGTGTTTTACATATCCTCGCCGATAAAATCACCCGCGCCGAGCGCGCGGGCCTGCAACAACTCACGCGCCTGGCGTGAATCTTCGGCGATTTGCGCCTTCAACGCATCGATTCCATCGAATTTCTGCTCCGGCCGCAGGAAGTCGACGAAGGCCACACGCAGATACCGTCCGTAGATATCTTCGTCGAAATCGAACAAATGTGCTTCGAGGACCAGTGTCTCACCGTCGACGGTCGGCCGCACGCCGATATTCGCAACGCCGTCATACCAGCGGATGGTCTCGCCATCCCGCACGCCGCCACGAATCGAATAGACACCGCGCGCCGGGCGGATGGCTTCACCGAGATCGACATTGGCGGTCGGAAACCCAATCGTCCGGCCCAGCTGACGACCGGTCCCGACCCGGCCTTCGACTTCCCAAAGATGCCCCAGCAACGCGGCGGCGCGTTGGGGCTGGCCGTTGGTCAGATATTTCCGGATCAGCGTGGACGAATAGACTTCGTTCACCTCGTCACGAGCCGGCTCGACGCAGGTGACTTCGAAGCCGAGCTCCTTGCCCCGCGCCGCGAGCAAATCGAAATCACCGTCCCGACCCGACCCGAATTTGAAGTTGTAGCCGACGACGACATGCGCGGGTGCGATGCCCTGGTGCAGAAGTTCGGAGAGAAAATTCTCGGCCGTCCGTTGAGACAAGGCCTTGTTGAAGCGCAGCGTGAAGAGCAGCTCGACCCCCAGCGCCTGAAATTCACGGACCTTGATTCGGAACGGCGGTCAGCCGAAACGGCGCGTCAACACGGCCAAAAAATGCGCGCGGGTGCGGTTCGAACGTCAGGACACCGAACTGGCGAGACTGCGTGCGTGCAATATCCCGCGCGGTCGCGATCACCTGCTGGTGGCCACGGTGCAACCCGTCAAAATTTCCGATGGCGACGACCGCCCCCTTGGCGGAGTCCGGAAGTTCGCCCACATGTCTGAAAATCCGCATGCGCGGGATTTACGCGCCGACCGGTCGTCGATCAAGCCTGACCGTTCGCCTCGACCGCGCGTTGCAGCTCCGCCGCGTGGCCCAAAAGGGCTCAGGCGCCGTTCTTGGCCCGGCGTGGCACCAGCACTTCCGCCTCGCCGGAGATCACGACAGTGCTCCCGACCGTGCAGACGGTTTCCAGCGTGACCCGGGATTTCTCCGGATTCGTGTCGACGACGGTGGCGCGCGCGGTCACCGTGTCCCCGGGGCGGACCGGCGCCTTGAACTTGAGAGACTGGCTGATATAGACGCAGCCCGGGCCCGGCAGCCGGGTGCCGACGACCGTGGAGATGAAGCTCGAACACAGCATGCCGTGGGCGATCGTGCCCTCGAACATCGTCCGCTCCGCATATTCCTCATTCAGGTGCATCGGATTGGTGTCGCCTGAGATGCCAGCAAACATGACCAGATCGGCAGGACCGATCGTCCGCGCATATGCCGCGGTCATTCCCGGTTCAAGATCCTCGAAAAAATACCCGCTCAGTTCTTCGATCGGATCGGCAGAAACGGGGGCCTGGGGCTTTGCGACCGGCGCAATAACATCAACCGACATGTGGGAAACCTCTGGACTGATTTGTGCAATGCAAAACATGGTGCACCGCACTATTGCGAAACGCAAGGCTTCCCGAACAAAATGTTAATTCATTGTTTTGATTGTATTTTTTTCGACATTTCGGAAGATCGTTGCGACTCAAAGGAATGCTTCGCCGCAATAGAAACTTTGTGCCCCGCAACAAGAACCCTGCCTCACGCGTCTCCGGCCCGGGGATCGATCGGCACCTGGCCACGCAGTCCGAAGACTTCCTCGGCCGCGGCGGCCATCGAAAGCAACGACGCTTCGCTCCGGGGCGGGGCAACAAGCTGCAAACCGACGGGTAGTCCGCTCGATGTAAACCCACAAGGCACCGAGATGGCCGGACAACCGGTCAGCGTGATGGCCGCTACGATGTAAAGCCAATCGACATAGTTGTCGAAGCGATGATCGCCGACACTCTCCACATAGCGGATGTCCACATCGAAGGGCGGCACGATGGCGACGGGACAGGCCAATACATCATGACTCTCGAACCAAAGCGCGGCCCGCTCGCTCAGCCGGGCGCGTTCATTCAGCGCGCGGCCGATCTCGCCCGCGGTCAGCTTCATGCCCTTCTCGATGTTCCAGATCATTTCCGGCTTGAGCTTATCGCGATGATTCTCGAGCAATGATGCCCGACCGGTCACGAACAATGCCGCGCGCAATACCTGGAACGTGTCCAGCGCGCCGGTGAAATCCGGGCAGGAATCTTCGACCGCCGCACCCGCGCCCGCGAGTTTTTCTGCCGCTGCACGGCAGATATCAGCCACTTCCTTGTCCACGGGGCCGATCCCGAGATCGGGCGAGAAACCGATTCGTTTCGGCAGAACGGGACTCAGCGCCGCGGATTCAAACGACGTCTCCGGCGTCGGCAGGGCCATCGGAAAATAGGGATCGAGCCCGGTTTCCGCGTCGAGCATCAGCGCCATATCGGCCACATCCCGCCCCATGGGACCGTTGACCGACAATGTCTGGAAGGGGTCGCTGCCCGGACCGCTCGCCACGCGGCCGGGCGTGGGCCGCATGCCGACGACCGAACAAAAGCTTGCCGGTGTGCGCAGGGACCCCCCCAGATCCGAACCGGTCGCGAGCCACGTCATGCCGGTCGCAAGCGCCACGGCCGCACCACCCGACGAACCGCCGCAGGTCATATCCGTGTTCCATGGATTGCGGGTCTTGCCGAACACTTCGTTGAACGTGTTCGCCCCGGCGCCGAATTCCGGCGTGTTGGACTTGCCCATGACAATCGCGCCGTTGCGCTTCAGCCGGGCGACCATCAGATCATCCCTGTCGGGCACATGATCGGCAAAAATGGGCGAGCCGTAGGTGGTTCGGACCCCGGCGACATCACTCAGGTCCTTGACCAGGATCGGTAATCCCGCCAGCCATCCGGGGCCCGGATCCGCCGGGGTTTCCACCTTTTCCGCCGCTTCGCGAGCCATATCGAGACACAGCGTGGGGACCGCATTGACCGCAGGATCGACGGACGCAATCCTGTCTGCAGCGGCATCAACCAGTTCACGCGGCGACACCTCACCACGCCGCAACAATCCCACCGCCTCACGTGCGCTCAGCGATATCAGGTCCGAAGATGTCATTCACCACTCCTAAACATTTACCGGTGCATACTAGCAAAGGCTTGCGGGCAATGGGCCCGAACCGTTCAACGGATAGAGACAATGGCTGTTCGCTTACCGAAGATTCCCAAGGTGCGTGTCCGCGCCGACCTGGTGTTGCAGGGTGGCTCAGGGATGCGCGGGCAAGTGTTCGTCGAGGCAACGTCACGCATTCAGGATCTCCTGAATGCGCCGGAGCCGTTTTTCCCGTTCGTCGATGCATCGGGCATCGTTCACCTGATCAACAAGAACGCCGTCGTACAGATCACCCCGCACGACTAGTTCGCACCCAAGACTCGATCCGAGAATGCTGACCGACGGCCCCCTCCAACCCCGGGCCCGGTTCCTGTTCACACATGGCGCGGGCGCGCCCATGGACACCGCGTTCATGGATGCGGTCGCGGAGGGTCTGGCCGCGGCTGAAATCCTGGTCCTCCGTTTCGAATTTCCCTACATGGCCAAGCGCCGAGATGACGGCAAACGCCGCGGGCCGGATCGCATGCCCGTCCTGCTCGAAACCTGGCATATGACGCTCGGCGGCCTGCCGCCGACGGACGTCCCGACATTGATCGGCGGCAAATCCATGGGCGGTCGCGCGGCAGCAACATTCGCCGCCGATCCGGACAATGCCAGCCTGGTCGATGGCGTGATCTGCCTGGGCTATCCCTTTCATCCCCCGGGGAAACCCGAGAAGACCCGCCTAGAGCCTCTTCGCGACGCGCAACGGCCCACCCTCATCATACAGGGCGAGCGCGACCGGTTCGGCACGCCGGAGGATGTCGCATCCTATGCGCTGACCGCGCCGATTGAGATCAGCTGGATTCCCGACGGCGATCATTCCCTCGTGCCCCGGAAATCCTCGGGACGGACGGAAAATCAAAATATCGAACTCGCTGTGCGCCAGATCACAGCCTTCGTGGACCGCATGCTTTAGGCGTGTCGTAAGCCCACCAACGCTGGACTTCACACAACGCAGCAATGTTATAAAGTCGCCAGATTATCGCGGTATCTCAAGACCGCGTCGGGGAGAAAGTTTCTTTGATGGACAGTTCATCATCAAGCATGCGGGCCCGTCGTTTCGCCGCGGCGATGACCGTCCTGTGTTCATTGTTTCTGGCCGGACCGGCGGCCGCGGATTTCGGCAAGGCATTCGATCTTTACGTCGCCAAGGAGTTCGACCAAGCACGCCGGCTGGTCGAGCCGGACGCTGCGCGCGGCAACCCCGCCGCCCAATGGCTGCTGGGCACCATGTATTTGCTCGGCCGGGGCTTCGATGAGAATCCGGAGGTCGCACGTGACTGGCTGGAGAAATCTGCATCATCGAATTATCCGCCCGCCCAGGCTGTTCTCGGCCGTATGTATGAGCAGGGCATCGGCGGCGTGCGTGACGCCGAAGAAGCCCATATCCTCTACCGGATGTCCGCCGAACAGGGATACGCCGACGCAGCCTATCTGCTCGGTCGGCAATATTATCGCGGCGAGGGTGTCCGCAAGGACGGGAAGAACGCCGTCAAATGGCTGACCATCGCCGCCGACGACGGCAATGCCGATGCACAGTATTTGGGCTCGCGCATCCTGCTGACCGACGAGATTGTCCGCAGCAATCCCGAACAGGCCGCCGAATGGCTGGCCGAAGCCGCGCGCGCCGGCCACGCAAAAGCGCAACTGCTCTTCGGCAACACCCTCATGCTCGGGCTTGCCGGAGACTACGATCCCGAAAAGGCGCTGACCTGGATCAAGCGGTCCGCAGAGAGCGGGCTGGCGGAGGCTCAGCTCCGGCTCGGCGACCTCTACAATTCCGGCGTCGGCAAAGAACCCGACTTCGAGCGCGCCTATGAGTGGTGGATCCGCGCGGCCACCCAGTCCGACGCCGCAGCACAGCTTCGCCTGGCTCGGGCCCATTCGAAGGGTGCGGGCACCGAGGAGGACCCTCTCGTGGCCTATATCTGGGCGTCCCTGTCGGCCCTCCATGGCAACGAGGCCGCGCGCGAGTTGCGCAAGCGCGTCATCTCCCGGCTGACGCCGGAGGAAATCGAGGAGGCCGACCGCCTCGTCGAGGCGCGATTCCAGGCCGATGCGGCCGCAGCCGGCAGCAGCTAGCGCCGGGCGAATGCACTTGCCCCTTCTCCGCGCCCGCGATCTGCGGTAGCTTCCGCGCCGTTTTGGGCAGCATTCATCAAATCGCCAATCTCGCCTTGCGACCGCTCCCCACAGAGACCGGTCACGGCCTCGCGCTGCGCGGCCTGTCCGCCGGTCTCGGTCCGCGCGAACGCGCCGATGACCTGCCCGCCCTCGACCAGACACTCTTCGGCCTGCGCTTCGCCAACCCAGTGGGTGTCTCGGCGGGCTTCGACAAGAACGCCGTCGCCATCGCCGGCGTCGCGCACCTCGGCGGCGGCTTCATAGAAGTGGGGGGCGTCACCCCGTTGCCGCAGACAGGCAACCCGCGGCCACGGCTGTTCCGCCTGACGCCTGACCGGGCGGCAATCAACCGCATGGGTTTCAACAATGACGGTGCGGAGGCTGTCCTGCAGCGTCTCCTGCGCCACAGAAGCAATGCCGACCGCCCGATCGGGGTCAACATGGCGGCAAACGCGACCAGCGACAACCCGGCGCAGGATTTCGTTGATCTGGTGACGCTCTTCTCCCCGGCCGTCGACTACCTGACGATCGACGTCTCCTGCCCGAACACCGAAAACGGCCAGGTCTTTCTCGAGCCGCGCGCGCTGGAAGATCTTCTCTCGCGACTGAACACCGCGCGCGATGACACAGGCGCGCGTCCGGCCATGGTGGCGAAACTCGCCCCCGACCTCGAGGCCGCACATCTGACGGAACTGATCGAGATCATCACGGCCGCGCATATCGACGCGATCACCCTGTGCAACACGACAACCGCGCGACCGGCTTCCCTGAAAAGCCCGCACGCGAATGAACGCGGCGGCCTGTCCGGCACGCCCCTGTTCGAGATGTCCAATGAGATGCTGCGCACAGTCTACCGGCAAACCGACGGTGCGATCCCTCTCATCGGTGTGGGTGGAATCATGAATGGTGCGGACGCCTATACCAAGATTCGTGCGGGCGCGAGCCTGGTGCAACTCTACACCGGGATGGTCTATGGCGGGCCGGGCCTTATTCAGGACATCAAACGCGATCTCGCTTCGTTCCTGGCGCGGGACGGCTATGCAAATGCTTCACACGCCGTCGGCAGCGAACACCGCGCGTGACGATTAAGACGTGTGCCTCGCAAACTGAGTGCAGACACATCAGCAGGACGCACGATGCTTAAGAAACGTCGAGAAATTCTGATCATCGCATTCATCGCGGCGGCCGTTGTCCTCGCCGGCCGGTTCTTCGCCACCGAGACCACTGAATCCGCAACCACGGAAGCTTCAGATACCCCCTTCTCCACGATCAACCAGCGGGCTGAACCCGCTGAGCGACACGGCGATGCGATTATCGTGTCCCTGGACGGCAGCGCGCCCAGCACGCCGGTTCGCGTGGGCAGCAACCAGTGCCTCCAGTGGTGGGGCGAGCACCCGAAAGCCTACCGGGTCGAGGTCGCCGGGATCGACGGCGACGACTGGCAGCCAAACGAGGCATTCCTGGCAAAGAAAAAAGCCGGTAATCCCGAGTATAATTTCCCGGCCTGGTATCGCTTCTTCGCCGCAGACAATCGGCCCACGCAAATCTCCTATCAGGTGCTGCGCGGACTTTGCCAATAGGCACGGTTGAAGAGGCGGCAAACCCCCGACTTTCAAGACCAAAACTTGTGCCGCGTTAAACGCGCCGTGAGCCGGGCTTCGCGTTGACTCCCCCCGGGTGGTTACCTACAGTCCGCGCGAAATTTGGCCGGGGTATGTTCCGGGCTTTTTCTGACCCCATAACAACCGTCCGGCGCAATGATTTAGGGCGCGCGAGGAGGCAAAACTCATGACTGATACACCCTGGAAAACAGACGACTGGTTCACCAGCCCCTGGAACTTCGCTCCCGAAGTGACCAAAGACTGGAAATTCCCCGACAACATCCGCATCCATGACGTCACCCTGCGTGACGGCGAGCAGCAGGCGGGCCTTGCGTTCAACTTCGACGACAAGATCCGGATCGCCGAGGGCCTCGCGGAAGTGGGCGTCCAGCGCATCGAGGCCGGCATGCCGGTCGTCTCCAAGGACGACGCCAAGGTCGTGCAGGAGCTCGCCAAGCGCGACTTCGGCCCGACCGTTTACGCATTTGCCCGCTGCATGGTCGAAGACGTCCAGCGCGCGGTCGATTCCGGCGTCGGCGGCGTCATCATGGAAGTCCCGGCCAGCCCCCATCTGATCCAGTATGGCTATCAGTGGGACCTGGAGCGGGCGATCGACCTGTCGATCGAATCCACCAAGTTCGCCCATGACAACGGCCTCGAGGTCGTGTTCTTCCCGATCGACTTCACCCGTTCGGACCTGAAGTGGGTGATCGACCTGATCGACCGCGTCGGCAAGGAAGGCCATATGGACGGCCTGGCCCTCGTCGACACGATGGGCGCCACCTCGATCCACGCGATGCAGTATTTCGTGCGCTCGATGAAGGAACGCTTCCCGGATATCCCCATGGAAGCCCATTTCCACATGGATTACGGCATGGGCGTGGCGAACACGATCATGGCCCTGTCCGAGGGTGTGGAAGTCATCCAGTCCACCGTCCTGGGTGTCGGCGAACGCGCCGGCAACGTGCCCATGGAAGAGACCGTGATGGCGCTGCGCACGCTCTATGACATCGACATCGGCATCAAGCTCGACAAGCTGAAGTGGCTGGCCGACCTGGTCCGCGACGTTACCGGCGTCGTGGTGCCGTCGAACCGTCCGGTCGTCGGCGACGATCTGTTCAAGGTCGAGTCCGGCATCATCGCCACCTGGTTGCTGAACTGCGGCGACGAGTACCAGACCGAGGTCATGCCGTTCCGCCCCCGTATGGTCGGCCAGGACGAGCCGGTGACGGTCATGGGCAAGGGCTCGGGCATCGACACGGTCAAGGAATGGCTGGAACGCAACCAGATCCGCGTCGAAGAGACCAAGGCCATGGAAATCCTGATGGCCGTCAAGGACTGGGCGCTGATCCACAAGCGCTTGATGACCGAAGATGAGTTCAAGGCGCTCGCCGAGAGCCTTCTCGACGACTAACGCCTGCGCTTCTCAAGGCAAGTTGCGAAGCCCCTCCCCTCGCGGGGAGGGGTTTTTCGTTTCTAGTCGCCGAACGCCTCGTTGCCGAACGAAGGGTCAGGCGCCGATGCCGGGGCCGGCGCACGCTCTGCGGACGGCCCGCGACGCGCCTTGAACGACGCACTTCCTGCCGGAATCTTGAAATCGCCGCCCTCACCAATCAGGCTGAAGGGCGCCCAGAAGATCGGGTGGGCGTAGGAGAAGGCAGGCTTGCCCGTCTTCGGATCGACGAAACCAGGCCCATCGATCAACGCGACCTGGGACTGGCGAAGGGCCTCGGCACGGGTGAGACCCGGCGCCGACTTCTGCCGCGCGAATACGTCCGTGGTCAGCAACCGTGCCGACGTCGTCTCGACCGGCCAGTTCGAGACCAGCAATGCGCGCGTGCCGGCATAGAAAAACGCACGGCCCAGCCCCGAGACCGCTTCCGCACCGGCGCCGGACGCCGTGCCGGTGTTGCAGGCCGACAGCACGACCCAGTCCGCGTTCATCTCGAGCTCGAAGATCTCGCCCATTTGCAGCAGGCCGTCGCCATTCTTGTCGCCGGCAATCTGCGGCGCCGTCAGCGCCAGCGCAGGCTCGACCAGGCCATCGAGGTCACCGGGCACGAGCCCGTGAGTTGCAAACGCCACCACCCGATACGCATCGAGCGCGGCATCACGCACCGACTGCTCATTCGCCTGCTTGCCGATGAACACATCGCGGGAAAGGTCCGCATCCAGTGCGCCGGCCATGGTGCGGATCTCATCGGCCGTATCCGGCAGCCGCGGCAGCTGCGAGAACTGGGCAGCATCGACCTCCTGGGTGCGCGGCAGAGAACGCAGGCGCACCGGGACGTTGCGCAGCTGCAGGCCACCCCGGCTGATGAGTTCCGCCTGGGCGCCGGGCACCGGTGTCTGGGCGAGTTGCGATTCGTCGAAGACGGGGTCGCCGAAGCCCAGGAACGCACGCTCCGCTTGAGTCGTGCCCGAGAGCGAACGCAACGCAACCAACGAGGCCACCGACGGCATCACCGTCACCGAATGGGTCCGTGTGAGCCAGGCCACGTCGCGATAGCGGTCGAAGAGCTGGGCGCTGTCATCGGTGGCTGCGGCCGGCGCCGTCGGCAAAAGCGAGAAGGGAATCTGGCCCAAAGGGCCATCGGCCACCACAATCAGATTGGGCGTTTCCTTCCAGCCCGACGCCACCGGCGCCAGCAGGTTCTGGTACAGGCGATGGGCGAGCCGGGTGTCGAAATCGTGGATATCGGCCAGTGTCGCCGCCTGCGGGTCCAGTGCGCGCCGGAGCTGCGTCGCGGCGGCGTCGAGGCGCACGCGTCCGATCTTCGAGACCTCGAAGCCGACATCGCCGGATTTGCCGAAGGCCCAGACATAGGTTCGGTCGTCATCCACATAGGACACGAAGATGGACTCATCGTCGGCCAATGCGCCACGCACCTCCGCGAGTTCCGAGGGCGGCGGGTCGATCAGGCGAATATAGTCGGGAAACTGGTCCTCCAGCGCCTCACGCGCCCGGGCCCGTTTGCCACGCAGGTCGTCGATATCGTCGCGAAGCGCGCGTATGTCGCCGGAATCGCTCTGCCCCTCCGGCGCGGCCTGCAACGATGTAAGCAATCCGAAAAGCGCCCCAATCTGGCGAAGCAGGTCCTGCTCCTCGCGCACCAGCTTGGCGAGCTCGGGGTCGCGCGCGGCTGCCCGCGAGCTCGACTGCGCCACCGCACGCTGGACAGAACTACCGCGCGCCGCATCCGAGATCCGGAAAGCTTCTGCCGCGATCTCCGCGCGCTCATCCGGCGCGGAGACATTGCCATAAACATGGGCGAGCACACCCATATAGCCCTCGAGTACGGCGCGCAGGCGAATGGCCTGGGCCGTGGCGGTCGCATCCTCCTCCTCGACGTTGCGCGAACTGGAGAGCAGGGTCGGCACCGCGTTGCGGAAGTCCGCAAGCGCCGCTTCATCTTCGCCCTTGAGATGCCGGCCGATCCCCACGTAACCGCGTGCCAGCGCGGTCTTCGCATGCTTGCCGCCAAGGCGCTGCAAACTCCGCTCCGCAAGGTCGCTTGCGATCGCAAGGTCAGCGTCCACCTCACCGACCTTGTAGAAGATGAGCGCGGAATCCACCGTCGACGCGATGCTGCGCCGGCGCAGCAGATTGTCGCCGGCAGTGAGCCGGTCAACATCGCGGACAATCTCGGCAGCCTCGTCCCATTTCTCCTGGCCGGCGAGCGCCCGCGCGAGCCCAATCCGAATCCGCAGGAGGTGCGACGACGTATCCCGCGCGCCGATCTGCCTGAGGATATCCTCGGCCTCGCGGCCCAGGTCAGCTGCCTCCGCGAACCGACCTTGCGCAAACAGCGTGCGTCCCAATATGTCGATGGTATTCGCGGAGAGGGGCGTGAGTTTACCGTAGTCGCGAATGTTGCGGGCGACGGCCTCGCGCATCTGGCTTTCCGCCTCGATCTCCCGGCCGAGCGTCATCAGCAGCCGCGCGCGCACCACCTGGACGCTCGTCAGGCGGATGTCAAAGAGCACCTTCTGCTGGCCGGACCCAGGAAGCGCCACAAGAGCACGCTCGAGCTCCTCCATCGCCTCCACGATGACCTTTTCCGCATCCTCATGCTTGCCACGCGACGCCAGTATGCGCGCCTCGACATCCAGAATCAGGTGGTTCGTGAAACTGCGAATATGCGTCGGAACCCTCTCGGGAAATCGTCGATAGATCCCCCGCATGTCCTTGACCAGGTCTTCGGCCCGTCCAAGCCGGCCCATGGAGAGCTGAGCGCGCGCCAATTGTGCCATCCCGCCAATCCGGCGCCCCGGACGCTCCGCGCGTTCATTGTCGACGCGTTTCTGGGATGCCTCGAGAGAGCCGCGCAGGTTGCCCGCACGCGCTTCTGCGGCGCCGAGGTCGCGGGCGATCCGCGCCACCGGGCCGCCATGACGTTCCGCCAGAGCGAGCGCCTGGCGCAGATCTTTCACGGACTGCTGAACTTTGCCGATCGCGCCTGCCGCGTTTCCGCGTTGCTGATAAAAGCGGGCGAGCGCCGGGCCCCGCATGCTTGCCGGCGGCTCCTTGTCCGCCGTCGCCCGGAGGTTACCCTGTTGCGCCATTGCCGACGGCGGTGCGATTGCCACGGCTGCCAGCAGGAACACCAGCAACATTGGCACAAGCCAAAGAGCGGCCGCGCCCTTTCTCACTCCCGGTTTCGTCTCAAACAAGTTCGTCATCAGTTTTCCCCGACTGATAGACACGCGTTTACAAACTGCTCCGTCAAAACAATCCTATTTCTCATCCAAGGCGAAGACGCCATCCCAATCTTCCGGAGCATTCACCGCCAGCCGTCTGGACCGCGCAGCCATAGCCGCAGCCGCCGGATCGTCACCGGCGATCGTCTCCCACTGGCTCACCGCAGCCTCGAACCGGCCCTCAGTGTAATCCGCCTTTGCCCGCGCATACATCTCAAGCACCTCACCGGGCGTTCCGCCCACCGGGATGTGAAGCGTCACGGGCTCCGCGCGGCCGACGACCCTGACCGTATCGATCTCGCGCAACATCACCCCATCCGTGCCGCGAGCGCGGGTGTCGCCGGAGATCAGCAGGCCGGTTCCGTAGACCTTGTTCGCACCCTCCAGGCGCGCGGCGAGGTTCACGGCGTCGCCCATGACCGTGTAGTTGAACCGGCGCGCCGAGCCGATGTTGCCGACCAGGATGCGACCCGTGTTGATCCCGATGCGCTGACGCAGCGCGATCCCGTGAGCCGCCTCCAGGTCGCGGTTGAGTTCATCCAGGCGCTGCTGACACTCGACCGCCGCGGCGATCGCACTGTCGGCATGTCCCGGATCGTTATGCGGCGCGCCGAACACCGCGACGATGGCGTCGCCGATATATTTGTCGACGAAGCCGCCATGACGCTCGATCACATCGGTCATCGCCGACAGATATTCGTTCAGCACCCGCACCAGCTGTTCGGGCGACATTCCTTCTGACATCGCGGTGAAACTCGCGAGGTCGGAGAAGAAGACGGTCAGCTCCCGCGTCTCGCCCCCCAGCGCCGGCATCTCGCTGCGCTCGACCATCTGCTCGATCACGGACGGCGCAAGATAGAGGCCGAACATCTGGCGCAGCAGCCGCTTGTCCCGGTCTGCGACGGTGAATCGATATGCGCCCATCAGCGCGAAAACAATCGCGATCGCGATCGGCGGATCAAACAGCGGGAAGACGGTGCCGCCCTGGAACAACAGGACAGCCGTCGCCGTCCACAGCGCCGCCGCAGCAATTGCGATAATCCCCGCCAGCCAGGCACTGACGCCGATCGTCACGAGTGCGATCACGATCGCGAGGGCAAACGTCAGCCCGTATACCTGCCAGGGCGCAGCCGCCGAGAGCAGGTTGCCGCGAACCAGGTTGTTGACGGCGAATGCATGCATATAGACGCCGGGCACGCTGTCGCGGGCGACCGTAGCGTCGAGGACATCCGGCAGCCTCTCCAGCGCGCAGCGGCGCGAGAACGCGGCCCCGTCCGGCGCCGCCGCGAAACGCAGGGAAGAGAGCTTTCGGTCCTCGACGTCGAGCACCCCGCCCAGGAGAACGACCTTGCCGGCGAAGTGACGGGCGAAGAAATCGTTGTCCCCGGCTGCAGCGCAGGCTTGTAAATCGGCGAAGGAATAGGTCGGGATGCCGCGTTGGTCGTCATCGAAGTTGATAAGCAGGTTGTTCCCGCCCACCGTCGGCAACGGGACCCCGTCGCGCGTTGCGCGGCCGTCCGGATCGAAGGCAAGGCGGTCGCCGAGCGTGCGGGCCGCCAGCTCGAGTGCCAGCGAGGGTTCGAACGCACGCCCGTCACCCGTCCGCGCGAGACTGACGGGCACGCCGCGAACGATGCCGTCGGCATCGGAATAGAGGTTGGCGGCACGAATATTCGCCCCATGGCCGACGGCGAAACGCTGGCCCACATTCGGCAGGATCGGTTGAGTCGAGTGCTGCGCCTTGCTCTACACCATCTGCCCTGCACGACCGTGCCGACGAAGACTGAGAAGGAAATCCCGATCGAACCCGCGGATCTGCGAGGCCGCGCTCGTCGGCAGGATGACGTCCATCCCGATCACCGCTGCACCGCCGTCGATCACGGCATCGAAAACCTGCGCAATCTCGGGCGTCCACATCACCTTCGGCGTGGTGTCGAAGGGTTTGCGGCGGTAGGTCTCCTCATCGATGGCAATGACAACAGTCGGTGACTGCGCACGCTCATGTTGCGGGCCAAAGGCGGCCTGGCGCAGCCACACCAGGCTGTCGGAGGACAGACCGTCGAGCGTGTCAGACCATGGGCCCGCGACCGCGACGGTGGCGATCAGCGCCGCGATCACGGCGGCCATCAGGGCTTTTACGCGCGGCAAGTCAGAACCTGATCAGCCGCGAGAGCTTGGGCTGGTCGCCCGCCTCGGCAAAAGCGTCAATATCGAACACCAGCATACGTTCCCCGTCCGCTGCACTGAAACGGGCGCGGTAGACCCCTCCGGCCTCCAACGCGACATCCTTCGTGGCCAAATCGGTTGCACCCGGAGGGATGTCCATCTCGACCGGATCCCCCGGACGGTCAACACGTTCGATCAAAAGGCTGCCGGCCACGCCGCTCCGCACCAGAGGACTCGCGCCGTAGAGCGTCAGCTCCGGCCGGACGCCGGGTTTGGCGGCTGCGTCACCGGTGCCGCGAAAGGCCACGACCCCGCTGTCGTTGGCCTGGCCCCGGGAGAGCTCGACTTGACCGCCGTCACACGGCACCTCGACCTTGCGCACGGTACCGCCGGCCACCGCGCTCGCTTTCTTGCCGATCGTGACGGTGCCGCCGGTGATGGTCTCCTGCATACAGCTCGCAAAGTAGCCGAGCACCAGCCGCTCGCCTGCCGAGAGCTTCACCACGTCGCCGGGCTCCACATAATCCATGAACGAAAGGTCGGATCCAGCAGCCTGGATATCCTCGACGAGGGCGCTCGGTTGCGCCGCGGCGGGCAGCGCGAGCAGGCTCACCGCGGCGGAAATGACGACATATCGGACAACCGGTATCGATGACATGACGCTTCTCCCCGACTTCGGGCGGCGATTCGGCCGCGTATGGAACCAACAAGGCTCCATTTCTCGATTATCGAAGATATCGTCTGGGGAGACAATCGGCAGTGACCACGGTCACAAAGTTGTTCTAGCCCCCAAACTCCGCCACCAATGCCCCGGTCGTGGTGCGTGAATCGAGCGCCACATGGGCATCGGCGATATCCGCCAGCTCATAACGGCCGGTGATATTGGATTTCACGGTTCCGTCCGCGATCGCGGCCACCACCTCTTCCATCATCGCCGCCTTCTCCTCCGGCGTCGCCGCGTAGTCCTTCATCGATGCCTTGGTGAAGATCAGGGATTTCTGGTTGAGCTCCAGCGCGTCGATCGGCGGCGGACCCGACGCGTGGCCGTAATTCACGAACCAGCCCCGCGGTGCCAGCGCGCGGAGATTACCCTGATAGGCATCCGCGCCGACCGCGTCATAGACCACCGGCACCCCCGCACCGCCCGTGATGTCGAGGACGGCGTCGGCGAAGTCTTCCTTGGTGTAATCGATCACATGGGCGCAGCCATTCTCCTCGGCCGCCAGGAACTTGTCGGGTGAACTGACGGTGCCGATAACCTTTGCGCCCACGCTTGTCGCCCACTGGGTCAGCAGACTCCCCATGCCGCCGGCCGCGGAATGGACCAGGATGGTCTCCCCGGCCTCCACCCGGTACAGCTGCCGCAGCAGATACTGGGCGGTCATGGTCCGCACGAAGGCCGCCACCACCGTCGCATCGTCGAGGTCGGCGGGCGGCGTGTAAAGCTGCTCGGCGGGAACAATGCGCGCGTCCGCATAGGCGCCGACGTTGAACAGATAGGCCGCCCGGTCGCCTTCCTTGTGGTCCGCAACCCCCTCGCCCACCGCCGCGATGGTCCCGACACCCTCGAGGCCGAGCACCGTCGGCAATGGCGGCTTCAGGAAGTAGCGTCCCTGTCGCATATAAGAATCCGCGAAATGAATCGCCGATGCGGTCTGTTTCAACACGACCTCCCCCGGGCCCGGCTCGGCCAGGGTATCGGTCTCGATCTTGATGACCTCGGGGTCACCATATTCGTGGATGCGGGCGACGCGTGTCTGCATGGCCAAATCCTCATGCTGAATTGGAAGGCCCCTGCATTATTCGCGAAACACCGACAAATTCAGGCGACTGATCGATTTCGCTCACAATGTGAACAGAAGATCGACGGCTTAAGCCACCCGCAGATAGTGCAGCGAGAACAGGTCGTTCGCATCCGTCCAGTGACGGAAGGCGCGCCAGCCGGCCTTGGCCGCCAGCGCGTGGAACTCCTCGATGTCGTATTTGTGGGAATCCTCGGTGTGGATCGATTCACCCGCCGCAAACGCGAAGCTGTGGCCGTTGATCCGGACTTCCTGATCCCGCTCACTCACGAGGTGCATCTCGATCCGGCCCTGATCCGCAACCCAGCGTGCGTCATGCGAGAACGCGTCGATATCGAAGTTGCCATCCAGCTCCCGGTTCACCCGGCGCAGGACGTTGAGGTTGAACTGGGCCGTCACGCCGGCCGCATCATTGTAGGCCGCGTGCAAGATGCCCGTGTCCTTGCGCAGATCGACACCGATCAGGAGCCCGTTGTCGGTCCCGAGATCGGTGGCCGCGGCGCGCAGGAAATCCACCGCGGCGGCGCGCGTGAAGTTGCCGATGGTCGAGCCCGGGAAGAACCCGATGCGCGCCGCGCCGCCCGCGATCTCCGGCAGCTCGAACGGCTGGGTGTAGTCGGCAGCGATAGGCACGACGGGCAGATCGGGATAGGCGCCCGCCAGCGCCTTGGCCGAGGCCAGCAAATGCTCGCGTGAAATATCGACCGGGATATAGGCCGCCGGGGTCTCCAGCGCGTCCAGCAGAATGCGGATCTTGGTGCTCGACCCACTGCCGAACTCCACCACGCTGGCGTTGGCGCCGATCAGCTCGGCGAACTCCGCTGCATGGGTGCGCAGCAACGCGGTCTCGGTGCGGGTCGGGTAATACTCCGGCAGTTCACAGATATCGTCGAACAGCTGCGAGCCGCGCTCGTCGTAGAAATACTTGCTCGACAGCTTCTTCTGGGTCTGGGCGAGCCCATCGAGGACATCGTCGAGAAAGCTGTCGGCCGCGTGGTCATATTCTACATAATCATGAAGCGGGCCGAGGCTCATCACTGCCGCGTCGTTCATTGTTCGGCCCCGTCATCGGCCAGACGCACGCCGGCGAACACCCAGCGCATCGCGGGGTAGAAGAAGTTCCGATAGGTAGCGCGGGTGTGTCCGTCGGGAGTCACACAAGCGCCGCCGCGCAAGACAAACTGATTGGCCATGAATTTCCCGTTATATTCGCCGACCGCGCCCGACACGGGCTTGAACCCCGGATATGGCACATAGGGGCTCTGGGTCCACTCCCACACGTCGCCAAACATCTGTTCCGGCCGGTCGGATGGCTCGCCGGTCGCCGGCGCGGTGCGCAGCAACCCGGACCCGACGAAGTTGCCCTCGACAGGCTGGTCGCGGGCAAACACCTCCCACTCCCCTTCGCGCGGCAGGCGCTTGCCGGCCCAGCGCGCGTAGGCATCGGCCTCATAGAGGCTGACATGACAGACAGGCGCCTGATCGTTGACCTGCTGCAGGCCCGACAAAGACATCGCACACCATTCGTCGTCGACCATCTGCCAGTAGAGCGGCGCGTTCCAGCCCTCCGCACCCACGGCGGCCCAACCATCGGACAGCCAGAGCTCGGGTCGCCCATAGCCATTGTCGGCCATGAACGCCTTCCATTCGCCGTTGGTCACAAGCCGTGACGCCAGCCGGAAGGGAGCCAAATGGACGTTGTGGCGCGGTCCCTCGTTATCGAAGGCGAATTCCGTGCCGTCATGGCCGATCTCGACAAGCCCACCGGCGTGATCGAACCAGCGCAGCTCGGGCGCCTTGCGCGCCGGCGCGGCGCGATAAGTCTGATAGGCGGGCGCCACGCTGTTGAAGGAAAAGGCGTGGAGAATATCCATCAGGATCAGCTCCTGATGCTGCTGCTCATGATGCAGCCCCAGCGCAATCAGCGGAGCGACCCTGTCCCAGGTCTTCTCGTCCGCATCGTTGATCAGGGCCCGCATCGCGTCATCGACATGGTTGCGATAGGCCTTCACTTGTTCCGCCGTCGGGCGGGTCAGGAGGCCTCGCTCGGGTCGCGGATGGCGCGCGCCGACGGCGTCGTAATAGGAATTGAAGAGAAATCGGTAATGCTCATCGAGCGGTTCATAACCGCCCGCAAAGTCCCGCAGGATCATGGTCTCGAAGAACCAGGTGATATGCGCACGATGCCATTTGGTCGGGCTCGCATCGGGCATCGACTGCACGACCTGGTCTTCCGCCGACAGGGGTGCTGCAAGGCGCTCGGTCTCGCCGCGCACCCAGTTGAAATGATCGAGAACCTGTCCCCGGTCACGCGGATGCGCATCGAGGATCACCGGCTCGGACCCCAAGGATGTCACGGCGCTTCTCCTGTTGGCGCCCGCGTCCCGCACGACCGTCTTTCCGGGACACTTCACACCGCAGCGCAAGATCGGCCACGGATCGAATTCCGTCCGGATCGCGTGCCGGACGTGACGGTCGGCGCCAAGTAAACCAAGCCGGCTCGCGCGCCGTCAACCGAAAGCCCGGAGAATTTGAGAAGTTGAAGACCGCGCCCGACATTGACGCAACGGACCGTCCGACTATGTTGTGCCCATGAGCGCGAACACACCAACACCCGAAGGCTTCCACGCCCACGTCTATTACGACGCCGAGAGCAAGGCCGAAGCCGAAGCGCTGCGCGCGGAGATCGACGCGCGCTACGACGTTGAACTGGGCCGCTGGCACGACAAGCCCGTCGGCCCGCACCCCTTCTGGAGCTACCAGGTAGCGTTCAAACCCGAACTGTTCGGCGAGATCGTGCCCTGGCTGGCGATGAACCGTCGCGATCTGTCGATTCTGGTGCACCCCGAGACCGGCGACGACCTGACGGATCATTCGACCTACGCCATATGGCTGGGCGAAAGCGCAACCCTGGATCTGAAACGCTTCCGCGAGCGGGCTGCCGAACGGGCCGCAAAACGCTGAACAAGCAGGCCTGACGGTTCCCAAACGAACGGTTTCCAAGCCCCGCGGGGACCGCTACAACACCCGCAAGCATTCCATCCACCCGGCCACGCTCTCGTACCGGAACCAATCAACATCAGGGGGAACCCAGCATGAAACTCGTACGCTATGGCTCACGCGGCAAGGAAAAGCCCGGTCTGATCGACGCCAACGGCAAGCTTCGCGACCTGTCTCGGGTCGTCGTCGATATCAACGCCGAAACCCTCTCGCCGAAGGGTCTCGCGGCCATCCGCAAGCGCGACCCCAAGCGCCTGCCGCTGGTCAAGGGCAACCCGCGCCTCGGACCCTGTGTGGTCGAGCGCCGGGTCTTCGCCATCGCGCTCAACTACAAGGAGCATGCCGAGGAGGCCAACGCGGCCATCCCTTCGGAGCCGTTTGTCTTCACCAAGACATGCCCGCCCACCGGCCACCGCGATAACATCGTGCTGCCGAAGGGGTCAGTGAAGACCGACTGGGAGGTCGAGCTTTGCCTGGTCATGGGCCGTAAGGCCAAGCATGTGTCCAAGAAGGACGCGCTCAAATACGTCGCGGGCTATTTCGCCGGCAACGAGGTCTCCGAGCGCGAGTTCCTGATCGAGCGCGGCGGCCTGCAGTGGATCAAGGGCAAGAGCCCCGACACCTTCGCACCGATCGGCCCCTGGCTGCTGACGGCCGACGAGGTGGCGAACCCGAACAATCTGCACATGTGGCTCGAGGTGAACGGTGAGCGGAAGCAGGACAACAACACCAAGGACATGATCTACGACTGCAAGACGATCGTCTCCAACCTGAGCAAGACGATCACACTGTATCCGGGTGATATTATCATGACCGGCACGCCCCAGGGCGTGGCCTATGGTCAGAAAAACCCGAAATACCTGCGCGCGGGTGACGTTGTGACCTTGGGCATCGAGGGCCTCGGCGAACACCGCAACAAGGTCGTGAAGTCCAAGTAACGAGATTCAACTTCTCGAATTGCAGCGGGCCGCGCACACCAGCGCGGCCCGTTTTGCATTCCCGCGCGCCTCGGCCTCAGGCCAGCGCCGGCATGACCTCGTCGCGGAACAGCCGCAGGGATTCCCGCGAACCGGTGATATCAATCAGCAGAACATATTCAATCCCACCCGCACGCATGCGCTGCAACCGATCGACGATTTCCTCGGGCGGTCCGATCAGCGCGCCTTCTTCCGTGGCCAGCCGGGTGTCGTTGTACTGCAGCATGGTCGATTGCGGTCCACCCCCCTCGCGGATGCGCGACAGGCGCGAGATACCACTCAGCAGCCGTGCGCGTTGCTGGTGTGCCGCCTCGCGTTCGGATTCGTCGTGGGTGATGTGGAGCGCGCGGGCCACGGCCACGTTCATGGGGTCGAAAACACGGCCCGAACTCTCGATCGCCGCGCGGTAGGTATCGAACCGTTCCTGAATCAGATCGAATGATGCGATCTGGTCGAGCAGCAGGTTGAAATTGTTGTCCGCCGCCCATTGGAGCCCGCCCGGGCTGCCCGCGGCGAGCCACATGGGCGGGTGCGGCCGCTGGATCGGCGGCGGTTCCACGACGATGTCCTGGAACGTCCAATGCTTGCCGATATGGGTGAAGCGTTCTTCCGAGGTCCAGGCACGGCGGATCACCTCCAGGGATTCCTCGAACAGCTCCTGCGCGTCGGCCGGCCGGACGTTGAAACCGTTGAACTCGTTCGGCCGGTAGCCCTTGCCGACACCAAACTCCAGCCGACCGCCCGACAGCAGATCCACCGTCGCCGCCTGCTCGGCGAGCAACACCGGATTGTGCCAGGGCAGCACGACGACCGCCGTGCCCAGGCGCATCCGTGTGGTGCGCGCCGCCAGATAGGTCAGCAGGTTGAGCGAGGCGGACACCTGACCGAAGCCGGTGAAGTGATGCTCGACCAGGAACACCGAGTGATAGCCGAGCTCCTCGGCCTCCTCGACATAGCCGATGAAATCCCGGTAGCCCTGGGTGCTGTCGCGGGCCACACCGCCGCGTCGCGACGAGGCACCGCCAAACAGTCCGAACTTCATCGCGACCTCAATCCAACGCCTAGTTGCGCACGCGCTCGCGCTTGCCGCTCTTGGCGGACTTCGCCAGCGCTTCAAGCACGGCGACATTGCCGATCCGCTCGACGTCGGTGAACGGATAGTCCTTCTTGCCGGCAACGGCGTCGGCCCAGGCCTCGAAGTTCATCTTCACCGTGTCACGCGGCTTGTAGGTCTTGTGGGTGCGCTTGCCACCGGCAATGCTGATCGTCATATGCGTGTCGTCCCAGTCTTCGGGGTGCGCTGTGTCCACGATCTCGACCCAGCCCTTGCTGCCGAACACGGCGAAACGGGCATAGTAAGGCGTCTTCGACACGACGTTGATGGTCCCCAGCGTCCGGTCCTTGAACTGGAACTGCGTGCTCACAACATCGCCCGACGGCAGTTTCAGTACCCGGCGATCGCTGGCCGCGTTGACCCATTGGATCGGCCCGAACAGGCTGATCATGAAATCCGTGAGATGCACACCCATGCCCGTCCAGCCTGCAGCCGGCGCATCTTTCGGGTTGCCGCGCCAATTGTCCGCCTTGAGCGGAGTAAACTTGTCGTGGGAGTTGTTGGCCTCGACCGCGATGATGGTGCCGAGTTCCTTTTTGGCGACCATCTCGGCCAGCTTCATCCAGGCCGGCTCATAACGGCGTTCATGGCCGAGCCCGAGGATAATCCCACGGTCGCGACACGCCTTGACCATCTTCTTCGCGCTGGCAGACGTCAGGGAGAGCGGCTTTTCACAGAAGATCTGCTTCTTCGCCCGGGCCGCCTGCATCAGCAGCGCCTCATGAGTGGTGTGCGGCGTGGTCAGGATCACGCCCTCGACATTCGGGTCCTTGAGGGCCTCGGCATAGTCGGTCGTCAGCGGCACGCCATGTTCCTTGGCGAGCCTGCGGGCGGCGGCCGTGGGCTTCACCTCAACGATCCGCACGACGCGAATCTTGCGGCTCTTGTCCAGGGTCTTGACGACATGGCTGCCCCACCAGCCCAATCCGATAACGGCGACGTTCAACATGCTGATCCACTCCTGCGAATAAGGTCTCAAATCCGCCCCGCGCGGGGCGGCCAGAACCTAGCATGGCGTGTATCGGGCCAAAAGCGGCAGACCTACTCCCCGCCGGTGCGCGCCACCAGCACGATCGCCCCCGACACGATAAGCGCTGCGCCGGCAATGGCGATCCAGGACGGCAGGACGGCAAATGCGGCGAAGTCGTAGACCGCCGCGAAAATCAGCACGGAGTAGAAGGCCGGCATCACGAAGCTCGCATCGCCGCGCCGGAGGGCCTGCATGTAGAAGACCTGGGCCGACACCATGACCGCGCCGATCGCCGCCAGGAACACCCACTGCAAACCGCTCGGCCAGACCCAGACGAGGCTCGCCGCCGATAATGATATGCAGGCGCCGATCGTGTTGTTGATGATCAGGATCCGCAACGCCGGCTCGGTGTCGGCGAGCCGCTTGATGAAGATCGTCTCCAGCCCCATGAATCCTGCGGCCGCCAGTGCCAGTAGGCCCGCGACCTGGAAGGCGTCGGACCCGGGCCGCAGGATCAGCGCGGCACCGGCAACCGCGAGCGCGGCGGCGATGATCTTCCGCGCCCCGACCCGCTCGCCGAGCATCGGGATCGCAAGCGCCATCGCCACCAGCGGACTGAGGAAACTGATCGCGGTCGCCTCGGCAATCGGCATCCGGGACACCGCGGCGAACATGGCGGTCACGCCAAGCCAGCCGCAAATCACCCGCATGAGATGCCATTGCCATTTTGCGCCGCCGAAACGCGGTCGCGCCTTCGGAACGGCACCGACAAACAGCAGGAGCGTGGCGAGGCCGAACACGAAACGTCCGGCGCTGATCTGGAACGGATTCAGGCCCGCCGATGCACCGTCGGGCAAGCCCAGCACCTTGGCGAACAGGGACGTTCCGGCGACCAACGCACCCGCAGCGAACATGAGAGCGACGGCAAGGGAGGATACCGCGCTCGGCTTATGGGTTACGAACAGCACTGAACCAAGCTACAGGACACGCACGAGTTTGCTAAGCTCAATGCCGCTTGCCGGCCGAATTGTCAGGGACAACATGACGAAGACCACACCCGAAACCTTCAACGCGCTGACCGACCGCGAACTGCCGATGGCGGCCAATCTCGGCTTCCGGGCCGAGGCCATCGGCGAGGGCACGGCGCGGGTGCGCGCGCCCTTCAACGAGGCCTTCACACGGCCGGGCGGCACCATCAGCGGGCCGGTGATGATGGCGCTCACGGATTTCGGCATGTATGCGGCCGTGATGGGGGCGATCGGCGAGGTGTCGCTCGCCGTGACCACGAACCTGAACATCAACTTCCTGCGCCTGCCGGCCCCGGTTGACGTCGTCGCGGACTGCAATGTCATCAAGCTCGGCAAGCGTCTCGCCGTGATCGAAGTGACGCTTTATTCGGACGGCGACGACGCGCCCATCGCCCATGCGACCGGCACCTACTCGATACCGCCGGATGCCGCGCGTTAGCGGCACAAAACCCGTGCGCAGGGCCAACTGGACAAGGCCCGGATCGACTGATACGAGTCCGGCCAGAAACTGTTCAACAACGATAATCTCAAAGGAGAGATCTTGTGGCTGATAGCTCGATCTTCGCCGTCGCAGACTCGCCGTTCCCCTCGCTGGAACCCGTCGAAAACGTCCTCGCGGACTTCAACCCGACCATCAACATGGCGGCCGACACGTCCGAGGATGCCATCATCGAGGCGGCCAAGGGCGCCAAGGCCTTGTTCGTCACCTACGCCCAGATCACCGCGAAGGTTATCGATTCCCTCGACGGTTGCGGTGCGATTGGCCGCTTCGGCATCGGGCTGGACAATATCGACCTCGACGCCGCCACGGCGGCGGGCATTCCGGTGGTCTACGCGCCGCAATACTGCCTCGACGAGGTGTCGGACCACACCATGGCGCTGCTGCTGACCGCGGCCCGCAAGACCGCGCTGGCCGACAAGCTGGTCAAGGAAGGCCGCTGGGAGATGCCGGCGGTCGTGCCGATCATGCGCTTCCGGGGCAAGACCATGGGCCTCGTGGGCTTCGGCAACATCGCCCAGCTGGTAGCCGAGAAGGCGCAGGCCTTCGGTATCAACGTCATTTCGTCCGACCCCTTCGTGAAGCCCGAAGTCGCGGCGGCGAAGGGCGTGGAGCTGGTCGAATTCGATGCGCTGCTCGAGCGTTCCGACTATGTGTCGGTCCACGCGCCCCTCACACCGGCGACCGAGAACATGTTCTCGACCGACGCCTTTGCCAAGATGAAGAGCACGGCGTTTATCGTGAACACCGCGCGTGGCGGCCTGATCGACACCGCGGCCCTCGTTGCCGCACTCGACGCCGGCGAGATTGCCGGGGCGGGTCTCGACGTGCTGCCCCAGGAGCCGCCGGCCGAAGACGACCCGATCCTGTCGCGCGACGATGTGGTGATCAATCCGCACACCTCCTTCTATTCGGAAGACGCGCTGCTCGATCTGCAGACCACCGTCGCGGGCGATGTTCGGTCATTGCTGAACGGCGATCAGCCGAAATGGCCCGCCAATCCGGACGTTTTCAAGTAGGGCCTCCGTACCCCACCCCGCGTTACCACCACATTCCAATTGGAGGGTTCATTCATGTCGCAGCCCGACACCGGTTCCAGTTCAGACATCCTCGACAGTTTCCGTCTCGACGATCGCGTGGCGATCGTGACGGGCGCCAGCGAGGGCATCGGTCGTGCCCTGTCACTGGGCCTGGCCAGCGCGGGGGCAGACGTGGTCGTCTGCAGCCGCGACAAGAGCAAGCTCGAGGGACTTGTCAGCGAGATCAAAGCGCTCGGCCGGCGCGCCGAGGCGTATTCGATCGATCTGTCACAGGTCGACCAGATCGCGGGCCTCAGGGATTTCGTCAAGAGCGAGTTCGGCCGACTGGACATTCTTATCAACGGTGCTGCCTATACGGTCGAGGCGCTCGCCTGGGATACCACCGAACCTGAATGGAACAAGTCCATCGACACCAGCCTCAAGGGCACCTTCTTCGCCTGCACGATTCTCGGCGAGCTGATGCGCGAGGCCGGTTACGGCAAGATCATCAACCTGAGCTCGACCTTCGCCCGTTCAACCCAGCCCACCCGTTCGGTCTACGCCGCCATCAAGGCAGCGATCAGTCACCTGACGGAAGCGCTCGCGGTCGAGTGGGGACCGGAGGGCATTCGCATCAACTCGCTGGCGCCGACTGCAGTGCGCACGCCCAGCCGCCAGGAGTTTCTCGCGAAGTTCGAAGACAACATTGTCAGCCGCGTGCCGCTCGGCCGCATCGCGGAAACCGAAGATCTGCTGGCGGCGGCGGTGTATCTCGCCAGCCCGGCATCCGACTTTGTGACCGGACACACGCTCTTCGTCGACGGCGGTTTCGTCGCAAAGGGATAACGGCCTTTGGGTTCGATGCCTTGTCGGCATCGATCACCGAGGCAAGGCGACCGAGCTCAGCCCGGGGAGCGCAGCTCGCCCGGATGCATCATCGGCATCGGCTGTTTCTCGTTCAGTTCCGGCTTCAGCCAACGCACGATCCCCGCGACACCGTCGACGCCAACCGTGGAGCCGTCGGGTATCTGCTGGGTCGCACCGGCCACGCCGAGGACCATCGGGATGCCCCGCTCGCGGCCGAGCGACGCCAGATGCGAGGTGCTGCCGCCGAGTTCGGCGACGATCGCAGAAACCCGCGGCAGAATACCGACCAGCGCGGGACCGGCAACGTTGGTCACCAGAACATCGCCGTGGTTCAGCCGTGAAATCTCGCATTCGCAGTTGATCACACAAGCCCGGCCCGAGCCCCAGCCCATGCCGCCGGGATGGCCACGCAGGCCAGGGCGACCGCGCCAGACTTCGTCGAGCACAATCGGCTCTTCGACATGCAGTGGGCGCGCCTGCAACATCTTGATGCCGACATCGTCCTTGGCCCACTCGACCTCGACCGAGAGCCCCATCATTTCCTCTGCCACCTTCATGTAGCGGGCGAGTTCGTGGACCTCATCGGTGGTCAGGCACTGACGGCGCGGTTCCGCGTCCTTCTTGGGGGCGTGGTCATGCTGATGATCATGTTCGTGGTTGTGATCGTGATCATGGTCGTGGTCGTGGTCATGACTGTGATCATGCGCATGGTCATGATCGTGATCGTGGCCCTGCGCGCGGGTTGCCGCCACCGCGGCCATCGGGTTCTGGGGCGGGGCCTGGTGGGTGTGGCAATAGGCGCTGTGCTCGAAGTCCTGTCCGCCGACCGCCTCGATCAGCTTGCCTTCGGGTGTAAGATCGTAGCGATCGGGTACGACCTCGCCCTGGGCGAGCGCTTCGCCGAGCCCCCAGGTCGCGCTCACGGACATGCCGCCATCGGCGGTCTGGCTCAGGCCACCGCCCGATGCCTCGGCCTCGATCAAAGGCTGGACCAGCACCGACATCGCGGTGTCGATCGCACTGATATCCTTGTCTTCCATGTAACGCATGGCCTGGGGCGACCAGAGGGCCCCCCAACAGGCACGTACCGCGGTCAGAAAATCCGCTTCGCCCTCGATCCCCAGGAAGGTCTGGAACTGGCCCGCGAAGGACGACCCTTCGGTGTCCTCCATCAGTGACGATGAGCGCACGGCCAGGCGCATGCCTGACTCCGCCGTCAGCACGCGGTAGGCATCGAGCAACTCGGATTCGATTTCAGGCGCGATGGGTTCGGAGAACAGGCCGATACGCACTTCGGCAATTGGCCCGCGCGATTCCATGAACGGCAGGCTGACGGCCTGATCGGCTGCTTCCACAAGGCCGAGAGATTCCAGCTGATGGAAATAAGCATCCGCGCCAAGCACAAAACCACCGGGGGTCGGCAACCCGGCATGGCCGAGAGCCGCCTGGTTGGCAGCCTTGGGACCGAATCGTTCCGCATCCGTCGCCGCCTTGTCAGACAGCGGCACAACGAACTTCGCCATATTCCGTTACCTCTAATCCAGATGCCCGAAACATAAAGCCGGGCTCAATTATCAATTCGGCCGGGCGATCAAGCCGCCCGGCCGAACCAATTCATATTCTAAGCTCCGTTGCGGAGCGCAACAACGCGTACTTAGTGCGGCATCGGGTCCACGACCGTGATCTGGTTCACCGGGAAGTTGGTGATGACCTCGGTCTCGTCTGCATGGACGATCTGCATCTCCTCGATGCGGACGCCGAACTTGAACGGAATACCGTGCTGCGTCTCGAGCGCGAAGACCATGCCTTCCTGGATCTCGATCGGGTGATCGAGGGACCAGATGCGCGAGATGACGGGCGGATCGTACTGGGCAAGACCCAGGCCATGGCCCCACAGGTTCGCCGCGGCCTGATCTTCTTCCTCGTAGCCCCAGGCTTCCTTGGCCGACGGCCATTTCAGCGCGATGTCACGGGTCGAGGCACCAACCTTGACCGCTTCCATCGAGGACTGGAGCCAATCGAGCGCCTCGGCGTAGACGTCCTTCATCTCCTGCGTCGGCTCGCGGCCCACGCAATAGGTGCGGTAGTAGCAGGACTTGTAGCCATTCCATGTCAGTGCGGCCAAATCCATGAAGACGATGTCGCCCGGCTGGATGATGCGGTCACCGAAGTTGCGCCAGTTCGGCCATGTGTTCGGACCCGAGGAAACGATGACGTCCTCGACGTCTTCCATGCCAGGAATGTCGTACAGGAACTTCATGATGTGCGCGGTCACCTGGTTCTCGGTGATACCCGGCTTCAGGAACTTCATGCACTCCCAGTGAGCGGCATCGCCGATCGCACCAACGATACGGGCACATTCCTGCTCGTCCTGGCTCTTGACCGCGCGGGCCTCCATCATCGGCGACATGCCGTCGGCCCACTCGATGCCCTCTTCGGCGAAGTGGTTCATCATGTTGATGTCGACGAAATCGACGCCCAGCTTCTCGCCGGCCACACCGAAACGCGCCATCTCTTCCTTGATGGCGTTGGTGAACTTGGTGACCTGCTGCTTCGAAGCACCGCCGGCCGCGCCCTTGATCCAGGCATAGGAGTAGCGGATGTTCTCGGGCGGGATCCACGGCGCGTGGCGCTCGACCTGCATGCCGATATCGCCCTGCTCGAACAGGACCGGTGCGGCATCGCCACACAGCAGCGCATAGCGCAGACCCGGCTTCAGGCGGTTCCAGCCCGGGGTCAGCGTTCCCGTAATGTAGCGAACGTTTTCGTCATACATCACCAGCATGGCGCCAAGGCCAGCCTTCTTCATCATGTCGCGGGCGCGTTCGAGCCGATAATTACGCAGGCGGTCCCAGTTGACCTTTTCCTGCCAATCGACTCCGGCAATGCCGAAATTCGCCGTTCCGTATCGCATGTTTTACTCCTCGCATATTCAATGCGTCTGGGTTTTCTAACCAGGCACCCCGTACCGCTAGGGCCGTCTCGATAAAACGATGCGGGCGGACGAAAGCACTGTTCGGCGCGGATCATATCCGCAAACGAACTGCAGTAAAAGGCAAGTATACAGAAAAACAGTCGGTTTCGAACGTCGAAACGAAAAGTAAAAAAGTAACGTTATAACGTTTAGATAATGTTACGTTATAACGTCTTGTCTTTTCTACTCTGCCGCCGCCGCATCGTTCTTCACGGGATCGGTCGAGAACTCGATTCCACCCTCATCTGTACGATGCAAACGCGTCACCTTGCGCCAGTCGGCATCGTTGGTGTCAGGATAGTCGAGGCGGTAATGGGCGCCACGGCTTTCCTTTCGTTCCACCGCCGCGGTCGCGAGAATTCGGCCCAGAAGCGCCAGGTTGCGGATCGAAAGCGCACTCTCGATTTCCTCGCCACGCCCCTTGCCGGTCTCACGGGCCTCTTCCGACAAACGCAGGTTCGGCAGATCCTCATTCTCGATACGCTCATATTCCGTGAGCGCTTCACGAAGCGTGTCCTCGTCACGGATCGGGCCCAGCTTGTCATGGGCCAGCATCCGGCAATGCATCCGCACATCACCCTGATACGGGCCCTCGGCCCGCTCCAGGAGACCGCTCAGCCATTCACGCTCTTCTTCGGGAATGGCGTTGTCGCCAAGGGTCGGGACCGACACGGGCTCGGCATTCACAAGCTCTGCCGCCTTGCGGCCTGCACGGCGACCGAACGCCAGCGACGCGGCCAGGGCTGACCCGCCGATGCGGTTGCCGCCATGGATACCGCCGGCCGTCTCGCCCGCAGCAAACAGACCCGGGATGGAGCTCTGACCATAGGTGTCCACATCGAGGCCACCGAGCCATGTATGGCTACCCGGGGCAACCTCGAGCGGGGTCTTGGTGATGTCGATGCCGCGGTGCAGGCAGGTCTTGTAGACATGCGGGATCTGCTTCTGGATGGTCTCGATCGGAATCGCCGTCGCATCCATGTAAATGCCGCCCGTGGAACCGGCGCGGCCCGCGTGGATTTCCTTGGCCATCGCCAGGATCACTTCCGAACGCGATGATTTTTCCGCCGTGTCCGGGAAGTAACGCTTGAGGAACTCCTCGCCCTCTTCGTTGCGGAACACCGCACCGGCGTTGATGAAGCCTGTGGGATGGGGTGCGAAACCGAACAATTCCTCGGGTGAACAGCACATGGCCTGGAAATCGATCATCTCGATCCCCAGCAGATCCGCACCCGCGCGGAAGCCCATGACATAGCCGTCACCGGTCACCTGCGGCGGGTTGTCATTCACATAGAACAGACCGCTGCCGCCGCCCGTCGCGAGGATCACCTGCTGGGCGGTGTAGGTCACCAGCTTGGCGTTGCGATAGTCCACGCCCCAGGCGCCGACGACACGACCCTCATGCTTCACCAGGTCGACGACCGCCGTCAGGGAGTGTTTCTCGATCCGGTCGTCGCCGCGCAGGCGTTTCGACAGGACCTTCGTCACCATGTTGCCGGTGGTGTCATAGTGATGACACGCGCGTGGATGGGAATGGTTGGGGAACATCTTCAGGTCGAGTTCGCCATCCTCGCCGCGGATGAACTCGCCACCCCATTCCTCGAGGTCCTTGACGATCTGGACGATATCCTCGCACCAGGCCCGTGCCATCTCGGGGTCGATCAGCTCGCCACCATATTTCAGGATGTCTTCCAGATGCTGGGCAGGGCTGTCGTCCTTGCCCATCGCCGCGGCAAAACCGCCGCGCGCCACCGTCGTCGTGCCGCTGGTCGCACGACCCTTGGTCACCTGGATCGTCTTGACGCCGGCCGTGGCGCACTCAAATGCGGCCATGGTCGCCGCGGCGCCGCCGCCGACAATCAGGACGTCGGTCTCAAAATGTTCGACCTCAATGGAAAGGCTCATCACGCTGCTCCGGATGTGCGGGTGCCGCCCGATGCGGACCCGATGATTTCAAGAAAAGCCGCCACGCAGGCATCTGCGAAGGCGGCGTCGTTGATATGACACGGGAGTTCTTCGACCGTGCCAGTGGTCAGGTTTTCACTCAGGGTCTGGCTGAACATACGGTCGGTCTCGGGCTGTTTCCACGATCCCAACTCGTTCTCCGCCAGGTCATATGTCTTGCGCTTGGTGTGCTCGCTATATCCCTCGAGCGGGATCAGCACCCGGACCGGCCCGCTGGCGGCGTTCAGCCGTTCGGCGAAGGCCCGGCCGAGCTCGGCCATCTCCTCGCCGTTGGTCCGCATCAGAAGATTCTGCGCGTTGTACTGGAAGAACTCACGGTCGCGATAGCGCTCCGGCGCCTGCCCGGCCCAGAAATTCGAATGGTCGATCGCGCCCGGCACCACGACCTGTGGCAGCCCCATGGCGCCGGCGCCGGTCAGGCGTTCGCCGCCCGCGTCATACACGCCATTGGTCACGAAATCCGTAAGCTCGTGGGTGGTAATGTCCAGAACACCGGCCAGCTCGCCCTCGCGTGCCAGCCGTTCGAGTGCGCGTCCGCCGATGCCGGAGGCGTGGAACAGAATGACCTCGAAACCTTCTGCCTCGAGCAGCGCCTGCGCGCGGTCGACACAGCCTGCCGTGCCGCCGAAGGACGAAACCGCCGCAAGCGGCGGATGACCTTCGGTCTCGGCGGCCTTGTTCGCCCGGTGGCTCGCCGCAGCGGCCACCCCAACGGCGGCGTTCTCCATCGCGGCCTTGGTGATCCGGTTGAGCGCCACATCGCCGATCGAGGCGTGCATGGCGATATCGGCCTCTGCCACATACCATTGCACGGCGGCCGTCGCCGCAACCGCGCTCACCATCGCTTTCGGAACCAGATACGGCAGCGCGCGCATGATTGCGCATGCCATGGTCGTGCCGTTGGCACCGCCGAGGCCGATCGCGCCGTCCAGTTCGCCGGCATCGAAGCGGCCGCGCACGACCTTGATGGCGCCGTCCAGCATGGCGTCCGACGCCGCGCGCCGGTCCATGTTCGCCAGGCCGTCCCAGCTATGCCCGCCGGCTTCGGCGACATCACCGCCGGTCATGTCCGCGCCGGCGCTGTCATGGGGCATCAGGGAGAGGTCGACGATCCATGGCGTGGCACCGGCGTCGGCCAAGCATGACGCAACAAACAGCGCTTCGGGAGCCTTGGTGTCCATGGTCACCAGGATGGCGACAGTCGGTTTGGCGGCTGACATTTCGGGCCGTCTCTTCCCTGTTGTTTTTCTGCGTGCGGGTTTATCACATGCCGCAGAGCTAATCGCGACGCTCAACCGCAATAAACTTGTTCCGATTATTCCCGGACAAGTCCCGCTTTTCGCGGATCATAGCGAATGAGAGAGCGTCTCGAAACATGCGCAAGAAGTTTGCGTGCTTTAGTATCTACGAACCATAACCGCGTTGAGATCACCCATGCCTGCACCCATTCAGCCGCGCCGCAGCTTCATCTTCTCTCCCGGCACCGACCCGTCGATGTTCACCAAGGCCATCGGCTCGGGTGCAGATATCGTCTGCGTCGAACTCGAAGACGGTGTCGCGCCCCACGACAAGGACGACGCGCGTGAGAACATGCTCGGTATTTTCGCCGAGCCCCAGGCTGACGACGGGGTGGAACGCATCGTCCGGGTCAACGAACTGGGCAGCGACTATGGTCGCGCCGACCTGGCGGCGATCTACGAAGCCAAGTCACCGCCCCCGGCCCTGATGCTGCCCAAGGTCAACACCGCCGAAGAAGTCCGGGGCGTGTCGGACAAGCTCGACGAACTGGGCCTGCCTGTCCGGCTGCAGATCATCATCGAGACCAATCACGGGCTGGAGGCCGCCTACGACATCGCCCATGCCAGCCACCGCATCGACTCGCTGCTGTTCGGTGGTGTCGACCTCGCCGCCGACCTGCGTTGCGAATATGCCTGGGAGCCGCTGCTCTACGCCCGTTCACGGGTGGTGCATGCCGCCGCCGCGGCCGGGGTCGACGCGATCGACGTGCCCTGGCTCGACCTCAAGGATTTCGACGGCCTGCGCCAGGAGGCAGAGGCCAGCGCGCGTCTGGGCTTCACCGGCAAGGGTGCGATCCATCCCAACCAGATCGAGATCATCAACGGGATCTTCTCGCCCAGCGCCGAAGAAATAGCCCACGCCCGCAAGATCGTGGCGGCCTTCGAAGAAGCCAACACAGGCCTCGTCGTCGTCGACGGCAAACTGATCGAGCGACCGGTGCTGCGGACGATGGAGCGAATTATTGCCGTGGCCGACCGGGCCGCGGAACGGGCCGGCACCTGACCGCCGGGTCAGCCGACCGCAGGCGGTGTCCCGAGGCGTTGCCGCGCCGCTCCCAGGACCTTCTCGAAGGCCCGTGCGATGGCTATCGCCTGTGCATCTGCGCCGCCTGCACACATGACCTGCAGGCCGACCGGCATCCCCGCCGCGTCGAGCGCCACAGGGATCGTCACCCCATTCATCGCCAGCAGGTTCGCCACTGTCGTGTTCCGGGCCGCCATCAAATTGGCCTTCATATAAGCCTTCGGATCCTGCACGTCGGCAATCTTCGGCGGCGTAATCGGCACCGTCGGCCCAACCACCCCATGCACGCCCGCGATCGCGGCATGCGCGGTCGTTGAAAGCACCGACATCCGTCGCAACCGGCTGCGATAGTCGCTCGAGGTCATCGCCGCCATCTTGTCGAAACGCGATCCCACCATCGGATCGATATCCTCGAGGAAGTCCGGCAATTCATCCTTGATAAAGCTGGCAAATTCGAAGGCCGACAGGCCGCCACTGCGGAAAATCCGATCGACTTCGTCGAGGCCGGGAATTTCAACCTTGGTAATCCGCGCGCCGGCCGCCTCAAGCTCCGTCAGCGCTGACTGCACGGCTTCGGCGATACCCGGGTCGCAGTCGGCGAAGAATGTCTCGCAGACGCCGATCCGGAAATCACCGACCACCGCCGCCTCAACATCGGCCATAAAGCTCCCGGGATCCGGGCTGACGACGGGATCGATCACCGAGAATGCCAATGCCGCGTCGGCGACCGATCGCGCGAGCACGCCGGGCGTATCGAGCGTGCTGCTCAGCGGCGTGATGCCCTCGATCGACCAACGGTCCTGGGTGGTCTTGATGCCAACAGTCCCGGTCATGCTGGCGGGCATGCGTACCGACCCCGCCGTGTCAGTGCCCATTGCCACCAACGCCGAACCTTCCCACAGGC
Source organism: Alphaproteobacteria bacterium (assembly GCA_965261975.1). Lineage (GTDB taxonomy): Bacteria > Pseudomonadota > Alphaproteobacteria > UBA6615 > UBA6615 > UBA8079. Next base: position 48,998 of record CBDHEC010000008.1, read on the forward strand.
TCACACCCGCACCCGCGCTGGAGCCGCCGGGCGCGCGATGATCATTGGCATCCCACGGGTTGCGCGGTGTGCCCCAATGAGGGTTCGTGCCCAGCGCACCGAAGGCGAACTGCACCGTATGGGTCTTGCCCGAGAATGTGGCGAGCTGTCCCCGCAATGCGCGTATCACCGGACCTTCGTGGCGCCACGCCTCGGGCAGTTCACGCGGTGAGCCGGCGAAGGTCGGGTATCCACGAACGCCGTACAGATCCTTCACCGATACCGGTATGCCCTGCAGCGGCCCGAGGTCGATGCCGGTCGCAAACGCGCCGTCGGCAACATCGGCCTCGGCGCGAAAGCGCGTCGAATCCCAGGTTTTGTACGCGCCGAAGGTGGCATCACCCGCCTCATGGTTGGCGATGGCGGCGTCCGCAAGCGCAGCCGCACTTGTTCTGCCTTCCCGCAAATCAGCGGTTAATTCGACAATAGTGCGGTCTTCGAGTTTGATTTCAGGCATCGGTGGGCGCTCCTCGCTCACATGCTGCATTCTTCGTTCCCGCGAGAACAGGAGTAATTTGCGCCGACCACTCGCCCGGCGCTCGGTTTATTGTCTATGCTGCGCCCAGCGAGTAACCCGCTCTTGGAGAGAGTGAACATGCCCAACGACGCGAAGACGATGCAGCGCTATACACGCGACCAGATAGAGGCCTTCATGACGCGATGCTTTGTCGCGACGGGCATGCCCGATGGCGATGCCGCGACGGTGGCCCGTCTGATGGCCGAGGGCGACATGCTCGGCAAGGACTCCCACGGCATCTTCCGACTGCCCGGCTATATCGGACGACTCAAATCGCAAGGCTTCAACGCGACCCCCGAGATCAAGATCGAGAAAGAACGCACCGCAATGGCGCTGATCGATGGTGACAACGCGATGGGTCATCTGGTCGTCAACCGGGCGGCAGAGGTCGCCATCGAAAAAGCGAAACAGACCGGCGTCGCCTGGGTCGGGATGAAACATTCGAACCATGCCGGTGCGGCGGGCGTCTATTCGAACATGGCGCTCGAACACAATATGATCGGCCTCTATGTCGCCGTCGGCAGCGCAAACCATCTGCCACCGTGGGGCGGCACCGAGGCGCTGCTGTCGACCAATCCGATTGCGGTATCCGTCCCGGCCGACAAGGAAGACTCGATCGTCCTCGACATGGCGACGACCGTGACCTCCTACGGCAAGGTAAAGGTCTATGCCCAGCGCGGCATCGAGATGCCGGAAGGCTGGATGGTCGGCCCCGATGGTGGACCGCTAACCGACGCCAGCAAGGCGGGTACCGGTTACCTCCTGCCCATCGGCGGCCCCAAGGGTTACGGGTTGGCACTGATTTTCGGCATCCTGGCCGGCACGCTCAACGGCGCGCATTTCGGCAAGAATGTCGTCGACATGAACGCCGACCCGTCATCGGCCACCAACACCGGCCAGTTCTACCTGGCGGTCGACATCGCGGCCTTCATGGATGTGGATGATTTCAAGAAACAGGTCGATGCCGTCGTCGCGGAAATGCATGGCTCACCGACCCTGCCCGGAGTCGACAGCGTGCGCCTGCCCGGCGAAGGCACCCACGCCGCCTATGCGGACCGCTCGGCCAACGGCATTCCGTTGCCCGACCCCCTGCTTGAAGACCTCGCCAGCGTCGCGGACGATCTCGGCGTCGACAGGCTGAGTTGAACCCGGATCGGCCGGATGACACGGCCGTCCACGAGGATGAGTTCGACATGACCGGCCCGGCGCCGCCGGCGAAATCCCCGGCACCGCTTTTTCAGGCGGTCGCCTGGATGACGGGCACGCTGCTGTCGTTCACGCTGATGGCCATCGCCGTTCGTGAGCTATCCGGCGAGATCCACAGTTTCGAAATCATGCTGTTCCGAAGCATCGGCGCGCTGGTGATTTTGATGCCTTTTGCCCTGAAAATGGGTCACGCGATCTGGCGCACGAGCAATCTCAAGCTTCAATTCGGCCGTAACTTTGTCCATTTCGCAGCCCAGCTTGGCTGGATAACCGGTATCGGCCTGTTGCCCTTGGCTGAAGTCTTCGCGATCGAGTTCACGGCCCCGATCTGGGCAACGATCCTGGCCGTGCTGTTCCTGGGGGAAAAGTTGAACCGTGGCCGGGTCGTCGCGGTGGTCTTCGGATTCATCGGTATTCTGATCATCCTGCGTCCCGGGGTTGCCGTTATCGACCACGGCACGCTCGCAGTCCTCGGCGCGGCAGTCGGCTTCGCCATGACCCTGTCGATCACGAAGTATATGACCCGCACCGACGCCCCCATCGCGATCCTGCTCTACATGTCGGTGATCCAGTTGCCGATGGGTATCGCGCTGTCGGCGTTCGTCTGGGTCACACCCGACTGGCTGCAACTGTTCTGGCTTTTCGTTGTCGGCGCCGTCGGCCTGTCGGCTCACTATTGTACGGCCAAGGCCCTCTCGATCGCAGACCAGACCATCGTGGTGCCGATGGACTTCATGCGCCTGCCTCTGATCGTGGCGGTCGGGCTTCTGCTCTACAACGAAACCGCTCAGCTGCCGGTGTTGGTTGGCGCGCTGATAATTTTCGCCGGCAATTACTACTCGATCCAGCTCGAGAACAGGCGGCGCAAGGCAAGCGGGAGCTAGTCAGCGCACGCGGACGACCCGGAATGTTCGCAACACGCCGTCATGTTCCGTGATCGAGACATATTCGCCTTGAACCAGGATGTGCCGGTCGAGCTTGAACAGCGGTTCGTCCTCATCCGCCGGCTCGTCATCATAGTGGAACGCCCAGCCGCTGCCGCGATGGACCAGATGTCCATGTTCGTCCGGCTCATTGTGCCAGAAACGGCGCACGGTGCATTTGTCGCGCACGTCGTGCCATTCGCTGCGGTCCAGATGTCCGTCATCCGTGAGCGGGGCCGCGAATTCGTAGCCACGCTCCACGCTGCCGTCGGGAAAATCATGGTCGCGCCCGAGTTCAAGGCGGATGTGACGTAAGGTCATCGATCGAAATCCTCCGGGAAATTTCCAAGGGTCGACCGCAAGCCTATGCCGCACGTGACGGCAACGCGTTGACGCACGTCAAGATCGTTGGGAAAAGTTAGCCGACCCGCCCCGGGCGGCAACAGTCCCTAGGCCGCCTCGGCGACGTCTCGCACGGCGTCGATGTCGGGGAAGATGACGTGGTTAGGATTGGGCAATTCGATCAATCCTTCATCGCGCAAAGCGGTGAAAGTACGGCTGACAGTCTCGATGGTCAGGCCGAGATAATCCGCGATGTCCGTGCGCGACATTGGTAAATCGATGCTCGCATCCCGGCCCGTCGGGTCCAGATGCTTGTGGCGGTAGAGCAGGAACGACAAAATCTTCTCGCGCGCGGACTTGCGACCGAGCAGCAGCATCTGCCCCTGCGCAGCGAGCCCATAGAGCACGCGCGAACCCATGATGATCTGTATCAGCGCCCCGTTCACAATTGCCAGCGTTCCTATGAACACAATCGGCAGCGGCGATGCGCCGGTGGCGCGGGCATAGATATCGGCCAGGGGTGCGTCGCTCTGCCCAAGCGCTTCACCGGATGCACCCAACAACGCGACCAGCGACACAACAAAGTAGAGGAACGCGGTAATCAGCAGGGTGAGTATGATCGCCCGCGGCATCGTGCGGCGAACATCGCGCACTTCCTCCGCAACATTCACCATGTCCTCAAAACCGATGAAGGCGAAGAATGCCAGAACGGTGCCGGAAGCCAGCAAGGCAAATGCCGGACGCCGCGTGTCGTCGAGGAGCGTGTCGACCCAGGCACCGGTTTCCATCAGTCCATCGCGCGCCACCCAAACCACCAGAAGCAGGCCGGCGACCTCGACGGCCGTGATGATCGCGGCGACCATCACCGCCTCGCGGATTCCCCAGATCGCGATAAAAACCAGACCCGCCAACAAGATCGCCGTGAACACGGGCGCTGGCCAATCGAGCACGAGCCCCAGATAGCCGGTGAATCCCTTGGTCAGCACAGCCGACGAGATAACACCCGACGCCGCGACCAGCAGCCCCACCACCACCGACAGGCGGGGCATGCGCAAGCCCTCGCGGACATAGAGCGCCTCACCCGCCGACCGCGGCATGCGCGTGCTGAGTTCGGCGAAACTCGCGGCGCTCAGCCCGGCGAGGCAGGCCGCAGCCAGAAAACTTAGTGGCGCGAAGGCGCCCGCGACCTCGATGACCGTGCCGGTCAGCACATAGATACCCGCCCCCACCGTGGTGCCGACGCCGTACATCGTCAGAAGCGGTAGCGTCAGCACCCGGTTGAGTTGCGGTGTCATGAGGGTACTTCGGACCTGGTCGAGCTAGTGAGACAACAAGGTCGGGACCGTCATGTGTTCGAGGACATTGCGCGTCACACCGCCAAATGCCAGCTCGCGCACGCGGGAGTGCCCATAGGCCCCCATGACGACAAGGTCGCAACCTTCATCGGTGACCGTATTCAGGACGGCATCTCCGACCGAGACTTCCTTGGCAGCCACATGCTTGATCTCGGCCTCCACCCCGTGGCGGGCCAGATATGCCCCCAGCCCGACATCCCGATTGTCACCGTCGGCATTGGCGCGAAAGACGATCACCCGTTCAGCGGCCTGGAGCATTGGAATGGCGTCACGCACGGCGCGCGCGCATTCGCGTTTCGGCGTCCAGGCCAGCAGAACCGTCTTGCCGATCTGCTCGAAGTTTCCGGCCTCGGGAATCGCCATGATCGGCACGCCGAGTGCCAGGCTGGCCTCGCCGATCAACCAGCTATAGTCGCCACCGCCATGTTGGGTGAGAACAAACAGGTCGGTTACCGGTGCGATATTCTGAAGACTTTCCACGATATTCTGCGAGCTGCCTTGCCACTCGGCCGACGCGACACCCGCCGCACGGCAACCATCCTCGAACACGGTGCGGAATTCCTCGGCTTCCTTGTCCGCGTCTTCATAGTAATTGCTCATGACATCGTCCGGCAGCGGGATCGCGGCATAGACCGGGATGTTCAGCGGCGGAATCAACAGCATGCCGGTCAAATGGGCGTCCTGCGCCGCCGCCAACCGGGCCGCGGCATCCAACGTATCGGAATTTCGGGCATCGCCGCGCAACAGACCAACGCAAATGGATCGATAGCTCATTTCGGTCTCCTTCAAATGGTGTTTCCTCACCATCACCCGGAACGGCGCGTATTTCATTGATCCTCCTCAAAAGATCCGCCCATGAAAAAGGGCGGCCCCAGGGGCCGCCCTCGATATTCGTCTGACAGATTACGATGCCGTCAGGCGGCATCCACGCCGGCGGTAAACCGCATGCCGCGTTCTTCGAATTGCTCGACCACATTGTCGCCGAAGCCGGACAGTTTCTCCGCGATCGCAGGCGTGAAGGCGATGTCCGTCATGTCGTGAACGCCGCCGCTTATCACCACCTGCAGGACACCTTCTTCATCACCGATATTGCGGAACGCCCGGCACACGCCCGGCGGCACGGAGATCGTGTCGAACTCTTCGAGCTCGATGCGCTCGCCGCCGTCGTCGTTCCAGGTCACTTCGAAGCGACCCCGCAGAACCGTGAATGTTTCATAGGTTTGCTGATGGTTGTGCAACTCCGGTCCGGTGCCCGGCGGGCACACGGCGTGGGTCATGGTAATGCCCCCGGAGCCCTGGATCGGTGCCCCCTGATTGACCGGCGTGTCTTCCGTCCCGCCCAGGCCGATCACCGACAACAGCTCTCGGGCGTAAATGACGTCCTTGGCTTCCTGCGGAATGTCGAGGCTCTCGGCTGCGCGGAGCGGCTTCAACTCCCGAAAACGGGACACACGGCTCTGCATGTCCTCGGGGGATATCTCGATTGTCTTCATCGTGACCTCCATGTCTTTTCGTTGTTCCGTGAAGTGATTATGGCACGCCTGGGAGCGGGATCGCGACCCGGCAATCAGAAATCCTGTTCGCTCGCGCTGAGCCCCGTGCTGCCGTAAAGCCAGGCCAGCCGGTCATAGTAATCTTCCACGCCCATCGAGCGCATGATCTCGTTCCGGACCCGGGCGTGCATACCGTCGGGATGAAAGACGAGATCCCCGATCTCCCGCGAACCGATTTGAACCCGCGCGGTGCGCACCAGTCGCTGGTCCTGATAGGCGATCAGCCCCTCATGGGCATTCGAACGATGGACATCGAGATTGTGCGCCAGGCACACGGCATCCTCCATCGCCATACACGCTCCCTGCGCGTAGTACTGCATCATCGGATGGGCGGCATCCCCCAACAACGCCACCTGGCCGTCGACCCAGTTTTCGACCGGTTCCCGATCGCACAACACCCAGAGTCGCCAGTCATTCCCGATCTCGATGATCTGCCGTGCGCTCTCGTTGATATGAGCAAACCCACGGCGGACCTCGTCTTTCGACACCGGCTTGCCCGCGACCGGTTCGGGCGCATCATTGTGGTAGGTGACGACGAGGTTGAAATACTTCCAGTCAGACAAGGGATAGTGGACGATGTGACATTTGGGTCCGGCCCAAAGCGTGGCGGCATTCCAGCGCAATTCCTCGGGCATTTGCGCAAAAGGAATTACCGACCGGTAGGTCGAGTGCCCCGAAACCCGGGGCTCTCCGTCGCCCACCACGCTGCCGCACAGGTTCGACCAGAGCCCATCCGCGCCGATCAGGACGTCGGCCGCAAATTGCTCGCCACCGGCCAGCTGCACTGACACACCTGCGGTTTCGTTGGTGTATCCAACGACCTCGGCGTTAACCCGCAGTTCGATATTCTCTCGCGACCGGCAGGCATCCAGCAGGACTCCGTGCAGATCCGCCCGGTGGATCACGGCATAGGGGTTCCCGAACCGTTCCCGGAACGGTTCATCGAGCGGTATGTGAATGATCTCCTCGCCGCTGACCGCATCCATCAGGCGCAGCATGTCGATGAAAACGGCCTTGTCGCGCGCGGCGGTGCCGACACCGAAATAATCGAGTGCGTGAAACGCGTTCGGCCCGAGCTGGATACCGGCCCCGATCTCGCCCAGTTCGGACGCCTTCTCGAGGACGATGACGTCGAAACCCTTGTTGGACAAACCCAATGCCGCCGACAATCCGCCGATGCCGCCGCCCGCAATTGCGATTGTCTTATTCACCGCTGCCCCGTCCCGTTACGCGCCGCCGCCTGAACCATCGCCGGACACCCGGCAATTGAGTGCAAATGGGGAATTGGAGCGGGTGAAGGGAATCGAACCCTCGTATGCAGCTTGGGAAGCTGCCGTTCTACCATTGAACTACACCCGCATTGGGGGGCCGACTCTATAGTAAACGCCCCCTGTCCGCGCAACCGGCGCCGGTATGCGCAAGGCAACAATGTTACAGTCTGACAGGGTGGACTTTTGCGCCGTCATGTAGCCAAATCGCCCCGAAATTTGCGTTGAGGCGCATAAATATGCGGCACAACACCGGATTCAGGCGCAAACAGATGTACGAACAAATATACGACCAGATGTACAATCAGACGACCAAGGACATCTCGGTCACCGTCACTCCCATCTTTCTCGAGGACCAGTCGGAGCCCGACGAGGACCATTTCGTATGGGCCTACCAGGTGCGCATCGAGAATTGCGGGCCCGACACCGTGCAACTGCGTTCACGCTACTGGCACATCACCGATGCCAACGGGCTGGTCCAGGAGGTGCGCGGGTCGGGAGTTGTCGGCGAACAACCGGTTCTCGAGCCGGGAGAGACATTCGAATACACGAGCGGCACGCCGCTCGCCACGCCGTCGGGAATCATGGTCGGCTCCTACCAGATGCAGACCGATGATGGCGACCTGCTCGAGATCAATATTCCGGCGTTCTCACTCGACAGCCCGCACCAGGTCGTGCGCCCGAACTGACGTCCCGCTCGCCGCACACGCAACCCGAACCGACGGATAGCAACATGCCAGATGACAAGCCGCAGAACCCGATGTTGGCGCCCAACCGCACGGAGGCGGAAGAGGCCGTCCGGACTCTTCTTCGGTGGGCGGGTGACGATCCGACCCGCGAGGGACTGGTCGACACCCCGGCGCGGGTGGCCCGCGCCTTCGAGGAGTTCTTCGCCGGCTATCATGTGGACCCGCTGGAGTATCTTGAGCGCACCTTCGAGGAGGTAGACGGGTATGACGAGATGGTCGTACTCCGCGATATCCGCCTCGAATCCCATTGCGAGCACCATCTGGTACCGATCATCGGCAAGGTTCATATCGGCTATTTGCCCGATCGCCGTGTCGTCGGCATCAGCAAGCTGGCGCGAGTCGCCGAGGCATATGCCAAGCGTCTGCAAATTCAGGAGAAACTGACCGCACAGATCGCCAACTGCATCAATGACGTGCTGCGCCCGAAAGGTGTCGCGGTCGTGATCGAGGCACAGCATCAGTGCATGACAACCCGCGGGGTCCACAAGACCGATGTGGCGATGGTCACCAGCCGCATGCTGGGCGCGTTCCGGGAATCTTCCGACACACGGCGCGAGTTCCTGTCCTTCATCGGCAATGTCTCGCCGGGCAGCTCCGCCTGATCTGGTTCCGGCGCTGGACAGGCTGCGGGTTTTCACCAATCATCCGCCGCATACCGGCCCGACCGCAGATTCGAACCACGGGCACCAACCGGGCGACGAGAGATCCAATTGCTAGATTTCCGACCCATTCTCTTCATTCTGGGCATTCTGCTCACCACATTGTCCATCGCCATGTTCCTGCCGGCGCTGGTCGATGCAGCCAGCGGTAACGACGACTGGCAGGTCTTTCTCGCGTCTGCGGGACTAACGCTGTTTATCGGCGTCTCGCTGATCCTGACCATGCGCGGCGGCGATATGAAGGTCGGCATCCGGGAAGCCTTTGTCCTGACCACGGCAAGCTGGCTCGGCCTGACCGTGTTCGCAGCACTACCGTTCGTGTTCGCCGGGCTGAATCTGAGTTTCGCCGACGCCTTCTTCGAAGCCATGTCCGGGATCACGACAACAGGCTCCACGGTGATCATCGGGCTCGACGCCGCGCCGCCGGGAATTCTGCTCTGGCGCGCCCTGCTCCAGTGGCTCGGCGGGATCGGTATCATCGTCATGGCGATTGCCGTGCTCCCGATGCTGCAGGTCGGCGGCATGCAGATTTTCCGCCTCGAAAGCTCGGATACTTCCGAGAAGGTCCTGCCGCGGGCGGCCCAGACCTCAACGGCCATCGGGTCGATCTATCTGGCCCTGACACTGGTATGCGCGCTCAGCTACTGGCTGGCCGGTATGCCCGGCTTCGATGCCATCGCCCACGCGATGACGACCATCGCAACGGGCGGCTTCTCGACCTCCGACAACAGCATCGGCGTGTTCGACCGAACCGGCATCGACATCATCGCGATCGTCTTCATGATCGTCGGCTCCCTGCCTTTCGTTCTCTATCTTCAGGCGGCACGCGGCCGCCCCATGGGCCTGCTCCAAGATTCCCAGGTTCGCTGGTTCCTGGCCATCGTCGTCGCGATCATGGCCATCCTGAGCGCGAGCCTCTACTTCGCGCAGGATATGCCGCTCGGCGCGTCGATCCGTGCCGCGACCTTCAACGGCGTGTCGATCGTCACCGGGACCGGGTATGTCTCGGCAGCATTCGACAACTGGGGCAGCTTCGCACTGATCGTTTTCTTCGTGATCATGTTCATCGGCGGCTGCGCCGGTTCGACCACCTGCGGCATCAAGATTTTCCGCTTCCAGGTGCTCTATGCAATCGCAACGATGCAGGTCAAACGCCTGTTGCAACCCCATGGCGTGTTCATTCCCCACTACAACCGAAACCCGATCACGGAAGAGATCGCCCTGTCGGTGCTCGGGTTCGTGTTCTTCTACATCCTCGTTTTCATCCTGCTGGCCCTGGGCTTGAGCGTGCTCGGCCTGGATTTCCTGACGAGCCTGTCGGGTGCCGCGACGGCAATCTCCAATGTGGGCCCGGGCCTCGGCCCGACGATCGGACCCATGGGCACGTTCGCGGACCTGCCCGATGCGGCGAAATGGATGCTCTCGATCGGCATGCTGCTCGGCCGGCTTGAACTGTTTACGGTTCTGGTGATCCTGACGCCCGCTTTCTGGAGAAGCTGATCATGCCGGGCGTGCCGAACCGCACCATCGAAATTCTGGCCCACCTCGTCGGGTTCGACACGACATCCCACAAATCGAATCTCGAACTGATCGATTTCATCGAGGAGTATCTGGCGCGCCACGGCGTGAAGTCTCAACGTATCGAAAGCGATGACGGCAACAAGTCCAACCTGTTGGCCACGATCGGACCCGACCGCGAAGGCGGCGTCGTGCTGTCGGGCCACACCGACGTGGTGCCGGTGACCGGCCAGGACTGGACCAGTGATCCCTTCGAGTTGACGGCCCGCAACGTCGACGGCGAAGCCCGCCAGTATGGGCGCGGTTCCGCGGACATGAAGGGTTTCATCGCCGCCGTGCTCGACAAGGTACCGGCACTGGCAGCGGCCGAGTTGCAAACACCGGTTCACATCGCGCTGTCTTACGACGAAGAGGTCGGCTGCCGGGGGGTCGGGCGGATGATCGCACGGCTTGGCGATGCCGTGCCGATGCCCGCGCTGGCGATTGTCGGCGAACCCACGTTGATGCAGATCGTTACGGCCCACAAGGGTATCCGCGGTTTCGAGACCGTATTCACGGGCGTCGCGGCCCACTCCAGCGCACCGCAGCTCGGCGCGAACGCCATCGGTTTCGCCGCTGAGTTCATCGCCTTCCTGTCCGACATGACCGCCGAAGCCGAGGCGGCCGCGATGCCGGAAAGCGGCTTCACCCCACCCTGGACCACCTTCAACATCGGCCAAATAGAAGGCGGCGAGGCGCTCAACATCATCGCCGAGCGCTGCAGCGTGTCCTGGGAATTCCGCCCCCTGCCCGAAGCCGATCCGGACGCGATCGAAGCGCGGGTGCGCCGCTATCTCGACGAGGAACTGCGCCCGCGAATCAAATCCGTCCACGCCGATGCCGATGTAGAGCTGTCGCCCCTCGCGGCCGTGCCGCCTCTGCGCGCCGATCCCGGTTCCGCGGCCGAACGGCTCGTACGCCACCTGACCGGTGCGAACGCGACCCACACGGCGGCCTATGTGGCCGATGCCAGCCAGTTCCAGCAGCATGGGATTCCCACGGTCCTGTGCGGCCCCGGAGACATCGCCCAGGCGCATCAAGCCGATGAATGGATTGCCGAGAAGGAACTGGACGCTTGCGCGACGTTCCTGGAACGCTTGCAGGATTGGTGCGTATCCGGTGCGCCGGTCCCCTGAGCGCCGACCCTAAGACGCCGGGAACAGAAACGGCTGCAGGAAGGAGCGAATGGCGGTTTCAAGTTCGCCGTTCATATCCATGACCAGGTTCTCGCTCATCTGGAACCAGATTTTCTCGCGCTCGTTGAGCGACAAGCCCTCGATCACGGTACGGCTGCGCATTGCTTCCGCGCTCACATCGCCGCGGCGTCGGTTGTCACCGCCATCCACGGAGATACGCACCAGCAGCTTGGCGTCATAACGCTCGGACTGATCCTTGGTAACGACACCGCGCACGCCGGGCGTCGGTGCCAGGTCTGTTTCGATGACGGCTGCATCGGCGATCGTGAAAACGATCCGTCCGCCACGGCCAACCGGCTTGAGCCGATCCATCGCCCAGCGACGCATGGCCGCCGCCGGCGACACCGGCATCAGATGTTCGACATTGGGGGCGGCGAAGGACGGTTTGAACTCATCCACGATCTCCAACGATGCGGCATCGAGCCGAATGGGCGGCAGATGGTTGAAGGTCAGTTCCGGATACCGCGGGGCGGGTGACGGCGTCGTACAACCGGCAAGAATGAGGCCCGACAGCCCGACCAGCGCGGTACGCCTGTTTAATCGATACATGAACCACCCTCCGCTGATGCCCGTAAATTGATCTCTAATAGATCACCTAGCGGGAGATTCGGGCGATTCGATGACCGGGTTACCGGTTTCTCCGGAGGCTGCTTCCGCAGCCCGCGTTTCTACGGCCTCGGGGGTGAAGCTGTAGACCTCGCTGCAGAACTCGCAGGTCACCTCGAGATTGCCATCGACCGCCAGCTCGTAGAGATCTTCACGTGGCAACTGGACCAGAACATTGAACACCCGTTCCGACGAGCAACGACATCCCCGGGCAACCGATCGGGGGTCGGTTACGCGCACGCCCTCCTCGTGGAAAAGACGAAACAGATAGCGCTCGGCGCTCAACGCGGGGTCCAGCATTTCGGTTTCGGTCCCCGTCGCCATCAGCATCATCACCCGGCGCCAGGTGTCATCGCCATCATCGGACGGGAGCTGGATATTGGGATCGTCGGCGATCCGCTGCACCATAATGGCGCCGGCGCGCCACGTACCATCCGGCCCCGTTCGGCCAGCCGACACGGTGATGGCGGCATCCATCTGCTGGGACTGGCGGAAATAATGCTGGGCGCATTCCGCCAGGGTCGCGCCGGTGATCTCGACCATCCCCTGATAGCGATCGGTGTGCGTGCCCTGATCGACGGTGAGTGCGAAATACCCCTTGCCCAGAAGGCTGTCGCCAGCCGTGTGTGCCTCCAGCGCCTCTTCGTCATATTTCGCGTAACCACGCACCAGGTAACGTTCGGCCCCGTCGGTGGTCTGCACATCCGCCAAAAGCAGGGAAACCGGGCCGTCGCCCTGGATTTGCAGGGTGAATATCCCGTCGAACTTGAGTGCGCCCGCGAGTGTGGCACTCAGCGCCAACGCCTCCCCGAGGAGCGTCGCGACGGGTTCGGGATAATCGTGCCGGTTCAAGGCATCATCGACAGCATCGCCGAGCCGCGCCAGGCGGCCGCTCAGTTTCGCTTCGCCGTCTTCGCCGGAGTCCAGCTGGAACGGCTGAATCAGATCATCAACCGGCCGGTTCGGGCCACGCCGATCGGGCTCACCCCCCGCATCAGGCAAAGGCTGCACTCCCGAGCAAGCACCACAGAAGAATACCCTTCTGCGCATGGAGCCGGTTCCCGGCTTCCGTCCAGACAACGGATTGCGGGCCATCCACCACCTCGGCCGTTACCTCGTCGCCGCGATAGACCGGCAGACAATGCATGAACACCGCCCCGGGTCCGGCTTTCGCCATCAACGCCGCGTCGACCCGATACGGCGCGAGCAAGGCCCGGCGCTTGTCGGCCTCCTTGTCACCCATGGACACCCAGGTATCGGTGACCACACAATCCGCACCCGACACGGCGGCCACCGGATCGTCTCCGACGGAAATATTGCCGCCATTCGCCGCGGCCCAGTCGAGAATTTCCTGCGGCGGACGCAAATCTGCCGGTGACGCGACACGAAACTCGAAGCCGAAATGGACGGCGGCTTGAATCCAGGAATTCGCGACATTGTTGCTGTCGCCGCTCCACGCGATCACCTTTCCGGCGATCGGGCCAACCTCTTCTTCGAAGGTCATGATGTCAGCCATGATCTGGCAGGGGTGCGACCGGTCCGTCAGCCCGTTGATCAAGGGCACGGTTGCTGCGCCCGCCATCTCCTCGAGGTTCGCCACCGACGACGTCCGATACATGATGACATCGACATACTGGGACAGAATGCGGGCTGTATCTGCCACGGTCTCGCCACGTCCGAGTTGGGAGCCGTTCGGCTCGAGCAGAATGACATTGCCTCCGAGGGTCTGCATCGCCACCTCGAAAGATACCCGGGTGCGTGTGCTGGGCTTTTCGAACACCATCGCAAGGGTCCGGTCGGCGAGCAGCGGCGTACGTTCGCCGGATGCCTTTATCCGGGCGCTGACATCGATGATGTCCCGCAATATGGCGGCGTCGATCTGATCCAGATCGAGAAAATTCCGGAGCTCAGGCATCGCCGGCACTTGCGAGTGCAGCGCAAGCCTTTTCGATGGCATCGATCGCTTCGGCGATCTCGTTCTCGCCGATGATCAGCGGCGGCAGCATGCGCAAGACGTTCTCCCCAGCCACGACCGTGAGCAAACCTTCATCACGCGCCGCATCGCCCAGCTGCCCGTTGGTGAAGGACGGGTCGACGACCATCCCGATCATCAGTCCCTGGCCGCGCACATCGGTTATGATTCCCGGATACCGGCCTGAGATATCGCGCAACCCTGCCCGCAGGGCATCACCCGAGCGAACGACATTGTCGAGGAAACCCTCGCCGGTCAGCACATCAAGGTTCGCATTCGCCACGGCCATCGCCAGCGGATTGCCACCGAAGGTGCTGCCATGGGATCCCGCCGTCATGGCGGACGCAACCGCATCGGTCGCCAGCACCGCACCGCACGGGAAACCACCCGCGATGCCCTTTGCACACGCCATTACATCGGGGGTCACACCGGACCATTCATGGGCGAAAAGCTTGCCGGTCCGGCCAAACCCGGTCTGGACCTCGTCGAAGACCAGGAGCAGCCCGAACTCATCTGCAGCGGCACGCAGGTCACGCAGATAGGATTCCTCGAGGGGCCGCAGTCCACCTTCACCCTGGATCGGCTCGGCGACGATCGCGCCCGTCTCCGGCGTGATCGCGTCGCGCAGCGCATTCATGTTGTGGACCGGCACAATATCGAACCCATCTGCCGGGTCACCGAAACCGTCCAGATGCTTGGGATTCTTGGATGCCGAAAGCATGGCGATCGTCCGCCCGTGGAACGAACCCTCGAGGGTAATCGAGCGCCATTTCTCCGGCTGACCGTTCTGGGCATGGAACCGCCGGGCCGCCTTGATCGAACCCTCCATCGCTTCCGTGCCGGAATTACAGAAAAACACGCCGTCGGCAAAGGACAGCGCACACAGACGTTCGGCCATCCGGACCTGATCGGGAATGGCGTAGAGGTTGGACACATGCCAAAGCCGTTCGGCCTGGTCCTTCAACGCGTTCACCAGCGCCGGGTGACTGTGACCCAGTGAATTCACGGCAATGCCGGCCGCGAAATCGAGATAGCGTCGGCCATCCGTGTCGAACAAATAGGCGCCTTCGCCCCGCTCGAACGAGACGGTCGGATAACCGTAATTCGGCATCACCGCATTCATGATCTCAATCTCCAAACTCGCCGATACGCGCGGCGCCCAAATGCGCCCGCGAAAAAGGCGGTGACTATCGAAAAAGGCGCTGCGGAAGTCAACGGCGCAGGAGCCCTAGGTCTTCATCCTGTAACCCGCTGCAAACAGCCGATACACGATGATCCAGAGAACCAAGATCACGGCAATGCACACGCCCGCACCGACCCAGGGATTCGCATCCGCGCGGCCGGTGATCGCGAATCGGATCCCGTCGACGATGTAGAAGACCGGGTTGGCCCGGGCAAATGGCTGTGCCGCGGCCGACAGCTCATCGATCGAAAAGAACACGCCCGACAGGAAAACAAAGGGCATGAAAATGAAGGTCTGCACGGATTCCAGATAGTCCCATTTACGTGCCCAAAGGCCGGTGATCTGGCTGAACAGCCCGATCATCAGGGCACCAATCGCGATAAAGAACACCAGGGTCAGGAGCGACACAGGTACCGCACCGCCCACCAGCAGCAACGCGGCCCAGACGACAGCGCCCACGATGAGGCTCGCCGAGACCGACGCCGCCGCGTAGCCAAACACGATCTCGCCCGGCGTGAGCGGCAGCATGGCCAGATCCACGAATATCCCTTCATTCTTGTCGTAGACGATGGAGAAGGCGCTGGACTGGAATGACCGTTCCAGCGCAGCCACCGCAACGAGACCCGGCAGGAGGAAATCGATGAAGGGCATGCCGCCCATCATGGCGCCCGGCCGGTCGATCGCCAGCCCGAACACGCCGGCGAAAAGCAGTGCACGGACCGTCGGTGCCGCCAGGGTGATGCCCCAGATTTTGAACCCGCGCAGCATCTCGCGCATATACATCGTCGCCAGGCCACGATAATTGACGACGCCAAAACGGCGCGCGACCGGCCGGCCACCAAGGATTATGCCTTCGCGCGAGGACATCGCGCGCTCAGGATTTGAGTTTGTAGCCGGTGACGAGCATGCGGTAGACAATCAGGAACAACACCAGGTCGGTGCCAAGCATCACGGCGGCGCCGAGCCAGAAGCCGGCGTCCCCCTGCCCGATGAATCCGTAACGGAAGCCGTCGATGGCATAAAAGAACGGGTTGAACTGAGCGAAGTATTGCCACGCTTCGGGCAGCCGCTCGATCGAGTAAAACGTGCCCGACAGGAACGAGAGCGGCACGATGACGAAGTTCGTGATCGCAGCCATATGGTCGAACTTGTCGGCCCAGATCCCGCCGATCATCCCGAGCAACGCCAGCATGACCGAGGCCGACAGCGCGAAAAAGGCGATCGCCGCAGGATACGCGAACGGCAGGTCGACCAGAAAAAACATCGCCGTGGTCGATGCAGCCGCAACGATCATGCCTCGGGTCACACCGCCGGCGATATACGAACACATCATCTCAAGCGGGCTGATCGGCGGCATCAGCACATCCACGATATTGCCCTGCACCTTCGAGACCATGATCGAGGATGACGTGTTGGCGAAGGAGTTCTGCAGAATCGTCATCATGATCAGGCCCGGAGCCAGAAACACGACAAATGGCACCGACCCGACCGTACCGACGCGATTTTCGAGCGCCACGCTGAAGATGGTGTAGAACAATAACGTGGTGACAACGGGGGCTGCTATGGTTTGGGTGAACACCTTCAGAAAGCGTTTGACCTCGCGGTGATACAGCGTCCACACACCCCGCCGGTTCACGTAGCCGAAACTGCGCACGCGCGGCGCCGTGCTCGTACCTGCCCGGCCCCTCGTCATTTCCGTCATACCCGTTTCCATGGGGCGGAACTTATGCGCGTGACCGGCACACGGCAAGCGGCGGGCCGATGAGCGACGAACAGACGAATGACGAGTTTCCGACGGAAGAGCGCGCCGTCAGCGGACGCGACGGCAAACCGCGCCGCAAGCCCAAGCCCGCGACCCAGGAACGCCTGCGCAAGGCCGCCCTGTCCTATATCGATCGCTACGCCACCTCGGCGGCCAACCTGCACGAAGTTCTGATGCGCCGGGTCCGCAGGTCGACGCGCCTGCACGGCACAGACATGGAAGAAGCCACACGGTGGGCAGACGACATCGTCGCGGACTTCGTCCAACGAAAGCTGGTGAACGACAGATTATACGCCGAGAACCGGGCAGCGAGCCTGCATCGGTCCGGTGCCTCGAGGCGCAAGATCGAGATGTCCCTGAAGATGAAGGGCGTCGGCCAAAGCGATATCGCGGCCGCCATGCTGGCGTTGGAAGAATCCGACCCGGACGCCGAGTTCACGGCCGCGTGCCGTCATGCCCAGCGCCGCCGCCTCGGCCCGTGGCGGCGCGACGACCGGGACGCACGGCGCGACCGCGATCTCGCGGCGATGGCTCGCGCGGGTTTCGGATACCGATTGGCAAGCCACGTAATCGATGCGACTGACACCGAGGCCCTGGAAGACGAGGCGGTGCGACGCGCGGAAGAACGCCGGGGCTAGCCCTCGCCGTCTCCCGACACGTTACCGACAGCGGCGGCGGCCTGAACGGCGGCGGATGCCGACGGCGTGTCGACGGGTTCATCGGGCGGGGTGTAGGTCTCCGGACCGCTGCCGGGCAACGCCTCGACATAGAGTGAGCGGCTCGGGAAAGCGAAACCGGAGCCCGCGCCCTCGACGATGGCCTTGATCCGGTAGGCGAGCGCTTCCTTGATCACCAGCCATTCGCCCCAGTTTGTGGTCTTGGTGAAGCAGTAGACCATGATGTCGATGCTGCTGTCGTTGAAGCTGTCGATACGCACGAAGGTGGCGACATCCTTGGGGTCTGCGAAGGCCTCGTCGCCAATGATATAGGCCTCGATCCCCTCGCGAATTTCGCGCAGCTGGGCCGCCGAGGTGTCGTAGAGCACGCCGATCTTCCAGTAGATGCGCCGATGGGTCATCTCCGAGAAATTGATTACCGCGGTGTCGGCGAGCTTTGCATTGGGCACCTGGACGGCCGCCTTGTCGAACTGGCGTACCATCGTCGAGCGGAAGCCGATTGTCTCAACCGTGCCTTCGACGACACCGTCCACCTTGATCCAGTCCCCGGGACGGAACCGCTTCTCGCCAAGGATCAGCACACCCGACAACAGGTTCTTGAACAGATCCTGCGCCGCCAGGGCGCCCGCCAGGCCAAACAGGCCAAGCCCGGCGATGAGCGGCCCGATCTCGATGCCCCATAATTCGAGAATGGCCGCCGCGCCAATCAACCCGAGCACCAGCTTCATTGCCTTGATGATCCACGCGACCATCGTGACCGACAGAACGTCGCGCAAGTTCGAGAATATCCGCGACATGGGTTCGACCAGCGCGATCACCCCCCAGAAGAGGGTGAGAACGATCAGGGATTCGGTCACCCGCAACGCGATCCTGTCGAACGTGCCGGTCAACTGAAGCATCTCGGTCACGATGAAGAAGCCCAGAACGATCGGCGCAAACCGAAGCGGCTTCTCGAGAGAATCGATCATCTGGTCGTCGACGGTGTTCCGCGTCTTGCGGGCCAGCCGCTTGAGCCATCCGATGAAAAAGCGCGCGAAAATCCCGCGCAAGACCAGGAGCAGCGCGAAAACGAACATCGCGACCAGAATGCGCCCGAAACTCGTGCCGAAAGCCGTGTCACGGAGCACGTCCACGGTCAGCTTCCAGAAATCAACCAGCGAGGCCCAGAACTCGGTCGCGAATTCCATTTTCAATAACCCGTACAACGTTCAACGATTGGCGACGCACACGCTACGGTTCAGCGAGAAAATGTCAATTCGCAGATCATGTGGGCAGGGTCGGATCAGCGGTGAACGCGGATGATAATCCGGCGGTTCTTCGCCTGGCTCTCGGGCAGCGGGTTGCCCGTGGCATCACGGTTCGGGACCTTCGGCTGGGTCTCGGCAAACGCGACAGCGCGCATCCGATGGACGGGGATATCAACATCGCTGAACAACCGCACGACATTGGTCGCGCGCGCTGCGGACAGTTCCCAGTTCGACGCGAAACGGTCATTGGAAATCGGGTTGTCGTCCGTATGACCTTCCACGGCAATCTTGAACTTGCTGTAGACCGGTGAACGCAACGCGTCTGCCACGCTCTCGAGGATCGGGCGTGCCTCGGGCCGCAATATCGCCGCGCCCGGTTGATAGAACGCGTTCGCCGCCAGCTCGAGCACGATACCGCGCTCGAAAGTGTCGATGCGCACCGCATCGGCAACGCCGAGGGAATCGACCAGTGTATCCAGTTCAGCACGAAGTTGTGCTGCCGGCCGCGTGATCGAGCGCTGGCCGAGGTCGCGTGCAATGCCGGCCTTCACTTGCTCGAAGGTCAGCATATCGACCTTCGAGAAACTCACCAGCATGACGAAAAACGCCAGCAACAGCGTCATGGCGTCGGCGAAGGTCAGCAGCCATGCGTTGTCACCATCCGACTCGGTCTGACGCAGCGGGCGGTAGAAGGATTTGCGGGGGCCGAGCATTTCCTGCCTCAGGCAGCCGCGCCGGCAGGTTTTGCCTTGCCCTTGGCGGGCGTGTCGGCGGGCTTGCCACCCGGCCGGCCTTTGAGTTGCCGGTCGATATCGTAACGGATGGTCGGGTCGAGATAGCTGTTCATATGATCCTGGATGACCCGCGGGCTCGCCTTGTCCGCCAGCATCGAAAGACCTTCGACGATCATATAGTTGCGGAAGCGGAAAATTTCCTCGCGCTGCTGGAGCTTCGCTGCGGCGGGTGCGAACACCAGGCGGGCAAGCATGATCCCGTAGAGCGTCGTGACCAGCGCAACGGCCAGTCCGGCACCGATCTGGCCTGGGTCATCGCCCATGCTGTCGAGCATGATAATCAGGCCGATCAGCGTGCCGACCATCCCGAACGCGGGCGCGGCTGTCGCCATGCTGCGCAACACCTGCGCGCCGACCATGTTTCGCTCATAGGTCGATTCGATCACGTTGCCGAGGATCGACTGAACTTTCGCACCGTCATATTCCGAGGTGAGAAGTTCCACGCCGAAACGCAGGAAACCACCGTCCCAGCCGGGAGTCTTCTTGGCTTCGGCATCAAGGCTGACGATGCCTTCCTTCTGGACCAGGTAGGCCCAGCGAATGACCCGGCCAACCTCGGCATTCAGACGCGAGCGACCCCGGCGGTCGATCCTGAAAGCGCGCATAATGCCGCGCAGTCCAGCGAACACATAGGTGTACTCGTAGCTGATGAAGGTGGATGCAAGGGTCCCGCCGAGCACGAGGATCGCGCCCGCGCCACTCAGGAACACGTAGTAGTTGTTCGTGCTCAGGGCGATCGCCGCAATGAAAAGGCCAAAGCCGACCAGAACGGCGACGAGTGTGTTCAGTGACATGGAAACCTTCCCGCATGGCCGGAAGATCACCTTCCGGCACTGGCGAACAGGTTATGCGCAGCGAATTGAAAAACGGTTAATACCCGAAAAACGGGTAGATCCCCGCTAGTCGTTCTTGGGAACCGGGTGTCGGCGCAAAATCATGAAGGCGAGCCCGGCAGCGAGTGCCATATAGCCCGCGCACGCCGAGGTCACGATCTCGATCGAGACACCGAGATCGAAGGTGTATCAGAACGTGGCCGGGGCGGCGGCAGCGGACAGCACCATCGCGGACACCGACATCGCGCGGATACCACCCAGGTTCCGGACCCCGTACATCTCGGCAAACATGGCCGACATGATGGGCTGCAACATCCCGATCCCGACCCCCAGCGCGCCCAGGAACACATAGGGCATCAACGGGTTATTCGATGCACCAAGGGCCACGAAACACGCAATAAAGGGCAACGCAGAGCCCGATACCAGGCGCACCGCACCGCGGCGATCGATCATCGGCCCGATCACAAGCGACGTGACAACCTTCATGAAAGCCATCGAGATGAGACCCGTGGCGAGCAGCTCGATCGGCCAGCCGCGCACCTCGGCGATGAAGGCCTGGTGGAACAAGACACCGGTGGACACGAAGGGATAGGCCAGCAACAACGCCATCGCCCCCAGGTAACGTGGGTCACGAAGCACCTCAAGGCGGGTCCAGTCACGACCGGCACCCGGCTGGCCCGCAGCCCGGGATTGCCGCGCAAGGTAATCCGCGTGCCGACGCTCGAAGCCTTTCAGAGCCATTGGCACCAACACCAGGAGCGCCGCCGCCGTGACCAGGCCCGTCGCCAGCCACACATTCCGCCAGCCGATCGCCGCGATCAGCGCCACCGTCGTGATGGGCAGGATCGTCTCACCGGCCGCCAGACCAAGCCCCGAGAGGCTCAGCGCCTTGCCGCGATCCTGTGCGAAATACCGCGCCATGGCGGTGCCCATGATGTGAAACATCAGCCCCTGCCCGCACAACCGGGTGACGAAAAGCGCCAGCGCGAACAGCCAGAGCACATGCGCGAAAGACAGCGCAATCATCGAGCCGGTCAATGCAATCAGGGCGAACGCCGTATAACGGCGCAGATCGACCCGGTCGATCAGCCGTCCGAGCCAGATCAGAGATATGGCAGACGCGATGCTGACGGCGGAGAAAACGGCACCGAAACTGCCATGACCGAGCCCGAACTCGGCGCGGATCTCCGAGCCGTAAAGCGCCACGTAGAAAGTCTGGCCATAGCTCGACAACATAGTCAGGAGGAACCCGAAGCCGATGAATCTAAAATTGGCGCGCAGGAAGGTGAGATAGTTCATTTACAAAAGACCGCCATCAATCATGCGCGCCATAGCACGTGCCCGCCGCCCGCGTCGCGCCTCGTTACTCGCGCAACGGCCGGATGATGATATAACCCGCCGCAGCGAAATCCACCGGCATCCAGATGCCGGACACGAAACGGGGAGTATTTGTTCCATGACGAAGCGCATCGGCCTTGTCGGCCTGGGTATTATGGGGTCCGCCATCTCGGGCAATTTTTTGAAATCCGGCTACGCGGTCACGGGGTTCGATCTCGATCCCGCGCGTTCCGACGAGCTCACGGAAAAAGGCGGCACGGTGGCCGCGTCTCCCGCCGAGGTTGCCCAGGCATCCGACATCGTGATCACGTCACTGCCCACCACGGGCGCCCTGGATGCGGTGTGCACCGGCGACAACGGAATCGCGTCCGCCGGCAACGCAGATGTCATCATCATGGAATGCTCGACCTTCCCGATCGAGGACAAGCAGCGCAACCATGACGCGCTCGCGGCCGCGGGCGTGACCATGATCGACGCGCCCCTGTCGGGCACCGGCGCCCAGGCGCGCGAGAAGGATCTCGCGGTCTACCTGAGCGGTGATGAGGCCGCCGCCAATATCTGCGCCGAGGTGATCGAAGGCTTCGCGCGCGCGCATTACTATGTCGGCGAATTCGGCAACGGCAGCCGCATGAAATATGTCGCCAACCATCTGGTCGCGATTCATAACATCGCCGCCGCCGAGGCCATGGTCATGGGCATGAAGGGCGGGCTCGATCCGCAGGTCATCTACGATGTAATCAGTGACAGTGCGGGCACATCACGCATGTTCGAAGTGCGCGGCCCGATGATGGTCGCCGATGATTATTCCGATGCAACGATGAAGATTTCGGTCTGGCAGAAGGACATGTCGGTGATCGGCGCGTTTGCGAAATCGCTCGACTGCCCGACCCCGCTGTTCACCACCTGCTCCGACATCTACGTTGCAGGCATGGCCCAGGGCCGCGCCGAAGAGGACACGGCCGCCGTCTGCGCTATCCTGGGTGAGGCGGCACGCCTGAAAAGATAGTCACCCAAACACGGGACCGGGCGCATCACCCGGTCCCGTGTTTGCTACATGGGCTCGATAACCCACTCGATGTGGAGGTCGACACCGGCGTCGCGGATCAGGTTGCTGACCGGGCAGCGTTGCTCGACATTTGCCTTGAGCTTCTCGACCCGCTCCGGGCTCTCATTGGTGCGGAAGACCTTCTTTACCGTGACCTTCTCGAAGTATGGGCGCACACCCGTAACACCCTTTGCACCGCGAACGTCGATTTCGGCGTCGCAAGTGTAGTTCACATCGCCATACTCGAATTTCATGATATGCGCGACCTGGTGGGTGATCGCCGCATCGCAGCCACACAGGCCGCCCATCACGGACTCGACCGGGGTCGGCCCCATGTTGGTGCCGCCGCGTTCCGTCGGCTCGTCGATGACGAAGCCCGGCGTGTCGCGCACGGACACCACGGTGCGCGCGCCGCCTGCTGGATTCTCGCAAACCACGTTGCGGTAGCCGATAACCTTCTTTTTGGGGTCAACGGACGGTTCGAGAAGTTCACTGTCGCTCATCATGCTCTCCATTCTGACGTTCGGGCCCACCCGCATCGCGTGCGGACATGGCATAGTATTGACTAAACGTGCTCATACCACAGAAGGCGGCGGAACCGACCCATGACCTACACCGAACTCATGCTCGACGTGCACGACAGCGTTGCAACGCTGACACTCAACCGGCCCAAGGCGCGTAACGCACTGGGGGGTGCACTGCGCGACGAGTTCGCGGACGCGGTGGTGCAAATCTCGAAACGCGCGGGGAAGGATATCTCCGCCGTCGTCCTGACGGGGGCGGGCAAGGCCTTCTGTGCCGGCGGCGATTTGCGCGTGCTGCAGGAGATGTCCGCCAAAGGTCCCGATGCCATGCGCGCGCGCATGCACGAATCCCATACCACGCTCGAAAGGTGGCTCGACTTGCCGATACCGACCATCGCGGCCGTCAATGGTGCGGCAGCCGGTGCGGGGTTTTCCCTCGCCATCGCCTGCGACTTCGTGTTTGCCGTGAACAATGCCCGTTTCATCATGTCCTTCGGCCGGATCGGCCTCGTGCCCGACTGGGGGGCCATGTATCTGTTGCCACGCCTCGTCGGCCTGCAACGCGCCAAGGACCTGGTACTGACCGCGCGCGAACTCAACGCCGGGGACGCGCAGGACCTTGGGCTGGTGCTCGAAACTTTCGATGGGGACCAGTTGCTGGACCACGCGCAGGCCTTCGCGGCGAAATTCGCCAACGCCTCGCCGGATGCCATCGGGATCGCCAAGCGGGTGATGGGATCGGCCCTGGAAACCGATCGCACCACCGCGCTGTCCGCCGAGGCCCACGCCCAGGCCGAAGCCAACGCCAGCGACTATCACCGCGACGCGGTAAAGCGCTTCCTGGCCAAGGAACCCGCCCTGTTCGACTGGGACCGGGAATAAGAAAGTTCGTCAGGTGCCCGCACCAAGACGGCGGGCCACGATGTGAAACACATGCCAGTGTTTCGACTCGCCACGCGGGGTGGTCGAGTCATCCTCTTCCTCGACAAAATGTTCGACGTCGAAACCCGCGAGCAGGCCCTCGATGTCGGCGCGACTATGGAAGGTCATCCCTTCGCGGCCCATCCAGCTGTCCCGCTCCCCGTAAAGCTGCCCGGCAAACCGACCGCCGGGACGGAGCGATGATTCAATCCGTCGCCATACCGAGTTGAAATCCGGTGGCGCACAAAGCGGCAGGGCGAAACTGCTGTTCACAAGGTCGCATGTGGGCCATGCCGCGTCCTCGAAACGGGACACGAGGCCGGCCAGATCGGTGCCTGGCGGCAGGTCGGGACGCGCTTTCAGGGCGTCGATGGCGTCCGGCTCGGCATCAATGGCCAGCACCCGCCAACCGCGGCGCAGCATCTCGATGGCATCCCGGCCCGCGCCCGAGCCGAGATCAACGGCAAATCGCGCGCCATCTGCGGGGTCTTCTTCGAACCGGTCGAGGGCGAAAATCAGTGTATTGCGCGGCGGGCGGCCAATGGTTTTCGCATAATAGGCCGCCCAGTCGCGGTCTTTGGGTGACGTGCTCACCCGCTCAATCTGATCTCGCCGAGACTGATGCTCTCACCGAGAGTTACCTCACGCTGCTCGGCACCCAGGCCTTCGGCGGAAATCGAGACGACATAGACGCCGCTCTCCGGAGCCACCCGGTCGATCTTGAAATCCCCATATCCATCCGTGGTGGTTTCGGCGACGGTTTTTCCGTCCTGCGTCAGCACGATCCGGGCGCCCTCGACGCAATCTACGATCCCTTCACGTTCGGCCGAAACCGTCCCGCCAACAAAGCACTCGGCATATCGCCAGAGATTCTTGTAGTGCACACGGGCCTTGGTCTTGAGGTCGGGCCGGAGTGGTTCCAGGCCTTCTTCATCAGACACTTTCTGCATGGCACCATCATCGACCTTGAGCGAGCGTAAAGCACCCGTCGGGCAAACATCGACACAGCGCGGCTCGGTCCAGCCGGCGTCGAGCAGATGAGCATCGAAGATCCAGTGCTGAGGTATCTCCAGCTCTTCGTTCCAGAAAATCGCGCCATAAGGACACGCGTCGACGATCTGGCGCTGACCCTTGGATTTTTCCGGATCGATCACGACGATCCCATCCGGGCGTTTCTTGATGGCGTCATCCTTGGCCGCAGAGATGCACGGCGCGTCGTCGCAGTGCTGACACATGGTCGGCAGGTAGGCGACGTCGGTCATGGTCCCCTGCCCGCGTTCTCGCCGCTTGATGTCGATCCAGCGATGCCCATGCTTGGGCATCTCGGCTGCATATCCGGCAAAGCTGTTGCCCACATGCTCGTCCTGCACGGCCAGGGTACAATTGTTGCAGTTCGTGCAGTTTGCGACGTCGACGATCAGGTTCCATTTGGGCTGACTCATGCCACGTCTCCCACGCTCACCGGTTCAATCCGCTCATACTCGACGACCCCGTCCCAGGGCACGATCTCGACCATGGTCGTGCTGTTGGCCATCGAGTGGGAATTCTTGATCTGCGATCGCCGGGGCGACAGCAGGTTGAGACAACCACCTCGGTCGACCGAACGTCCGGGCTCGCCCATGGGTTCGTAGACGGCCGCGGATTCGTAACCATGAGCGACGCCGGGCTGCAAACGCTCGGTCAGGAGTGCGGCGCACAGAACCGCGCCGCGATCGTTGAAAACCTTCACCAGATCACCGGTCGAAATGCCACGCGCGGCTGCGTCGGTCGGGTTGAGGCGAAGCACCCAGTAATAATGACCGTCGATCAGCACCCGATGATCTGGGATGTCGTTCAGGAAACTGTCCTTGCCATCGCCATGGCTGTGGAAGCTGAAACGCGAATGGGGCGTGAGCAGCTGAAGCGGATAGCGATCGCCCAGCCCGGCGACCTTCGGCCCCTCCCAGGCTGAAGCATATTTCGCGATCGGCGGCCTCTCGGGGTCATCGGGCGCGAAACGTTTCAGGCTCGAACTCTCGAACTCGAACAGGCCCGACTGGGTTTGCAGCCCTTCGAGGAACTGCTCGGTGTAGTCGCCGGGCAACGGCATCGCTTCGGGAATGTTCTTCTTCTCGCCGTCGGCGAACCATTTATAGGCCGTCGGTGCACGAAGCTCGGGCGCCTCGGGCGGCACCACGAAATAGCCGCGCTCGATGAACTTCTTCCACGAGATGTGCTGCGGCAGGTCGGACGCATCGAACATCCGCTTCACCCAGTCGATGTCACGCATGCCCTCCGTATAGTAGGCGCCAAGGCCCAGCCGGCAGGCCAGGCGCGAGAAGATCTCGTAGTCGGATTTC
Organism: Alphaproteobacteria bacterium; assembly: GCA_965261975.1. Lineage (GTDB taxonomy): Bacteria > Pseudomonadota > Alphaproteobacteria > UBA6615 > UBA6615 > UBA8079. The sequence goes on from CBDHEC010000008.1 coordinate 75,603, forward strand.
GATTCCCCGACCGGCTCGATGCATTTGGCCTGGAAGGTGATGATCCGGTTGTTGGTCTGGGAATGGAAATGGGCCCCGTAACCACCGGCATTGGCCCACTCGCCGATATCGTAGCGTTCCATGCTCGTACAGGCCGGCAGGATGACATCGGCAAACCGGGTATCGCCCTCCTCCCAGATCGCCTGGCTGACGGCGAACTCCAGGTTGGGCGACCGGTACATTTCCACGAAACGGTTGGAATCACTCAACGTGCCCAGGATCGCCGTGCCGTAGCGATAAAGCATGTGCACGGGCGAGTGACCCTGTTTGGGATAGCTGATCTTGGTGAACTGACCTTCCATCGAAAGCGCGTCCCACAAGAACCCCTCGGCATGTCCGTCGATGATCGCGTCGGGCAGACGCAAGCGCGGAATTTTCTGGGTCGAGGGATTCATCGTCGGCAGTTGGGGCATGCGCTGATAGAGCGCGCCGGCCAACGCGGTGTTGTTCAGATCACCCGAGATGCCGCCTTCGGCATAGCCGGGGAAATAGAAACTGAAATCATGCGGCACGCCGAGCTGAAGATTGCTGACATTGATCCCGGGCTTGCCCAACCCCTGCATGCCCATGAGGCAGACGAGCATCCGGGTCCACTGGCTGCCCGTCGCGTTTCGCGCGGCACCGCCGAACGCGTTGCCCATGCTGCCGGCGGCCAGGTAGGTCCGCTTGGAGGCCCATTTGCGCGCCAACGCGCGGACGTCCTTGGCGGGGACACCGGTTTCGGTCTCCTGCCATTCCGGTGTCTTCGCGATTCCGTCTTCGGTCCCGAGGATGTAGTCGCGCCATGTCTCGAATCCCTTGGTCCGGGTCGCGACATACTCCTTGTCGTAGGTTCCTTCGGTGATCCAGACATGCGCGATGGCCAGGGCCAGCGCCGGCGACGTGGTCGGCTTCGGCGCAATCCATTTGCCGCCGAGGAATTGTGCGGTGTCGTTGTAGTAGGGATCGATGTGGACAATCTCGATGTCGATATCGCGCAGCCACTGACGCCGGACCGTGCCTTCCTGCCCACCATAGACGCCGCTGGTCGCCTCCGGATTGCTCGACCAGAAGACGATCATCTCAGCGTTCTCGAGGCAGTCCTCGATGGTGCCGAAGGGTTCGCCACCGCCGACGCGCAAACTGCCGCCCCAATGGTGCAACGCCCCCCAGTACCAGCCCTCCCAGCTGTCGGGATTGTGGTGCACGTCGGTCGTGCCGATGGCATTCATGAAGCGCAGCTTGGCGCTGAGGTAGTAACCTATGTTGCCCCAATTGTGATGGGAGCCGTTGCTCGACGCGATCGCGCCGGTGCCATGCTCGCGCTTCATGCGCTTGATTTCACCCGCGACAATGTCCAGCGCCTCGTCCCAGCTGATGCGCTCATAACCGGACACACCCCGATTCTGGATATTGCGCTCCCCATTCGGGTCGAAATCGACACGCTTCATCGGATACTGAATCCGGTTCGGCGCGTTGACCATCGCCTTCCAGTTCATCGCATGGGGCGACAGCATACCCTTGCGCGGCGGGGTGAATTCCCTGCCCCGCGCCTTGATCGTCCAGGTCCCGGCGTCTTCTCCATCGAAGGCAACCGGCGTGGTGCGCAGAATTTCACCGTCGCGGACATAGACAAATAGCGGCCCGCCATTGGTCATGGTGCAGAAGCGCGTGGTCCCGTCTTTCATCTTGCGCCCGAACTTCCAGCCGGCCGACAGGGCGGCCATCACGGTCTGGGCGAACCACAATGCGTCATCATCGGGACCTTCCAGACGCACCAGAAAATTCTTCAACGCATCAATCTGTTCCAACTGATCAATCGGCGGCATCAACAACCGGGCCCCGATCTTGGCTGTCTTGAAGACCAGCGATACGGTCGGCGCGTCGTGCAAACCCGCGCCCGATCGCACGCGACCATCTTCAAAAATTATGTAGCGACCCGATTTGCCGTCCTCGCTGCGGATCTGAACCACGATATTGCGTTCGCGCAAACGCGCCCGGAAGGCCGGATAGCGCCACCCGGAAACCCGGAACATCCACGACAGACCCCAAAGGATGATCTTGAACAGCATGCGTCTTCCCCAACCCCGCGACAGGCAGGCCTATTCGGCGGTGTAACCACCATCAATATAAAGCGTGTGACCGGTCACATAATCGGACGCCGGCGACAGAAGATAAATCAGTCCGCCCATTAGATCGTCTGTCTCCGACAGCCGGCCGACAGGCACACGTTCGAGCATCGCTTCGCGCGTGGCCTTGCCCGGATCCTCGTCCGAGAACATCCATTCCGACAGCGGTGAGCGAAAAACCGTCGGCCCGATGGCGTTGATATTGGCGTTCTTGCCACCCCATTCACAGGCCAGCGCCCTGACCATGCCGTCCAGCCCCGCCTTGGATGCGCAGTAACCGGTATAGCCCGTCGGCAGGCCATGGCGGCCGCGCGTGGACGAGACCACGACCACTTTCGACCGTCCGCGTTCGGTCGGTTGCTTGGCGAATTGTCGGCCTGCCGCCTGACAGGCCAGCCAGTAACCGTCCAGGTTGGCGGACATCACGTTGCGCCAGCTTTCGTAGGATTGTTCCTCGATATAGCCGACATCATTCATGCCCGTGGCAACAAACATCAGGTCGAGAGCGCCAAAGGCCTCGACCGCGGCGGAAACCATATTCACCGCGTTGGTCTCGCTGTCCGGCAACCCGATCGCCGTGGCGACCCTGGCGCCGGTGTCGCGCAACTCGTCGGCCTTGGCTTCGACCTTGTCGGGGTTGAGATCCGCGATCGTTACATCGCAGCCCATCTGCGCCAGCGCTGTCGCCGCCGCGCCGCCGAAGGAGCCGGTTGCGCCCATCACAAGGGCGGACTTGCCCGAAATATCGAACATGGAAAGTGGTGAATTCTGAGCCAAGGTTAGGTTCCCCGTGTTGGTCGTCATCATTTGATGGCGACCAGACTACCCGGTTTTGCGCGCGGGCTCACCAGTGCCCGATCAGCACACCCGATTTACCTTCCTTCACCTTGAATTCGCGCACGAAGGATTCGGGCGACGTGACCCGATACTTCAGCCCGCTCTGCCAGTCGGCGAGCCGGCGATGCAGCCGGACACGCTCGGCTTCATGGGCGGGGTCGGCACCCAGATCCTGCAGTTCATCGGGGTCGGATTCGAGATCAAACAACTGTGCGCGGTAGCCTTCATAGGCAATGTACTTCCAGCGCCCCTCGCGCACCATGAAGGTGCGGCACTGGTCCGTCGGCCGTTCCAGCGGGTCACGCACATCGGAATAGAAGGCGTAGTCGAGCTCGCTGAAGACCGCGTCACGCCAATCGTCGGGGTCTTCCCCGCGCAACAGCGGCAGGAGCGATCGGCCCTCGACGATATTGTCGGGAATCTCGAGACCGGCGGCATCGAGGATTGTCGGGACCACATCGATCGCCTCGGCAAACCGGTTGTCGACCGTGCCGCGCGTGCTGTCGGCCGCGCTGTCGGGGTCGTAGACGATGAGCGGGATGCGCGAAGATTGCTCATGATACATCTCCTTCTCGCCCATCCAGTGATCACCGAGATAGTCACCATGGTCGCTGGTGAAGACGATCATCGTGTCGTCGAACCGCCCCGCCTTGTCGAGCGCTTCGAACACACGACCTAGATGGCTATCGATCTGCGCGATCAAACCCATATAGGCCGGGATGACGGTTTCGCGAACTTCATCGCGCTGAAACTCGCGCCCCTCTTCGCGGGCCATGAAGGCCTGGATGACTTCATGATCGGTGTCGCGTTCCTCGGCAGAGCGCACTGCCGGCAGAATATCGTCGACGCCATACATGTTGTGATAGGGCGACGAGACGATATAGGGCCAGTGAGGCTTGATGTAGCTGAGGTGCAGACACCAGGGGTCATCCCCCTGCTCGGCGATGAACTCGATGGCCCGATCAGACATATAGGCCGTCTCGCCCATCTCATCGGGCACGACCGCGGGCAGGCCGCAATTGCGCATGTTCCAGCCGCTCAGAACATTGCCGTCAGGGTCGGTCGCCGAGTTGGCGAAGTCATGCCAGGGATTGTCGCTGTCGAAGCCGTTCGCGCGCAGATAGTTTGCATAGTCGGATTCGATACGACCCGCGGCGGCCGGGTGGATGCCGTCGTCGCGAACCACATAGTCGAACCCACCTCGCATCAAGCCGCTCCCGGCTGCGCTGTCCGGCTCGATGCCGAGGCGCGCCATGCCCGTCTTGTCTGCGAAGTGATGGGTCTTGCCCGCCAGTGCGACACGCATATCAGACGGGCGAAGCAGATCGCCGAGCATCATTTCCCCGACCGGTAACGGTACGAAGTTCCAGAACGCGCCATGACTTGCCGCGTAGCGCCCGGTGTAAAAGGACATGCGTGACGGCCCACAAACCGGCGCCTGAACATAGGATTTCGCGAAGCGCACGCCGCGCGCGGCCAACGCATCGATATTGGGCGTTTTCAGGGTCGGATGCCCTGCGCACGACAGGTAATCAGCGCGCAGCTGATCACACATGATGAATAAGACGTTCCGGACGGTTCCCATCGATACACCTGCAGCTTCCCCACAATATCGCCGACAACTCTATGCAACCAATGGATGACGACAGCCGACATTTCCGGAGGTTTTCGTGCAGTGAAACCTCCTGCTAGATTGCGCGCCTGAATTATCCAAAATCCTCGGCGAGATTAGATGACAGGCCTGCAACCCATACGTGCGATCGAACGCGGCATCTCCGTGATGCGCGCGCTCGAAGAGTTGGGGACCGCCAGCCTGCATCAATTACACGAGAAAACCGGGCTGCACCGCACGACCCTGCTGCGCATTCTTGTGACGCTCGAGCAACAGGAGCTGGTTCGCCGTGGGCTCGGCGACGGCCTGTACCGGAACACCTTCGGTCTGCGCCGCATGACCGGGACACTGGACGAGTTCGACCGGTTGGCCGAGATCGCCGGCCCCGTCCTCGGCCGGCTGTGCGAAACGGTCAAATGGCCGTCCGACCTGATGGTGCGCAATGGCGATTTCATGGAGATCAAGGAGACCAGCCGGCGCCAGACACCCTTCCTGATGAACCGCGACGAGATCGGCCATCAGGTCGCATTCGCCGTGACCGCCGTCGGCCGCGCCTATCTGGCATTCTGCCCCGAACACGAACATGACGAGATCGTCGCCGGCCTCAGCAAATCCTCCCACCCTGCAGACCAGATCGCCCGCACACCGGAGAAGCTGGAGGCCATCCTCGACGAGGTCCGCGCCAACGGCTACGCCACCCGTGACGAGTTCTATCTCGGCGGAAACTATGGCGAGAACACGTTCTTCGACGACGGCCTCAGCGCGATTTCCGTGCCGCTCCGGGTCGAAGACCAGGTCCTGGGTTGTGTCAATCTTGTCTGGATGCGGCAGGCGGTGCCGGTGGAAGAATTTGTCGCGAACCATCTGGCGGATTTACGCGCGGCTGCCGACGAGATCGTTACCGCCTATATCGAACCCTAGGGACGCCGGCGCTATTGCGCCGCGAACGAAAGCCGCCCACCCGCCGGCAGACCAGCGATCTCCGGTGGCGCGATCCCGGCAACCTCGAGAATCATTTTCTTCAACACCGCCTCGGCAAAGCTGATCGTCTCGTCGACGGTCACGACAAAAGCCCCCGTGCCGCCAATGATCTGTTCGCGGAACTCCTGCTCCAGCGAGACCGCGCGCGGCGGGCGGGTGCTGCCCGGCCGGCTGATGGCCAGGCCATTGATCGTGATGCCCGTGGCGACCGCATTGCCGCGCGCCAGGGCCAACGGCATCCCCCCGATATTCCCGGCATCGGCGGAGATATCAATAATCCGCCGCGCGCCGCGATAGGGGTTGGCCTCGATCAGATTCTGGGAATAGGCAATGGCGTTACTGATCGAGTTAAATCCCCAGGCCTGGCGCGGGGCATCGACCAGCGCGGCGCCGAACGCGGCCGCCGATTCCGGGCCGTCGATCACGGTCTAGTCCACAATCGTGTGCTGAGATTCCGCACTGCCCCACTCGACATAGGCAATCACGCTCCGACCATGGATGCCGCCGGTCAATAATTCCAGGACACGCGGATTGCGCACGGCATCGGCATAACCTTCGCGCTGCAGCGCCAGTTCGGCATCGTCGATGGACCCCGAGCCGTCGGCCGCAAGCACAAGTTCAAGATCGACCGGTTGCTGCGCAGCAGCCATACCGGCAGCCAAGGTGCCACCGAGGATCACCAGCGCGGCGGCAATTCTGTTTATCTGTTGATAAATGACACCTCTCCCCTGAATGGCGCCCGCGTGAAGACCGAGCATTCCCTACCCACAATAGAAGCTCTATTCTCGATACGCACCCAACAAGGCAGGCTACCATGCGCATCTCCGAAATCGACCCCGACACCCTGACCGCCGAACAGAAAGAAATTTATGACAGGATCACCGCCGGCCCTCGTGGCCAGGTGCGCGGCCCCTATCACGCCTATCTCCTGCATCCCGGCGTGTGTGAAGGGGTCGAGCGGATGGGACACTTCCTGCGCTTTGCAGCGACCTTGCCCGGAAACCTGCGCGAGCTGGCGATCCTTGTTGTCGGACGCCACTGGAAGGCCGAGTTCGAATGGTTCGCCCATGCCCCCATCGCCATCCGCGAGGGACTGTCCGAAGACATCGTCGAAGCGATCCGCGCGGGAACGCCCCCCGGCTTCGCAAACGATGACGAGGCGGCTATCTATGGCTTCGTGCGCGCACTTCTCGAGACCGGGCGGGTCGACGACGATGTCTATGCCGACATGAAATCGCGCTTCGGCGAAGATGGCATCGTTGAACTCACGGGGATCGTCGGCCACTACACCGGCGTGGCAATGACCCTCAACAGTTTCGAGATCGTGCCCCCCGACGGCGAGCGGCCGACCTTCCCCTAGCCGCCGGCAGCGCGCCTAGAAAATCTCGAACAGGCCGGCCACGCCCATGCCGCCGCCGACACACATGGTGACGACGGCGTTCTTGGCACCGCGACGATGCCCCTCGATGAGCGCATGCCCGGTCATCCGGTTGCCGCTCATGCCATAGGGATGCCCGATCGAGATCGAACCGCCATCGACATTGTATTTTTCCGGGTCGATGCCCAGCGTGTCTCGGCAATAGAGCGCCTGGACAGCGAACGCTTCGTTCAATTCCCAAAGGTCGATATCATCGACGTTGAGGCCATTACGCTCCAGCAGGCGCGGTACGGCAAACACCGGCCCGATGCCCATCTCGTCGGGCTCACACCCGGAAACGGCCAGGCCGAGATAGCGCCCGAGCGGCTCGAGACCGCGCTGCTCGGCGAGCTTCTCATCCATCACCACGCACGCGCTGGCACCATCGGAAAGCTGGCTGGCGTTTCCCGCAGTGACCGACCCGCCCTCGCGCACGGCGCCGAGGCCGGCCAGGCTCTCCGAGTTCGTCGTTGGCCGGTTGCATTCGTCACGATCAAGGGTCACAGCCTTCTCGCTGACCTCGCCGGTCTCCCGGTCCTTCACCATCATGGTTGTCTCGACGGGGACGATTTCATCGTCGAAACGGCCCGCCTGCTGAGCCGCTGCGGTGCGCATCTGGCTCGACAAGGCATACTCATCCTGGCTCTCGCGGCTGACGTCATATCGATTGGCCACCGTCTCGGCCGTGTCGAGCATGACCATGAAGATCTCGGGTTTCACATCGCGCACATGAGGGTCCTCGACCCGCATATCGGCCTGATGCGCCGGGTCCAGGGCGCTGATCGCCTCGATGCCTCCGGCCACGGCGACCGGCACCTTGTCCATGACCACGCGGTTCGCCGCCGAGGCAATCGACTGCAGGCCCGACGAACAGAAGCGGTTGATCGTGGCCGCGCCTGCGGTCACCGGGACACCCGCCCACAACGCCGCATGGCGGGCAAAATTCTGTCCGGTCGCACCCTCGGGGTTGGCACAGCCCATCAGCACGTCTTCAACCATGTCAGGTTCGATCCCGGCGCGCTCGACCGCGTTCTTGATCGCGATCCCACCAAGTTTCGCCGGCGTGGTGTTGTTGAAAGATCCGCGATACGCCTTCCCGATCGGGGTCCGGGCGGTGGATACGATAACGGCACTGGTCATTCTCTCTCTCCTACTGGCAACGGCCTAGACATGGCCGAAGCGCCAACGCTCGATTGTAAGGCTGCGGCCCTCGGGACCACGTGACAGAGGCTCATCGGCCAGCAACGCATCCGCGCCCGCCCGATCATCCATATCGACGACATAGAGTGCGCCGGTCACGGTGTCGCGCTTGTCATTCAGCAGCGCCCCGGCAAAGACGACCCGCTCGCGATACTTCGCGAGGAAGTTCGACACATCCCCCGGCACATGGTCCGACGATCGCGGGTCGGTGCGCGCGATGACAATGAACTGGGCCCGTCCCTCGGTCTGGGCATAGTCGCGCTGTCGCACATCGGTCCAGGGCTGCAGCGGCTCGATGTCGATACGACGGAAAATCTCGGCTGTCGTATAGGGGTCGGTGTCGATGTAGGTCTTCGCGTCGGCGCGGTCGGGAAAATCAATGACCCTGAAACTGCCATTCGCATTCGAGCCATCGCCGACCATCATCGGCCCGGAATACCAGGTCTCGGCCTTGAACTTGTCGAGATGGGCCTTATGCGCCTCGAGGGTCGCTTCGCGGGTCGCGGCCATGTCCGGCTTGGATACACATTTGATCATCCACTCCATGGAAACGCCCTCTCAATTCGCCTGCGGCACGGCCTCGGCCAGGCGCGGCGCCACGCGTGAAACATATCGATCGTAGCCCGGCGTGCCGGCCAACAGCATGCCGATGGGCATATCGCCCGCACCCAGCCCGGACGGCATCGAAACGACCGGCCCGCCAAGCGCGGTCCAGGGCGCGATGAACCGCCTGTCCCCGGTCCATTCAAGCCCTTCCGGCGCCGTCGCCGGTGCCGCCGGCCAGAGCACCAGGTCGGTCGGTTTGATTGCCCCCATAAACGTCACACGCATGGCGTCGATCTGGCGACGTTCGGCCTGATAGACCTCGTCGTCGATCTCATTGCCGTCGATGACCGACTGCCGCAAGGCCGCCCCGACCTGACCCTCGGGAAACCCCAGCAAGCCGGCATGCAGGCGCGCCAGTTCATAGACGGTCGTATGTCCCTGCAGTTCGTTGAGGTCCTCGAGTGAAATCGGCGATGTCATCTCGACAACATCATGGCCCGCATCGCGCAACCGGGCCGCCACATCGTCACGCGCCGCCATGACCTCGTCGCTTGCCTCGGACAGAAACGGATCGTTCAACACGACCACCCGCACTTCATCCTCGAGACCCGCGTCCGGCCGGCCATGGGGCGGGCGGACGGCGTCATACATGTAGCAGGCATCTGCGACCGACCAGCCATACAGGCCCGGCGTATCGTAGAACGGCGCCAGCGGCGCGATACCGTATGTGGCCATGCTGCGGGTCGACGGTTTGAAGGCGGCAATCCCGCAATAGGCCGCTGGCCGGTTTACCGATGCGACCGTCTGGGTGCCGATTGCCGCGGGCACCATGCCGGCGCCGACAGCTGCGCCCGAGCCACTGCTCGAGCCGCCGGGGGTATGCCCGATATTGTGCGGATTCCGCGCCGGTGACGGATCGTAGTAAGCAAACTCGGTGGTGTGGGTCTTGCCCAGAATGATAGCTCCGGCCGCGCGCAACGCGGCCACGATCTCGGCATCGGCGGAAGCCGGCTGCACATCGGCGCGGGTTCGACTGTTGCATCGGGTCGGCCATCCGGCGACGTCGCAAATGTCCTTGATGGCCACCGGAACACCGTGCAGCGGCCCCCGCAACATGCCGTCATTGGCTTCCCGATTCATTTCCGCGGCGGTGGCCAGCGCCCCCGAGGAATCCACGGAAACCCAGGCCTTCACATCTTCATCGACATCCGCGATCCGGTCGAGACAGGCCTGCACCGCATCCGTGGGCGTATAGCTGCCCGCTCGGATATCTGCGGCAATATCGACAACCCGCCCGGGTGATGCCGCGAAGGAGACCTGTTTTGCCATGATGGGATACCTTTCAATTCAAACTGCGTATCAAGGCTAGCATATCCAAGTCCGGACAGGCAGAATCGCCCTCGGATCATCGTATGCGCAGGTGATGCGCGCACGGCAATGCCCCGGCTGACGTTAGAGTTTCGAAATGTCGAGAAAAGCGTTCGTTTTGGTCACACTCGGACTGATCATTCTGGCGGCGTGCACGCACCGCCGTGAATGGAGCACACATGATGTTGCGATCACATCGGACCCGCCCGGTGCGCGATGCACCTTCGAGCGTGACGGCCTGACCACCCGTCCCAACAAAATTACGCCGTTCGACATCACGCTGACGAATGTTCCATCCGACATCATCATCCGCTGTTCGCTATATGGCTATCGCCCGGCCGAGACCAGGATTTCCACCCGCTTTCGCGGCACCATCAATTTTGGCTTCGCGCCGGACCCGACAATTCAGCGCTAACGCAGGCGCGCCACTAGACCGCGAGCGAACCTTCCGGCCCACCAGTGGGATCGAAATGCGGGATCGCCGCGATCAGAGCCTTCGTATAATCATTGCGGGGTCGGATCAGGACATCCGATGCGGTTCCCGATTCCACAATCCGCCCCTTGTTCATCACGATCACCCGATCGCAAAGCAGTCGCACGACGTTCAAGTCGTGACTGACAAACAAATAGGTCATGCCCAACTGTTGACGCAGGCGTGCAAGCAACTTCAAAACCACAGCCTGGACTGACACATCCAGCGCCGAGGTGGGTTCATCCAGAACGAGGAGTTTTGGTCGCAGAGCGATCGCCCGGGCAATTCCCACACGCGCCTTTTGGCCGCCCGACAACTGGTGCGGAAAGCGGGTCAGCAGATGATCGGGCATTCCGACCATCTCGGCCAGTTGCCGTACTTCCAGCTCGATATAGTCGCCGATGGTGATCGAGCGGTCGAGCAGGATGATGATGCCCGACACGAAGTTGGAGGCGATCTGTTGCAATCCGAAACCAAGGCCGACACCGAGCGCACCGCCAAACACCGCCAGCGCCGTCAGGTCGATCCCGACGATGTTCAGCAGCAGCAGGAGCATCAACACGTAGACGCCAATTTCGAACAGCTTGGCGATCACCTCGCGGGTGCTGATATCGAGCCCCGTGCGGTTGCGGATCACCCGCTGGCCGGTGGAGTTGGAAACCCGGCCGAACCAGAACAGCAGAATGCCGAACAGGAATGTTCGCAGAACGGCGAGCAACGTGACTTCGATGTTGCCGATCGCGAAGGACACGCTGTCCAGATGACCGGTGACATCGTCCAGCAGCCCAACGATGAAGAGCAGCGCGATCGGCACGCCGATCCAGCGCAGAATGAAGATGATGGTCGTACTGGAGATGAAGTGATTGGCCAGGCTGAAGGCCAGGAGAATGAATGCGATGCCTTGGGCGGCGCGTACCAGCCAGGCCTCGCCGATCATCGATGCGGCAACCGGCGTGACGACGCCGAGGAGCAGTGCCGTGAGAACCGGCAGCACAAGGTCGCCGGCATTGTGGAGCGCCATCCGCATGTCCAGCAGCGCGCCGGACGTTGGTTCTTCGCGGAAAATCCTGACCCGCGCCTTGATGCCCAGGGTCAGCGCCCATGCCGCCAGGAGCGCCACGATCACAAACCCGATCTGGGAATAGAATGTCGGGGACGCGAATTGAACGAGAATGCTTTCCCAAGCCGTGTTCAACTGTTCGATCAATCGATCCATCGCAAAATTTCTCCAACGGGGCGCTGATCACACGATAGGCGCCTCAACCCCTGCCCACAATCGGATGGGCGCGGACTTTGGTTTACCTGTCTTGTGCGAATAGCACCCCGCGCATGTAGAGATCATCGACCGCCGCGGAATCCATCTCGAGCAACTCTCCCAAAACCTCGCGCGCCGAACCGCCGAACGGGGCGACCCAGCTGCGGGCACCCACAGCCGCATCGTCCATCGCAAAGGGCGGATTCGGAACCTGGAAACTTCCCGCCCCGTCGGACACAGTCGCGAATGCTTCGCGGTGCGCCAGCTGGGGGTCGTCGAACAGTTCTTCCACCTCGCGGTAACGCGCGCAGGGCACCTTGCCCGCCATCAGGATGCGCTCGCATTCGGCCGCCGTGCGGGTCGACGTCCAACCCTCGACCAGTGCCATGAGATCGGCATAGTTCCGGTTGCGATCGGGATGAGTCAAAAATCTCGGATCCTCGATCCACTCCGGCGCACCCATCGCGCGCGCCATGCTTTCGAAGGTGATCTGCCCGCCGGGCGCGACCATCACGAAGCCGTCGCTGGCTCGCACGGGCCGATAATAACCGCGCGGCGTGTCGAGCGGATTCTGCGCCAGCTGGATTTCATAGACGAGCAGCCAGATGACACTTTCCATCAGCGAGACGTCGATATATCGACCCGCTCCGGTGCGTTCGCGCGCAAACAGAGCCGCGTTGATCGCCCCGAAGGCCTGCACCGCCGCCATCACATCTGCCAGGAACACCCCGACGAACCCGGGACGGGTCATTTCGGGCTGCTGCTCCAGTGTGGCCATCTCGTAACCGGAGGCCGCCTGGACGACGGGCGCGTAGGCCGGGTTCTGGGCATCCGGGCCGGTCTGGCCGAAGCCCGAAATCGAGCAGTAAACAACGTCCGGCCGAACCTCCCGGATCGCCGCATGATCGAGCCCCAACCGGGCCATGACGCCGGGCCGCGCATTCTCGACGACCACGTCGCAATGACGCGCGAGATCGAGCGCGATACGGTGCCCTTCGGGTGATTTCAAATCTATTGCCAGGCTGTGCTTGCCGCAATTGAGGTGGCCATAGACCGCGCTCTCACCGTCGCGGATCGGGGCCGCACGGCGATTCTGCTCACCGGAGGGCGCTTCGACCTTGATGATCTCCGCACCCAAATCGGCGAGTTGGCGCGTGCAATAAGGCCCCGCCATCATGGTCGTAAAATCCAGCACCCGGATGCCGTCGAGCAATCCCGTCATGGACACCATAAACTCCCGCGCTTCCGCGACATCTACTTGAGAATATCCCGCGCGATCAGCATGCGCTGGATCTGGTTGGTGCCCTCGAAAATCTGGGTCACCTTGGCATCGCGCATCATGCGCTCCACCGGAAATTCTTTCATATAGCCGTAGCCACCCAGAATCTGGACGGCGTCTGTGGTGACCTTCATCGCCGCGTCGCTCGCCAGCGTCTTCACCATCGCCGACAGACCGCCATAGCCGTCCATCTCTCCCCGGTCGTAACGCGCCGTCACCTCATAGAGCAGCGCGCGCGCCGCCTCGATCTGCATCGCCATATCCGCCATCATGAATTGCAGGCCCTGAAACTCGGAGATCGGCTTGCCGAACTGCTCGCGTCCCTTCGCGAAGGCCACCGCCTGATCCAGCGCGCCCTGGGCGATCCCCAGTGCCGACGCCGACATGGCGGGACGGTTAAACTCCATGCATTTCATGGCGATCGCGAACCCCTCGCCGTCGCCGCCCACCATGGCGTCGCCAGGCACGCGGACATCCTCGAAGAAGAAATCGCAGTTCGGGGTGGCGCCGTTGTAGCCCATCTTCTTGTTCTTCGGGCCACGCGTGACCCCGTCCAATGACGTGTCGACAATAAACGCAGACACGCCCTTGGCGCGCGGCGCGTCGTTGGTCCGGGCGAGCACCAGCACATAATCGGCCACCGGTCCGCAGGTCACGAAAATCTTGTTGCCCGTGATCAGCCAGTCGTCGCCGTCACGCACCGCGCGGGTTCGCAGCGCGGCCGCATCCGACCCCGCCTCGGGCTCGGACAGGGCGAAGGCGACGAGAGTGCGCCCTTTCGCGAGGAGGGGAAAATACTTCTGCTTCTGCGCGTCCGTACCTCCGAACAACAACGGCAGCGCCATGCCATTGCCGTTCTCACCAACCATCACGGACAGGGACAGGGAGTATTTCGCCAGCTCCTCACGCGCGATGCAGAGCTTGGTGAGCGAACCCTCGGGCCCACCAAACTCCGCCGGTACGCTCCATTGCAGCAGGCCCAAATCGCCGAACTTGGGGATCACCTCGTCGGGGAAGCGGTCCTCATGGTCGATCTCGTCGGCGATCGGCGCGACCTCGCGCTCGGCAAACCGTCGGATCTGATCCTGGAAGATCCTGTCTTCCTCGCTGAAGTGGATCGGGGTGAAGCCCATATTCTTGTTTCCGTTTCAGGCGTGACGGCCCGGCCCCCAAAAGATTGCGCGGCTCCATCGCGACCATTGGAAAATTGGGCCAAGCAGTCGATTCGCCCCGACAGAAATATGCACAGGACTTTGCGCTCCCCCCAAACGCACAATAAGGTTTCGCCATGGCCCGCCACCTGACCACGGATCAAGTCGAACGCTATCAACGTGACGGGTATCTGTTCCCGCTGCCGGCGATATCGCCGGCTGATGCACAGCGGTACCGCATCAGCCTCGAAGCCATGCAAGAGAGCCACCCGGACCTGATGCACGGTGTCGAGGCACAGAAGCTTCACCTGGTGACAACCTGGATGGCCGACATCGTGCGGACTCCCGATATTCTCGACGCGGTCGAGAGCCTGATCGGGCCCGACCTGTTGTGTTGGACGTCGACCCTGTTCGTGAAGCCGCCAGACGGAAAATCCTTCGTTTCCTGGCATCAGGACGGAAACTACTGGGGACTCGAGAACCCCGAGATCGTCTCGGCATGGCTTGCGCTAAGCCCGGCCACCGTGAAGAGCGGCTGCATGCGTATGATCCCCGGCTCCCACCAATGGGACGCGACGGCCCATCACGAGACCTTCGACGACGACAATCTGCTGTCGCGCGGACAGGTGATGCAGCGTGACATCAACGAATCAGACGCCGTCGACCTGGCCCTGAAAACGGGCGAGATTTCGCTGCACCATGTGAATGTCGCGCACGCATCCAACCCCAACCGGTCGAACGACAGCCGCATCGGGATCGCGATCCGTTACGTGTCGCCAAACGTGCGCCAACAGTTGATCGAAAAAGACAGCGCAACCCTCGTGCGCGGCGCGGACCGGGTGGGCAACTTCGAGCATGAAGAACCGCCCGCCCATGATTTCGAACCTACCGCGATGCGGCGGCTGGCGCAGGTCGTTGCCCGGCGCAACGCCGCTGTTTATCAAGACACACCCGAGTAGCATCCGAGATTTCCATGTCCCCTGCCCACACCATAAACGCTCACGGCGCCGCCATTCCGGCGGTCGGCTATGGCACCATGCTCTTCCCCGAACCCGAACGCGCGGTCGAGCTCATTCTCCATGCACTCAGTTGCGGCTACCGTCACATCGATACGGCACGCAAGTACGGCACGGAGCAATGGGTCGGTGAGGCCATCCGCGCCTCCGATGTGCCGCGCGACGAGATTTGGGTCACCACGAAAGTCACGGAAGAGAATGCGAAGGCAGACGATTTTGCGCGCTCGGTCGAGACCAGTCTTGAGACAACGGGCCTCGACCATGTCGACCTTTTGTTGATCCACTGGCCACAGCCGAATGTGCCGCTGGCCGAGACACTCGGCGCGCTCGCCAAAGCCAAACGCGACGGCCTGGCGCGGCATATTGGGGTTTCGAACTTCACGATAGCATTGCTTGAAGAGGCCGCGGCCAAATGCCCGGAACCCCTGGTGACCAATCAGATCGAGTATCACTGCTACATCAATCAGGAGCGACTGATCACGGCGTGCCGCAACCACGGCCTGCTCGTCACATGCCACGCCCCTCTGGCACG
The DNA here is from genome assembly GCA_965261975.1 of Alphaproteobacteria bacterium. Taxonomy (GTDB): domain Bacteria; phylum Pseudomonadota; class Alphaproteobacteria; order UBA6615; family UBA6615; genus UBA8079. The sequence continues at coordinate 91,416 of CBDHEC010000008.1, forward strand.
CGGCGCCATGCTCGACGACCCCGTCATCGTCGAGATCGCGGCGACCCACGGCAAGACCCCGGCCCAGATTGCGTTACGCTGGACGGTGCAGCAGCCGGGGATCGGTGTGGTCCCGCGGGCCCTCGAATTTTCCGAGATCGAGGAAAACATCGCGATCTTCGACTTCACACTGAGCGACGTGGAAATGGACCGCATCGGGCAACTCAAGGAACGAAATCTGCGGGTCATCGACCCCGAGATACGCCGGCCCGTCTGGGACGAAATCTAGTCGCACGCCCGTGGAAAGGGATAGGCGCATACCGCGGTTCTTCTCTAAGCTTGTTCCGAAGTCATGTGATCCCCGTCGGTGTCACAGCAAACAATTGCCCCAGGGAGTGCACATGAAATTACGAACCAGAGTAATCGTGTCGGCGGTCGGCCTCGTGGCTGCATTCACGCTGTTCACGATCGCAACACCGGGACCGCAAACAGCGACGGCACAGAGCGCCGAACGAAATACCAACGCAGTCGCGATCATCGATTGCCGACGGACGGAGTCCTCCGGCCCAAAGATGGAACTCACGGCCTGGTCCGGCAGCAAGAATGTGGCACCGATCGTGCGGGGCACCGGCTGCGCCACGGCCATGCATCAACTGCTGGAGCGCGGTTTCGACCTCCGCACCAGCGATTCCGCGACGAACCCCGAGCGGTCCGCGAACTTCGTCACCCGATACGTCTTCATAAGGCCCTAAGCGGTCTGCGTAACGGGCCGAGCCGGACAGATGTCTAGCTCAGCTCGACCGGTTCGCCATGGGGCGTCGAAAGATAGGCCTGCGTCCACGCCGCGCGCAGTTCATTCAGACTGTCCTGATCCGCATGGTCGTGCTCGATGAGGAAGGTCTCGAGCGCCCGAAGCCAGACGTCGTAATAATCCGACCCGTCCGTCGGGCCGCTGGCATCGAGCGCCTGCCTGAGCGCGCGCCCGAAGTGGGCCGCCCAGTCGGGCCAGGTAAACGTACCGGCCGCTGCCAGCGCATGGGTCAACCCGAAGATCTGCGCCTGCCATGGCTCGGCAAAGGGCCGCGTCGGCTCAGGCGGCCGGGACAAGATAACTTTCCCAAAGATCCGCCGTCACGCTGTGCCCGGGCTCCGCATCGTCGCCCCACATTTCGCGCCCGTCGAAGCGCACCGCATAGAGATGCTGAGGCGCTTCGCCGTCCATCGTATAGCTGGCATCGGGGAAAACATGGGCCCCGTGGTGCAGAACGATCTCGCCGACCCGGTCACGCAGATAGCGCGGCAACCGGGTGTGACCCGAATGCATGTGCCGGGCCGTGCGAACCCGGTCACCGGGACGAAAGCCCGGCGCCGCCTCGATCTCGCGGCTCGAGGGACGGCCCTTGGGCAGGAACGACAGCAGGCCCGCCGCATCCACGGGCGGGGTCATCCGCTCCGCATCCGTGTCGGGGCGGCCGTTGCGAACTTCGTCGCGGGTGATCAAACCCTTCTCGATGGCAATGTTCACAAGGCCGGAAGCCCATTTCTCGTAATAGCTCATCGTCAGATAGTCGCCCGGCGGCAGCCGCTCGAGCGAATGCCGGTTGGCGTCGATGTTCCACCGCCCCCAAAAGCCCATGAGGACTCGCGTTCCCAGAATCCGGCCCTCCCAGGTGTCATGGAAGACGGGCTCATCCGTCTCCACGGGAACGGAACCGAACCCCTCCACGCCGCCGAGATCGTGGACGCTGTCCATCAAACGGCTCCCGGGTTTAACGCCAGCCCGGTCCCGATCATGGAATCGCGCGTGACCAGGCCGGCCAGGCCGGTCTCGTCCAACCCGTCAGACCCGTCCGGGCGCTGCGGGACAACGAGGTAGCGGATTTCAGCAGTCGAATCCCAAACGCGTATCTCCACATCGTCGGCGAGCTCAAGGCCGAACTCCGCAATGATCGCGCGCGGCTCGCGCACCACGCGGGCGCGATATTCGGGCGACTTGTACCAGACCGGCGGCAACCCCAGGACCGGCCACGGGTAGCAGGAGCACAATGTGCAGACGACCACATTGTGCACGTGATCCGTATTCTCGACCGCCACCATGTGCTCGCCCTGCATGCCCGAAAAGCCGAGCTCGGCGATCGCCGCCGTCGCATCGTCGAGAAGGCGTGCGCGATAGTCCGAGTCGGTCCAGACGCGGGCGATGACCTGCGCCCCGTTCTGCGGGCCAATGTCATTGGAGAAGGTGTCGACCAGCGCATCCACGGCGGCCGGGTCTACCAGTCCCTTGTCGACCAGCAATGTCTCGAGCGCCTTGGCGCGTAACGCCGGATCCGACGGCAACAACGAATGCGCATGTTCGTGCTCATGCGCGTGATCATGATCTGCTTTCTTCGCCATATCGCCCGCAATCCGCACCTAAATAGTGATCCTCACCACTATTCAACATAATCGCGCCGAATTCAAAACGCCGCCACGCGGAGCCGGATTGCGCCACGAGCAGACACAGACTTGGGGGCAAAACTCAGATGATTTGAAATCCTTGGCGCGCCCGGGAAGATTCGAACTCCCAACCTCCTGATCCGTAGTCAGACGCTCTATCCAGTTGAGCTACGGGCGCTTTGGCCAAGGCGCGCGGAAGCTAATCAAATGCCTCGCCGATTGCAAGTATCTGAAGACCGGTATCCCTGTCTGCGAAATGTCGCGAAAATCCGGTCCAAAAGCCGCTTGCCCGGTCCAATGCCAATCGGTAACATCCGGCGCAACCATTTGGCTAATCAGCAATTTTTGTGCGTTCGCCGCTTCTGCGGCATTATTTGGGGGACGCGCAGGGGCATTTGAGGGACAAGGGAGCGGATGACCATAACACGCACCTGGTCGGCACTGGCCGGCGCAGCGCTGCTACTCGCGGCCTGCGATTTCACAGACGACGCACTCATTCCGTCCCTGACGGGCGAGCCTCCTTCCGGCGGCGACCGGCAGGTGATTGTCGCGAGCGCGGCTGAAAGAAACCCGCAACCGACCATCTCCGGCGCACCACCGCAGCTTGGCCAGAATAATTTCCAGCCCGGTGGCGTGACGGCCGGGCAGCCCACGGGCACCGAAGTCGGGCGACGCGTGGAACGCCTGCGCGGCGACCTTGGACGCCTGCAGGCAAGTATCGGCAATGGCAACGAAGTGCTTCAGGGACTGCGCCAGCAGACCATCGCAAACGCAAACACCTACCAAAGCCTCGTCGCCGACATTCAGGCACGCCTCCAGGTGGGTACGACACCGGGCAACCCGAATCTTGTCGCAGCCTGGACCCAGGCCCAGATGACGCTCGATCAGATTTCCGACGGTGTCGGACAGATGAACGGCCTGTCGAACAGCGTCGCGGACAGCAGCGCGCTGGCTGCGTTCATTCTGGAATCCGTACGCGCCACCTACGGCCTCACCGGTGCGATCGACGAAGACCATCGCCAGCTCGCCATTCTCGAGGATGAGGTCAACCGCACCGTGGTGCTGATCGACCGCCTGCTCAACGAACTGAGCGAAGACATATCGCGCCAGACCAACTATGTCGGTCGCGAGCGCAGCAACGTCACCGTGCTGTCACTCGCCGTGAAGAACGGCGAGCTGTTCGGCACCAGCCTGGCCAACCGCGCCTTCGGCACCGCCGCGCCTGCGCGCGGCCCGTCAAACCCGGTGGCCAATCTGGCGAACCGCCGCCCGCTCGTGGTGATCCGCTTCGACCGCCCGAACGTGCCCTATCAGGAGCCGCTCTTCACCGCCGCCAGCGAAGCGCTGAACCGGCGCCCGGGTGCGGTGTTCGACATCGTCTCGATCGTGCCCCAGCAGGGCACGCCGGCACAGGTCGCGCTGTCCGCCAACCAGTCGCGGCGCAACGCCGAGCAGGTGCTCCAGACGCTGATCCAGATGGGTCTGCCGAGTGATCGCCTGTCGCTGAGCTCCACTTCCAGTGCGGATGTGGGCAGCAACGAGGTGCATATCTACGTCAGATAGTCCGGGGCCCGGCTCACACCGGGATCTCCCGCCATGTCTGTCTAGCGGTCGCGCTCGTCGAGCGCGCGGTCGAATGCAGCCAGCCGTTCGGCGACCCGCGCGTAGACACTGCCGGCAGGATAGTTGCCGTCCGAGTCGGGCACCCCTGCTTCCATCCCGGTGAACAATTCGACCGCTTCGTCCACATGGGCTGCCGAATAAGCGTGGAACCGACCCGCCGTGACATCCGCCGACATCTCGTCATCGAGGATGAGGCTCGGTTCGTTGGACCGGGGGAAAACGACCCCCTGGTCGCCCGTCAGCGGCCCCGCCTCCACGCAGGTGCGATAGAAGCCCTCGGCCTTCTCGATCAACCCGCCAATTGCCTGCACCTCACCGCGCTGGTTGACCGAGCCCGTGACCGCAAGGTCCTGGCGCAACGGCACATCGGCGAGATCCGACAGGATTGTCAGAACCTCGGCCAGCGAGGCGCTGTCTCCCTCGACCCCGCCATAGCTCTGCTCGAAGGTGATCGAGGCGTTGAATGACAACGGCGTGCGCCGCGCGAAAAGCCCGGCGAGGAACCCCTGGATGACCATCGCACCCTTTTGCTGGATCGGTCCGCCGAGCGAAGTCTCGCGTTCGATATTGGTCACGCCGCGGCGGCCGATCGATGTCCGCGCAGTCACGCGTGACGGCGTGCCGAAGGCATGATCACCCATGTCGCGGACAGTCAGCCCGTTGACCTGGCCGACCTCACTGCCAGACGTGGAGATCATCACCGTACCGCGATGGATCGATTCCTGAGTCCGGTCCTCGATCCGCGCATTGCGGTTGCGGCGGCTTCGGCGTGACGCGCGCACAGCCTCGGCATCAATCTGTGTCGCGCCATTCGCGCGGGCCGTGTAGATCGCTTCGTTGACGATATCCTCGACCAGTTCAAAACGTGCCGACAGCTTGGTCCGGTCGGCCGCGATACGCGCGGCATAACCAAGCAGGTAATGGATCGCATCGGGCGTACAGGTGGTGGCGCCATGCTTGTTCGCGTAGCCCTGAAGCAGCCCCGCATAGCAGGCGAGGTTCCCGCTGTTGGCTTCCATGTCGGCATCGATCTCGGCCTTCACCTTGAAATAGGCCTGAAACTCTGGGTCGACAGAGAAGAAGGTGTAATACCATTGCGGCGCGCCGACGATGACCACCTTCACATCGAGGGGGACCGGCGCGGGCTTCGGCGCTCCGGCCACGGGGATTCCGCCGGCGCGATACTGCTCCTCCATACGCACCATGCCATCTCGCAGCGCGCCCTTGAGCTGGTCCCAGCCACCCGCCTGGGCGGCGATAGCCTCGGCGCGCAACACCAGGACACCCCCATTCGCGCGATGTAACGCACCGGGCTGAATGAGCGAATAATCGGTCTGCAGGACACCCCCGACCTGACGATACTCGATCTGGCCGAAGAGATTGGCGTAGGTCGGGTTGCCCTCAAGCACGATGGGTGGCCCGGAGACATCTCCATTGTCGACCAGCAAATTGACCGCGTAGCGCGACTCTGCCGTCGGCGCTGCGGGTTGCAGGCCCGCAGGCGAACCCTCGGCCGCCTCGGCGGCCGGCTGAAACAAGGCCAGGTTCTCAAGCAGGTCGACCCGGAAGGCGACCAGCCAGCGGTTGAGGCCCTGCACATCGGAAAAGCGTGAAATCAGCTCGTCGACCAGACCGCCGACCGCGTTCTCAGCCACCGCACGGTTCAACTCGCGCACATCTTCCGCCAGCTTCGCCTGGCGGCGCGCGGCATCCCGGTTGATCTCGGCGAGCATCTGGCTGACACGCTGACCGGCCTCTTCCAAGGCCTTGCGCTCTGCCTCGGGCAGGTCTGAGACATCGCGCGGCTTACCGTCATCGTCCATTGCGGCGACCGCCAATCCCTGCGGCGACTGCACGAGGGACAGACCGGCGGCTTCCGCCTCCGCACGCGCCGCCTCGATGGCGGTGCCGATCTCGGCACGCATCGCGGAATCTTCGTCATGCAGACGTTGTTGGTACTCCTCGCGCGCGAAGGCCTGGTGAAGCGCGTCGCGCAGCTGCGGGACAAGTGCTGCCATATCGTCGCGGAATTTCCGTCCCTCGCCAGCCGGCAGGCGCACGGCCAACGGCTCGTTCGAACGGCGGAAATTATTGAGGTAAATCCAGTCATCGGGGCGCGGACCATCACCCAGCGCCTCGTCGAGGTAGGAGAGTGTCGCGGTCATGCGCCCGCTGCGGTCTTCGCCCACGACAAAGATGTTGAACCCCGGATCGCGCGCACCGAGCCCGAATTCCAGGGCCTCGCGCGCACGCGCATGGCTCGACAGGGAAAACACCCGGACGTCGGGTGTCCCATCGGTGTCCGTGATCTCGAACGCCGGAAACCCCGCGTCGACCGATTCGATTTCCCTGACTGGCATGGCTTCCTCCCTATGAGGACGAACTATACAGCCTCGGCCAATCATCGTCCCGCTCGCAACGACGCGTGACAGCCGCCATAATCTTCACATGTCCGTCACCGTTCGCTCTTTGCTGGCCGTGTTTCTTTTGTGTCTGATAGGGGCCGTCCCGGCTGGGGCAGAACCTGCGGCACCGACAAAAGACAGCCGCGCCTTCGCAACGGTGATCGAGAGCCAGATCGCGGCCTTCGCCCGAGACGACGCGGACGCCGCCTTCGCCCTGGCCAGCCCGGACATTCGCCGCACTTTCATGACCGCGGAACGGTTTATGCAGATGGTGCGGTCGTCATTCCAACCGGTCTACCGGCCCCGCACCTACAGTTTCGGCGACCCGGCCCTGGTCGGGGGCATCCCGGTACAACCGGTGCGCGTGATCGGTCCGGACGGGCGCGGCGTGGTGGCGCTGTACCGCATGGAAAGGCAATCCGACGGTAGATGGCGTATCGCCGGCGTCACGCTGCACCCCAGCGGCGAACGCGGCATCTAGCATCGCGCGACAGTTGGTCCACAGCCAAGTCCACAGCGACGATTGCACCGCCCCACGGTGCCCGCTTTAATACCCGCTGTTCAATTCTCCGCAATCAGATCGGTTCCGACATGGCCAGCTCTCAGCATGATTTTCCTGTTTCCTGGGAACAACTACACCGCGACGCCAAGGCACTCGCATGGCGACTGAAGGAGAGAGGCCCCTGGAATCAGATTGTTGCCATCACCCGCGGCGGGCTGGTGCCTGCTGCGATCGTCGCGCGCGAACTCGAGCTGCGTCTGGTCGACACCGTATGTGTGTCGTCCTATGACCATCAGGCACAGGGCGAACTCACAATCCTCAAGAAAGTTGAGGGCGATGGCGAGGGCACCTTGATCGTCGACGATCTGGTCGATACCGGGAATACCGCGAAGATCGTCCGCGAAATGCTGCCCAAGGCCCATTTCGCCACCGTCTATGCAAAGCCCGCCGGCCGGCCGCTGGTTGAAACCTTCGTGACCGAGGTCAGCCAGGACACCTGGATCCATTTCCCATGGGATCTGGAACTGCAATTCGTCCAGCCGATCGCCGCAAACTAGACAAAGCGCGGCCGCTCAGCCCGCCCGCGCCGTTCGCAGGCGCGGGTCGAGCACATCACGCAGCCCATCCCCGAGCAGGTTCAGGCCCAGCACGGCGAGCGCAATCGCCAGCCCGGGCAGGATCGCCAGCTTGGGGTCGAGCGCCATAAACGTCTGCGCATCGAACAGCATCCGCCCCCAGCTCGGGGCGGGCGGCTGGGTGCCAAGCCCGAGATAGGCGAGCGCCGCCTCGGCCAGGATTGCCACGGCAAACTGGATCGTCGCCTGGACGATCAGCACCGGGGCAATATTCGGCAGGATGTGGTCACGGGTTACGGCCGCCGGTGATTTTCCGATCGCAAGTCCCGCGCGGGCATATTCCTGGCCCCAGACCTGGTTGGCAGCACCGCGCGCAACCCGCGCAAACACCGGCACGTTGAAAATACCGATGGCGATGATTGCGTTGACGGCACCGGGCCCGAAGATCGCGGTGATCAGGATGGCCGAGACAATCGCAGGGAAAGCGAACACGATATCTGCGCCGCGGGCCACGAGATCATCAACCCAACCACCCCGTGTCGCCGCGAGAAGGCCCAGGCTCACCCCGACAACGAGACCGATCCCGACGGCCACCACGCCGACCATGATCGAATTACGCGCACCGATCATCAGCCGGGTCGCGATGTCGCGCCCGAAATGGTCGGTCCCGAGCCAATGCGCCGCGCTCGGCCCCTGCATGCGCTGGGTGATCGACACGGCGTCGAAAGCATGCGGCGTCCAGATTAGCGAGACCAGCGCGACCAGCATCAGAGCCCCAGTCAGGATTGCCCCGATCAGGAAATTAGGATGACGCAGCAAGCGCGACACCCGCCCCGGCTGCATTGATTGATGCGTCAGGCTCATGGTGCGCGCCGCGTGCGCGGGTCGATCGCGGTGGTGGCGACATCGACCAGGAAGTTCACCACAACAACAAGTCCGACGAGCAGCAGGGTCACGTCGCGCAAGACCACCAGATCGCGCTGGCTGACGGCCTGAAAAATCAGCCGCCCGACGCCCGGCAGGGCAAACACCACCTCTATCACGATCGAACCGGCGAGCAGGAATGCAAACTGCAGTCCGATGATCGTGATCATGGGAATGAGTGCGTTGCGCAACACATGGCTCCACAGGACCCGCCGTGACGCCAGCCCCTTGGCCCGAGCCGTGCGCACATAATCGGCCCCCAGCGTGTCGAGTACCGACGTTCGCGTCACCCGCGCGAGAATCGCCGCTTCGGGCAGGGCCAGCGAAAGCGCCGGCAACACAAGGGCCCAGAGGGCCGCCCCCAGGCCGGCGTCCCAGCCCGGAAAGCCAGAGGCCGGAAACCAGCCGAGCGCGACGGCGAAAATCAGAATCGAGAGGATCGCAAACCAGAAGTTCGGGATTGCCATGCCGACCTGACTGAAACCCATCACGCCATAATCACCGGGCCGTCCCCGGCGGGTCGCCGCCAGCATCCCGAGTGGAATGGCAATCAACGTCGACAGCGCCAAGGCAATCAGGGCCAGCGGTACCGTCAGTGTCAGGCGTTCCCCGATCAGCTGCGAGACGGGGACATCGTAGGTGTGGCTGATGCCGGTCGTACCCGACGCAAGCCCGCCGATCCAGGCGAGGTAGCGAAACACCGCCGGCCGGTCGAGACCCATCTGGCTGCGCAGCGCGGCCAGCGTGTCGTCCTGTGCTTCGGTTCCCAGGATCAGAAGCGCGGCGTCACCGGGCAGGATCTCCAGCACGAGGAAGATGACCAGGCTGGCCACCAGCAACGTGACCAGGAGCACCATTACCCGACGGGCGAGATAGGTCAGCATGATGGGTGTCCGGCGAGGCCCGGGCGTCTACTCCCAGCGAACGCCGGTGACGTCGGTTGCCTGTACCGGCGCGTTCCGCCACATGCCCTTGAGCCCCTTGCGCCAGACGCCCAGCTTGGCGAGCTGGAACATGTAGGCGTTCACCGCGTCCGATGTGATCGTGCGCTGGGCCTGCCCGAGAATGCGGTTCCGCGCCGCCTGATCGCTTGTGTTGTTGAGGCGGGCCATCAGCGCCTTGAGCGAGGGGGAATCATAGTTGAAGTAGTATTTGTCGCGCGCGTAGATGCCGATATCGACGGGCTCGGTGTGGGACACAATCGTCAGGTCATAGTCGTCGCCGCGGAACACCTGCTCGAGCCACTGCGCCCACTCGACCGGGATAATCTCCACTTCAATACCCGCCTCTTTCAGCTGGGCCGCGACGATCTCCCCGCCGCGTCGCGCATAGGTCGGCGGCGGTAATTTGAGTGTAAGCTCGAGATCGGCCTGACCTGCATCCGCCAGCAGCGCACGCGCCCGGTCCGGGTCATGGGGATAGGTTTCGAGCAAATCCACATAAGCCGGATGGTGGGGTGCGAAATGGGTGCCGATGGGCGTGCCGAAGCCAAACATGGCACCATCGATGATCGCCTGCTGATCGATCGCATGGGCAATGGCCTGCCGGACCCGGACATCATTCAGGGGCGGCCGGCCATTATTCATGGCAAGAATGGTCTCGCCCTCGGTTGAGCCGATCGCGACCTCGAAATTCGGGTCGGCCTGCAACGCGATGACCGCCTCGGGGGCCTGCAGGTTCACGACCGCATCGATGTCACCCGCCTTGAGCGCCGCGACCTGTGCCGATGGATCGGGGACGAAGCGGAACGTCACCTTGCGGATCGCGCGCGTATCATCGGTTGCCACAAGCCGGATCTGCGAGCCGCGCACCCAGCGGTCGAACTTGAAGGGCCCGGTCCCGATCGGGGCCACCTTGTTCGTCGCGGCCGATTCCGGTGCGACGATCACCGCATCCCCCCAGCCCAGATTGAACAGCAACGCGCCTTCCGGCCGAGACAGGGTGATCCTTACGGTTCGAGGGTCCACCGCTTCGACCGCGTCGATCGCCGCAAACAGGGGCTTCTGGGCATTCACCGAATCATCCGCCCGGGCGCGGTCGAGTGAAAAGACGACATCGTCGGCATCGAAATCCGTGCCGTCATGGAACGTCACGCCGTCCTTCAGTGTGAAAGTGTAGACCCGGCCGTCACCGGAAACCTTCCAGCTTTCAGCGAGCTGGGGCTGGACTGCGCCATTCTCGTCGATCCGGGTCAGCCCCTGGAACAGGTTGGCATAGACGATTTCATCGATCGCCGCGGCGGCGCCCGCCGTCGGATCGAGATGCGGCGGCTCGAGGGTGAGCCCGATGGTGAGAGAGTCTTTCGGCTGGGCCTGTGCGCCCGGCGCTGCCAGGAAGGCCAGGCCGGAGGCGACCACTATGGCTGCGGCAAAGCGCTTCGTCTTCATATCGACCATTCCCTTGCGTGAATTCCTGTCGCGCGAAACCTAGCAAATCCCGGCGATCAGCGTCTATTGCGCGGGTCCGCCGGAGACCGGGTAGGTATCCTTGTAGGCCGGCCAGTCACCCTGACCCGCCGCCTCGAAAACGCCACGCGCCACCGCGCGTGCGAGGCAATCCGCCGCCGCCATACCGATCCGCGCCACGTCATGGACCGGATCCGTGACCGGGGTGTGACCGGTGGCGAGCGCAAACACCACATCGCCGTCCATCGGCGTGAAGACAGGCCGGATCGCACGCGCCATGCCGGCCTGGGCCATCCGCGCAACCCGGGCCGCCTGCGCCTTGGTCAGTGTCGCGTCGGTCGCCACCACGGCCAGGGTCGTGTTGGACGGATCCTCGCGGTGGCCATACTTATCGAGTGGATGGTCGAGCACCTCAACACGGGTCGCACCGCCCAACCTGCCAAACTCGTCGCCACGCTCGAGCGCACCGGCCAAGAATTGGCCCGCACTGTTCGCCACAACCGACCCCAGCGCGTTCACCGCGGCCAACGCCCCGACCGTCACACCATCATCCAGGACAACCGACGCCGTCCCCTGTCCGCCCTTAAGTGCGCGGCCGTCATGTCCGGTTGTGGTGGCACCGAACCCTGCGCCCGCATTCCCCAACGCGACCTCCAGGCCGGCGCCCGCAACGGCGGCACGGGCCAGGGTGCGATAGGGAAGCGCCGTGTCGGCGTTGGCTCGAAAAGCGGTTTTGTCCCCGCCGTTCAGCAGATCGAACAGGATCACGGCCCGGCACGAGCGGCACATGTAAATCACCGACGGAGAACCCCCGCCCCTGCTCGGCGAGCCATCCCATAACGCCGTCCGCTGCCGCCAGGCCGAAGGCCGATCCGCCGCCCAGCACAATCGCGTCCACCGCGTCCATCATGGCGTCCCCGCGCAGCAATTCGAGCTCCCGCGTTCCCGTGCCGCCGCCCTGCACATCCACGGCGGCGACCGCGCGCGAATCGGGCAAAATCACCGTCACCCCGGTGCGGATATCGGCGTCATCGGCCGCCCCGACTTTCAGACCGGCGACATCGGTAATGGCATTGCGTGGACCAACCTTGCTCATTCGCTACCCCGCAACAGTTCCAGCCCCGCCGCCGCCATGACCTTGGCCGACACAACCATGTCATCGATATCGATATACTCATCGGGTTGATGCGCGAGCTCCAGAATTCCCGGACCATACGCCACGCAATCCTTGAGTTTGCCGACCCGCCAGACATGCTTCTGGTCGTAGGTCCCCGGCGATGCCACATGACGCGACGGCGTTCCCAGAACCCGCTCGATGTTTCGGTCCAGTGCGCGCACCAGGGGCGAGTCCGGTTCGGTCAGGGTCGGCGGCACCGACCAGAGTTCGCGCAGTGCATAGTCAAACTCTTCACGCTCGGCCGACAACCGGTCGAGGATGTCGACCACCTCGGCACGCACCTCCGCCTCGTCCTCTTCCATCAGGTAACGCCGGTCGAGGACGACCCGGCATCGGTCCGCGACCAGCGCGGATGGAAATCCCGAGGCCATGTCCTGTTCATCGAGCCCGCCATGGATCGAGTTGTAGTTCAGCGTCGACTGGCGCGCGGCGTCGGGAATGACCGGCATCGCGGTACGACGTTCCGCGAGCCGGGGGTAGAGCTCGTTTTCAACCTTTTCCAGGAACGCTGCCATGCCGCGGATCGCCGACACGCCGAGAAACGGCATCGAGCCGTGGGCGATCCGGCCGAGCACCTCGATCTCGGCCCACCATACGCCGCGATGGCCCAGGCACACGCTGTCCTTGTATAGCGGCTCGGGAATGATCACATGGTCGACCCGCGGCCTGGAGAAATGGCCGCGCTCGGCAAGCCAGGCCACGCCGGCATAACCGCCGGACTCCTCGTCCACCGTGCCGGATATCTCGATCGCACCGGGAAAGGGTGCTCCCGATTCAAGCAGCGTCTCGACGGCGATCACGCTGGCAGCCAGGCCACCCTTCATATCGCAGGTACCGCGCCCATAGACCCGGCCGTCGCGCACCAAACCGGCGAACGGATCGACGGTCCATCCCTCGCCCGGTGCCACCACGTCGATATGGCTGTTGAAGTGGATGCACGGGCCCGGACCGTCACCTTCGATACGCGCCACCACATTGGTTCGCGGATACGCGTCGCTATCGCCGAGCGCGCCCTCGGCACGCAGATACTCGACCTCGAACCCACGCGCTGCGAGGCGTTCTCCCAGGAAACGGGCGCAGGCCTCGTACGCGTCACCCGGCGGGTTGATCGTCGGAATGCGCACCAGGTCAGCCGTCAACGCGGCGAGCGCATCTCCCTGGCCGTCGATAAGGCGGAAAAGATCATCGATTTCATGTCCGGACATAAAGGCAAGCTAGAGCGGTTCAATCTGTCGGGACAAGGCTTTAGAGTGCCGCCGATGACAGCTCTGGCAGAAACTCTCCCCACGCTTCCCGAAATTCGTCTCCAGGCCGGGCGCCACAAGCGCGCCCGCCAGGGTCACCCATGGATATTTTCCAACGAGATCGAGATGGATGCGGACGCCAAGGCGCTGCCGCCCGGCGGGCTTGTCCAGTTGATCGACGCGAGCAAACGGCCGCTCGGCGTCGCCACCTTCAACCCCCACCCGCTGATCGCAGCGCGCATCCTGAGCCGCGACCCCGAAACGCCGATTGACGGAGACTTCGTGAATGCGCGCCTGCGTGCCGCACTCGCGGTGCGCGAGGCGCTTTACACCGTGCCCTACTACCGGCTGGTGCATGCCGAGGCTGACGGGCTCCCGGGCCTGATCATCGACCGGTTCGGTGACGTCTGCGTGGTTCAGGTGAACACCGCAGGCATGGAGAAACTCAGCGACCATCTGACGGCGGCACTACAGGACGTCCTGACGCCAAAGACCATCCTGTTCCGCAACGACAGCGCCGTGCGCAACCTCGAAGGGCTGCCCCAGGAGATCCGCGTCGTCGGTGACCCGCTTGAAGGCCCGATCGAGGTCATGGAAAACGGCGGCGTGTTCAAGGCCGATCCGCGCGAGGGACAGAAAACCGGCTGGTTCTATGATCAGCGCGACAACCGCGCCTTCGTGGCCGCACTCGCCAAGGACAAACGTGTGGCCGATTTCTATTCCTACACCGGCGGGTTCGCCGTCACGGCGGCGCTGGCGGGTGCAGGCGAAGTACATGCCTTCGACCGGTCCCAGGCGGCCCTCGATTTCGCGACCCAGGCCGCGGCGGCCAATGGTGTTGCAGAGAAGTTCTCCGCCACCCGCGGCGATGCCTTTCAACTGCTACACGGCTTTGCCGCGTCCGGCGAGACATACGACGTGGTGGTTGTGGACCCGCCGGCCTTTGTCAAATCCAAGAAAGACTATCAGGCCGGCATCCGTGGCTACCGCAAGCTGTTCAGGCTGGCTGCGCAGATCGTCGCCCCGGGCGGGTATCTGTTCGCCGCATCCTGCTCACACCATGTGGACCCACCCAGCTTCGCCGACGCCGTGCGCCGCGCACTCGCCGACACGGGCCGGTCCGGGCGCATCCTGCGCAGCTCGGGTGCCGCGCCAGACCATCCGGTCCATCCCTTCCTGCCCGAGACGGGCTATCTCAAGGGGCAGATGATCCAGCTCGACTGACGCTGCACCTAGCGAACGACCTCGTTCAGGGACCAGTCATAGTCGTAGCCGCCGATTTCGTGAATCAGCTTGAGATCACGCGCCAGCTCCGGGCGGGCATATTTGCGCAGATGTGCCAGAACGCCGGTCTCTGATCCGCCGAAATCCTCCTGGAACCAATCATAGATGCTCGACGCGGTCAGGGACCCGCCCCGCAGCTCCGCACCACGCGGATGGTTCACATAGGCAATCGCATTTGCCTCGAGCAAAGCGTCCACCCGATCGGCCGTGTAGGCCGTATCAATCAGGTTCGGGCAGCCGATCGATGCACAATTGACCGCATAGTGAATGCGCGGGTCCTGCCAGATCGGGCGCAGGATGCGGTGCTCGATATCGTCGAGCGAGATATCTTCGCCCTCAACGGAGATCAGTTTCTTGCCCCAGGGGCCGATGGAGAAAAGCCCCGGCGAGATACTGATCTTCAGGATCGAGCTCACCGGATAATGGTCGACGATCAATTGCACGGTCAGCGCGTTGTAGAGATTGATCCAGTAGGCGAGCTGTTCGTCGCGGTTCAGGCCACTGACCGGGGTCTCCGCCATCCGCACGATGTATCCATCGAGGGCCGGCCGGTCGCCGTCGGCCAGGCCGGCATAGTCGAAACGAACCACGCCGTCATCGGATGGGCGGGTATATTTCTGCAGGAGACGCGTCCACTCCTGATGATCGACCGTCTGCGTCGACGCCGGGTCATGGGCCGACCAGCGCGGCCAGAGTTTGGACTTGGGGGCCGCCATAACGGGCATCGCCAGGAGCGCGAGCAGGAACGCAGCGCCCAGAAGGGCTGCGAGCAGAAGACAGGAAGGGTAAGCGCGGGCGAGAGAATTTGTCATACCGGTTATGTTGGTTCGCCGTCGCAGGATCGAAAGCGGGCTCACGCCGATTTGAGCGACCCGTTAGCGCGGATCGCCGCATCGACAGCGCGCGAACAACCCGGCAAAGTGGCCGTCGTTTTCGGGTTGATGATCGCCCGGCGCTCTCTTTATTCGGATTAGGCTGATGACCCCGCGTCCATGCCAGTTTCCTCTAGACCCGCATGAGCAACTGCTGGTGTTCGATGGCATCTGTCGCGTGTGTAGCGGTTGGGCTCGGTTCCTGCTCCGTTTCGACACGAATGCCCGGATCAGCCTCACGACAATTCAATCGAAAACCGGCGAAGCCATCCTCAGCGAACTCGGCCTCGACCAAGCACCTCTCGAGACGCTCGTGTTTGTCACCAACGGCATCGCCTATTTCCAGACCGATGCGATCCTGCGGGTCCTGGGACAATTGCCCGCCGGCTGGCGATTCCTGCTGCTGCTATACGTAATTCCCCACCCGATACGTGACTGGCTCTACGTTCGGCTGGCACGAAATCGCTATCGTTGGTTCGGGCAACGCGACACCTGCTTCGTTCCCGATGCTTCGACCGAAGCCCGATTCCGGAACTAGCACGGGCGAAACTGCACTTGATGCCGGTTAGCCCTCGGACCGGAAGGTCAGCCTGAAGACCGTGCCGTCGTCGCCCGACGCGGCGAGCTCGAGGTCTCCGCCATGGGCCTGCATCACGTCGCGGGCGATCACCAGGCCGAGACCGGTACCGCCCTGGCGGGCCGAGCCCTTGAAGGGCTTGAACAGGCTTTCGCGTGCCGCGTTGGCCAGACCGGGGCCATTGTCTGCCGCCTCCACAGTCAATTCACCATTGGCAGACGAACTGACCGAAATCGTGACCCGGCGCGCACCCGCCTCGAAGGCGTTCCGGCCAAGATTCGAGAACACCCGGTAAATCTGGTCACGGTCCGCCTCGACGATGGTGTCGTCAGGCACCTCGTTGACGACCTGAGGGCCGGCGCCCGCGTCACCACGCTCACTCTCCGCGAGCACCGCGAGATCGGATGCAACGTCGCCGATCAGCTCGTGCAGGCGAAACCGCGTATGGGTCAACTCCGGGCCTTCATCGCGCGCGTAGTTAAGCGTGCGGGTGCACAGATTGATGGCGCGATCGATGGCCTGGATCAAAGGGCTGGCGACCCGTTTGACCTCCGGATTGTCGACACCGGACAAGCGGTCGGAGAGCAGGACGGCCGTCGACAGGATGCCGCGCAGATCATGGTTGATCTTGCTCATGGCCGAACCGAGGGCGGCCAGGTGTTCCTGCTGGCGAAGCGCGCC
Organism: Alphaproteobacteria bacterium; assembly: GCA_965261975.1. GTDB lineage: Bacteria > Pseudomonadota > Alphaproteobacteria > UBA6615 > UBA6615 > UBA8079. The sequence continues at coordinate 108,100 of CBDHEC010000008.1, forward strand.
GCGCAGATCCTTCTGCATTTCCGCCAGCACCGTTTGTGCAACGCCGATTTCGTCGGTCCGCCGGGTCTCCTTCAGGCCGACGGTGGAGTCCTTGGGGTCTTGCGAGAACCGGGTCATGTCCTCGGTGATCCGGCGCATCGGCCGCACCATGAGCCATTGCAGGGAGAGGTACAAAAGCAGCCCGGTAATCAACGAAATGACGACCGAAAGGAGCAGGATGTTGCGCGAATAGCCGATCATCTCCGCGCGCAGCTGCGCCTCGTTCAGCACCACCTCGACCTCGAGATCGGGATCTTCTTCCGTGGGGCTGATCAGGCGTAACGTGGGATCGCCGGCGCGGGCCATGGTCGCAAACGCCGCGCCGATATTCCCAAAAAGGGAGCCGTCCGCCAGGTTCACCGTGACATCAACCGGCGGCGGCGGGGCCGTGAAGAGAAGCAATCTCCGGTCGGCGCGTTTCAGGACAACCGCATAGGCGTCCGCGCGCGACAGAAGCTGCGCCTTCAGATCTTCGCTGATCAACTCGGCCGGCGCGGCCTCGAGCGCCAGAATGGCGATATGCGCAGACTCCGCCTGATCCTTTAGCCAATTGGTCCGGAAGTTGGACACCGACGGCGCATAGATCAACACTTCGGCGAGCATGACGAACAGGACCGTCAGGACCAGCAGACGGGCCGACAATGAACGCGCAAAAGGCGGGAGCGAGAATTTCCGCGACCGTATCATGACGCGCGCATGTGTAGCAGAAATCTGCTGTTCCGGTCAGTCACACGACCTTGTTCATTATCCGAACCTCGCAAGGAAACGCACGATCTTGCGTGTCCGCTCGGAAAAGAGCGACGGCGTGTAGTAGGAACCGGCGGCCCTCTTGTTGATCTCCCCCAGAGTCGGATAGGGCGCGATGATCTGCGCCATCGCACCGATCTTCATTTTCTGGGAGACAGCCAAAATCCAGGGCTGGATCAGCTCGCCGGCATGAGGCCCGACAATTCCCGCCCCGAGGATTCGACCCTTGGGGCCGATCACGGCCTTGACCATACCCTCGGTACGACGCTCGGTGCGCGCGCGGTCATTCTCGTCGAAGCTGGCCGTGACGATGCGGATGTTGTCGCCATGTTTGTCCCGGGCGGCCGCCTCGGTCAGGCCCACATTCGCCAACTCGGGGTCGGTGTAGGTGACCCAGGGTACGGCGTCGTAATTCACCTTGGCTGGCATCCGAAACAGCACATTCCGGATCACGATGCCGGCGTGATAACCGGCAATATGGGTGAACTGGTAGCGACCGGCGACATCGCCGACAGCGAACACGCGCTTGTTGGTGGTGCGCAAACTTGCATCCACCTCGATGCCCCGCCGGTCAAATTTTACACCTGCGGCCTCGAGATCGAGGCTCGCCAGGTTCGGCGACCGGCCCACCGCAACAAGAATATGCGTGCCCGTCACTTCGAAGCTTCGGTCGTCATGCTCGCAAACCACCGCGACGCCCTCTGGCGCGGCCTTTACCTCGACAACTTTCGTATCTTCGTGAACATCAATGCCTTCGGCGATCAGGCGCGAGCGAACCACGGCGACCAGGTCCCGGTCATCGGGGCCCATCACCTGGAACGCTTCCAGTACCGTGACCTTCGATCCCAGCTGGCGGTGGGCCTGAGCCATCTCGAGACCGATCGGCCCGCCCCCGACAACGATCAGGTGACTGGGGCGCTCGCGCAGCTCAAAAACCGTTTCATTCGTCAGATAGCTGACCTGATCGAGGCCCGGGATGGGCGGTACGGCCGGCGAGGAGCCCGTGGCGACGACGAAACGCCGCGCGCGCACCCGGGTGCCGTTCTCGCCGAGCACCTCGCGGGGGCCGACAAACTTCGCACCCTCCTCGAACACCTCAACACCCAGATCGGTAAAACGCTCGACACTGTCATGGGGTGCAATGCCGGCGACCACCCCTTGGACGTGATCGTTGACGGCCGCGAAGTCGATGTCCGCCGCCTTGCCGTTCACGCCGAACTGGCTGGTATGACCGTAATGGGCGGCGGCATGACCGGCCGCCAGCAATGCCTTGGACGGCACGCAACCATAGTTCAGGCAATCACCACCCATCTTGCCGCGCTCGAATAGGGCGACGCTTGCACCCATCTGCACCGCACCGGCAGCGACGGACAAACCGCCCGAGCCAGCGCCGATCACGCACAAATCCACGTCTCGCGTTTCACTCATGACAACACCAATATCTGCAATTCAGGGAAGACAAAGCCGAGCGCCCAATCAGGACACCACGGAGGGAGACCGGTTCTTCCGGGCCTGGATCCGCTTATAGATCACCGGCAGCAGCGCCAGCACCGCCAGGCCGACCAGTGGACCCAGAATTTCGGGCCGGAAGATAATGCCCAGATCGGGATCCTGCCCGGCGTCGATGAGTGCACCAAGGCCATTACCGACCGATGCGTAAACGAAGGTGCCGGGGATAATGCCGAAGAAAGTACCCACGACGTAGGTCGTGGTCGACACCCCCAGGAACGCGGGCACAAGGTTCACCAGCCAGAACGGAAACAACGGGATCAGGCGGAGAACAAGCAGGTAGCTGAGGGCGTTCGCGCGAAACCCATCCTCCATCTTCGACACGAACGGGCCGGCCTTGGCGTGCAGCACATCGCCCAGGGCAGTCCGCGCAATCAGGAATAGTGCGGTGGCGCCAACCGTCGCCCCCACCACCACGATCAGGCCACCACCGATGGCACCGAACAAAAAACCGCCGGTGAGGGTCATGATCAACCCACCGGGCAAGGAGAAGGCGATGACGGTGGCGTAAATCGCGGCAAATGCCAGGATCGCAACGATTCCATTGTCGCTCACCAGCATGCGGAGCGTTTCGCGGTTCTCTTTGAGCGCCTCAAGCGACACAAAACGGTTCAGGTCGAGTGCAAAAAAGGCCACAAAACCGGCGATCAGGATCGTAATCGGCAGAATTCGCCGCAGCAAAACCGTCTGAAACGAGCTTTTTGGCGGCGTCGGCGTGGAAGATTCGTTCATCGCGTTCTTATCCTTGTTTGTTGCGAAACTACTTGGTGCATCATGACAGCCTGAACCATTCACCAATGCGTGACTTTGCATGCTCTGTTAACACCGCGAGGGTGCGTTGACTTCCATCGGCCGAAAACGTATACAGCGCGCCGACTTGCAAGGCCTTAAAGGCAATGGAGAATTCGCGTGAAGCGGACATTTCAACCGAGCAATCTGGTGCGCAAGCGCCGCCATGGATTTCGTTCCCGCATGAAGACGGTGGGTGGACGTCGTGTTTTGGCGCGCCGGCGTGCGCGAGGCCGCAAAAAGCTGAGTGCCTGAACAGTGCCGGGCGCGGATCACACCGCGCAGGCACGAGCACCGGGATTGATGAACTCATGACGACGGCGGAGGCAACAACGCCGGGTACGGTCGGCCGCACGGTTTCGACAATCGCGCGCTTGCCGAAGCGTCGTGATTTCTTGCGTATCGCGGCCGCCAAACGCCGTTGGGCCGAGCCCGGCCTCGTCCTCCAGACAGCCCCGATCCCTGACGACGCCGAGAAAGACACGGGCACAATTCGTGTCGGCTTCACTGCCACCCGCAAGATCGGTAATGCCGTGGTGCGAAACCGCGCGCGCCGCCGCCTGCGTGCCGCCGTTCGCGAGATTATTCCAACACGAGCCCGCCCGGACCTGGACTATGTGCTGATCGCGCGCGCGACCACGGGTGCGCGGGACTACGCCGCCCTCAGAGACGATCTCATCACGGCCCTGGAACGCTGTGATGCGCTGTTGGGCGATGGGGTAAACCAGGCATGATGAAACTCATCTCCTATCTCCCGGTGGCCCTGCTGAAAGTCTTGATCCTGTTCTGGCAGTGGGTCTTGTCGCCGGTGCTTGGTACGAATTGCCGTTATCAACCGAGCTGCTCTCATTACGCGGCCGAGGCACTTTCACGCCACGGCGCCATTCGCGGCAGCTGGCTGGCCACGCGACGGATTCTCAGTTGCAACCCTTGGGGCGGTGCGGGTTATGACCCAGTCCCGAAGGTTCATGACTGCGTCGAACATGACGTTATCGAACACGACCACACACCGCATGGCACAGCCATGCCCACGCCGCGGAGCTAGGCGAAGATGGATACGAAAAACCTCATTCTCGCGATCGCGATGTCGCTCGCCATCCTTCTCGGCTGGCAGACTTTCGTTGAACAGCCGCAGCAGGCCGAGCGCCGGGCCGAACTTGAACGCCAGGAGCAGGCCGCCGGTCGCGACCCCGACACGATCGGTGTCCCGTCTGTCCCGTCCGCAAGCGGGGCGCAGACCGCCGTCGCCGCCGAGCCGCGCTCGCGCGAAGAGGTCATTGCCGAAACAGACAGGATCACGATCAACACGCCCGCCCTCAGCGGGACGATCAATCTGGTCGGCGGCCGTTTCGACGACCTGACCCTGCGCGAGTATCGCGACACGGTCGAACCGGACAGCCAGCTGATCAAGCTGCTGTCGCCGCGCGGTTCCGAAGACCCCTATTTCGCCGAGTTCGGCTGGTTGACCGGTAACGGCACCGTCTCGGGTGGCGGGCAAACCCGTTGGGTCGCCAATCAGAAAGAGCTCACGCCGGAAACGCCTGTGGTTCTGACCACGCGTACCGATGACGGGATGGTGCTCACACGCACCATCGCGGTTGATGACCATTTCATGTTCACCGTGACCGACCGCATACAGAACGCCAGCGGGGCACCTGTGAATGTCAGCCAGTTCGGCCGCATCACCCGGGTCAACGAGCCTGACACGCTCGGCTTCTTCATCTTGCACGAAGGGCCGATCGGTATCCTCGACGACACGCTGCACGAGATCGACTATGACGACCTGGAGGATGAGCCCGAGGCACCGCAGGCCTTCGAGTCCGAAGGTGGCTGGCTCGGCTTTACCGATATTTACTGGCTGACGGCGCTTATCCCGGATCAGGACACGAAGATCGATGCGCGCTTCCTGTTCGACACCACGCCCAGCGGCGCCAACCTTTATCAGACCGACTACCGGGGCAACGCGATTGCCCTGGCACCCGGCGAGCTCGCCGAGGTGACCAGTCGTTTCTTCGCCGGCGCCAAGGTGTTCAACACGTTGACCGAGTATCGCGATAATCTCGGAATCGAGCGGTTCGAGATGTCGATCGATTTCGGCTGGTTCTTCTTCCTGACCAAACCACTGCTCGACGTCATCATTTTCTTCGCCGAATGGCTGGGCAACTTCGGCCTGGCAATCCTGCTGGTGACAGTCATCATCAAGCTGTTCTTCTTCCCGCTCGCCAACAAGTCCTACAAATCGATGAGCGCCATGAAGGCCCTGCAGCCAAAGATGCAGGAGATGCGCGAGAAATACGCCGACGACAAACAGGGCATGCAGCGTGAGTTGATGGCGCTGTACAAGCGCGAGAAGGTCAACCCGGTATCGGGCTGCCTGCCGATCGCACTCCAGATTCCGGTGTTCTTTGCGCTGTACAAGGTGCTGTTCATCTCCATCGAAATGCGTCACGCACCCTTCTTCGGCTGGGTGAAGGACCTGTCCGCGCCCGATCCGCTGAACATCCTAACCCTGTTCGGCGCCGTTCCCTGGGATGTCCCCTTCGGCCTCGCGCTGGGCGTCTGGCCGATCCTGATGGGCATCACCATGTTCCTGCAGCAGAAACTCAACCCGGCACCGGCCGATCCGGTGCAGGCCAAGATCTTCCTGCTCATGCCGGTATTCTTCACCATCTTCCTGGCCAGTTTCCCGGTCGGGCTGGTGATCTACTGGACCTGGAACAACCTGCTCTCGATTACACAGCAATACGTCATCATGCGACGTATGGGCGTGTCTGTCGGCGGCGGGAAAACCAGCTGACGAACCCGGCGCCATGACGGAACCGATCGGCGCAGCGGCCGACGCCGACCTCGCGGCGGCGCGACATTTGTTCGCGCAGGAATGCACCTTCGTGCGCGGCGTGGCGCGCCTGCCCGATTTGCCCGATCCGTCATTACCCGAGATCGCTTTCGCCGGACGCTCGAATGTCGGCAAGTCGAGCCTGTTGAATGCGCTGACCAATCGCAAGACCCTGGCCCGAACCAGCAACACGCCCGGCCGGACCCGCGAGTTGAACTTTTTCGACCTCGCCGGCCGCCTGATGATGGTCGACTTGCCCGGCTACGGATATGCCCGCGCACCGAAGACCGAGATCGCCCGCTGGAACACGACCTTACGCGATTATCTGCGCGGCCGCCCCAACCTGCAGCGGCTCTGTCTGCTGGTGGATTCACGCCGCGGGATCAAGGATGGCGACCTTGAGATGATGGCCATGCTGGACACCTCGGCAGTCGTTTATCGGGTAGTCCTGACCAAGGCCGATAAACTCAAACCCGACGAGCAGGCGCGCCTGGTCGAGGCCGTGGCCGCGGAAATGAAGAAACACCCTGCAGCGTTGCCCGACCCCATTGTCACCAGTTCGCGCAAAAGCATTGGAATCGACGAACTGCAGGTAGATTTAGCCGCGCTGGCGGATGCGGGTTGATTTGGGCTAAGTTCCCGCCGGTCGCCAACCAAGCAAAGACTGCAAAAACAAACGGATAGCATGATGGCTCAAGACAACGCGCCAGCACCCGAGGAATTGCTCGCCAAGGCAGGTGTTCTGGCCGAGGCGCTTCCCTACATGCGCCAGTTCAATGGCCGGCGATTCGTCATTAAGTATGGCGGACACGCGATGGGGGATACCGCACTTGCGAGCGCATTTGCGCGCGACATCGTGCTGCTGAAACAGGTCGGCATCGAGCCGGTGATCGTGCATGGCGGCGGGCCGCAGATCGGGGCGATGCTCGAGCGGCTCAAGATCAAAAGCGAGTTCATCGATGGCCTGCGTGTGACCGATGAGGCAACCGTCGAAATCGTCGAGATGGTTCTGTCCGGCTCGATCAACAAGCAGATCGTGTCCGCCATCAACGCCGCCGGCGGCCGGGCCGTTGGCCTGTCCGGCAAGGACGGCGGCCTGATGTCCGTCCGTAAGTTGCGGCGCACCCGGCGCGAAACAGATTCGAATATCGAGAAAATTCTCGACCTCGGCTTCGTTGGCGAACCATCTCGGGTCGACCCCGAACTGCTGACCACGCTGACCAAGTCAGACATCATCCCGGTTATTGCGCCGATCGGTATCGGCGACGACGGCGCGACATACAACGTCAACGCCGACACGGCCGCGGGCGCCATTGCCTCCGCGCTTGAGGCCACGCGTCTGCTCATGTTGACCGATGTCACCGGCGTGATGGGCAAGGACGGCGAGCTGATCGCCGACATGGGCGTGGACCACGCCCGTCAACTGATCGCCGACGGCACCATCAACGGCGGCATGATCCCGAAGGTGGAAACCTGCATCGATGCAGTCGAGAAAGACGTCGAGGCGTCGGTCATCATGGACGGCCGCGCCGCGCACTCATTGCTGATCGAGATCTTCACGGAGCATGGTCTCGGCACGGCGATCTGGGCGGCCTGACCGCAGCCGAAACACGCCGCGTCAGACGGCTCAGGCCGAGACGCGCAGGTTGCCGACGGCCGAGCGGCGCATATCAAACAGAATCGAAAGCGTGTCGGTCAGTTCGTTGAATTGTTCGTAGCGTAGCCGTTTCCCATAGGTATCGATGGTCTTCGACCAGATATTGAGGGCGTGCACATTCGCGCTCAGACAGGTCGCCAGGTTCGTGTAGTCCTCATCGGCCGTCGACAGGAAATCCTTGAACGCGCGCGGCTGGTTATCATTGATAAACGCTCGATAGCTCTGCTCGTAGTTGCCCAGAACCAGTTTGATGCTGCGATAGGTGTCGCGCACCTTGTCGCGCAGCCCGAGCAGGGAATACTCGACCCGGTCTCTGTCATCGGGCATCAGCCGCACCCAGTCCACGGGAATGGCGAGCTTGTCGTCACCCAGCCACGAAAAGAAGGATTTCATCTGCGGCAGGAAATCTTCGAACTGAACCTGATAGTAACAAATCGCCTTCCAGGCGAAGAACAGTTCCGGCGCACGGTCTTCGGGAATATCCATGCTGCGCACGAAATCCTCGATCCCCTCAATGTCCTTGGCCTCCCATATCTTGGACAGGAAACGCGAGACATGCTGTTCCATTTTCTCCACCGAGACATCACCCTCGCCCGTGTAGGCGCGGCGCACCAGCGTGCGGATTTTGGTGCGAATGGGAGAACGAATTCGCTTCCAGTCTTCTTCACTGATGTTGAAGTAGAAGGGGTGGATGCGGTCGTCGAGGTCGAGCTGTTCGGATTTACTCTTCAACAGAAACGGGTCGAGGGTCGGCAGGGAATAGATCATCTCGAGGATTTCCAGGTCCATCACATAGTCGACCTGGCTTTCCTCGCTTTTCGAATCCGCCCCGGTCTTCACGCGAAGCATTCGGTTGAAACCGGGATCGTCGAACAGAATCGAATCGCCGCCCTCGTAGACGTTCCCCAGATTGTAAGGGAAGTACATCAGCGTCTGCACGGTCGAGACCGTGTGATACTGGGTCTCGTTGCGTTCCATGATTTTGAAGAAAAGGGTTTCGTTCAGGGTCTTGTTACGGAACAGCCTGCCGACAGGGTCGCTCGCCGGAATCCGCCGTCCGATGTCATAAACATTGAACGCGGTCGAGCGACCGGCGTTGATGACCTTCGAAAGCGAGCCACGGTCCATCGGCATTGTGAGGGTTCCTCTCTCCAGCTACAGCGTCAGCCACCGTCGGCCATGCCGGCGACAAACTCGAGCTGCCAGTTCATCTCTTCGGGAGAGATGGGGTAGCCGTCGGACGCGGTGGCGCGAAGCACACCGCTCGGGGGGATCTTGGCGAGGTTCATTTGCAACCGCGTGGCAAGGCGCATCGACAGTCCGGATTTCCAGGCAAGCGCCACGAGCGCCTTGGCGTTCTGCAGAGACGCGGCTTTTCGCACGACATCATTCGGCACTTCGGCGAGAAGCGAAATCGCGACAATCACGAAATCAGTTTCACCACCATTGAGCGCGGCCGATACATGCTTTTCGGCGAGCGACCCCTTCTTGTGCAATTTGGTCGCGCGCTTGACCTGCGCCGGATTCATCTCGGGCTGTTTCTTGGTTGCCCAAGTGGGATCCGATTTTTTGTCGGCGGCAGCGCTCGAGCCGGAATCTCCCTTCGACTTTGCCCAGTTCGGATCCTCGACACCTGCGGTGTCCTTCGAGCCGTTCGGCTTATCGGACCAGATTTCCGCGAGATCCTCGATCGATCGACCATCCAGCCGCCGCTGGATGACAAGGTCGATCGCGGCCACGGACCCATCATCCAGATCGGTCCGCTTCTTGAGTTCCACCAGCAATGTCTCGGAAACGATATCCGCAATCCGCCGCATGGCGTCGACATGCAGGCCAGGTCGCTGAACCAAGGGCCCGTGCCAACCTGGCTGACCCGGGGCCTCGTCGACAATCCGATCGAGCGTCTCTTCGCGAATTTGCGCACTGTCATTGCCAAGCAATTCAGCGACCGCTTCTGCGTCCCCGGAGTTGACGATCGCATCTGCCACTTCCTCGCCCAATGCGACGCGCCGCGAGATGGCCTTCAGCGCACCCTGCACCGGCTCGCTGTTGAGTACCCGGATCAGAAATTCGTCGTCCAGGATGGGTGAGTTTTCGAGGACCAGCCCGCTCACGGTCAGTTCCCGATCCATCGCCAGCATCTCGACGATATGAACCGGCGCTCCAGGACTGTCTTTCAGGGTTTCCGCCAGAATCTGACGCACACGAACCAGCTGATCGCCGGCCAATATCTCCAAAGCCTGCATCGTGACCTTGTAGACGTTGGTCTACTCGCTTTCATCCAGGGTCAGCGATGACGTCGCGATCTTGCCGGCCACGTCAGAACGAACCCGGTCATCATCGTCCTGGGCCAGCATGAGATCGGCATGACGCGGGGTCAGATCATTCTGTGCGATTTGCCGGCGTACACCAGGATCCGGGTCTCCCGCCAGGTAGTAGAGAATCTCGGGGCGAACATCTTCACGCCCGGCCAGATCACGCCTTTCATCATGACTCCCATCGCGCGCCATGCGTTTCTGGTCGTCATAGGTGATCATGTTGTCCGGATCTGCGTTGATCTGTGCATCGGTCATCGCTCCGCGCCTCCACCAAGCGGCGCGACCGCTTCCCTTTCTGCCGAAGCACCGTCGTCACACGCGCCCGTCAGATCATTAGTTTGTCCCGCGACGGCCCAGTCGTTCTTGCCGTTCTTCTTTGCCGCATACATCGCATCATCCGCGCGAATGAGAAGGTTCCGCAAAGATTCGTCGGAGGCCGGATCAAAGCGTGCGAGCCCGATCGACGCCCCGAGCGGTTTTGCGGGATCGCCGGATCGATCGGCCAAATGCGACAGCATCGCCAGAAGCTCGTCAGCGCGCTTTGTCGCGCTATCGAGATCGAGATCATTGAGCCAGATCGCAAACTCATCACCGCCGATCCGGGCAACCAGGTCGTATATTCGACTGCAAGACGTCAGGATGTCGGAAATGTCGCACAAGACCGTGTCACCGGCCTCGTGGCCGCGATTGTCATTGATGGTCTTGAAGTTATCGAGATCGATGTACAACAGCACACCTGGTCTTTCCTCGCGCACCGCGCGCGCCATGGCCGCCTCGAGCCCGTCATGGAATGCACGCCGGTTCATCAGTCCGGTCAGGCCGTCGGTCTTCGACATACTTTCGAGTTCACGCTGGTCGGCGATCTGGCGCATGGCAATCGCGAGCTGTCCAGAGACGGCACTCAGTATGGCATGCTCATCCTCGTGCCAGTGCGGTGCCATGATATTGCGCATCAGCAAAACCGACCCGTTGACGGCCCCGTGGTACCAGGTCCGGCGACCAAACACGCGATACTCACCAAAATCCGCTTCGAACGTATCGCCGCCATCCGTCAGATGCGCGGCCAGATGTGACGCATCGATTGTCTCGGGCCAGCTCCCATGGGTCGCCAGGATCCGCCACCCCTCTTCCGGCGCATAGCTCATGACGGCCGCCTCGGAAGACGTGGCACGCCCGAGCATGGATGCGGCTGATTCGAGCATCGCCTGTGGCCGTGCTTCCTCGCGCACCTGATTGACGATATAGGCGACGACCTGCTCGCGCACCTTCGACTGGGCAAGTTCGCTGTCACGCAGGCGTTCATGCGTTACATCGCGGCACAGGCCGCGCGCGCCGAGCCACACCCCCTCGGGTCCAACAACCGGAACCGCGGAAGCCAGAAGGCACGCCTCGTTATTCTCGATATCCCGCAACCATACTTGCTCCTGCACGATGGGCTGGCGCGCCTGGAAGGGCAGTTCGACATTGGTCGCTCCGGACTCGACGAGAAACTCGTCCGGACACCGGCCCAGCAAATCCTCCGGCGAATACCCGAGTGCGCCATGTGGCGACACAAAAACGAACCGGCCCTCGGCGTCGGTCTCCCAGGCAAAATCGCTCGAGATGGTCACCAGATCACGGTAGCGCTGGCGGGATTCGAACAGCGCCTGACGAATATTGACGTCATAGGTATTGTCACGTGCGAGGACGAACACACGATCGCCGGTAGCTGGCAACGCCATGCAGTCGAACCAGCGCGTTGTGCCTTCGACCGAGACCTCGACCTTGTCGCTCACACTACCCTGTGTCTGATGCGCGAGCGTGACGAGACCGACGACCGGTGACCCGACTTTCTTCATCGATTCGCGCGCGACATGCGCGCCCATATCGTTGGCACCGATAACGATGCCGTTGGCGGCAAACTCGATCACCGCACCGGGCCAGCCGGCAAGCGCGCGATCCATCCCGTCCATGTTCGGGAATGGCAAATCTTTCCAGAAATCGGGATTGCTGGGGAACGCAACCACGGGGCTCGCATCCATCGGGCTCATTCCGCCGCCTCCAGTGCCGCTTTCTTCTCGGGCGTGAAGGAAATCGGACGCGGGCTTTGAAACGATGTGATCAGCTTGTCCGGTCTGCCATAGAGATACCCTTGGCCGTAATCGATGCCGCACTCGCGCACGAGATCAGCCACGCTCTCCTCTTCGATCATCTCCGCAACGGTGGTCACACCCAGGTCCCGGCACATGCTGGCCATGGCTTTCAACAGGGCCTTGCCGCGCTTGTTGTTGATCGCATCGATGACGTAAGCGCCGTCGATCTTGACGCAATCGACATGCAAGGCGCTGAGATACTGGAAGGCCGACACACCGGCGCCGAAATCATCCAGACACACCACATGACCGGCCTGCCGCAGCGCCTGAATGATCTTGTCTGCGGCCTCCAGATCGTGAAGCTTGGCCGATTCAGTGACTTCGAAAAGGATGAACTCGCGCGCGGTGGAAAATTCATCAAGCAGGTCGATCAGGCTCTGAACAAATGTCGGCGTGCTGGGGGATCGTCCCGAGATATTCGCGGCGACCATATAGCGGTAGCCTTGCCCGTTGATCTCATCGAGCCAGGTCAGGACCTTGCGGCACATCGCCAGGTCGAAATCACAGATGATCCCGACCTCTTCCGCGAAGGTGACAAACTCAAACGGGGTCGCTTCGAAATTCTCGTGATCGAAACGTACCAGCGCCTCGAAATGATGCGGCCGGCCGGTTTTCATGTCGCAGATGGGCTGGAACGCGACATCGAAAGCGCCCTTCTGAATCATATCGACGAACTTGTTGCGCCGCTCGACCGTGTCGGACGCCAGGCTGCTAAAGCCCTCGGACAGCTCGCGGACGGTGAAATCTCCCACCGTCTCGTCACAGAACTTGTTGATCGTATAAACAAGCGCTTTCGCGGTATCCGCCTCGCTCATGATCCCCGGCTGGACATCGACCGTGGCCGCCTCGACGGACAGGCCCTCGCCCTGTGGATCAACCTCACGCGCATAGGATTCGATCTGGTCGGACATCGGCATGCATGTCGTGGACCACGCCAAAGCGATTGTCGTCCAGCTGGCCCGCGAGATCACCATGCAGCGAATTCGCCCGAAACATGGAACCCATCGTCGCGGACAACTCGTCTTGCGCTTCCTCGGTCAGGCGCTCGCGGAGCTCATCATAGTCGCCCAGCTCGATCATCGTGAGCTGGCAATCCTCGCCCTCGGTTCCGGCCTCGGAGAGGACCCGCGTCGCAACTTCGGCGAACGAGCCCTTGTCGTAGACCTCCATGCCCTCGACGCGAACCGCGTCCTCATCGGCGATCGGAATGACCGATTGCTTTACCCTGAACGACAAATAGGTGTGGCCACCCAGGTCACTCATATGGAAGCCGCTCAGGTTCAGGACAACGGACTGGCCCGTCGGCGTGCAAAACGTAATCAGCGCGTCGTCTATCAGCGTGCCGGCGCGCGCATCCCGCAACAGCCGGTCAAGCTTTCTCTTGTCGGCTTCATGAACGAGATCTTTCAGACGCGCGCCCTTGAGGTCTTCGGCGTCGCTGCCGGTGAAAGCTTTCGTCGCGCCGACCGCAAAGGTTACTTCCCCGGTAACGTCGACTTCGAAAAGCAGGTCCGCATTACAGAATGCGAGCGCGACGAACCGGTCACGCTCGGCACGCAAATCGCCCACATCCCGGCGCGCGTCGTCAGACATACTCAATTTCTCCGGGGATTGACTCAATCCCTTGTCTCCGGTTCGTTTCAGCGACCTGCGCGACGTTATTCACACGCAGATAAATTCAAAGCGGTGCGATCCTACCGCCACCGCGGTTAACGAAGTCTTATTGGCGCCGTCGGGTTCTTGCCCCGTCACGCCCGGAATCCCGGGGTTAAGGAACATATGAAACCGATTGCGAAACTGAAGGAGACGGAAAGCTGGATTTTCGATCTCGACAACACGCTCTACCCCGCGTCCACGGGGCTCATGGCGGAGGTGTCGTCGCGGATGACGATGTTCGTCGCGGACCTGCTGAATGTCGAAGCCGAAGTCGCGCTGGTTGAGCAGAAGCGCATGTTCCGCGAACACGGAACCACATTGCGCGGCCTGATGAACGACCATGCCGTCGATCCGACCGCGTTCATGGACTATGTGCATGCAGTGGACTACGGACTGGTCGACGAGAACCCACGCCTGTCACAAGTCTTGCGCAGCCTGCCGGGGCAGAAAATCGTCCACACAAACGCCTCGGTACCGCATGCCGAGACGGTGCTCGACCGCCTCGGTATCGCGGATGCTTTCTCGGGCATTTTCGATGTCGCGGCCGCAGACTATGTACCCAAGCCGAACCCTCGCCCCTACGACCTCCTGGCGTCGCGCCACGGGGTCGACCCGTCGCGGGCGGTCATGGTCGAGGATATCGCACACAATCTGGAACCCGCCGCCGCGATGGGCATGACCACGGTCTGGGTCCGCGCCGACGGGCCGGTCGATGCCTATTGGGCAGCACCATCCGAAGACGATGATTACGTGCACCACCAGACCGACGACCTGATCGGATGGCTGGAAAGCGTCGCGGCACATGACCAATGAACAGGCTCAAGCGCGTTGACATCGGGGCCTGACCGCCGCCATCTTCGCGCCGCCAGTTCAACGACACAGAAACACAGGCCCCAACAGGGCGCACTGACAGGAAAAAGCAATGAGCACAAGTGATCTACAATCCGCGATCGAAACCGCCTGGGACAACCGCGACTCCCTGACTCCGGCCACGACGGGTGCCGACCGGGACGCGGTGGAAACCGCGCTCGCGCATCTCGACAGCGGTGCGGCGCGCGTCGCCGAGAAGATCGACGGTGCCTGGCAGGTCAACGAATGGCTCAAGAAGGCCGTCCTCCTGTCCTTCCGGCTGAACGATATGGAGATGATCTCCGGCGGCCCCGGCGACGGGACGGCATGGTGGGACAAGGTCCCCTCGAAGTTCGCCGGCTGGGGGGCTTCCGACTTCGAGACCGCCGGTTTCCGCGCAGTCCCGAATGCGATCGTTCGCCATTCCGCCTTCATCGCGCCGGGTGCGGTGCTGATGCCGAGCTTCGTCAATCTGGGAGCCTATGTCGGCAGCGGCACCATGGTCGACACCTGGGCGACCGTCGGCAGCTGCGCCCAGATCGGGGCCAACGTGCATCTTTCCGGCGGTGCCGGAATCGGCGGTGTCCTGGAGCCGCTCCAGGCCAACCCCGTCGTCATCGAGGATAATTGCTTTATCGGTGCGCGTTCGGAAGTCGCGGAAGGCGTGATCGTCGAGGAAGGCGCCGTGCTTTCGATGGGCGTGTATCTCGGCGCGTCGACCAAGATTGTCGATCGCGAGACCGGCGAGACAATGACCGGCCGCGTGCCGGCCTATTCGGTGGTCGTCCCCGGCAGCCTGCCCGGCAAGCCGCTGCCCGACGGCAGCCCTGGCCCGAGCCTCTATTGCGCGGTGATCGTAAAGCGGGTCGACGCACAGACACGGTCCAAGACCTCCATCAACGAGCTGCTGCGCGACTGAGTATTGCACCTGCCATGACCACGCCCACCAATGATCCGATCGCACTTTCCCAGGCGTTGATCCGCTGCCCGAGCGTCACGCCTGCGGAAGGCGGCGCGCTCGATGTGCTGGGCGCGGCGCTGGGCTCTCTTGGCTTCACCGTCGACCGGTTGCCGTTTTCCGATGCGGACACGCCGGATGTCGACAACCTCTATGCCCGTTTGGGCACGGCGGGGGCGAATTTCTGTTTCGCGGGGCATACGGATGTTGTCCCGGTTGGCGACATGGATGCCTGGACCGACGATCCGTTCGCGGGCGCGGTGGTCGACGGCAACCTCTATGGTCGCGGCGCGGCCGACATGAAAAGCGCCATCGCGGCCTTCACGGCCGCCACCGATCGGCTGATTGCGCGCCACGGGACACCCGACAGTTGGGAACGCCCGGGCTCAATCAGCCTGCTCATCACCGGTGACGAAGAAGGGCCCGCGATCAACGGCACCCGCAAGGTCCTTGGCTGGCTTGCGGACAAGGATGAAACCCTCGATGCCTGCCTGGTTGGGGAGCCCACCAACCCCGACGCGATGGGCGACATGATCAAGATCGGGCGGCGCGGCAGCATGATGGGCTATCTGACGGTCCGCGGCGTCCAGGGACACGCGGCCTATCCCCATCTTGCCGACAACCCGGCCCACCGTATCGTGCGTCTGCTCGATGCGCTGACCGCCGAACCGCTCGACGAAGGCAGCGAACATTTCCAGCCCTCGACGTTGCAGATCACCACGATCGATATCGGCAACCCGGCAGAGAATGTCATCCCGGCGGAGGCGCGGGCGACATTCAACATTCGGTTCTGCGACCTGCACACATCGGAAAGCCTGAAGGCCCGTCTCCACGAGATGCTGGATGCCGCCGGTCCGGACACCGATTATTCCCTCGATTTCCGCATCACCGGCGAATCCTTCCTGACCCCGCCGGGGCCGCTGAGTGAGGCGATTTCAGGCGCCGTCGAGGCGGTGACCGGCCGGCAACCGGAGCTCAGCACGACAGGTGGCACGTCGGATGCGCGCTTCATCAAGGACTTCTGCCCGGTCGCCGAATTCGGCCTGGTCGGCCAGACCATGCACAAGGTCGACGAGAATGTGAGTTGCGCCGACATCGAGACACTCACAGAAATCTACCTCAAGGTGCTCGAAACCTATTTCGGGTTGAGCCAATAACGATCGGGGAAGCGCCGCGGCGCGCGACATGAACCCATTGGAAGCTGCACACGGCGTATTTGGTGCCTGGCGCCTGCTGCATTTCGACCGATCCGGGCTTAGCCATTTTCGTGCGACCCCGGAAGGGTTCTGGAACTCGTTCTGGGTGGCGCTCATCGCACTTCCGGCCGAGGCGATCATGAGCCTGCTGGTCCTGACCGCACTACCCGAGACCGCCCCCGAAGCCAGCCTCGGACGCGTCACCCTGGTGTTCGTGTTCATCTTCGCTGTGCGCTGGCTCACCTACCTGGCGGTAATCGCCGAACTCTCGGAAGTCATCCTGCGCCGCGATCATTTCGTCACCTATGCGATCGCTTACAACTGGTCCCAGGTGATCCGAATCGCGATCCTGCTGCCGGCGGTCGCAATATTTGCCGTCGATGGGGTCGATGGATCCGGGTGGGGATTTGCGATCTTCTACGCCGCCCAGATCGGCCTCTGGGTCTATTCCTGGGTGATCGCGCGGATCGCCCTCGATGCGTCACGCGGCGCGGCATTCCTGACCGTCGTCGTCGAAATCGCGGTCACCGGCATGTTCGCCCTTCTGTTCAACGCACTCGTCTAGTCGCGACACGCCCGCAGACCGACGACACCGGCCACGAGAATCAACGCAGACGCACCGGCCACGCAAACCGCCAGCGGCCAGGCCGTGCCGTCCGGCGTCAAACTGACAAAAAACGCACCCGCCGCGGCACCGGCCATCTCGAATGTCGCCAGCATCGCCGCACTCATCCCCCGGCCCTGGTCGCCTGCCTGCTGGAAAACCAGAACCGGCGCCGAGGCAAACAACGGCCCCAACGCGAATGCAAACACGCTCATCGCCGCCGTCAGTGTGAGTGGCGTGTCACCCAACGCGACGGCCAGCAGCATGAACAATCCCGAGACGGCGGCGGCGGCGACGCCAAACCCGTAGAGCCGAGCGACCCCGATCCGGCCGACGACACGGTTCGACAAGAGACTGCCGAAGAAAAATGCCATTACGATCGCGGCCTGGAACAGGCCGTAATACCGGGTCGCAACGCCGTGGCGGTCAATGAGCAGGAAAGGTGCTTCGGTGATGAATGCGAAGATCGCACCAAGCGCCAGACCAAGGGTCAACGAGATCGCAACGAAGCCACACAGCGACAGGAGCCGGGCATAGCCCGATACGACCGAGCCGACCCGCAACGCCACCCGCTCACCGGTCGAAAGGGTTTCCGGCAGGCGTAGCACCGCCAGCGCGAGCACCGCCGCGACGATGACGGCAAGCAGGATGAAGTTTGCCTGCCAGCCAAACCATTCAAAAACGAACCCGCCGATGATCGGACCAACCGCCGGCACCAGCGCGATGATCATGCCGTAGATCGCGTAAATTTTGGCCGAGTCCTCGGACTTGTAGATATCACCGATGACCGCGAGAACGATCACGGCCTCGACACTGGCCGACGCCCCCATCAGGATGCGCGCTGCCAACAGCTGCCCGATCGTCTGCGACAAGGCCGCGCCCACGGCCGTAAACAGAAACGCGGTGATGCCGATCAGGAACACGACCCGGCGGCCATATCGGTCACTCAGCGGCCCCCAGACAAGTTGAGCCAAGGCGAAGGCTGCCACATTTAGCGCCATGGTGAGCTGCACCGTCTCGGCGCTGGTGCCGAAATAACCCGGCAAATGCGGCAGCGACGGCGCATAGAGATCCGTTGAGAGAAGCGACGCGCCGCCGGCCGCAATCAGAATGAACAGGATCAGTCGGGACGGGTGCTGGGATTCGGAAGCCTGTGTCACCTCAATATTCCACGCGAATGAGACTGAGCCCATCGGGTGGTGCGGTCGGGCCGCCCGCGGTGCGATCACGCGCCGCCAGCGCATCGCGCACATCCGCGCGCGTCCACTTCCCCTCGCCGACCAGCTTGAGCGTGCCGACGATGTTGCGCACCTGGTGATGCAGGAAGGACGGCGCCGAGGCCTCCACGACGAGTTCCTGCCCGTGTCGTGAAACATCCAGGCGGTCGAGCGTCTTCACCGGTGATTTTGCCTGGCACAGCGTGGCGCGAAACGACGTGAAGTCGTGATGCCCGAGAAGTTCCTGCGCGGCGTCTGCCATCGCATCGGCATCGAGCCGGACGCGAACCCACCAGACGCGCCCCGCATCCAGGGCGGGTTGCGGTCGGCGATTCAGAATGCGGTAGCGGTAGTGACGCGCTGTCGCCGCATATCGGGCATGAAACCCATCATCGACCGCCTCTGCCTGCAAGACCGAGACCGGGACATCCAGCAGGAAATGGTTCATCGCGTCGCGCACCGTGTCGGCGTCGACATCCTTCTCGATATCCACATGCGCGGTCTGGGCTTCCGCATGGACACCGGCATCGGTACGACCCGCGCCGTGAACGATCGCGTCCTCGTCGCTGAACGCATGCACCGCGCGCTCGAGCTCCGCCTGGATCGAGGGGCCATTATCCTGACGCTGCCAGCCGACATAGCCGGTCCCGTCATACTCGATTGTGAGCTTGTAGCGGGTCATGCGAACACCACACCCGCGGCGATCGGTCGTCCGCGGAGATAGTCTGCGGCCGCCATGGCCGCCTTGCCCGCCCGCTGGACCGTGACCAGCCGCAATGCACCGTCACCGCAGGCCACGGTGAACGCGTCGTCGAGCACCGTCCCGGGCGCTCCCTGACCCCCAACGACTTCCGCCGACAGGACCTTGATTCGCTCACCTTCATGTTCGAACCATGCGCCGGGCCAGGGTGCGAAGGCACGCACATGGCAATCCAGAACCGCCGCCGGCTGCGCCCAGTCGATCCGCTCCTCGCCGCGTTCGATCTTCGCCGCATAGGTCTCGCCCGTGTCCGGCTGCGCGATTGCCTGCAGTGTCCCTGCCTCCAGACCCGTGAGCGCGTCCACGATCAATCGACCGCCGAGCGCCGCCAGTGCGTCGTGGAGCATGCCCGCGTTTGTTTCTGCGGCGATCGGCACGGCTTCACGCAGCAATTCCGGGCCGGTATCGAGGCCGGCATCCATCTGCATGATCGTGACACCGGTCTCGGCATCACCGGCCTGGATTGCGCGCTGGATCGGCGCCGCACCGCGCCAGCGCGGCAGCAGGGAGGCGTGAATATTGATGCAACCGAGCCGCGGCGCATCAAGCACCGCCTGTGGAAGAATCAAACCGTAGGCGACGACCACAGCTGCATCGAGATCAAGCGCCCCGAAATCCGCCTGGGCCTCCTCGTCACGCAGGCTCACCGGGGTGCGTACGGGAATACCCGCCGCCTCGGCATGGTCATGAACGGCCGAACGGCGTTCGCCCTGGCCGCGCCCCGCCGGGCGGGGCGGCTGGGTGTAGACGCACGCGATCTCATGGCCCGCCGCGCGCAATGCGTCGAGGGCCGGAACGGAAAAATCCGGTGTGCCGAGGAAAGGCTATACGCATGTTTCGTGCCGTCCCGTTTTCATCCGCGCGGCAATGGCTTTGCCGGCGTCTAGGCCTGCGCGCGCTTCAGCTTCTTCATCTTGCGCAGGATAATATTCCGCTTGAGCGGCGTCAGATAGTCGATGAACAGAACCCCGTCGAGATGATCGATCTCGTGCTGGATGCACGCCGACAAGAGCCCGGTGGCTTCCAGCTCCTGTTGCGCGCCATCGGGATCGAGAAAGCCGACCTTGATTTCGCGCGATCGCGACACCTCGGCATAGTGATCGGGAATGGACAGGCAACCCTCTTCGGCCACCACGTTTTCTTCCGATCGCCAGGTAATCTCGGGGTTGGACCATCAGGTAGGGTGCGCCGCCTCACCCTCGCGCGCCACGTCGCACACGATGACCCGCTGGGTCGCGGCCACCTGGGGTGCCGACAGGCCGATCCCGGGCGCGTCGTACATGGTCTCGAGCATATCGTCGAGCAACCGGCGCACGCCGTCATCGATTGACACGACCGGTTCGCACTTCATTTTCAGCACCGGATCCGGCGCCAGAACGATCGGCAGCTTCGCCATCGCGGGTGACCCTTAAAACAGAGAAAATCCAAGCAATTCCGGACGTTACCTATGACCTCCCATCCACGGCGTCAAGCCGAGCGGCGACTCAAAGCCCCGATTGCTAGAATGACGCCATGGATATCCTGCTTCTGATCGTCGCCTTCACCGGTGCCGTCGCCATCGGTGCGGCCGCCGCCGCCTTTCTGCTGCGCAAGCGCCCGGCGCCTGACATGCCCGAAACGAACAGCGACGTGCTGGCCCTTTCCGAGCGCTTGTCCCAGATGACCGAGGCCCAGGCGGCCCAACAGGCGCAGCTCGCCCAGACCCTGCAGGCCCAGGAACGCGCGCTCGCCAAGGCCGTCGACGACCGGCTGCAACTGCTGACGGGCAAGATCAACGAGACCCTGGAAAAGACCAACAAGACCCAGAAGACAAATCTCGACGAGCTCAAGGAAAGGCTGGTGCGGATCGACACCGCTCAGAAAAAATCTCTCCGACCTGTCGTCACAGGTCGTCGGGCTTCAGGACATCCTGTCCAACAAGCAAGCACGCGGCGCGTTCGGCGAGGTCCAGCTTCAGGGCCTGGTCGAGGCGGTTTTGCCGCCCGACGGCTATACGTTCCAGGCGACCCTGGCCGACGGCAAGCGCGCCGACTGTCTGCTCGACCTGCCCAACCCGCCCGGCCCGATCGTGATCGATGCGAAGTTCCCGCTGGAGGCATGGCGCCAACTCCAGGCGGCCGAGACCGATACCGAGCGCAAGGAAGCCGAGCGCGCGCTGCGTCGCGATGTGGGCATCCATGTAAAGGCGATCGCGGAGAAATACATCGTCCCGGGCGAGACCGCGGACGCCGCACTCATGTTCCTGCCGTCCGAAGCCGTCTATGCGGAACTGCATTCCTCCTTCGCCGACGTCGTGGATGCTGCCAATCGCGCCAAGGTCTTCATCGTGTCGCCCACGACCCTGTGGGCTTTGCTCAACACCATGCGCGCGGTGATGAAAGACGTGCGTATGAAAGAGGCCGCCGGGGTGATCCAGGTCGAGGTCATGAAGATGCTCGAGGATGTGGAGCGTCTCGACAAGCGGGTGGGGCATCTGGAGGCACATTTCGCGCTGGCCGAGAAGGACATCCGCGAAATCCGAACTTCGACGGGCAAGATCACCCGGCGCGGTGACCAGATTCAGGACATCCAGCTCGGCGAAAGCGACGTCCCGGCAATCGAAGACGCGCTCGACGGCCCCCCCGAAGACGACGACCGCCCGCTTCTGCGCACGGTTGAATAGGCGTCAGACCTCCCGCCGGCTCCTGAGCGCGGCGGTCAATGTCCCGTCATCCAGATAGTCGAGTTCACCGCCCACCGGCACGCCGTGGGCCAGGCGCGAAATTTTCACACCGGAACCCTCCAGCCGCTCGGTGATGTAATGGGCCGTCGTCTGCCCTGCGACGGTCGCATTTGTCGCGAGGATCACCTCACCCACCGCGTCCGACCGCGCCCGGTCGAGCAGCTGGCCGATCCGCAGGTCGTCCGGCCCGACGCCGTCGAGCGCCGACAGGGTGCCGCCCAGGACATGGTAGAGGCCCCCAAAGGAGGCCGTACGCTCCAGGGCCCAGAGATCGGCTACATCCTCGATCACGCAGATCACGCCGCGATCACGCTCCATATCGTCGCAGATCCGGCAGGGATCGACGGAATCGATGTTCCCGCAATTGCCGCAGGTCCGGATCGCAGTCACCACGCCCGTCAGGGCCTCGGCGAGCGGCTGCATAAATTGTGGTCGCTTGATCAGGTGCAGCGCGGCGCGGCGCGCCGAGCGTGGCCCCAGCCCCGGCAGCTTCGCCAACAGATCGACGAGCCGTTCGATTTCAGGTGTCGACATTCAGGCCCGGCGCGTCAGCCGCCAAAGGGCATGCTGAAGCCCGGCGGCAGTTCCAGGCCGCCGGTGAGTTCCTTCATCTGATCGGCCGCCTGTTGTTCGGACTTCACCTTGGCATCGGCATGCGCCGCGACGATCAGGTCTTCGAGGATATCCGCCTCAGCCGGGTTCACCAGACTCGGGTCGATGCGAATCCCCTTCATCTCGCCCTTGCCGCTGAGGGTCACCGTCACCATCCCGGCCGCCGACGAGCCCTCGACCGTCATTTCCGCCAGACGCTCCTGCATCTCGCCCATCTTGGCTTGCATTTCCTGCGCCTGCTTCATCAGCTGACCGAGATTCTTCATGCGTCGTCATCCTCAGTTTCATCGTCATCTTCGGCCGGTGCGTCATCGGGCAACAGATCGGCGGTACCCGGGTCGCGCCGTTCGACCTTCTCGATACTGGCACCGGGAAAGGCCTCGAGTGCGGCCCGGACAACCGGGTGCTCCGCCGCCTCGCGATAGGTCACCGCCTCGGCCTCTTCATCTTGCGCGGCGAGGGTTGCCGCACCCTGCTCGCCCGAGACACTCACCTGCCAGTGGGCGCCGAGCCATTCGCGCAGGCGGTTCAGCGCCTGCCCCGGCAGGTCGGACGGGGCGTGTTCGTTAGGGCGAAATTCGAGCCGCCCAGGCTCATAGGTCACCACGTGCACGTTGTTGTAGAGATGACTGCGCAGGCCGATCTCGCGGCGCTCAGCGAACAGCTCAACGAGTTCCCGGAAACTCTGGGGGTCGGCCAGCGCCTGCGGCGCAGGATCAGGCGCGGTTTCCGGTGCCGGCATTTCACGCGTGGCGACGGCCGCAGCCGCATCGCCGCCATTGCCGGCAACCGCCTGCGAACCGCCATTCCCGGCGGGTGAGGACTCAGGCGCTGGCGCCGGAGACGGTGCGGGTACCGGCTCGCTTTCGAGCTTCTTGATGATGTCCCCGGGTGACGGCATGTCTGCGGCATGGGCCAGCCGGATCAACACCATCTCGGCCGCGGGCATGGCCGACGGCGCGCGCTGCACCTCGCCGACACCCTTCAGCAGGATCTGCCAGGCGCGCGACAATATGGCGACCGTCAGGCCCTCGGCCATGGCCTGCCCGCGTGTGCGCTCAAGCTCTGACACGGCCGCATCCTCTGCCGCCCGGGGCACGATTTTGACCCGCGTGATCCAGTGGCTGAGCTCGAGCAGATCCTGGAGCACCGCCAGCGGGTCGGCGCCGGCATCATGGAGCGTGCCCAGGCCGTCCAGCGCATCGGCAATGCGGCCCGCCATCAGGGCTTCGAACATGTCGAACACGGCAGCACTATCGGCGGTGCCAAGCATGACGCGAATATTTTCTTCCGACGCCTCGGCCCCGCCGGAGCAATAAGCCGAAATCGCCTGGTCGAGCAGCGACAGCCCGTCACGCACCGATCCGTCGGCAGCGCGCGCGATGAGGCGCAGCGCACCTTCCTCGAGCTTCGCGTTCTCGGCCTCCGCGATCCCGCCGAAATGGGTCATCAATTCGTCCGCGCCGACCCGGCGCAGGTCGAAACGCTGACAGCGCGACAGGACCGTGACCGGGACCTTGCGGATTTCGGTCGTCGCGAAAATGAACTTCACATGCTCGGGGGGTTCTTCCAGCGTCTTCAGCAGCGCGTTGAACGCGTGCCGCGACAGCATGTGAACCTCATCGATGATGTACACCTTGTAGCGCCCGAAAACCGGCCGGTAGCGCACCCCGTCGAGAATCTCGCGAATGTCGTCGACGCCCGTCCGGCTGGCGGCGTCAACCTCGATCACATCCGGGTGCCGGTCCTCGGCGATCGCCACGCATTGTTCGTCATCGGCCGCCGGCGAGATCGTCGGGCCATCCAGTGCATTCAGGCATTTGGCGATGATGCGCGCGGTCGTGGTTTTGCCGACCCCGCGCACCCCGGTGAGGATGAAGGCATGGGCGACGCGGTCGAGCGCGAACGCATTGGTCAGGGTGCGCACCAGGGCTTCCTGACCGATCAGCTCGTCGAAACCCTGCGGGCGATACTTGCGCGCCAGCACCTGATAATCCGGCGCGGCGTCGCTCTCGGTCACGGCAGCCTTCGGTACTGCGGCTTCGGGCGGTTGCGGGGTTTCAGCCGGTTTCGGGGCTGGCTCGGGTTCGGGGTCACCGCCGCCATCGAGAAAGCTGGCCTGATTGGGATCGTCGATGGTGGGGCTGCCGTCGAGAGACTCATCCGCGTCCGCGATTGGCGGTTCACCCGGCTGATCTTCGAGGTCGGCAGTCATCGGTGTCACGTGTTCCCGGACAGATTGGTTCCACTACCAATATCCGATTCGGTGTTCGAGGTGGGAGACCGGTTGAATACGACCCGGGCGAAACTCGTTACGGCTGCTTCCTTCCGGACCTGACCGGGTTAGCGAGGCGCTCGTCCGCCCGGCCTCCCACGCGCACTATACCAGATCATGGGGCACGATAAACAACGGCTGAACCAACAATCCCGGGCTCTTTCCACAGGTCGAAAGCTATGACAGGTTACGGCCCGATCCCGCCCTGCATACCGAAAGCCTGCCCGTGTCCCGCAACTATTATTCCAGCGACTATCTCGATCGCGTTTCGCATCTGCGCAACGATCTGGACTGGTTGGCACGCCAGATGTCTGCCGCCAGCAGCCGCCTGTTGCCCGTCTGGCAACAGAATAATCTCGTGATCAGCGGCGAGACGGTCGCGGCCGCCGCGCTGGACGTCCACCATATCGAGAGCCTGCGCGCCGACGATGTCGAGCCGATCCTGCTGGGTCTGGTGGGCGAAACCGCCTATTTCACCCTCGATGTCAGCCACATCCCCGACCCCCATGAACATGAGGTTCTGGCTGCAGCGGGCCTGTTCGAGGATTTGCGCAAGGTCGGCCCCTATGTCGGGCGTGAAGAGGGGAATCTGCTCGCCTATGCGCGCGGCATCAATTACTGGCACCAGCGCCACCGTTTCTGCGGTGTTTGCGGCGCGCCGACGCGGAGCGAATCCGCCGGGCATCAGCGCCGGTGTACGGATGAGGCCTGCAACGCCTCGCATTTTCCGCGCACCGACGTCGCCTGCATCATGCTCGTCTATGATGACGACCGGATCATCATGGGCAAATCACCCCGCTTCCAGGGCCGCATGCAATCGGTGCTCGCAGGTTTCCTGGAACCGGGCGAAACGCTGGAAGATTGCGTCGCCCGCGAGGTCTTCGAGGAAGTCGGCGTGCGCGTCACCGACGTCGAGTATCAGCATTCCCAACCCTGGCCGTTCCCGGCGTCCCTGATGGTCGGCTTCCGCGCACGTGCGCTCGACACCGAGATCACCATCGACGAGAAGGAACTTTTGTCGGCAGAGTGGTTGAGCCGCGCGGAGCTGAAGGCGACCACACCGGACTCGCCCGTCCAGCTGCCACGACCGGACTCGATCGCCCGACGCCTGATCGAAGAGTGGCTCGCCGAAGACTAAACCGGGTTATTGGTTGCGGTAATCCGCCGCCGGGAACACGCCGAGAACCCGGACATTCTTCGAGAAGTAATCGAGTTCCTCGAACGCCTGCGCCACGCCCGGGTCTGCCGGGTGCCCCTCGATCTCGGCATAGAAACGCGCCACCGAGAAACGGTCGCCGGAGATATAGCTTTCCAGCTTGGTGATGTTCACGCCGTTCGTCGCGAACCCACCCATGGCCTTGTAGAGCGCAGCGGGCACCGACCGCACCTGGAAGATCAGCGATGTCATGCACGGCCCCGCGCTGGGGTCCGGGTCACGGCGCGCGCGGGCCAGCACGACAAACCGCGTCGTGTTGCCGATCCGGTCCTCGAAGCGTGAGCGCAGCACCTGAAGGTCGTAGATCTCACCCGCAAGCGGTGGCGCCAGCGCGCCGATGCTCGGGTCGCCCAGTTCGGCAATCTCCAGGGCCGAGCCCGCCGTGTCGGCGCGCGCGGCGGTGCGCACACCCAGTTGCGCCAGCTGCTCGCGGCACTGGGCGAGCGCCTGCGCATGACTGCGCACCTCGGTCAATCCTTCCAGGGTCGCATCCTTGGTGCCCAGCAACTGGTACTGCACCTCCAGAAAATGCTCGCGAACGATGTTGAGGCTCGATTCCGGCAGCAGGTGATGAATGTCCGCCACCCGTCCGCCGAGGGAATTCTCGATCGGAATCATCGCGAGCGCGGCCTTGCCCTCTTTCTCGACCGCGGCGAACGCATCCTCGAAGGTGGCGCAGGCAAGCGGCGTCATGTCCGGAAACGCCTGCTGGCACGCGATGTGCGAGTTGGCGCCGGGAACACCCTGATAGGCGATGGTTGTGGCCGGGTCGCCGGCCTGCTGGTTCGTGTCGGTCATCGTCGATGGCTTCTTTCGCGAAAACGCGCGTGCCTGCTATGCCAGCAATGCCCGCGCGCGTTCAAGATCGGCCGGAGTATCGACACCGAGGGGAACGGTGTCAACGCGCGCCGCGTCTATCCGCATCCCGGCCTCCAGCGCCCGTAACTGCTCCAGCTTCTCGCGCTGCTCAAGGGGGCTGGCCGGAAGCGTGACGAAGCGCTCGAGCGCAGCCCGGCGGTAGGCATAGAGCCCGATGTGATGAAAATGCTCCCCGGGTCCCGTCGGCACCGTGGCGCGGCTGAAATAGAGCGCGCGGCCCGAGGCGGCCGCCCCGTCACCCGCGAGCACCGCCTTCACCACATTCGGGTTGTCGCGCTCGGCCTCCTCCGTGATCGCACAGACCGCCGTGGCGATATCCACGGCCGGATCGTCGAGCACCGCGACCGTCGCCCGCACGATGGACGGGTCGAGAGTTGGCAGATCACCCTGCAAATTCACCACCGCGTCGTGGGCGCCCGCTGGATCGAACGACGCCAGGGCGGCCTGGATCCGGTCCGAGCCCGACGGCAGGTCGGGATCGGTCAACACGGCCTGACCGCCCGCAGCGTTTACCGCATCGGCGATTTCGGCCTCGGCGCAGGCGATTACAACCGGACCGACCGCGGCCTCTTCAGCGCGCCGCAAGCATTGCACGATCATGGGAAGGCCACAGATATCAGCCAGCGGTTTTCCCGGCAGACGCGTGGAGGCCATGCGTGCGGGAATCAGAACCACGGGGTTCGTCGGCGGGGTGCGGGATTCGTCTGGATTCGACAGGGTTCGGGTCTCCATTTCAGGCGCTGCGACCTAATGCCGCGAGCCCCGGATCGGCGCTGGCCGGGGGGCCAGACGGAAGATATATCTCGAAGCGCGAGAACGGAACCATCACCGTGTTGCGGGGGGCCGTGGACAGGTGCACGTTCCCTCGCTAAATTCGCGGCGCGCGGGATGTTCCGCCTGCAAAACGATCCGGTTTAAACGGGGAATACGACGTATGGGTGGCGAATCTTACAAGATTTGGGGATCGGTCCTCGTGGC
>CBDHEC010000009.1:0-15232 GCA_965261975.1 Alphaproteobacteria bacterium
CACGACGGAGTTTGTCCGCGTCTCCGGCGTAATCGATTCGAGCCTCTTCGTGAACGGACGCAATGCCGGCATTCCGATCTCGGTTCTGATCGAACTAATCCGGATCTACAGTTTCGATGTCGATTTTCAACGCGACCTCTGGAATGGCGATGCCTTCGAGATCATGTTCGAACGCCAGCGCGATGAAGACGATCGCGTCGTTAACAATGGTGAGATCCACTACGCCAAACTCACCTTGCGCGGGACCAACCTCCCCTTCTATCGGTTCGAGACGTCGAAGGGGACGATCGACTATTTCAACGAGAAGGGCGAGAGCGTGCGCAAGGCGCTGATGAAGACGCCGCTCGATGGAGCACGCCTGTCGTCACGCTTCGGTAACCGCAAACACCCGATTCTCGGATATACCCGCCTTCATGCCGGCGTGGATTTCGCCGCACCGACCGGGACTCCGATCTACGCCGCCGGCGACGGCACCGTCGAGGTGGCGAGAACCAATGGCGGCTACGGCAAGTACATCCGCGTTCGCCATAACGGCACCTACTCCACCGCCTATGCCCATCTGAACGGCTATGCGCGCGGCGTGAAGTCGGGCAAGCGCGTACGCCAGGGCCAGGTCATCGGATATGTCGGGACGACCGGCCGGTCGACTGGCCCGCACCTGCACTATGAGATTCACCGCGACGGCAAGCCGATCAACCCGCTGGGGCTGAAGCTGCCGAGCGGGGAAAAGCTCAAAGGTGACCGGCTCGCGGCGTTCCAGAGCCTTCGCGAGACGGTGGATGCACGCTTCGCGTCTCTCGCAGCACCGGCCCTGACGGCGGATAGCGGAAAAACGCTTACGGATTGAGTTCCTGATAGGTCGCACGGGCCAGGCCCAGCAAGCGGTCCCGCTCGCCCCGTCCGATCAGCACATAGGCCAGCGGTCCGTCCTTCCACCAAAACGCCGAGACGTCGTCATATTCAGTGAACCGGAAGGCCGTCTCGCCACCGGCCAGGTTCTGCTCGACATAGAGCGTCAGCCGCTCACCGGATTCCGCTTCATACATGAACTGCGCCGCCGGCCCGGATTCCGATGCCGGCAAGAGGCGGCCGCCGACCAGGCGATAACCCTCGCCATCCAGGTTGGGCGCGCGCAAGGGCGCATCCAGACGTTTCGAGAGCCACGCCACCAGATGAGCTTCCTCGCTCGCCGGGACTTCAACGGCATGGCGCACCTCGCGCGAATACATCTGATGCGCTTTCACAGCACCACGCGCGAGCGTGACATTCGGATCGACGCCCGGCCCCACGGCCTCATTCGCAAACCAACCGCCGGCCGCGCCCACGGCGATGAGAGCGATCATGGCGGCAACGCGCCAGGCCGGACTGCGGGCCACGGCCGGCGCGCCGACATTCTGGAAGCGCGCGGGGATCGGACGCTCCGAGAGCGGCCCGTAAACCCGTTCGATAGTGCCGGATATCTCGCGCAGATCAGCAACCCGCGACGCCTCGTCGGGATTCTCCGAAAGCCAGTCCTCCACCTCGGCACGCCGGCCGGGATCGAGGCGGCCGTCGACCAGCGCCTGTATCTCGTCTTCGGTTGGCATTTCGGGAAGATCACTCACGTTTTTCTCCGTCCACTCTCTCGTGTTTCCCCCCAACTCGCCGCGCGTACTTTCTCACGCGCGCGCGACAGACGAGACATCACCGTTCCGATTGGAACCCCCGTGATGTCCGCCGTTTCGTCGTAGCTGAAGCCCTCCATCGTCACCAGCAACAGGGTCTGGCGCTGGGTGTCGGGCAGTTCCTGGATGGCCGCGGTCACCTCACGGAGCCTGATCCGGTCCGCCTGGTTCGGTGGCACCGCCATCGCGGGAAAATAATCCTGAATCTCGACAACATCCGGTCGCGCCACGGCCCGCGCCACGTCATTGACGTAGATATTGTGCAAGATGGTGAACAGCCAGCCACGCAGATTGTCGGGGCGTCGCCAGAGATGCCAGCGGCTCATCGCACGTTCGAGGCAGTCCTGTACCAGATCGTCTTCCCGCGGCTCGTCGTGACGCAACAGCACCAGCGCGTAACGACGCAGGCTGGGTATATGCGTTTCGACAAGCTCGAACGTTCTGTGGTTCATACCTGTTCTCCGCCCCCTTTTATACGACACCGACACACGAATGCGGCGGCGGACGGTGAAAATGAGGGACTTCACCGTTCGCCGCCTTTCGGGGGTTTTTGCCGGCAAGTTCAGCGCGCCCGGGGACGGTGAGGCAGGGGACTTGGGGATCAGGTCCCGGGCCATCCCATGGGCTGACTCAGAAGAATCGCCGGATGACCGCGCACGCGAGGTGATTCCGGCTTCCCGGCGCCACCCGGCACACAGTCACCCGACCGCCTACTTGCCTAGGCACCCCATCAACAGGTGGATCGCGGGTTTATTCCCGGGCAAAACCCGGTAATCGAAGAAATAATTGAGTTAGCGCAGCGTCAGATAGAACAACAGCCGCATCAACGCCGTCTGGTCGATCGGCGCAACCAGCCCCGGTGAGACGATACCGGTATGATCGAGCCCTTCCAGGGTGACCGACCTGGGACAGATATCAATTGCCGAGCGAACAGGCACCAGGCCATCGCTCGGGACACCATTTTCATGCATCCAGATCAACGTCGGGTAGCTCCACGACGTCGGCCGCGCGAAACTGCCCGGATCGGACACATAGGTCGCCACGCAGAGCATCGGTACCGTTTCGAGCACCGCCGCAATCTCGCTTCTGTTGTCTTCGAGATAGGCTTGGCGCGTCGTGGTCGTGAGATCGATCAGCGATTCACCCCGTCCGCCCAGAACCGACAACACGGCATCCATCAGCTCCGGCAACCCGGAGACGTCACGCGCCAGGTCGGCAACGGGTGAGCCGTTAAACGGCGCCTGCATAGCGACCCAGCATTGCACGCGTTCGCGCTGTTCGGGGGTCGCGCGTCGCAGATATTCCATCACATCGAGCCCACCCTTGCTGTGGGTCACGAAGCAGATCGGGGTTGTGGTGTCTCCGACGATCCGAGCGAGCCTGTCGGCGTTCGCAGCAACCGTATCTTCGGTCTCGATCTCGGCAATCTCGGCGTCGATGCCTTCTTCGGCCAGCCAATTGTAGATCCCGGCCATATAACCGAGGCCATCTCCAAGATTGACCGACGGGATGACAGCGTCGCTCAGATAGGAGGGTACGAAAATGACGCGCATGCCATCAAACCGGCCACGGATCTCGTCAAATCGAGGCTCAACCCTCGACGCACTCAGCTGATCATCAACCAGAAATTTCCCGAGGCGACCGTTCTGGTCGCCCGCCACATCGGGAAGCCCCGGCGGCGGCATCGCGACTTCGTGCCGCTGCTGCGCACCGGCTGCAAAGAAGTAGCCCACGACGGCCACGACGACGAGCAACGGCACGACAATCAACAACCCGCCACGAGCAAGCCATCGACGCCAAAACGGGGTTCGTCCGGCCACCTGTCACACCTCCACAGTTGCTGCGCGGCGTGTTGGCCGTCCGTTAGGCTGCTTCAGCCTGCACGACCTCGCCATTGATCAACAATCCATCCGGTCCTGCCGATACCCTCACAGTGTCGCCGTCAACGATCATGCCTTCAAGCAACATTGTCGCCAGCGAATTCTGGAGATGCCGCTGGATAACCCGCTTGAGCGGCCGCGCCCCGTAGACCGGATCGTATCCCGCATTCGCCAACCAGGAATTGGCCGCATCATCCAGCTCCAGGCCGATTTTTCGGTCCTCCAGCAACTGCCGGAGATGGGACAGCTGGATATCCACGATGCCGGTCATCTGCTCGCGCGTCAGACGATGGAACAACAGAACCTCGTCGAGCCGGTTGAGAAATTCCGGCCGGAAGGCGCCACGCACGACCTCCATGACCGCCTCGCGAACCCGATCGGTATCCTCGCCATCGGGCTGGTTGGCGAGATGCTCGCTACCCAGATTCGATGTCAGGATGATCAGGGTATTCTTGAAGTCGACCGTGCGCCCCTGCCCGTCCGTCAGACGGCCATCGTCTAGCACCTGCAACAGAACGTTGAAGACGTCCGGATGGGCCTTCTCGATCTCATCGAACAGGATGACCTGATAGGGCCGGCGCCGAACGGCCTCGGTCAGGACGCCGCCTTCTTCATAGCCGACATACCCCGGCGGGGCGCCGATGAGCCGGGCCACCGCATGCTTCTCCATGAATTCGGACATATCCACGCGCACCATCGCGTGCTCGTCATCGAACATGAATTCCGCAAGTGCCTTGGTGAGCTCGGTCTTGCCCACGCCCGTCGGGCCGAGAAACAGGAACGAGCCGATCGGCTGGTCCGGGTCCTGCAATCCGGCACGCGCGCGGCGTACCGCATTGGAAATCGCACCGATGGCCTCGCCCTGCCCGATCACGCGTGATCCGAGCATGGCTTCCATTTCGAGCAGCCGCTCGCGCTCGCCTTCGAGCATCTTGTCTACCGGCACGCCCGTCCAGCGTGAGACCACGCCCGCGATATGGGAATCCGTCACTTCTTCGTCGAGCATGTTGCCGTCGGGTGCTTCATCAGCCTCGACCACGGCGCGCTCGAGATCCGGAATACGCCCGTACGCCAGCTCACCCGCGCGCTCCAGGTTTCCGACCCGCTGCGCCTGCTCCAGCTCCAGCCGCGCGGCATCGAGCTGTTCCTTGATCTTCTGGGTGCCGGCGAGTTTTTCCTTTTCCGCCTGCCAGACGAATGTGAGATCCGCCGACCTGGCTTCCAGTTCACCGAGCTCGTCGTCCAGCACCTCCAGCCGATCCGCCGATGCGCTGTCGCTTTCCTTCTTCAGCGCCTCGCGCTCGATCTTGAGCTGGATGATACGGCGATCCAGTTCATCGATCTCCTCAGGCTTGGAATCGACTTCCATCCGCAGGCGCGACGCCGCCTCATCGACAAGATCGATGGCCTTGTCGGGCAGGAACCGATCGGTGATGTAGCGGTTGGAAAGCGTCGCGGCCGAGACCAGTGCGGAATCCGTAATCCGCACGCCGTGGTGCAACTCATACTTCTCCTTGAGACCGCGCAGGATGGAGATCGTATCCGCCACATTGGGTTCGGAGACGAAGACCGGCTGGAATCGCCGCGCGAGTGCCGCATCCTTCTCTACATGCTTGCGATACTCATCGAGCGTCGTCGCGCCCACGCAATGCAATTCACCGCGCGCCAGCGCTGGCTTGAGCATGTTGGAAGCGTCCATTGACCCTTCGGCGGCACCGGCCCCGACGATCGTGTGCATCTCGTCGATGAACAGCACGATTTCGCCCGCGGCTGCGCCAACCTCCTCGAGGACGGCCTTCAAGCGTTCCTCGAACTCACCGCGGAACTTCGCCCCGGCGATAAGCGCACCCATATCGAGCGACAACAGGCGTTTCTCGCGCAGGCTTTCGGGCACATCGCCGTTGATGATGCGCAGTGCAAGCCCTTCCACGATGGCCGTCTTGCCGACGCCCGGTTCGCCGATCAACACCGGGTTGTTCTTCGTGCGTCGTGCCAGCACCTGGATCGTGCGACGAATTTCCTCATCGCGCCCGATGACAGGGTCGAGCTTGCCGTCGCGGGCCGCCTCTGTCAGATCGCGGGTATATTTGGCGAGCGCCTCATAGGCGTTTTCCGCCGTCGCGCTGTCGGCCGTCCGGCCCTTGCGCAATGCGTTGATCGCTTCGTTCAACGACTGCGGGGTAACATTCGCGTCGGCCAAAATTTGTGCCGCGCTAGTCCCGGTCGCCAGGGCAACGGCCAGCAACAACCTCTCGACCGTGACGAAGCTGTCGCCCGCCTTGTCGGCGACATCCTGCGCGTCGCTCAGGATGCGACTCGCTTCCTTCGACAGGTACAGCTGACCCGCTCCGTCGCCTTCAACCTTCGGCAATTTGTCGAGCACCAGCTCGACAGCCTGCTCCGCGCGTGCGGGATCACCGCCGGCGGTGCGAATAAGGTTGGCGCACAAGCCTTCCTCATCATCGAGCAGGGACTTCAACAGATGCTCAGGCACCAGCTGCTGATGCGCACTGCGTTGCGCCAGGTCCTGAGCGACCTGAACGAATCCGCGCGCGCGTTCGGTATATTTCTCGAAGTTCATGTTCTACTCCTCGAACAACCCCCTCGTGTGAGGCGGGCATGGACGGCGAACCCGAATTCGGCATTCACCACAAGGACACGCTGGCGGCCCGCCATCTCGATGCACGAGCCAATCCGCGTCCTTGAAATATGGTGTTGCCACGGCGCAACACAAGACCCATGTCCCGGTTCCGGGACGCCTTTTCGTCAGGAACCTTCGCAATATGGATGCAAGTATCTCAGAAATTCGTAGCTACCCCGTTAAGGGCCTATCGGGCCAAATATGGGCCCACGCGATCCTCAAAAAGGGGCAAACAATCGCGGGAGACCGCCGGTTTGCACTCGGTCGGCCTGGATTTGCATTCGATACGGACAATCCGGCCTGGATGCCCAAAACCAACTTTCTGGCCCTGGTTCGCGACGAAAAACTGGCGGAGCTGGATGCCGGTTTCGACGGCAGCACGAACTTGCTCACCCTGCGGCATGACGCGCGAATCGCCCTCACCGCGGACCTATCAAGCCCCGGCGGCCGATCGGATGTAGAAGCGTTCTTTGCCGCGTTTCTCGCCGACGAGATCGACGGCCAGCCGACCCTGCTCGAGGCCGGCGAACACAGCTTCTCCGATCTCGACGCCAAGGTCATCTCGCTCATCAATCTCAACAGCGTCACGGCATTGGGAGAGGCAATCGGCGCGGATGTCGACGCGCGGCGGTTTCGCGCGAACGTCTATTTCGAAGACGCACCCGCCTGGGCAGAATTCGACTGGCTGGATTGCAAAATCCGGATCGGCAGCGCCGTCGCCGAGGTCATCAAGCGCACCCGGCGATGCGCCGCGACCAACGTCAATCCGGACACGGCCACGCGGGACATGAACCTGCCTCGCGCCCTGCACCAGGGATGGGGACATGCGGATATGGGCGTTTATGCACGTGTCGTCGAGCCCGGCGAAATTCGTCCGGGCGATCCGATTTTTCCGATGTCATGATCGACCGGGCTCCGGTCGGCATGAACGGCTAGGCCGTCGCGGCCTCGCCGTCGTCGCCACCGGCATCACCGTCATCAGATTTGCCCGCCGGTTCCTCGGCCACATTACCATCGGCATCTGCGTTGCTGTCGGCGGCGGCCGCTCGGCCATTGCCACGACGCGAGCGCCGCTTGCGACCGTTCGGACGCGAACCGGAATCGTCGGACTTCGCGGCCTTCTCGTCCTGCGACGAACCGTCGGCGGAGTCACCGTCAGAACCTGAATCCTCGGCCTGGAGGTTTTCAACGAATGACCCGTGTCCATCGCCGGAATCGCGGTTCGATTCACGGTTCGTGTCGCGCGGCGGGTCATTACGCGATGAATCATCGCGAGAGCCCTCGTCGCGCGCGCCTTCTTCGGACGCGTTGCGTTGTTCGTTCTTGGCGGCGGCGGCAGCCATCAGCCGGTAGTAATGCTCTGCATGCTGCAGATAATTCTCCGCCCCGACGCGATCACCGGCCGAAGCCGCATCGCGCGCCAGTTGCTGATATTTCTCATATATCTGCGACGGGTTCCCGCGCACGCGCGCGCCAGGGCCGTTGCTGTCATATGTCTGGTTTCGGGAATTGCCGGACTTGCGTCCGCCGCGGCCCCGTGCCCGCCTGTTGTTATTCGAGTTTGGTCGCATTGCTTCCGTCGATCAGATTACTGATTACGGTCCAACTCCCATACAAAACGGTGCCGTCCAATTGGATCATACGCTTTCTGGAAATGACCGCTCATCGGCGAGAGGTCATTTCGAGTTCGGATCCGGGAGTTCAGATTATTCGCCAAGGCCTATGGGATTGTGATCGCTACAGGCACCCTACGGCATATCTGACCGGGGCACCCTATGCGGCCCGGTTTTGTTTTCCAAGAACTTTCTGTACCTCGTTAACCTTCTGATGTCGGCTCCAGCGTGATCACCCGCGCCCGGCGTGCAATATCCTGATCCACATCGGCGATACGCAACCCGGCCACGCGACCGAGTGCAGCGACACCACGCGCCTGCCCCTGCCCCAGTTCAAAGGCGATGATCGGGCGGTCGGCGGCAAGACGTTTGAGCGACGGGATGATGCGCCGATAGGCGGCCATCCCGTCGGCACCCCCGTCCAGCGCCAAATTCGGCTCGAACTCACGCACCTCGGGGTCCAGGTATTTCAACTCATAACGCGCAATATAGGGAGGGTTGGAAACGATGACATCGAACGGCCCCTCGATCCCCTCACACCAATCGGTCTCGCGCCATTCGATCCGGTCGGACAGGCCCAATGCTTGCGCGTTTGCGGCCGCCACCTCCAAAGCCGCCGGGGACGCGTCCACCCCCAACGCAGTCGCGTTCGGGCATTCCGCAAGCAACGTCAGGGCGATACAGCCGCTGCCGGTGCCCAGATCCAGTATCCGCAACGGCGCGTTACGGTCCTCGATACGTCCCAGAACGGTTTCAATCAGGGTCTCGGTGTCCGGGCGCGGCGTGAGAACGTCACCCGTTACACGGAAACTGCGCGACCAGAATTCCCGCTCGCCGACAATCTGCGAGACCGGTTCGCGGCGCTCACGGCGCTCCAGAAGCTCCGCATAACCCTGTAACGCGGCGCGATCGATCTCCGCTTCGGGGTTGGCAATCAGCCAAGCGTCCTCGTGGCCGGTGACCTGGCGCAGCAGCACGCGCGCGTCGAGATCGGGACTGTCCGCACCGACGGCGCGCAAACGTCCGCCGGCCTCGGCCAGGGCTGCAGCAACCGTGTTCGAAATCATCTCAGTCATCTGAACTGTCGTCCTCGGCAAGTTGGGCGGCCTGGTCTTCGGTGGTCAGCGCATCGACCAGTTCGTCCAGCGCCTCCCCGTCGAGGATTCGGTCGAGCTTGTGAAGGGTCAGGTTGATCCGATGATCTGTCACTCGGCCCTGGGGGAAGTTATAGGTGCGGATGCGCTCGGACCTGTCGCCCGAACCCACCTGGCTGCGCCGCGACGCGGCACGCTCCGCATCAATCAGCTGGCGTTCATGCTCATAGAGACGCGCGCGCAGCACCCGCATCGCCTTGGCCCGGTTCTTATGCTGGGACTTTTCATCCTGCTGGGTGACCACGATCCCGGTCGGAATATGCGTAATCCGCACCGCGCTGTCGGTCGTATTGACCGACTGTCCGCCCGGTCCCGACGCGCGATAGGTGTCCACCCGCAAATCATTTTCGGCGATGTCGATATCGACTTCCTCGGCCTCGGGGAGCACGGCGACGGTGGCCGCGGATGTGTGAATACGGCCGCTGCTCTCGGTCTCGGGGACACGTTGCACCCGGTGCACACCCGATTCATATTTCAGGCGCGAGAATACATCCTGACCGGTGATGCTCGCGACGACTTCCTTGTAGCCGCCAATCCCCGTGCCACTGGAATCCATCACCTCGACCTTCCATTTCCGGTCCTCGGCATAACGTTGATACATGCGGAAAAGGGTGCCCGCGAACAGGGCAGCCTCGTCGCCGCCGGTGCCGGCGCGTATCTCCAGGATCGCATTCTTCGCATCCGCCTCATCCTTGGGCAGCAACATGAGCTTGAGCGCTTGCTCCAGCTCGGGCACACGCGCGCGCAACTCCTCGATTTCAAGCTCCGCGAGTTCCTTCATCTCCGCATCCGCGTCGCCATCGGCGATGATTTCCTCGAGGCCCACGATCTCGTCATTCGCACCGCGCAGCGCCAGCACCTTCTCCACGACCTGCCCGAGTTCCGAATACTCCTTCGACAGCCGAACATACTCCTGCGGATCGCTGCCGTCGGTGCTTGCCAGCAAATCGGAAAGCTGCGTGTGGCGCTCAACCACCCGATCGAGTTTGTCATCCAGGCTCATTCGTCTTCGCTCCCGGACGGGGTCACGCCGTCCGTTTCGGGTTTGGTTTCTGTCTCTTGGTCGTCCCTCACCAGCCCGAACATGCGTCGGGCCGCCTTGGCGATGGAACTGTCCCCACCTTCGTCCCGCGCCGCCGCGCGCAATGTCTGGGAGGGCGTGTGTAGCAGCCGGTTGATCAAACGCCGCGTTATTTCGTCCGTGTCGGCACGCGGATTATCCGACAGGAGCTCGTTGCGAACCGCTTCGAAATGCGCCCGCAAGTCGGCCACGACGGGCACCGCATCCCGCTCGGCACGTGAATCCTGAAACAGCGCAACGTGCCGGTCGATCGTCTGCCATGCCGCGGCCGCCGCCGCATCGCGTGATTCCCGATTGGAACGCGAAATCGACTCCAGATGATCGAGGTCGTAGAGGAACGCATCCTCGAGGCCGGCGATATCCGGATCCGCGTCATTGGGTATCGCCACATCGAGCACGAAGATCGGTTTGCGTCGCCGCGCACGCAGGGCGTCCTGCAACATAGCGGCGGTGATCATCGGGCGCCCGACCCCCGCCGCGCCGATCACGAGATCGGCGCCGACGAGGGCAGCGGGAATATCGTCATAAGTCACGCTGTGACCCTCGACGATCCGGGCCAATGCCTGGCCGCGCGTCGCATTACTGGCCGCGACCGTGACCCGTCGCAGGCCGCCGCTGCGAAACTGGTCGAGCATCAACATCCCCATCTCGGCCGGGCCAATCAGCAGCGCCGACACGTCATCGAGGCTGCCGAACAGGTTGCGCGCCGCCTGCACCGCCGCCGTCGCCAGGGACACCGGGCCCTCGGCAATTGCGGTGTTCGCGCGGACATCCTTCGCCGCCCCATAGGCATGCTGCATCAGGCTTTCGAGTTCGCGGCCCACCCCGCCGGCGTCGCGCGCCAGCGCATGGGCGGTCTTGATTTGTCCGAGCACTTCGGTTTCACCCACGATAACGCTCTCCAGGCTCGCTGCGACGGCGAACACATGCCGCGCCGCATTCGCACCCGTCAGGTCGAAGAAGTCGCTGTCCGCCGCGCCGCCGCCGACACGCCCACCCAGCAATTCTCGCGCGGTGCCCACAGCTCGCTCGGGGTCGACGGCCGCACCATGAAATTCAACCCGGTCACAGGTCGAGACCACCAACGCCTGATCGAAACCGCCTTGCCGGAGTGCCGACAGCACGCCGGGCACCTCCGCGTCCTCGATAAACAATCGATCCCGCAAGGCGGCACTGCTGGTCTTGTGGCTGGCGCCAACGACGACATAGTCGGCCGGCGCCGCCCCCTGTTCAGGACGGTGGCCCATATCTGTGTGTCGCTAACGGTAGGCGGCGAGGTGGTCGGATCAAATCGGCGATGGCCACGTCGGTCTGCTCACCGCTGTCGAGGTCGCGCACGGTCACGGCGCCCTTGGCCAGCTCATCGTCGCCGATCAGCACGGCCGCTGCGGCGTTGATTCGATCGGCGCGTTTCAGGCCGCGCTTCACGCCGCCCTTGTAGAGCAGTTCAATCGTCAACCCGGCACGGCGCAATTCGCGCGCAAGGCGGACCGTTTCACGCTCACCGTCCTCGCCCATCCCGACAAGCGCTATCGCGCGGGTCGGCTGGACCGGGTCGCCAAGCATCATCGCCAACCGCTCAACGCCGGCCGCCCAGCCAACGCCCGGTGTGGCGGGCCCGCCCATGGTCTCGATCAGGCCGTCATAACGCCCGCCGGCCAGCACGGTACCCTGTGCGCCAAGCGCCCGGGTCGTGAACTCGAAGGCGGTATGGCTGTAGTAATCGAGGCCGCGCACCAGCCGCGGGTTGAGCGTGTAGGCTATCCCGATCGTGTCGAGGCCGGCGCGCACGGCATCGAAAAACGCGCGCGCATCATCGCTCAGATAATCATCGAACACCGGGGCGTCCACGATCACGGCGCGGT
This sequence comes from Alphaproteobacteria bacterium, assembly GCA_965261975.1. GTDB lineage: Bacteria > Pseudomonadota > Alphaproteobacteria > UBA6615 > UBA6615 > UBA8079. The sequence goes on from CBDHEC010000009.1 coordinate 11,899, forward strand.
CGTCTTCATTCTTGGAATCGAGTATCCGGAGCGGGTTGCGCTGCAGGCGTTCGCGGCTGTCGTCTGACAGCTTGTCGGCATGGCCGGTGAAATATTCGACCAGCGCGTCGCGATAGGCAGCACGGCTCTCTCCGTCACCCAGCGTGTTCAGCTCCAGGGTCGTCTCAGACAGAATGCCGAGCGCGTCGAGAATATCCGCGCCCAGCGCAATCACCTCGACATCGCCCGTCGGCTCTGCGACCCCGATCAACTCGACCCCGATCTGGTGGAACTGGCGCAAGCGGCCCTTCTGCGGACGCTCATGGCGAAACATCGGTCCGTTGTAGAAACATTTGAGCGGCAGCTCGTTGCGCAGGCCGCCCGAAATCACCGCCCGCGCGATGCCCGCGGTGCCTTCGGGGCGCAGGGTCAGGCTGTCGCCGCCCTTGTCTTCGAAGGTGTACATCTCCTTGGTCACGATGTCGGAGGTGTCACCAAGGGTGCGCTGGAACACGTCGGTGAATTCGAAGATCGGCGTGGCCATCGGGCCGTAGCCGTACCTGTCGGCGACCCCGCGCGCGGCCGCGGTTATGGCGAGTTGCGCGCGCGCCTCGTCGCCGATCAGATCATGTGTGCCACGAACGGGTTGGAGTTTTGCCACGGTCTTCTCGGCGCGTATCTGGCTATTCGGCCGCGGAGGACAGGCTGGTTGCGTCCTCGGCTTCGGCGGCCTCTGCCGCATCGATCTCCGCCGCCTTGGCCTCCACGAGGCCGACCAGATGGTCGACGATATCCTCGTCCTGCAGGCGGTGATGGGGCTGGCCGCCGATATAGACCTGGTGGGTACCACGACCGCCGCCGGTGAAGCCGATATCCGTCATCGTGGCCTCGCCCGGGCCGTTTACCACGCATCCGATCACCGACACCGTCATCGGCGTGGTGATGTGCGACAGGCGTTCTTCCAGGACCTTCACGGTCTCGATCACGTCATATTGCTGGCGCGCGCAGGACGGGCAGGAGATTACGTTCACGCCCCGGTGCCGCAGGCCAAGGGACTTGAGCAGGTCGAAGCCGACCTTCACTTCTTCGACCGGATCGGCCGACAGGGACACACGCAGCGTATCGCCGATGCCGGACCAGAGAAGCATGCCGAGACCGACCGAGGATTTGACCGTCCCCGAACGCAATCCGCCCGCCTCGGTGATGCCGATATGCAGCGGATAGTCGCATGCCTCCGCGAGGCCCATATAGGACGCAACGGCGAGGAAGACATCCGATGCCTTCACGGAGATCTTGAACTCGCGAAAATCCTCGTCCTCCAGCATGCGCACGGAATTCAGGGCGCTTTCGATCAGCGCCTCGGGGCATGGCTCGCCATACTTGTCGAGCAGCTCCTTCTCGAGGCTGCCGCCGTTGACGCCGATGCGCATGGAACAATTGTTGTCGCGCGCCGCATGGACCACTTCGCGCACGCGATCGCGTGAGCCGATGTTGCCCGGGTTCAGCCGCAAACAGGCCGCCCCCGCCTCGGCCGCCTCGATCGCACGGCGATAGTGGAAATGGATATCCGCAACGATCGGCACCGTGACTTCGGGAATGATCTGGCGCAGCGCCGCCGTGCTTTCCTCATCGGGACACGACACCCGCACGATATCCGCCCCGGCCACTTCAAGCGCGCGAATCTGATCGATCGTGCCCGACACGTCGGTTGTCCGGGTGTTGGTCATCGACTGCACCGTGATCGGCGCATCGCCGCCGACGGGGACGTCGCCAACCATGATCTGACGGCTTTTTCGCCGTTCAATGTCGCGATAAAGGCGGACGCTCATTCTTGTATCAACCTTCGGATTCGACGCTGGAAATTGACCTTGAAAATCTGCCGTAACATGCGCGCGGTCGGGTCAAATATCAACCGGGCGCGGGTGCTACAGACCCTACCGAACGACCGCGCTTCCCGTCTTGAGGAGATCGGGGTCCAGGCGCACATCACGCCGGCTTTCACCGCGCGCCCCGATCGCGGGAACCGAGTCCCCGTCGACGGAAATATCGAGACCGCCGGCATTGCCCGTCATGAGCCGCATCCCGTTGCGGTTCGGCACGAGATACCTGTCTCCCGCCTGGAGCATCTGGGTCAGGATGACATTCTCATCGGCGTCGCGAATCTGAACCCAGGTATTTTCCTCGGCGCGCAGGATGATTCGTGCCGCGGCATTTCTCGCGCCATAGGTGCGGCCCTCGCGGTCCGCCGTGTTATCGCTCACCGACGCCTGGGTTTCCTCGATCTCGGGGATCGCAATAATGGCCGGCTCGGATGAGAATTCAGCAGGCGCGGGTGTAACCACGGCAACTTCAGCATCCGCCGCCGGCGCTTCGACCGATGTGTCCGTCACAGGCGGGGGGGCCGCGGCAACGGACTCCGGCGCAGACATCGGTCCCTCGAACGGGATTGATTCCGGCTCGGCCGCTGCGCTCACGCGCGATGGCGCAGATGAGGCCGGGCTGTCTGGCGTCGATGGGGTCGCCTCGGGGCTTTCCTGCACATCACCGGGTGGGGCGGGAACCCGCGCAACCTCGATACCGCTCTGGCTTTGAAGCCAGTACCACCCCCCGAAGGCGGCCGCGCCAACGAGCAAGCAAATGGTGACCAGCAACCCGCCGGGGAAACGTCCCTCCGGGACCGGTGTCGGGAATTCAAGCTCCTGAGGTGCCTGAATACCGCTGGCTTCTTCCTTGAAACGCGCGACCAATGTGGGTGCATCCAGACGCAGATAGGCCGCGTATGAACGCACGAAACCGACGGCATATGTCGCGCCCGGCAACTCGTCGAAACGGCCGTCTTCGATGGCTTCGAGATACACACGGCGGATACGCAAATTCTGCGCGACATCGGCCACGGTCCGGCCGGTCGTCTCACGCGCCTCACGTAGAAACGCACCGACATGATCCGCGCCCTCGACCGAGTGCATGATGTCCGCGCCGCTATCCTGGTTCAGGACGCGAAAGGATCGTGGGTTCAGACGTACCATCGGGTCCCCGGCCAACGACGTTCAGTGAATTTCGCCTGTCGCAAAAACCAGTTCCTGTCAGATGCCAGGTTCAAGTCTGAAAAATGCGATCTGCGGCCTAAGTTACCATAATCAAACGAAATTCACGTTCGTGTATCGACTTAGTATCAAATGCGAGCCCCAGCCGCAATGATTTAGACTTCAACCCCATGATCGCGCGCGAAACCGCGCAGATGCGATCGAATACTTGGGTAGGGTGCATGCAGCAGAGCTTCGAGATAGCCCACCATGCCCTCGACCGACATCGATCTGACCATCGCCTTTACGGGCCCGACATTCGCCGGCGACAT
>CBDHEC010000010.1:0-89029 GCA_965261975.1 Alphaproteobacteria bacterium
GTGGGCCTGTTCATGAAGCGGAACATCCATTCCTCCGCGCTGGTGCTGCTGCCCCGCTCGGGCCACCTCATCAACCTGGAGGAGCCGGCGCTGTTCAACCAGCAGCTGGGAGACTTCCTGGCGCGGGTGGATGCCGGACGCTGGGAAATGCGCGACGAACGCTCGATCACGACGGACATCCTGTGGACGCCCGACAAGTAGGGAGCGTCCGCTAAAAGCCTTCCACGACGACCTTGCCTTTCGCGGTGCCTGTCTCGATCAGTGCATGGGCGGCGCGCATGGTCTCGGCGTTGATCGGGCTCATCACCTCGTTAAGCGTCGTGCGGATACGCCCGGCGTCGATCTCACCCGCCACATACTTCAACAGCTTGTGCTGCCCGATCATATCGGGCGTTTCGAACATCGAGCGCGTATACATGAACTCCCAATGCAGACTGGCGGATTTCATCTTGAAGGCTGCCATCTCCATCGGTTGATCGGTCGCATCGATGCAGACGATCCCGCCCTGCGGCCGGATCAATTCAACGGCGGTATCCCAGTGGCGCATGTCATTGAGGATCGCAATATGATCCACATACTCCATCCCCAGCGCACGCACCTGCTCGACCATCGGCTCACGATGGTTGACCACATAGTCCGCACCCAGCTCCTTGACCCAGTCGGATGTCTCCGGGCGCGAGGCCGTGGCGATGATCTCGAGCCCGGCTGCCTTCGCGAGCTGAATGCCGATGGAGCCCACGCCGCCGCCCGCGCCGATGATCAGGATCGACTCACCCTTGCTGGCGCCGTCCCGGTCGATGCCCAGGCGATCGAAGAAGGATTCGTAGGCGGTGATCGTCGTCAGCGGTAACGCGGCAGCTTCCGCGAAGTTCAGGGATTTGGGCTTCGGCCCGACAATACGTTCGTCGATCAGCTGGAACTCCGCGTTCGACCCCGGGCGGGTCAGGTCACCCGCGTAATACACCTCATCACCCGGCTTGAAGAGGGTGACGTCCGGGCCGACGGCCTCGACCACACCGCTGGCGTCCCAGCCGAGCACCTTCGGCGGATCCTCGACACCATCCTTCGGCGCGCGGACCTTCGTGTCGACCGGGTTGACCGAGACGGCCTTCACGGCGACGAGAAAGTCGCGGCCGGCAGCCTCGGGCTTGGGCAAGTCCATGTCGAGGAACGAGTTCGGGTCCTCGATGGGCAGATAATGGGTAAGTGCGACGGCTTTCATTGAGAACTCTCCTGTTCGTCGGATCGGTCAGGCGCGACCGGTGGTTTTGCTCAGAACTTCCTCGATCACGCGCACGACCGCGGCCGTTTTGGCGGGATCGAGGGCATCGGGATGGGGGTCGGCGAAGACGCCATCATCATTGTCGAAATACAGGCCCGACGCCGCGGCAAACTCGTCGGACAGGGCCGCGCGGGAGAGGATATCGGCGCCGATCTGCAGATCGCCGCCCGGAATCCCATAGGCATCTTTCACCATCTTGCTGCCAAGCAGCGACCCGGGGTTAACCGCGATTATCGCCGGGTCGGCTCCCTTGAGTGACAGCCCGAGCTCACGAGACCACATGGTCAGCGCGAGCTTGCTCTGCGCATAGGCCTCGCCGTCTGACAATTGCCCCCGTCCCGCGAGCGCCGCCGGATCGACAGGAGACTGGGCCGCCGAAGACAGGTTCACCACCCGACCCTCGGGTCCAAGCAATGGCAGCAGCTTACGCGCCAGCAGATAAGGGGCGACGGTGTTCACGGCGAACCGGGCATCCAGACCGTCCGGTGTGACAGCGTCGGGCACCCCGTAGACGCCGGCATTGTTGATCAGGACATCGAGGGAATCGTGGTTCCCGCTCAGTGTCTCCCCGAGTGCCTCGACATCGGCCAGCCGGGACAAATCTGCGACATAGCTTTCAACGCCGCCGCTTTTGCCAAGCGCGGAAATCGTGTCCACCGCATTACGCAGTTTCGTCGGGTTGCGGCCGTGCAACAGTATGTTGTGACCGTCGGCCGCCAGCATCTTGGCCGTTTCCAGGCCGATGCCGTCCGTCGAACCGGTGATCAGAATTGTCTTCTGCATGGGTAAATCCTTGCGTGCCGGGCGTGGTGCCGCGACTAGCTGATGTGCGTCATCTCGTTCACGGTGAAACTTGCAACCGCGCCCCCGACGGCCTCCAGATAGGCCGCGAGATGCGGTGCGTTCATATGCGCCTGCCACAGATCGCGCGACTCCCAGTTCTCGAAGAACAGGAAATGCGTCGGATCGTCATTGTCCTGATGCAGGTCGTACTGGACGCAGCCCGCTTCGGCGCGGGTCGGGACCACCAGTTTCTCCAGTTCCGCACGGACCAGGTCTTCCTTGCCCGGGTTCGCATGGATGTTCGCGACAATGGTCAATGTGGTCATGGCTCAGGCTTTCGATGGGCGTTGCAAATGTCTGGCGGATAGATAGGGCTTGTTATGAAACCGGACAATCTGTCAAATTGAGGAATAATAATCCGGATATTCCGTATAATGTTGCTCGACAACATCAGCCTGTTCCTGCAGATCGTGGAGAAAGGCAGTCTCGTCGCCGCCGGCCGGGAATCCGGGCTTTCTTCGACCACCGTTTCCGAGCGTCTGGCCGCGCTGGAGGCCCATTTCGGCGTCGTCCTCCTCAACCGCACCACGCGCGCGATCAGCCTGACTGACGAGGGCCGCACGCTGGTCGACGGCGCCCGCTCGGTCCTGGGTGAGATCGAGGATCTGGAGACCCGGATTCGTCTCGGCGCAGAGACATTGTCGGGCCCGATCCGGATCAGCGCGCCCTTCGATATCGGGCGCACCATCGTGGCGGAGGAGATCGATCAATTCCTGACGGAGCACCCCGCCATCACGGTCGAACTGGCCCTCTCGGACGGGTATGTGGATATCGTTGGCGAGGGGTTCGATCTCGCCGTCCGGTCGGCCCCCGTAACCGACAGTTCGCTCCGCGTCAGGATTGCCGGCCACACGCGGCGCGTGATCTGCGCCGCGCCCGCCTACCTGAGTAGGCGCGGCACACCCAAAGAGCCCGCCGACCTGACGGACCATAACTGCATCGCCATGCGCTTCGGCACGGAACTGCACAACGCGTGGCCCTTCGGCGACGGCACAAGCCGGCAGACCGTCACCGTGCGCGGCGACCGGGTGACCAATGACGGGGTGCTCGTACGCCAGTGGGCGCTGGCGGGTCATGGGATAATCCTGAAGGCCGCGCTCGACGTCGGACAGGACATCGAGGACGGCAGGCTTGTCGAACTGCTGGCCGACCACGCGCCACCACCCACGCCGTTGCAATTGCTGTTTCCGCCGAGCCGCGCACAGCCCAGGCGCGTGCGCGCCCTCGCCGACCAGCTCACATCACGGTTTCAGCGAGTATCGTGACCGACGAACCTTTGGGCCTCACCCGATCCCGTACTTCTTCGCCCAGCCCAGCCCGGCCATGGTCTCGCCGCGCGGGCGGTACTCTGCGCCGACCCAGCCGTCGTAGCCTGCTTCCTCGAGCATCTTGAACAGGAACTCGTAGTTCATCTCGCCGTCGTCGGGCTCGTGTCGGCCGGGTACGCCGGCGAACTGCACATAGGCGGACCTGGCGAGGTATCGCTCGATCTTGTCGGCGATGAAACCCTCCGACATCTGGGCGTGATACAGGTCGAACTGCACCCCCACATTGTCCATCCCGGCCTCTTCCACGATGGAATGACCCATCGCCTGGCCGATCAGGAAATAGCCCGGATTGTCGGTCAGGTTGAGGGGCTCGATGTGAAGCGTCATGCCCCGTGCCGAGGCCGCTACCGCACCCGCGCGGAGATTGGACAAAAGCGTCTGGCGGTGGGCCGCCGGGTCGCCGCCCGCGGGCACCGTGCCCGACATCACATGGACGCGCGTGCACCCCAGCGCCTCGGCGCTGTCCATGGCGAGCTTGAGGTCGTCGGCGAAGGCCGCCTCCTCGCCCGGGATCGCCGCGCTGGCCGAACTTGGTGGCCTCGGTGTCGCCATAGGGCGTGTTGAGGAGCGTGCACTCCACCCCTGCGCGCTCCAGCCGCTTGGCCAGTTCGGTCAGGTCCTGGTCATAGGGGCGCTGGATCTCGACCCCCGGGAAACCGGCGTCGGCGGCGGCCGTGATCCGCTCGGGCAACGGCAGCTCGGTGAACATCATCATGATGCAGGAGGAGAATTTGAACATTGGCGCAATCACTCTGTACGGCTTGAAGGGAACAAGACGAAATCAGCCAACCGGCTAGCAATCCACCCAGCCGTCGGCGGTCTTCAAGCGGTGGATGATGTTGTTCTGAGGGGTGAGCATCGCCTCGATGAAGCAACCCTTTTTCGCCGCCTCGATCAGGCGCAGCTGGTCGTCGAGGGGCGCGTCGGTGTCGAAGGAGATGTCCATGGCGATCGACTTCGGCGCGCTCTCACAGGGCTCCCGCCCTCTCTGGGTCGCCACCCACTCGCAGCGGCAGGCGATCTTCGGGTTCTCGATATCGACGCGCAGGCGCTTGGAAAAGGCGCGCATCTGGGTCATGAGGCAAGAGGTCAGCCCGGCGATGAAATAGGCGATCGGCAGGGGTGCGGAGCCATCGCCGCCGTGAAAGCCGTATTCGTCCGACGCCATCTCCCACTCGATGACTTCGGGCACCATCAAGCGCAAATCCATTTCGCAGCGCATCTTTCCCACGCCCGTGGCGTCGCATTCGAATGCCACGTCGAAACTCTTGATATCGTCAGGTGCCATCGCTTCCATCCCGGTTGGATCACTTTTATTGCCCCGGATTGTGCCGCACGTGCGCCTGCATCGCAAAGGGCGCGATTGAACCCGATGCCCCAAATCGCTATGCATGAGGGAACATCAAAAAAGACCAACCCGGGGGAATTTCCATGTCGAGAGTATTGATCGTGACCGGCGGCAGCCGGGGTTTGGGTGCCGCCACCTGTATCGGGGCCGCCGAAGCAGGCTATGAGGCCATCTGCGTCAACTATGTGGGCAACAAGGAACGCGCCGACCAGGTGGTTGCCGCCTGCGAGGCCGCCGGTGCAAAGGCGATTGCCGTCCAGGCCGACATCACCAAGGAAGCGGACATCGTGCGGATGTTCGAGACCGTGGACAGCGAACTCGGCACGGTCACTCACTTGGTGAACAGCGCGGGCATCGTCGGTCCCTACGCGCGCGTCGACGAGCTCGACGACTGGAACGCGCTCGAGGAACTCTGGACCCTCAACATCACCTCGACGATCATTTGCTGCCGCGAGGCCATCAAACGCATGTCCACCAAGCATGGCGGCAAGGGCGGCGCGATCGTCAACCTGTCATCGGCGGCCTCCCATCTGGGCGGCGCGGGGGTCAACGTGCCCTACGCGGCCTCCAAGGGTGCCATCGATTCCATGAACTGGGGCATGGCCCAGGAAGTGGCCGCCGAGGGCATCCGCGTCAACGCGGTCAGCCCGGGCGTCATCGACACCGAAATCCAGCCCGAGGGCCGGGTCGAGGCCGTCGGCCCGAACCTGCCCATGAAGCGCGTTGGCCAGGCGCCGGAAGTCGCCAACGCGATCCTGTTCCTGCTGTCGGACGACGCGTCCTACATCGCCGGCACGAAGGTCAACGTCTCGGGCGCGCGGTAGGGCTGCGTACTAGATATTCGTCATGCCCGGGCCTGACCCGGGCATCTCCTGCACCCGCGACAAGGATGCGCGGATCAAGTCCGCGCATGACGATACTGATCGGTCAAACCTACCCGGACCGCGACACGCGCGGTCAGTAGACCTTTCACGTGTAGGGCAGCGTGTTGCCCTCCTCCATGACCGCCGCCAGCGTGCGGTCGGGTGCGATCATCTGCACCTGCAAACCGCCTTCCCCTTCGCGGGGCGTGAGCCGAAAGGTCTGATCGGCAAAATCCTTGTTGTCGTATGTCAGACTGAGAACGTTGTCCGGGTCGAGGGACCAGCTTCCGCTCTCGAACTTACAGGGGAAATACCAGTCGAAATTCCCGAACCGGCCGAAATGGATCAGGTTCTTCTCGCCGTCCGCGCCGGGATAGATCAGCGTGTTCTCCGTCAGGAATGTGGGCGCGGGCAAACCGGATTCGCCGTACACCGGCGCCGAAAGCGCGAGCAATCCGGCGACCGCGAGTACCGCCGTCCCTGTCCTTCTACGTCCATGACGATCATTCATGAGCGTATTCTTATATTAAATTTCGTCGTCCGCCTTGATACGGATCAAACCGGTCCCACCACAGAACTACATATGCCGGAACGTGTTCTGCGCGGACTTGTAGTCATTGAGGCCGAGCTGTTCGCGCAGCTCCTCGGTGCCCTGCAACACGGGCGGGTCCACGGGAATGCCCAGGCCGTTGGCGACCCGATCGTTCTTGGTAAAATTGCCCGCGATCGCGGATGCGCCGGCAATCGCTTCCGGGCCGAGGGCCTCGATCAGGGCCGTGCGGGCCGCGTCGAGCGCCGCCCGGTCTGTGCCGATGATCGTCTCGGCAAAATCCAGCAGCAGGTCGCCGTGGGGCACACCGGTATCGAGTTCCGGGCGCACCAGGGCCTCGGGGTTCACATTCAGGTTTGTCGCTTGTCCACTCTCACGGAGGAACCGGGCATGCCCGGTGGTTCAGTAAAAGCAGTCGTTGAGCGCAGACACCCGCCCGGCGACGACCTCCGCCTGGGGACGGGTCAGCCCGTCATGATGGTTGAAATCGAACTCCATGATCCGCTCGAGCGGCAAATACTGGGCGCGCTCGAGCGCGATATGGTCGTTGAACTCTTCCGGCACCAGGCTCATCGCCCGCATGATGTAGGGCTTGAAGGGTCCGTACATCGCCTTGGCCACCTCGCCGCCTTCGGGCGGATTCGGGATGGTGGGCACGAAGGCCTGTTCCTGCACGGCCTCCGGCGGGCGTACCCGTGACGGCTCCCCTGGCTGAGGCTCGGGCAATGGCCGCGGCGGGACGCCGATACCGCGCGCGAACACGTCGAGATTTGTGATGAAGGATACCAGGCCGACGATCTCGGTGTACTCCGCATCACTCAGGCCGCTGCCAATTGCCGTGTTGTAGAAATCCAGATCCACATCCTTCGGCGATACCGCGACCGTGGCGATGATGTCCTGCACAACCTTGGGCAGCTCCACATCGCTGGTGGCGCCGCCCTCCTCGGGTGCCTCCAGCACGCCGGCGTCGATACAGGCCTGGCGGGCGGCCGCAATCACCGCAATGCGTTGCGCGCCGCTGCCCCAGGTGCCGGTCTGGCCGAACCTGTCGAACTGGGCCTGGTGGGCGGCCTCAAGGTCCGCGCGGACCGGGAGTGCCGAATCTTCATAGAGGCTCATCTGACAATCACCGTTGTTGATCTGCGTAGCAGTTTAATGAAAAAGGCGCCGGCTCGCGCCCGCGCCTTCCTCAAATTCAGGTGTTCGGCCGCAGGTCAGACAACCCAGCCCATGGCCTGGAACAGCATTCCCTCGGCATTCTCGAGGGTCAGAAACACACCCACGCCCGCAACCACCGCGCCCGCGATGCGTGCCTGGACAGCGCTCGCCTCGGTGGCCTTCAGGGCCGTGCCGACGACCCAGCCGGCAGCCAATGCAACCAGATATTGTGCGACGCCCAGGCCAATCAGGTAACCGATCAGGACCGCGTTGCCGACCCCGGCTTCCTGGGCCGCGATCGAGCCGCCGAAGGCGGAGCCGTGGAACAGGCCGAACAGGGAGAACAACACCACCGCCGCACCAATGCCCAGTGCGCGACCCGACAGGACGAACCCGCCTAGAATCAGCAGCGACAGGCCGATGACGATTTCCACAGCCGGCAGTGCGAAGCCGATGCTCATCAATAGCGTGCCGACAAGCATGGCCGCGATATACGTCGCCGGGGCGACGAAACGGTGACCGGTGTAGAGCGCTGCAATACCGACCAGCGCGATAAAGAAGAGATGGTCGAAGCCGAGAATGGGATGGCCGATGCCCGACAGGACACCATGGGCGAAAGTTTCCATCGGCATGCCACCGAGCGGGTGATGCGCGAGCGCAGGCGTCGACATGGACAGCAAGGCACCGGCGGCGATCAGGTATTTTTTCATGATTCCCCTCAAGATTTTCGTTCCGCGCGGCAAACGCTGGTTCGAGCCAGAATCGTCTTTTCCGTAGGGATCAGCATTCGCGAAAACAGAACCGAAGGCAACCGCTTTCGGTGGGAAATAGCTCGCCACGAGGGCGATTGTCAGATTTCGACGACGACCTTGCCGAAATGGCGACCTTCGCGCAGATGAGCCATCGCGGCCGGCAGTGTGTCGAGGCTGAAACGCTGGTCATCCAGCGCCGGCTTGAGGCCATTCTGCTCGACCGCCCGCAACATCGCCTCGAACTGTTCGCGCGAACCGCAGGTTACGCCTTCGAGCCGGATCTTGCGCGTGACGACCAGGGGCAGGCGAAATTCATGATTGGCACCCGACAATACGCCGATCAACATCACGGCACCGCCCAGGCGAACCGCCTTGATCGACTGCTCCAGGGTACCGGCACCGCCGACTTCGACCACCAGATCGAGACCCCGACCCCCGGATATCTCGCGCGCCGGGCGGGCCCATTCGGGCGTATCGACGTAGTTTATCGAATGATCACTGCCGAGAGCTGCCAGTTTCCGGAGCTTCTCGTCGGACGAGGAGGTGGAAATGACCTCGGCCCCCGCCAGCTTGGCAAACTGCAGCGCGAACGCCGATACCCCGCCGGACCCCTGGGTCAACACAAGGTCTCCGGGCGTCACGCCGCCCTGATCGAACACCGCGCTCCAAGCCGTCAGCCCCGCGCAAGGCAATGCCGCCGCCTCCGCATCGGTGAGGTGAGAGGGCGTGTGACAGAGGCCGTACTCCGGCAAAACCCGCAACTCGCAGGCCATCCCGTCGATCAGGCCTCCCAACCCGGAATGGAGTTTGGCCTCATCGGGTTCGCCCGACAGCCATTCCTGGAAAAAGTTGGCGACCACACGGTCGCCCGCGGCGAACCGCGTCACCCCGGCACCGACCGCGACCACTTCGCCCGCGCCGTCGGACACGGGGATCAGGTTCTCCGTGCGCTGGCGCGACCCGTAGCCGCCCTCGACGGTCAGCAGGTCGCGGTAGTTGAGCGTCGCGGCCCGGACCCGGACGAGAACCTCGCCCGGGCCGGGCTCGGGGTCCGGCAGGTCGACAACCGACAGATTGTCGATACCGGCCTTCGAGAGGACCGCCGCGCGCATCGTTGGCCGCTACTCGGCGGCGTTGACGTGGTGGACAGTCTGCTGCGGGAACGGGATGGAAATGCCGTCCGCCTCAAGCTGTTCCTTGAGGGTCTTCATGAGGTCCCAGCGCACGCCCCAGTAATCGCCGGAATTGACCCAGACGCGAACGACGATGTTGACCGAACTGTCGGCCAGCTCGGCAACGGCGACGACCGATTCCGGGTCCTTGAGGGCACGGCTTTCCGCACCAATCACCCGGTTGATGGTCGCCATGGCGGTGTCGATGTTGTCGCCATAATCGATACCCATCATCAGGTCGACGCGACGGGTCGGGTTGGCGCTGAAATTCTGGATCGCGGAACCCCAGATCTGGCCATTCGGAATGATGATCTTCACATTGTCACCGGTCGCCATTTCCGTGGTGAACAGGCCGATTTCCTTGACCGTGCCCGTCTGGCCTCCCGCGGAGACAAATTCACCGATCTTGAAGGGGCGGAACAACAACAGCATGACGCCCGCCGCGACATTGCTGAGCGTGCCCTGCAAGGCGAGGCCGATGGCCAGGCCGGCGGCACCGAAGATGGCAACAAGGCTGGTCGCCTGCACGCCGAATTGCTGCAGCGCCGCGATAATTACAAAGGCGATGATCGCGTAGCGCAGGAGGCTGCCGAAGAATCGCACCAGCGTCGGGTCGACGCGCCCGCTGCGGCTGAGCGCACGCTCGAGTGAGCGACGCGCCCACCCGGCGACCATGAAGCCGATGATGATGATTGCAAGTGCGCCGAGCACGTTGAGCCCATAGCTCACCAGTACGGCGTAGACCTGCTCGAGCAGGTTCTGAATGTCTTCGTTGTTCATTGTATTTACTCCTGGTTCATATTCCTGGCTGCACGCCTCCCCGCGCTCGCGAACCAGTTTTTGGTTGAGGTTCTGGTTATCGTCGCCGCGCAATTCTGATCGCGGCAAGAATCAGCCAGATCGGGATCACCACGACCGCGCCGATCAAGACAAACGGCACGGCCCATTCCACGGTGTCCGCAATCACATTAGGCGCCCCGTCGATAACTTTCGACACCCTTGGCCTAACTGCAGTAACTCGGATCCAGCGCATCGAGGCGACGCAGATGTCCCGCCCAGTCGCGCGTGGCCACCGGCAGCGCATTCTCGAAAAGTTGTGCTGACTTCTCGCAGACCTCGTCGGACGGATAGACGAGCGCGTCGGGTCCACCCGCCGAAAGCGCCTGAATCTGGCTCTTCGCGCATTTCTCCAGATAGAACATCACCGAGAACGCCTCGGAGACCGAACCGCCGGCGGCGAGAAACCCGTGGTTGCGCAGGACCATCGCCAGATTATCCCCGAGATCGGCGACAAGCCGCGCGCGCTCATCCAGATCGAGCGCCGGCCCCTCATAATCGTGATACGAAATCCGATTATAGAAGCGCATCGAATGCTGGGTGATGAACAGCAGCCCGCACTTCATCGCCGACAGTGCCATCCCCGCATCCGAATGGGTGTGCATCACGCATGCGACCTCGGGCCGCGCCTCGTGCACCGCACTGTGGATCGTGAATCCCGCCCGGTTGATTTTGTAGGGGCCGTTGTTTTCGATCTCGTTGCCGTCCAGATCGGTCTTGATCAGGCTCGAGGCCGTAATCTCGTTAAACATCAACCCATAGGGGTTGAGCAGGAATGTTTCCTCGCCGGGCACCCGCGCAGAAATATGGGTGCGGGTCATGTCGGTCATGCCATAGAGATCGGCGAGCCGGTAGCACGCGGCAAGATTGACGCGCATCTCCCATTCCTCGGGAGACACCTGGTTCTCGACACTCGGATACAGATCAACGATTTCAGCATTGGCCATGGCGGGCCTCCTGTTACTGGTCGACGGCTTCGGCGACGACATTGTTGCGCTGTGCGCCCAGCCCTTCAACCTCGGTCTCGACCACATCGCCTGCTTTCAGATAGGTGCCGGCAGCATGCCCGACACCTTCCGGCGTACCGGTGGAGATAATGTCACCCGGGTTCAGGGTAATCAGGGTCGAGCAATGCTCGATCTGTTCCTCGGCCGAAAACACCATCTCGCCAGCCAGGCCGTCCTGCTTGGTCTCGCCGCTAACCTTCAGGGTCAGCCGCAGGTTTCTGTAGTCGGGCACAAACGCGCGCGGGACGAAATACGGACCCATCGGCGCAAACGTGTCGTGGCTCTTGCCGCCGAACCAATCGGTCCGCAGGGTCGGCCAGTCCTCGCGCATGTTCCAGTCGCGCGCGGAGACATCGTTGGTCGTCATGAAGCCGGCGACATGGTCCATCGCACGTTCCCCCGGAATGCGCTTGCCCGACCGGCCCATCGCCAGGGCCAGCTCGACCTCCCAGTCGACCTTGGTGGTATCCGGCGGAATGACGATGTCGTCGTAAGCTCCCGAGAGCGCGCTGGCTGCCTTCAGGAAGGAATAGGGACGCACCCGCGACTTGTCCCGGTCGAGCATGCTGTCGCGTTCTTCATCGGTCTTGGCCGTGCCTGCCGCAACCATCTCCCGGATGTGACCACCGTAATTCGCCGCCGCATACATCATCTTGCCCGGGTTCAGGATCGGCGGGAGATAGCGAACCTCACCCGGATCGACTTCCACATCCGGCCCCGCGTTGCCGGCGCCGGCGAATTCCGCCATCGCGCACAGCGCTTCGAAATTCGGCTCCCAGTCGTCGAGCAGAAGCCGGATGCTGCTGACACCGACCAGCGCACCGCCGCGCTTGCCCTGGCGCCACGCCTTGTACAGATCGTCGAGCACCCATCCCTGCTCACCGACCACCATCATCACGAAGGGTGCGCGCTGCGTCTGAACCGTCGCCAACTTGAACGCTGTATCCGTCATGGTCGAAACCCCATTGCCATATCGCTACCAATCGTAGTCCGTATCCTGCCGTAAAAGCCCGCCAAAAAGGTCGAGACACCGATGCACCCAGGCATGGACAGGATCCTCGTTGTCCAGCAGCACAAAGGGGCTCACTTTCCGCGTCCAGATGAAGGGGGCCATTGCGAGATAATCTGCATAGACCGGCGCCTCTCCGCCCAGAAAGGGCTGATCGACGACCACCCGGCGCAGCGGTTCGAGCCGCGCGTGCAACTCCGGCAGCCGCTCCTCACGCCCCGCCTGCACCTGGTCGATCGGTCGACCAAGCCGCTTTGCCCGACTTTCCCAGAAATAAGGCTGGTCGGCCGGGTCGAGGCACTCATAGATATCATGCACGACCATCGTCATGACCAACGGCTGGATACGCGTCACATTCCAGTGGCCGATGAATCGCGCATAGCCGATCCCGCCCGCGCCCCCGAACAGCGAGGGTGCATCCGGATAAGTCGCCTCGAGATAGTTGGCGATTTCCCAACTGTCGCCGAGGCGCGTGTCGCCATCCTCAATCACCGGGATTGTCGAGAACGAGCCGTCGGCTATCGAGGATATATCAACAAACCGGGTCGGGACCGTCTCGCAGGCCAGCCCCTTATGGGCGAGCGCATAGCGGGTCTTGCAGCAGTTCGAGCTGAAGCGCCGGTCGTCCCGGCCCACCAGGTCATAGAGAATGATCGCCATCGCGCGTCCGCGCCCCGGCTCAACTCACCGCGAGCGGCGCCAACGCGTTCAGGTCGCTGGTCACGTCGAGGATCACAGGGCGTGTCTTGGCCGCCTCGAAAGCCTGCTGGATCGCGCCCGCGACCTCACCCGGTTTTTCGACGCGGATGCCGACGGCGCCCATCTCCTCGGCGATCCGGGCGAAGTTCACATCGGTAAACTGCCACAGCTTGCGCGCCTCATCGGTCTGCTCACCGCCATAGACACGATCGAATCCACGCTTGGATTGGTTGCCCGAAGAGTTGTTGTTGACCAGCGTGACCGTGTTGATGCCCCAGCGGGCCGCCGTCTCGACATCGCCGATGTGATACCAGAATCCGGCATCGCCGGTGAAACAGAAGACCGGACGGTCCGGCACGCCGCACTTGGCACCCAGCGCTGCCGAGAAGGCCCAGCCCAGATGGCCCGCCGAACGCATGTAACTCTGGTCCGGCGAGGTGAGGTCGAACATGCCGCCCATCCACATGCCCGTATGGCCCGTGTCGGCGACGACGATTGCATCGCTCGGCAGATGATCGGTCAACTCCTTGCAGATACGCTCGGGGCGCATCGGCACCTCGTCGGACGTCAGCAGATCGTTATACTTGTCACGCCACTGCTGATCGGCCTCCGCCGCGCGCGCGGCCCAGCCGGCACGGCGACCGGCGGATTCGGCGTTGGTCATCGCCAGCAATTTCGTCACGGCGACCTTCGCATCGCCCTGCACCCCGGCGACAACCGGGTAGTTGCGGCCGATTTCCTGGGGCTCGATGTCGATATGCACGACCTTCCGACCGATCTCCGGTACGGCCCAGAAATGGCTCACCATGCCGCCCGTGGACGAACCGATGTAGATCACCAGGTCCGCCTCGTTGACGATGATGTTCGCACTCTCGCGCGAATAGGTGCCGACAACACCCACCGACAGCGGATGCGTGGCCGGGATCGTGTCCTTGCCGTTGAGCGAGGTCGCGACGGGAATATTCAGGCGTTCAGCCAATGCCACCACTTCTGCCTGAGCGCCCGACGCGCGCACGCCGCCGCCGGCGACGATGACGGGCCGTTCGGCGGCCTCGATCGCGGCCATCGCGGCGCGCAGGGACTCCTCGGACGGCTCGGGTCGATAAGCCGGAAGCTGCGCGAAAGCCTCTTCGATCAGCGGCTCCATATCGGCCTCTTCGGCGTCGATCTGGGCTTCATTGCCGCGGAATTGCAGATGGACGGGACCCGGCGTGCCCGACGTCGCGGCACGGAACGCCTGCCGGATCATGTCCGGAAAACGCGAGACATCGTCCACGGTAGCGTTGAACTTCGTCACCGGTTCGAAGGCCGGGACGTCATCGATTTCCTGATAGACGTTGCGAAACTTGGTCTTCGGGTCGCGGCCGCCGGTCATGGCAATCACCGGTGCCTTGGCGAGATACGGATCCCGCAGGCCGGCCGCAAGGTTAAGCGCGCCGATCACCTGCGCCATGCAGATGCCCGGCTTGCCGCTGGCGCGCGCATAGCCGTCCGCCATGTAGGCCGCCGTCGCCTCGGAATGCACATGTAAACGTTTGATATCAGTACGTTTTTCGAGCTCCACCATGGTGGTACGCAACACTGCCGGGACATTGAATATATGGGTGACACCGTAGCCCTTGAGCATATCGGCCATCACCTGTGCGCCAGTCATTTTCGCCATGTCATCGTTCCCCTCAATGAAGCGCCGGGCCCTTCTGCCGGGACCGTTCGCAGTTTGCGTTCAGATCAATACTTGTCCATCCGGCCGCTCAGCACAACATCGCGCGCCGCATGATGGCCGACCGGCGTTCCTGGCAGGCTCAGGCCTTTGCGGCCGCCGCCCGATCGCGCCAGAGCAGGAGCAGCAGGATCACCGTCAGCACGGCGCCGATCACATAGAGCTCGTGCAGGAGCTCGCTCTCGAAACCGAAGATCAGGGAGATGATCGCCCCGGTCGGCAGCAGCAGGCAGGCTGCCACGAGCCCGGCCAGCGGCCGGATGAGCCGGCCATTGCCGAAGCCTTCCAGGAAGATCGCCCACGCGACCACGCCAAAGAGACAGGCCGCGACCGTGATCGCGATCTCCAGTGTCGTCCCGTCCAGAAGCAAGGGCGTGTAGACGAACAGGAACGGCATGATCAGGATCGTCGAGGCCATCTTGAAGGCCTGGTTGCCGGTCGTGACCGGGTCCGATTGCGATATCGAACTCGCCGCGAACGCCGCCAGTGCCACCGGGGGCGTCACGGCGCTGACCACAGCAACCCAGTAGCTGATCATGTGCGCAGCCAGGCTGGGCACACCCAGATCGACCAGCGCGCCAACCGCGAAGATGGCGAGCAGGACATAGCTGGCCACGATCGGCAGCCCCATCCCGACGATGTAGCCGGCGATGATGACGAGGACGATGGTGATCGGCAGGACGCCGCCGCTGGCCTCGACCAGCAGGTTCGCGACCCGGCCCGGCAAGTCGGACTTGGTGGCGGCGGACAACAGAATACCCAGAACGCCGGCGATACAGCTGACGACGAGGGTATTGCGCGAGCCTGCCTCAAGCGAGACCCAGATGGTCCGGACCATCTCGACGAGCACGTCGCGCAGACTGGTCATCGGCTTGTCGTCGAGCCTGACCCCGATCAGGTTCTCGTTCACCGGCTTGTTCGCCGCCTCTGCGGCCGCCGCCTCGTCCCGCCCGTAGATCATGATCTCGCCGATTTTCAGGACGATGAAGGTGAACACGACCCAGTAGGCGGCATCACCGAAGCCGATGCCCACATAATCCTCGACAAACCAGGAGAAAGGCGCACCGATCTTCATGCCGAAGAAATACACGAACACGCCGACGGCAACCGAAACCACCAGATAGGGCTTCCACGATGTCTTCGACTTGGCGGTCGGGATCGACACCAGAAGGTCGATCAGCTTCAGCATCAGGATCAGGACGATGGTCTTAGCGGCCGCCAGGAAGGGTGAATCCCCGATGACCAGGAAGAAGACCATCGCCGGGATCGGCAGCAGGAGGTGCAGCTTCGGGATGATGTCCATCCAGGCCGGAAGCTCCTCCTCCGGCACGCCATGCAGCTTGTCCTTGAGCGCCCGGAAATAGACGATCAGCCCGACGGACAGGTAGTAGATGATCGCCGGAATGACGGCGATCTTGACGATATCGAAGTAGCTCGTCTCGGTCAGCTCGGCGAGCAGGAAGGCGCCCGCGCCCATGATCGGCGGCATGTAGGCGCCACCCGTCGAAGCCGCGGCCTCGACCCCGCCCGCGAATGCCGGCCGGTAGCCGACGCGCTTCATCAGCGGGATGGTCAGCGTGCCGGTGGTCATGACGTTGGCCACGCCCGAGCCCGAGATCATGCCGAACAGGCCCGAGCTGATGACCGCAGCAAGCCCCGGTCCGCCGGTCTTGGCGCCGGTTAAACGGTAGGCGGTATTGATGATGACCGCGCCGAGGCCGGTCTTCTCGAGGAACGCACCCAGGATGACGAAGATCACGATGAAGGTGGCGAATACGTTGGTGATCAGCCCGAACATGCCCTCGGTCGAGGCGATCAGGAAGTCCATCACCTCCTCGGCCTGGTAGCCGGGGTGATTCAGCAGGCCCGGCATCGCCTGGGCGATATCCTCGAACGAGTAGATGAAGAACAGGAAGCCGAGCAGCGGAATCAGCGGGCCGACGATCCGGCGCGCGATCTCGAAGCTGACCGACACCAGCATCACGGAATAGATGAACAGCAGCGCCGGAATGGGACGCCCGGTCGCAATCCGCAGGTCCTGCACATTCTCGACCCACCACAGGACCGCGGTGACAACGCAGACCAGGTAGAGAACATCGGAAATGGTGAACCCGTCGCCGCGCTTCTCGCGATACCCCTCAAAAAAGTAGATCGCGACGCCTGCCGCGGCGCCGATGAAGCCGACATTTCGAACGGTGTCGTCGTAGTAACGGAACCACTGTTTCGGGTGGTCTCCGAGCTGCCAGTGAAACCATATGGCGATGGCGGCACCGAGCATGGCCATGTTCGCGATACTGAACATTTCGTCGAGCCAGACAGCATTCTTGCGGAAGGAATGCTGGCGGTTCTTGAACGCCAGCAGGGACATGACGCTGACACCCAGCACAAACGTCCCGCGGAAAACCTCTTCGACCGGCGGGCCGAAGAAAGAGATGTGAATGAAGAAATAGGCGTAGGCGACGGCCACAACGGAGAAGATCGGCCGCACGATGGCCGACAGGCCCCGCGGCGGTGTCATTTCGTCGGAGATGATGCCGATCTTGGTGAGGACGGAAAGTGTGCTCATGGACCTTGCCTACTGCTGATCTTTGGAGGCACCGAGGCGCCTGTCATTGAATGCGGACAAGGCGCGAAGAAGATCGTCTCCTCTTCGCGCCTTGCAGCATTAACTTACACGTATGTCAGTTGAAGCTTTCCGATTAGAAAGCCGAAACCGGCACACCCGCCGTGTCGAAGCCACGGCCCTTCCAATAGGCCTCGGCCGCCGGATGCAGCGGAATACCGAGCGCCTTCAGGTTCGAGAAGTCGCCGTTGAGCGTCTTCCAGTAACCCGCAACGGCGGCCAGCTTCTTGAGGTTGTCCGGATCAGCCGTGGTTTCCAGCATCGCGGAGATGGCCTCGTCCGACATGGTCTTGTAGGCCAGCCAGTAGACGTCATAGGCGATCGAACGTGCCGGGGCGTCCATGCCCTTCACGCTCGGCTGCACCGGAATGGTGACCGCAGCGTAGAACGGGTTGGACTTCACGACCGCGGCCTGCTCGGCCTCGGAAAGGCCGATGTAACGCACCGGCTTGGAGATCGACAGCTGAGTCAGCGCCGGAATCGTGAACGGGGCACCGGCCGAGCAGTACACGTCGATCTGGCGATCGCCGAGTGCACGCGCGGAATCCGAGAAGCCAAGGTTGCGGACATCGATTTTATCGATGATGCCGGCACCGGTCATGATGTTACGGCAGTTGACGTTCGAACCCGAACCCTTGTTCAGCAGGTTCACCTTCTTGCCAACCATGTCCGAGTAGGACTTGATCGGGCTGTCGGCGAGCACCGCGACGATCTGCGTCTGCTTGCGGACGTTGGCGATGATGCGGAAGTCCTTGAGCGCACCGTCTTCCTTGAAGAGGCCTTCACCATTCCAGGCCTGGAAGACCTGTCCGACATGGCCCCAGGCGGTGTCGAACTTGCCATAGGCGACGCGGCGAACGTTATCGACCGAGCCGTTGGACGGCGAATAGTTGAACTTGAACTTGTCGCCAATTTCGGCGTTCAGCAGCTGGGCACCAGCGCTGACCGACGGATGCCAACCACCACCGGCGGGACCACCACCGATGCGATAGGATTCTTCAGCCTGCGCTGCAGCGCTGAATGCAACCACACTGGCGGCAGCGATAAGAGTTGTTACGAGTTTCATAAATCCCTCCCAGATCGGAATTTTATGTGAAGTGACTTAACTGTCACCGATTGGACCGAACCGCACAGGTGTACGACCGGATATTTGATGACCGAACGATGGCAGTGAGGCCCGGCAATGGCAAGAGGATTTGTCCTGACAAATTCGCAGAATGAACATTTTTCCGCGAAAGAATATTTCGCGGTCGCGGTTTGCGTCCGGGTCCCCGTTGCCGATAGGTTTTGAATCCAATCCCGAATACCGAACACGATAACTCCAGAGCGACGAACATGGTTGAAATTATCCGAGAAGAAATCGCGACAGCGGATACCTGGGTCGGCCCGGATGTTCAGGATGATCCGCGCTGGCTCTACCAACTGACACCGGCGGATCTGCAGGAAATCGACGCAGCCCTCCAGGCGGCGAAGGCGGCTGGCAGCGAAATCCCCTTCCCGGCCGAGGACTTTCCGATTCCGGCATTCAAGGCGCGTCTCGACGAGTTGATGGACAGGGTCTCCAACGGGCTGGGGGTGATCCTGATCCGTGGCGTTCCCCGCGACCGCTACACGGACGAGGAATGCGGCCTGATCTATTGGGGGATCAGCACCCATATCGGCTCGCCGGTCAGCCAGAACGGGCGCGGCCATCTGCTGGGCCATGTCACGGATGAAGGCAAATCCCTCGCCGACCCGAATGCGCGCGGCTACCAGACCAAGAACCGCCTCGATTTTCACAGCGACCAGCTTCCCGTCGATGTCTTGGGCCTGTTCTGCATGCGCAAATCTAAATCCGGCGGCGCCAGTTTTCTCGTCAGCGCCAACGCGGTCCATAATGTGCTGCTCACCGAGCGCCCCGACCTGATCGACGTGTACTACCAGCCCTTCCACATCGACTGGCGCGGCGACCATCCCGACGGCGAACAGCCCTGGTACGACATCCCGATGCTCAGCGCGCGCGACGGCAAGCTCGCATCACGCGTCACCAACCGCTCCTTCATGGAATCGGTGGCACGCTATGGCGAGGAACTCGCGCTCACCGATCTGCAGAAGGAAGCGCTCGATGTCTTCCAGGAGATATCGAACCGGGAGGAGTTGCGCCTGCAAATGCACTTCGAGCCCGGCGACATGCAGTTCATCAACAACCACACCATCCTGCATGCCCGCGAAGCCTATGAGGATTATGACGACCCCGCGCTGAAGCGGCACCTGCTGCGGGTCTGGATCGGGCTGCCCGACGACAAGCGCCGCCCGCTGGCACCGGTGCTCGACGAGCGCTACAGCCTCGTGGCGAACGGCGGCATTCCGAGGCAGGCCGCAGCGGCCTGACAGTAGTTCCTATGCGTCGTAGCCGCTGAGGTTGTAGCCTGGCGGCTGCATCCGCTCGACGAAGGCCGCGGCACGCACCACAGCTGCATCATCCAGATAACGCCCGACCACCTGCAGACCGACCGGCATGCCGTCGCTGGCGATGCCCGCGCATACGGACGCGGCGGGCTGGCCCGTGAGGTTGAACGGATAGGTATAGTAGACCCAGGACACGAGATTGCGGTCCTCGTGACCCGGCGGGACATTGACTTCGACATCGACGGAACTGACCGGCAGGACCGGCGAAATCAACGCGTCGTATTTTTCGAACAGCGTGGCCATTCTCTCGCGCAGCACGTAACGCTCGAAGACCTTGGTGTAGTAGTCGCGCATCTCCTGACCGAGCGCGGGCTCGAGGATGTCTGCGACGGCAGGGTCGAGCATATCGCGCTGGCCCTCGAGCACGGCACGCAGCTTGATGCCAACACCCGCATAGAATTCCGCCGACCAGAGATCGGCCGGGTCCGCCTCGAACACGTCGTCGACCTGTTCCACATGCGCGCCCGCATCCTCGAACTTGCGAACTGCCGCTTCGACGATCTGAACGACCTCCGGGTCGGGATTGGCATAGCCCAGCGTCGGGCTCCAGGCGATCCGCATGCCTTCGACCGACTGCTCACAGGCGCCCAGCACATCGGGCACATCACCCGCGATGCCGAACGGGTCACGCGCGTCGTAGCCGGCAATCGCCGAGAACAGCAGGGCGGCATCGCGCATGTTTCGCGCCATGGGCCCCACATGGGCCAGTGTCGGCGTCGCGGTGGTCGGCCAGACCGGCACCCGGGCGAAGCTGCCCTTGATACCGGCGAGACCGGTCAGCGAGCACGGGATACGGATCGAACCCCCACCGTCGGTGCCCAGACCAAAGGGCGTGACACCCGCGGCGATCGACGCGCCCGCACCCGCGCTCGACCCGCCGGGTGTCTTGTCCCGGTTCCACGGATTGCGGGTGATACCCGTCAGCGGGGAATCACCAACGGGCTTGCAGCCGAACTCGCTGGTGGTGGTTTTGCCGATCACCACGGCGCCGGCTGCGCGCGCACGCTCAACAGCCGGGGCATCATCCGGCGCGATATTGTCGGCCATGACCTTCGACCCGAACGCAAACGGCGCGTCGCCGACAGAAATCAGGTCTTTCACCGACATGGGCAGCCCATGCAGCGCCCCCAGCGCACCGCCAGCCATCACCGCATCTTCAGCCGCCTGCGCGGCGGCCAACGCCTTTTCGGGAAACAGGACGAAGAACGGGTTCAGGTCCGCCTGGACCGCCTCGGCACGTTCGAGCGAACGCCGGGTCAACTCGACCGGCGAGATGTCCTTGCGGCCGATGCGCAGGCGCAACTCGCTGGCGCTCATATAGTCGAATTCATGGGCCATGTGGGCGCCTCTCTCTTCCGGATCAGTCGTCGACTTATTCATCAACAATGGCGAAGGCACGGATCGGCGAGCCGGAACCGCCCTTGAACCGGAGCGGGACACCGAAGAACTCGAACTCGCCCAACCCGATCAGATCTTCGAGATTGACCAGCCACTCCATGTGGCTGATACCGAGCTCGCGGCAGATGCGATGCTGGGCGAACAGGCTGTCGGACGGTTTGTCCGTCGACGGACCCTCGACCCCGTGCAGGCGCGAGCCGCGGTCATACATCCACTGGGTCGCGGCCACCGTGATCCCCGCATTCGACAGCACGACCTCGCGGTTCGGGTAGTGGCGCTTGTGCAGGCCGGTGCACAGCAGAATGATATGGCCGTCGATCTTCACGCCGGATTCTTCTTCCGCCTTCTCCATGTCGGCCACGTCGATGTCGCCGAGGTCGCCGACATGGCGCATGTCGAAACACACGCCCTTGCCGAAGAAACGGTCGAGCGGCATCTCGTCGATCGAGGCACCGTTCGGGTCGAAATGGCGCAGGGCATCCACATGGGTCCCGACATGATCCAATGTCGAGATGAAGTTGGTCTGGAAGGTGATCGGGTCGTCCGGCGTGCCGAGCTCCAGCGCCTTGGTGTTCTCATGGGTCATCGCCTTGAGATAGACCGGGCTCTGGAACAGCTTGTGGGACGGCATGTTGTCCTCGATGTCGAGGCTCAGATCGATGATGCGTCGGGCCATGATGGCTCCCCCCTTTTTCGTTTTTTCTTCAACTAGTCGTTCTTCAGATGACCATCGCGATTGGCATACAGGTCGTCGTCGGCATAGCCCATGGTCTCGGGTTTCCCGCGGCCGAGCATGACCTGAAACCAGACCGGCTCCAGGGAATTGTTGTCGTAGCCGTGGATCACGCCGGGCGGGCAGGTAATGCATTCCCATGGCCCGAGCCGCGTCTCCAGGCGGCGTCCGTCTTCATCCTCGACGAACACGTCGAGCAGGCCCTTGAGCACGAAGAACGTCTCCTCCACCTCGTGGGTGTGGGCGGCGTTCCCCTGCCCCGGGTTCACATACATGATCGACAGCGTATGGGCACGGGCCGGGATGGCGTTGTCGTCGTCATGCTTGCCGGAGCCGCCGGCACCGATAAACCGATGCTGGGCGCGGCGATAGCCCTCGATCTTGGCATCCTCGAACGCCTCCCAGTCGGGCACCCGGTCGCGGTAGCGGGCGACATAGGTGTCCATGATCTCCTCGAGCGTGGCGTCGACGAGTTCGGGCGGGCGCGGATGGCGGGCGACGGACAATGTTCTTCTCCCCGGATAAATTCACGAGGCGAACGGAAGCATGGCCGGGGGACCGACGTCAAACGCCGCCGTCTGTGAAATGCATGAGAATGTGAGGAAGTGGTGCCCAGGGGCGGATTCGAACCACCGACACCGCGATTTTCAGTCGCGTGCTCTACCAACTGAGCTACCTGGGCACACGGTCAGTTGGAAGGCGCGGATATACGTAAATTCACCGCACCTGTCCAGCGCTCACCCCTGATCTTCCTCACCGTCGTTCAATCCGCCCTCATAGACGGTCGGCGCTTCGTCGGTCGGGATGCGGTAAGTGCCCCCCAGCCAGCGCGACAAATCGACATTGGCGCAGCGCTGGGAACAGAAGGGCCGATGCTTCTCATCGACCGCTTTCGAACAGATCGGGCAGGACTTGGCCATCGCGGGAAAAGACGTTTCTGTCGGACCGTAACCGGAATTCAGGCGGACCCTAGCATGACTTCGAATCGGTCGTTCGCACGATCCGCCTCGGCCACCACGTCCAGCCGCCCGACTGTTTGGGCCGCCTGATCGCACGCCCCCTTGAGCCGGTCTGCGAGCGCCTCGGCCACGGGTTGCGAGACCAGCAGACGATAGCCGCCGGACGGCGTGGCGGCTGCCGCGCGCACCACGGCCCGCAGGCCGGCATAGGCCACCGCATCGACCGAAAGCTCGGGTGCGGAGGCCGGCACATGCATCCGGTCAGCCAGGGACAGGCCGGTGCGCGTGCGGGTCATCTCGATCAGGCCGAGATTGGTGATGCCCAAGACATGGCATGCGCCCGGGTCGTCCTTCAGGGCGTTGCGCAACGCCCCGAGGACCCGGTTGCGATCGTCGCGCGCGTTCATCTTCAGCGCGTCGATAACGATGGCTCCGGCGATATTGCGCAGGCGCAGCTGCCGGGCGATCTCGGGCATCGCCTTCTGGTTCACGTCGCGCGACGCGCGACCCGACTTGCCGACAGCCCCGGCCGAGTTGATATCGATCACGCACATCGCCTCGGCCGTGTCGAACACGAGCTCGGCGCCGCCCGGAATCCGAACGCGCCGCGACAGCGCGGCGTCAATGGCGTCCTCGATGTCATGCTTGGCGAACAGATCACCCGATCCACGCGTGATGCATTCGGCCAGGTCAGGGTGATTGTCGGCGGCCCAGGCCCGCGCGGCATTCTCGATCGCGGCATCACCGCAGATGATTTGTTCGGTGTCGGCGGTCACAAAGCGATCAAGGATCAATCCGACCGCAGGAGGCGGTGATTCCAGACAATCGGATGCGGTCCTGTCCGTGAACATCGGGTCGGGTGTGACGCGCGCGATGCGGGGACCCTTGTCGGCAAACCCGTCCGCCATCACACGCACGTCGATCTGCATGCCCTCGTTCACACGTTCGCCGATCCGGGCGTTCCGCGGGGTCTTGGCGGCAGGATCAGACGCGTCGCGCGCGCGCAAATAGGCCTCCGGGCCCTGGCCGATGTCGACGAAGGCCCCATTCAGGCCGTGGTCGACCTTTCGCACCCGGCCGCGATAGACAGCACCGATCAGGCTGGGCTCCGCGTCACGGTGATGGACAACATCCCAGGTCACGCCTGCGCGCAGCAGCGCGCCGCGCACCTCGCCGGGTCCGCTGTCGATGACGATGGTGGTGCGGTGCTTGCTCACGGCGTTGCTTTCCAGCCCAGCCCTTCGAGCATGGACTTCGCCAGCGTCAGATCGAGGCCGACGATGTTGGTGTAGGACCCGTTGACCGCCGGCACGAACGCCCCGGCCCGGCCCTGAATGGCATACCCGCCGGCCTTGCCCTGCCATTCGTCGGTGGCGAGGTAGGCGGTGATGTCGGCATCGGACAGGCGCTTGAAACGCACGACGGTCGTGGACAGCCGGTCCGACCGGCGGCCATCGGGGGCGATGACGGAGATTCCGCCGAGCACCCGGTGCCGGCGCCCTGACAGCATTTCGAGAAATTTCCGCGCTTCGGCATCATCGATCGGCTTGCCGAGTTGGCGGCGGCCGACGGCGACGACCGTGTCGGCGGCCAGCACAAAGGCATCGGGCGCCTGTTCGGCGACGGCACTCGCCTTCGCCGCCGCGAGGCGTCTTGCCATCGGCAGGGGAAGTTCCCCCGGTCGCGGGGTCTCGTCGATTTCGGCGGGCATGACCGCGTCGGGCACGATGCCGACCTGCGCCAGCAGGTCGAGCCGTCGCGGCGAGGCGGATGCCAGGATAAGGCGCTGGCTCACGGCGTGCCCCCAGGGTCTTGGAACATGTGCGGGTTCCGGAATCCCGCCACCACAAGCAGCGGGCCGGGAATGATCACGCGCCTACTTGAAGCGGAACGTGATGCGCCCCTTGGTCAAATCATAGGGCGTCATTTCCACGTTCACCTTGTCACCGGCGAGAACGCGAATGCGGTGCTTGCGCATTTTACCGGCGGTGTGCGCAAGGACTTCGTGGCCGTTGTCGAGCTCAACGCGGAACATCGCGTTGGGGAGGATTTCGGTCACCGTGCCGGAAAATTCGAGCAGGTCTTCTTTTGCCATACCCATCATCACGTTGTTGATATCGGCCCGCATTCTCGCGGGATGGGGCAAGCAACCCGAAAACCGCCGCAATTTCAAGCGTTTTCGGGCGATCTGCGTACAGTCAAACCTCAAACGACCCGGTCGGGGGTCGGAAAACGCGCCTTGATTCGCTCGAAAAGCGCGTCGCGCACCTCGCGATAGGCCTGCAACCGAACCTCCCGCGAACCCGTGACATCGGCGGGATGCATCGTCGGCCAGTATTCCAACTCGCACGGGATCGTGCGCGTGAATTCAACCGCGCGATGCTGTGCCTGGGGGGTGAAGGTGATGATCAGGTCCACAGAATCGTCGGGCAGGTCGTCGAAGCTCTTGGCCTGATGCGCGGAGATATCGAGGCCGATCTCCTGCATCGCGGCAACGGCGAACGGATCGGCCTCTTCCCCGTTCGGGCGTACTCCGGCGCTGTCGACATAAACCCGGTGCCCCACCAGGTGTTTCATGATCGCCTCGGCCATGACCGACCGGATGGTGTTGCGATCGCATGCAAACAAGACGCTTCCTGGCAGGCCTTCGGTCATGGTCAGGCCCGGATATGCAGCGCGCAGATCAGCGTGAACAGCCGCCGCGAGGTGTCGTGATCGATGGTGATACGGCCGTCCAACAATTCGCGCAGCTGGTCCGAGCCTTCATTGTGCAGGCCGCGGCGACCCATATCGAGCGCCTCGATCTGCGCGGGAGACGAAGACCGGATCGCTTCGTAGTAGCTTTCGCAGACCGTGAAATAGTCCTTGATGACCTTGCGGAACGGGGTCATCGGCAGCGACAGCGCGCCGACAGCCATCCCGGATTCACTCGTGATGTCGAATTGAAGCTGGCGGCCCTGGGTCCGCAGCACCAGAACGAATGGCCCGCCGGGCCCATCGCCGAAGCAAGCCTGATCGGGTGCGAAAACATTGGCCTCGATCAGGTCATAGATCGCGACCTCGATTTCGCGTTCCACATCCGGATGGAACCGCACGACACCGGGATTATCGATCTCGACCCGCGCGATCCTGTTATCGGATTCACCCATGGCAGATCCGGCGCCGGCTCAGTCGTCGTCTGTTCGGGGGTCTGGGTCGCCCGTGAGCCGCACCTCGACCGCCCGCGCATGGGCCTCGAGCCCCTCGGCGCGCGCAAGCGTCATCGCCGGGCCGGCGAGCGCGCGAAAGCTCTCCTCATTGGCCTGGAACATCGAGCTGCGTTTCATGAAATCGAGCACGCCGAGGCCCGACGAAAACCGTGCCGTACGCGCCGTGGGCAACACATGGTTCGGCCCCGCCAGATAGTCACCCAGCACTTCGGGTGCATAGGCGCCGAGGAATATCGACCCGGCGTTGCGAATCTCGCTCTCCAGCGCTTCCGCGCGCGGTCCGATCAGCTCCAGATGCTCCGGTGCCATGCGGTCGATCAACGCCACCGCGTCGGCCAGGTCAGGCAAAAGGATCGTCGCGCCGAAGGTCGTCCAGCTCTCCCCCGCGATCTCATGGCGCGGCAACTCGGGAATCTGGCGCAGGACTTCCGCCTCCACGGCGTCGGCGAACGCGGCGTCGTCGGTCATCAGCACCGATTGGGCGCTCGTATCATGTTCGGCCTGGCTCAGGAGATCGGCCGCGACCCAAGCGGGGTTCGCGGACGCCTCCGCGACCACCAGAATCTCCGACGGGCCGGCAATCATGTCGATCCCCACGACACCGAAGACCTGCCGCTTGGCCTCGGCCACATAGGCGTTACCGGGCCCGACGATCTTGTCGACGGGCGCGATACTGTCCGTGCCATAGGCCAGGGCGGCGACGGCCTGGGCGCCGCCCACGCGATATATTTCATCGACACCGGCGATGTCGGCTGCGGCCAGCACCAGCGGGTTCAAGACCCCGTCCGGCGACGGCACGACCATGACGATGCGTTCGACCCCGGCAACGTGCGCAGGCACGGCGTTCATCAAAACGGAAGATGGATAGGCCGCCGTCCCGCCGGGTACATAAAGCCCCGCCGCGGCGACCGGGCGCCAGCGGCTGACGAGCCTGACCCCCAGATCGTCGACATAGTCGAAATCACCAGATCGCTGGTTCTCATGGTAGGCGACGATGCGGGCGCGCGCCGTCTCAAGGGCCGCGAGCGCGTCGGCATCACAAGCCGCCCGCGCCGCCGCGATCTCGTCGGCGGTGACACGCAAACCGTCTGCGGAAAGGCGCAGGCGATCGAACTTCTCGGTCAGCGCCAGGAGTGCGGCATCGCCCTCCGCCTTCACCCGGGCGATGATGGCCTCGACATCGCCGCGCACATCGACCCCGGCCTCGCGCCGCTCGGCCAGCAAGGCGGCAAACGACGTGTCGAAATCCGGTCGCGCGGCGTCCAGCCTACGCGACATCTCGGGCTTCCTGCGCGGCATCGCGGAACCGGTCGATCCAGCCCGTCATCTCCGTCGCGCGGGTCTTCAGGGCCGCACGGTTGACCACGAGGCGCGAACTGATCTCCGCGATCGTCTCGATCTCCACCAGCCCGTTGGCTTTGAGGGTGGAGCCGGTCGAGACCAGGTCGACGATGCGCCGGCACAGGCCGAGCGACGGGGCCAGCTCGATGGCACCATTCAGCTTGATGCATTCGGCCTGAACGCCACGCCGGGCAAAGTAATCCTGGGTCATGTTCGGATATTTGGTGGCCACGCGCACATGGCTCCAGCGCGCCGGATCGTCCACCGCGACGACGGATTGCGGCGCGGCCACGGCCAGTCGGCACGCGCCGATGCCAAGATCGATCGGCGCGTAGAGTTCGGGATAGTCGAACTCCATGATCACGTCGCTGCCGGCGACACCGAAATACGCCGCTCCGAATGCCACGAAGGTTGCCACATCGAAGGCACGCACACGAATGATGTCCACGCCCGGCACCGAGGTCTCGAACCGCAGCAGGCGCGACTTGGGATCATGGAACGCAGGCTCGGGCTCGATGCCCACATGCTCGAGCAACGGCATCACTTCACCCAGGATTCGGCCTTTCGGCAGGGCAAGAATAAGCTTCTCGGTCTTTGTCGCCACGTCACACCTTCCAGGGACCGCAACTCGATGCTACCCGGCGCCACAAGCGCACGGCTTGCGACAACGAGGCGGCTTTTATTGGTCCGCGTGCTCGGGCCGCCACTGGGTCGGCCACGCTTCGCCGAAATCCTCCAGATGACAGAGGAGTCCGGTCGTTTGCAGCCGAATAGCCGTATCTCCGGAGAAGGTCAATTGTACCGTGGGTCCATCTCCGCCGGCTTCGAGCTCGCAGGAGATGGCGAGGAGATTCAAAAACCTGCCCCGCGCGGTGAAATCGATGCCGCGGCGCTTGACGTCAATTACGTTCGAGAAGGTGACGCCGGAGTTGATTCGCTCGGCATGTTCGCCAGGGCCGGATGCGTCGACAGCTTCCCATTTGAACCGGTTGGCCACAAACACGAAACGTCGCTCATCGGGTTCGAAGGCAATGTCACCGATGGGCAGGATCGCGTCCTGCAGCGCCCCGGAGACAACCGCCAGGTCCTTTTCATCCGTGGCGGCAAGCTTCAGCGGGGATGCTGCGGCGGACATCAATCGTCCTCGACCCGCTCGACATCGGCCCCGACAAGCCGGAGTTTCTCCTCGAGGCGCTCATAGCCGCGATCGAGATGATAGATCCGCCGAACCTCGGTGACACCGTCGGCGACGAGCCCTGCGACCACCAACGACGCGCTGGCCCGCAGATCAGACGCCATCACCGGTGCACCGTTGAGCTGGTCGACCCCGCGCACGACCGCCGTGTTGCCTTGAATGGTGATGTCCGCACCCATCCGCTGCAGCTCCGGCACATGCATGAAACGATTCTCGAAGATCGTCTCGGTGATGACGGAGGCCCCGTTCGCGGTCGTCATCAGGGCCAGGAACTGCGCCTGCAGGTCGGTGGGAAACCCGGGATAGGGATCGGTTTCGACGTCCACGGCCAGCAAATCGCTGTCCGCACGGCTGACGAAGACGCCGCCATCACGCGCCTCGATGGTTGTACCGGTCTTGCGCAGCTGCGCGGCCGCGGCCTCGATATGGTCGAGCCGCGCCCCTTCAAGCTGCACCGTGCCGCCGGTGATTGCGGCGGCCATGGCATAGGTCCCTGCCTCGATCCGGTCGGGCATGATCGAATGTTCGGCCCCGTGCAGGCGATCGACGCCCTGGACCGTAAGGGTCGCGGTGCCGACCCCGTCAATCTTCGCGCCCATCGCGATCAGACATTCGCACAGATCGGTGATTTCCGGCTCGCGCGCGGCGTTCTCGAAAATCGTCTCGCCGGTCGCCAGGCATGCAGCGAGAAGCAGGTTTTCTGTCGCGCCCACCGAGACCTTCGGGAACACATAACGCGCACCGCGCAGCCCCTTGGGCGCACTGGCGCGGATGTAGCCGGCCTCGACCTCGATCTCCGCCCCCAGCGCCTCCAGCCCCGACAGGTGGATATCGACAGGCCGGGTCCCGATGGCGCAACCGCCCGGAAGGGACACGGTCGCCACGCCTTCGCGGGCCACGATCGGCCCGAGCACGAGCACCGAGGCGCGCATACGGCGCACCAGGTCGTAGGGTGCGGTGGTGCTCGTAATCTTCCCGGCCTTGAGCGACATGACCCGGCCCACATGGCCACCATTGTCGGCATGCCCTTCCAGCGACACGAGCGCTCCGTGCTGCCCCAGAAGGTTCGCCATTGTGGTGATGTCGGCAAGGTGCGGCACGTTCGACAAGACGAGTGCTTCGTCAGTCAGCAAGCTCGCAGCCATCAGTGGCAGTGCCGCGTTCTTGGCGCCGCCAATACGAATGACACCGTTCAGCGTCTGGCCACCCCGGATCCTGATTTTGTCCATCGTGTTTCGTTACCGGCTGTGGTTGCGGGAGGATTGCCGAATAGTCGGTGAATGCGGCAATTGCGTGTCGTCGACGGGAAAACAGCCCGCCATCATCAGAGTTTGGGTACCGTGATGCCGCGCTGATGCATGTATTTACCCTTGCGGTCCGCATAGGACACTTCCGGTTCACCCTCACCCTTGAGGAACAGGAACTGGCACGCACCCTCGTTGGCATAAATCTTCGCCGGCAGCGGTGTGGTGTTGGAAAACTCCAGGGTCACATGACCCTCCCATTCCGGCTCCAGCGGCGTCACGTTCACGATAATGCCGCAGCGCGCATAGGTGGACTTGCCGAGGCAAATCACCAGGGTGTCGCGGGGAATGCGGAAATACTCGACCGTGCGGGCCAGCGCGAAGGAGTTCGGCGGGATGATGCAGACATCGGTCTCACGGTCCACGAAGCTCTCTTCGTTGAAATTCTTCGGATCGACCGTGGCCGAATGAACGTTGGTGAAGATCTTGAACTCGCCCGACACACGCGCGTCATACCCGTAGGACGACAAGCCATAGGAAATGACCCCCTCGCGCGTCTGCGCATCGACGAACGGCTCAATCATGCCGCTTTCCTGAGACATCTGGCGGATCCAGCTATCGGGCATGATCGGCATGCAATAAACCCCCAAGGACAAGCAACGGACTCGACGGCCACCCGCCAAGACCCGGTCTCGCCTTGTAACCGATGGCCGAAGGCCTCTCAAGCATGCCCGGTGGATAACAAATTCACATTTAATTTCAGCATGTTACCAGTCTATTCGTCGTCGGGACCGGTTCCGGAGTCGGGTGTTAGCGAATTGCGCTCCCGGCGCTGGGCATTGCGCTTGCGCAGGTTCTCGCGCAACGCCGCCGCCTGACGGGCCTCGCGGGCGCGTTCGCTCTCGGTCTGTCCGGTCTTATTCGGGGTCTTCTTGTCGGTCATTCGTCGGCGCGCCTATTTGCTGTGGGACGCGACGACTTCAATCTCGACCTTCCAGTTCGGCGCCGCCAGCGCCGGCACCATCACCAGGGTGGACGCCGCCGCATGGCCTTCCATCCAGCTGTCGCGAATATCGCGAAAGCCGCCGACGTCGCCCGCGTCTGTCAGATAGGCATTGAGGCGCACGAGATCGGACATCTGCATATCCATGGCCGTAAGCGCAGCCTTGATATTGCGAAACACCTGATCGCACTGACCGGCGAAATCATCCGGGCAATTGCCTTCGGTATCGATGCCGACCTGGCCCGAGAGGAACACCAGCCGCGTGCCCTCGGGCACCTCGACGATGTGGCTGTAATTGCTCGCCGGTGCGGGCAACGTATCGGGGTTCACGAGATTGAGCATGACGGCCCTCCGTTGGGTAAAAGGCGCAGTTACTCGGCCAGCGTGTCGAAGGCGGTCTTGGCCGCCTCCGGCGCGAGATCGAGTGCCGCGCAAATCTGATCGATGATCTTGTGCTCGTCCGCACTGTCGCGCCCGTCGGCGAGGCTCATGGCGACGCTGATCCGCAGCAACAGGTCGGCCGCGCCCTCTTTCTTGGTGCCCGCCTTGATGGTCTTCAGCATCCGGTCGAGACCGGCATCGCCATCGTCCGCCAGCACCGCCACATGTTCATCGAACGCATCGACGACCTCATGGGGATCGAACAGGCGCAGCTCCGACAGGCTCTCGACCACGGCGTCGAGGCGCGCGCGCTCGGAAAAGCTCACCTCGCCATCCGACGTGGCAACCAGCGCGCAGGCGGCAGCAACGGCCTCGAGAAAGGGCCGCTGGCGGTGGCGCTGAAGTTCCTTGCGAAAACGGTCGAACAAAGCGGTTGCCTCAATGGGATAGCAATCGGGCAGCGGCGGATTTTTGCACGCCACGTTTCGCGCGCCAACCATGGCCTTGCTGCGCGCGAATACCCGTGGCATAACCCGCGCGCTTTTCGAACATTGTGCCGCCGTAGCTCAGGGGTAGAGCGCACCATTGGTAATGGTGAGGTCGAGTGTTCAATTCACTCCGGCGGCACCATCGAAACTCCCGCAAACTCAGAAAATCTCCGGCTCCGGGATGAGCTCTCCGGCGTGCAGGAAGTCGAAGTCGCAGCCCCGGTTCGCCTGGGTGACATGTTCCGCATACATGGAGACGTAGCCGCGCTCGGGGATCCGCTTGCGCGGCGTCCAGTCGGCCCGGCGTTGGGCGAGTTCTTCGGCGCTCACATCCAGATCGATTTTGCGGCCTTCCACATCCAGCGTGATCATGTCGCCGTCGCGCACCAACGCCAGCGGCCCGCCCACATGGGCCTCCGGCGCGACATGCAACACGCAGGTCCCGTAGCTGGTGCCGGACATGCGGGCGTCCGAAATGCGCACCATGTCGCGCACGCCCGCCTCGAGCAGCTTCTTCGGGATCGGCAGCTGGCCCCATTCGGGCATGCCCGGCGCACCCACGGGGCCCGCGTTCTGGAGCACCAGTACCGAATCCGCCGTCACATCCAGGTCCGGATCATCGATGCGCGCGTCGAGATCGGCGCGGTCGACGAACACGACCGCGGGGCCGGTATGTTTCAGCAATGAGGGGTCCGCAGCGGTCTGTTTGATGACCGCGCCGTCGGGGGCGAGCGTGCCGGTCAGCACGACCGTCCCGCCGTCGGGCCCGAGCGGGTTGTCCCGGCGGCGGATGACGTCGTCATTGTGGAGCGGCGCCTCGGCCCAGGATTCACCAAGCGGCCGGCCCGAGACGGTGTTCGCGCTGCCATCAAGCAGGTCGCCCAGCTCACGCATCAAGGCACGCAGCCCGCCCGCATAATAGAAATCCTCCATCAGGTATTCGCCCGACGGACGGATGTTGGCAAGCCAGGGCGTGCGCCGGGAGATTTCATCGAAGCGCGACAGCGGGAGATCGACATGCGCGCGGCCCGCCATCGCGACCAGGTGGATGATCGCGTTCGTCGAGCCGCCGATGGCCATGTCGACCGTGATCGCGTTGTCGAATGACGCCGCGGTGAGAATCTTGTCGGGCGTCAGGTCTTCCCAGACCATATCGACGATGCGCCGCCCGGTGGCGGCCGCCATCACGCCGTGATTCGAATCCGGCGCCGGGATCGACGATGCGCCCGGCAGGGTGAGGCCGAGCGCCTCGGTGATCGACATCATGGTGGCCGCGGTGCCCATGGTCATGCAGGTGCCCGACGAACGCGACGCGCCCGCCAGCACCTCGTCCACCACGGAGGCGTCCACGTTCCCGGCGCGATACTCGGCGTAATATTTCCAGTGGTCGGTGCCGCTGCCCAGGGTCTCGCCGTTCCAGAAGCCGCGCAGCATCGTGCCCGCCGGCATATAGATCAGCGGCACACCGGCCGATACAGCCCCCATGATCAGCGCGGGCGTGGTCTTGTCGCAGCCGCCCATCAGCACCACGCCGTCGACGGGGTAGGAGCGGATGAGCTCTTCTGCCTCCATCGCCAGCAGGTTGCGATAGAGCATGGTGGTCGGCTTCATCAGGATCTCGCCCAGCGTAATCGCCGACATCTCGACGGGAAAACCGCCGGCCTGGAGCACCCCGCGCTTGATCTGCTCGGCGCGTTCGGGGAAATGGCCGTGACAGGTGTTGAGGTCGGACCAGGTGTTGACGATGCCGATGACCGGCTTGCCGTCGAAGTCATCCGGGCTGAAGCCCAGCTGGCGCAAACGCCCGCGATGGCTGAAGGCGCGCATGGTCTCGCCATCGAGCCAGCGCCGGCTGCGGAGTTGATCGGGAGTAATTCTGGTATCGGTCATGACGAACCCGCGACGAACGGCCCGGTGCGGCCGCCCCTATTCAGTAGCAAAAGCGAATTCGCGAGTCCCCGCGAAAGGTGAAAGTGCCGCCGGCGCTCAACCGGCCAGCCAGAGCCGGACCTCCGCCTCACGGCGGCGAACCAGCCCGGCCAGCATGCGACCCCGCGCGAATACCCAGCGGCGGAACTGGTCCGGCGCATTCCCATATTCGCCCCTGTTAATGACCCTGCGCAGGGTCGACGCCATGAGGTTGCCCGAACCGCAGTTGAAGGCGAAATCGATCAACGCGGCTTCCTGTTCCACGGAAAGCGGCACGTCGATCAAACGGTCAACCGAGCCCGCCGCCCGGGACATATCTTTCATCAGCAATCGAAATGCCGCGTCCCGGTCGGACAACGGCGCCCATCGGGCCAAGTCCGCGTTCGGTTCACGAGACAGAAGATGCCCATAGCCAATGGTCGGGTAGCCAACCGGGTCATGATAGGGCTCGAGCGAAAGACCCTCGAAACTCTCGGCCAGAAATGCGGCCTCCGCGAGGGCGGGGTGGCTCCCGGCATCTCTGGGACCATCGGTCATACGCTGTTGTTCGCCCGCCGGCGGACCCGGTCACCGAACCAGAAGCCAAGAATGACGAATAAAATATCTTGGTCGAACGCGGTGTAAAAACCGTTCGTCGTGAACACTTCCAACGCCCGGGCCGTGAGCGAATTTGCCGTGTCCTTCGTCCCGAAAATCAGCTGGAACTGTCCCGCCTTGTGCAGCCCGTAGAGACCAAACACCCAATATGAAACGGTCGGCCGTACCGCCGAGATCAACCAGTCCAGTGCGGCAAACGACATGAATGCCAGGTTGAATGACCAGCGCCAGACATGATCCTGGTTCGCCGCCGCTTCGAGCAGTTTCACGCCATAGGATTGCCGCGATCGTCGCGCGGAACGCCGGTCAGCGAGCGCGAACTCGACCTCGAGCTGTTCGAGGCGATAGGCGTGATTCTTTTCTGCCAGCTCTGCCTGCAGGCGCAGCATCTGCGTTTCCTGCCTATGGTCGATCCACTGTTTTCCGATACCGAACAGGTCCGGCACGAAAGGCGCGAGAAATCCCAAGATGGCGAGCATTTTTATCCTCCCGACGTCGTGCGCAGTCGCACGCATCGGGCGGTGTGCACGGCGCGTTCATCGATGATGGGAACAAAAACAGGAGGAAAGTATTCGAACCGGATATGTGGGTAAAACTTGAAGTGCAGCCGGACCGATCGAACGCCGTGCCCGCTCAATCTTTGGCCAAGTTTGACATGTCCCTCTCCGACCAAACATCGTACAACCGGCTTGCTTCCTTCAGCCCGCCTTAACCCTTTCCCCTGGGCCCATGTCCACCAGCGAAACCCCACCACCGCGCAGCGAACTTGCCGGCGCACGCGCGTTTCGGCACCGCGATTTCCGATACTTCTGGGCCACCCGCGTTGCGGGCATCCTGGCGACGGAAATGCTAGTGACCACCGTGGGCTGGCAGGTCTATCGCCTGACATCGAGCGAGCTCAATCTCGGCCTGATCGGGTTCGCCCAATTCGCGCCCTTCGCGCTTCTGTTCCTGGTTTCCGGCGTGGCCGCCGACCGCCTGCCACGCATGCGCATCATCTTCGGTTGCGTGGCCCTGCAGACGGTGTGTGCAGCTGCCCTGCTGTGGGGGACATGGTCCGGGGCCATCGACTTTCGAATAATTCTCGCGATTCTGGTGCTGTTCGGCGTGGCGCGCGCTTTCCAGGCGCCGGCACAGATGGCGATCGTGCCGAACCTGGTGCCCAAGGACGACCTCGCCAACGCCATCGCCTGGTCGGCCACCGGCTTCCAGATGGCGCGTATTATCGGCCCGACGATTTCGGGTCTGCTCATCGCCTTTGGGGCCGCGCGCGGTCAGGACGAGTTCTTCGTCTATGTGCTTTCGGTTTCGGTGTTCGTGCTGGCGACCATCCTCGCGGGCATGGTCCGCAAGCCGGTGCAGATCGTCAGCTCCGCGCCCATCACCATCGCCAACATCCTCGGCGGGTTCAAATTCATCGCCTCGCGGCAGGTGATCTTCGGGGCCATCGGCCTCGACCTGTTCGCGGTGCTGTTCGGTGGCGCCATCGCCCTGTTGCCGGTCTATGCCAAGGATATCCTCGATGTGGGGGCCGACGGGTTCGGGCTGCTCCGTTCGGCCTTCACGCTGGGATCGTTCATCGGCGCGCTGTACATGACCCAGCACCCGGTGACCCGACGCGCCGGCGTGAAGCTATTGTCGGCCGTGGGCGTGTTCGGGCTCGGCGTCATCGTGTTCGGCGTGTCGGAGATCTTCTGGCTCTCGGCCGTGGCGCTGATCGTGATGGGCCTCGCGGATTCCGTCAGCGTGTTCGTGCGCCAGAACCTGGTGCAGATCATCACACCCGACGAGATGCGCGGCCGGGTCAGCGCCGTGACGGCCGTCTTCATCGGCGCATCGAACGAGTTGGGCGAATTTGAATCCGGCGTGACGGCCCACTGGTGGGGCACGGTACCCGCCGTCGTCGTCGGCGGCGCGGCGACGGTCACGGTCGCGGTCAGCTTCGCCTGGCTATTCCCCAAGCTACGCCAGGTGGATTCACTGGAGCCCGACGAGCTGATCCGGAAGTATCGCGACGCGCCACCGCGGCGGGGCTAACCGAGCGGGCTAATCGATCACCGCGATCGCGTTGACCTCGAGGATGCAGCGCGGGTCGGTTGCGAGGCGCACGATCTGAACGGTCGTCGTCGCCGGCTTGGCATCCACGAAATACTCGGCCCAGACCTTGTTGAGGATATCCTGGTCCTCCATGTCGGTCAGGAAACGGTCGGCGGTGACGATGTCGTCGAAGGTCGCGCCCACGGCATCGAGGCCCTTCTTCAGGTTTTCCAGCACCGCGCGGGCCTGCCCGTCCATGTCGTCGGGCATGTCGGCGAACTCTTCCGGCACATGGGGATGGCTGTGATAGACGGGCGCTGCCGTGACTCCGGCCAGATAAACCGTGGTGCCGCCGGTCACCTTGATCGCCGGCGCATAGGGCATCCAGATGTCGGGGGCGTCGGGCCAGTGACAATGTTCGATTTTCTTCGCCATGCTTTCCTCCCAGAATGTGAGACCGCCTGCGCGCATCTGTTTTGCGGATCGCGAACCGATCTTTAGGCTGCCATGTTACGCAACTGACCACCGGTGTGGATAGCCGTTTCAACCTGACGTCATTTTGGACCCCGCCGATGCTTCCCATCGACACACTCTACCGCGGCCGCCAGATCAACCCCGACGGGATCGCGCTCGAGGACGACACGACCCAGCTGACCTACCGCGAGCTGGTCGCGCGGGTCGAGGCGCTCGCCGCCGCGTTGCAGGAACGCCTGCCGACGCCACAGGCCAAGGTCGGCGCGTGCGGGTTCAACAACCTGCAGCATGTGATCGCAATCCTCGCGACCCACCTGGCGGGTCATATCTGGGTGGCCGTGAACCCGCGCTCGGGCAAGACGGAGAACACCGCCCTCATGGATCTCGTCGAGCCGGACCTGATGATCGCCGACGACGCCGCACGCGACGCGTTCGACATTGGAGATACGCCATTCGTCGTCGCCGAGCCGGACGGCCGGTCGCATGCCAACGACACCGTCGACGGGTTGATCGATGCGTATCGCGGCAAGCAGCCCGAACGCCATCTGCTCGACCCGAATACTGATCTGCAGGCAATCAAGTTCACCGGCGGCTCCACCGGCCTGCCCAAGGCGGTGATGCAACCCTACCGGACCGGCACCACCCTGATCGGCACCGTCCTGTCGGTGTTCGGCCTGAACGCCGACGATATCCAGGTGGCTGCGGCGCCGGTCAGCCACGCCGCATTCATCCTGATGCTGCCGATCTTCGCCACGGGCGGGCGCAACATCGTCCTGCCGGCGCCGGACCCGGATCGCATCCTGCATTCCTTTGAACAGCGCGGGGTAAGCACCATCTTCATGCCCCCGACCATGATCTACAAGACGATGGCCGACCCGGATATCGGGAAGCGGACATTTCCCAAGTTGCGCCACCTGATCTACGGCGCCGCCCCCATGCCGCCGGAAAAGGTGCGTGAGGCCCAGCAGGTTTTCCCCCACGCGCTCGAGACCCTGTACGGCCAGACCGAGGCCTCCTCGGTCTGCACCACCATGTCGGCCGCCGAGCTGGAGCAGGACGCCAACAACGGCTCGGTCGGCCGCGCCACGCCCCTGATGCGGGTCGAGATCATGGACCCCGATGGCAACATCCTGCCGCCCGGCGAAACCGGCGAGGTGGTCGTGCGCGGCGGCCTGACCATGACCGGCTACTACAAGAACCCCGAGGCGACCGAAAATGCCTTCCGCGACGGCTGGTTGCTGACCGGCGACGGCGGCCTGATCGACGAGCGTGGCTACCTGTTCCTGAAGGACCGGCTGCGCGACGTCATCATCTCGGGCGGGTTCAACGTCTATCCAACGGATGTCGAGGGTGCGCTGGTCAAACACCCCGATGTCTATGAATGCGTCGTGTTTGGTACGGCGGACGACCATTGGGGCGAACGGGTGGAAGCGGCCGTTCAACTGCGCGACGGCGCGACGGCCAGCGCCGACGACATCATCACCCACGCCAAGGACCAGCTTGGCTCCGTGAAGGCGCCCAAGGCGGTGCATCTGGTCGAGGACCTGCCGCGCAGCGCCGTGGGCAAGGTGCTCCGCCGCGAAGTACGCGAACGTTTTTCACCGCCGCCCAACTAAACGGGATTGGCGTCCGGCCACACTCATCGTAGAAAAGCAGCCATGCAAATCACCGATATCCGCGAAACCGCGATCCCCCTTAACTCGAACCTGCGCAACGCGGTGTTCGATTTCAGCCAGATGACAACCTCCATCGTCGCCGTAATCACCGACGTCATCCGCGATGGAAAACCCGTGGTCGGCTATGCCTTCAACTCCACCGGTCGCTATGCCTGCGGGGCGCAGATGCGGTCCCGCTTCATCCCGCGGATCATGGACTCGGACCCGGACAGCCTGATCGACGAGGCGCGCAACAATCTCGACCCCGAGGCCATCCTGGCCGCGATGATGCAGGGCGAGAAACCCGGCGGACATTCCGACCGATCCGTGGGCATCGGTACGATCGAAGTCGCCGTGTGGGACGCAATCGCGAAGATCGAGGAGAAACCTGCCTATCAATCCATCGCCGACCGCTACAATCCCGGCGGCGCGAAACCCGACATGTTCGTCTATGTGGGCGGCGGCTGGTACGCACCGGGCAAGGGCATTCCCGAGCTGCTGGACGAGATGCGCGGCTATCTCGACATGGGCTACACCCAGCTCAAGATGAAGGTGGGCGGCGCGTCCGTCGCCGAAGACATCGAGCGGCTCGAAGCCGTGCTGAATCTGGTCGGTAATGACGGCTGGAACCTGGCCGTGGACGCCAATTGCGGCCTGACGGACGATGAAGCCCGCGCCTACGCAAAAGCATTATCGCCCTACAAACTGCGCTGGTACGAAGAGCCGACCGACCCGCTCGACTTCGCGCTCATGGCCGAACTCGCGGATATTTATGAGCCGCCGCTGGCCACCGGTGAGAACCTGTTTTCGCAACAGGACATGCAGAATCTCGTGACCTTCGGCGGCATGCGCCAGAATCACGACGTCCTGCAGATCGACCCGCCGCAAAGCTACGGCGTGGTCGCCGTCGCGCGCACGGTCAACATGCTGAACGCCCGGGGCTGGGCGGCCGGGAACTCGGTCATGCCCCATGGCGGCAACCAGATGTCGCTGCACATCGCCGCCGGCTTGGGCATGCTGCTGTGCGAATCCTACCCCAACACCTTCGGAATGTTCTCCGGCTTCGCGGATGATGCGGAAATTATCGACGGCTACCTCAAGCTCGACCCGGACCGGCCAGGGATCGGCTTCGAGGCCCAGGCCGACCTCTATAAGGTGATGTCGGAACTTTCCGCAGGCTAGTTCCATAACAACCACGGGGCGCCAGACCCCGATGCAAATTCCAGGGAGTGCTAAGCCATGATGTTCGAATATTTCCCCGACAATTATCCATGGTCGATGGCCGCCGTTATGGCCATCAACGCCGGCGCCGTGCTGTCGGAAGTCGATGAGGCCCTGAAACCGCTCAAGCCCATGGCGGCGGCAAACGACGATGCCGCCAATGATGCCTGGCACAAACAGTGGATGATGCTCGGTGAACGCAGCGAACGCCTCGCCGACGAGGACGACGCGGCCGGGCGCCGGATCAGCGCCAGCGCCAAGTATCTGCGCGCGGCGGTGTATTTCATGACCGCCGAGCGCATGTGCAAATCCGAAGCACCGATCCGGATCGAGACCTACAAACACATGCTCGACGTCTTCCGCAAAGGCGTGGAGCGCCAGGACGGGCCGGCCGAGTGGGTCGAGGTGCCCTATTCGCACAATGGCGAGGACACGACGCTACCCGCACTGTTCTATCCCGCCGACGCGGACGCCGTGACCGGTGACGGCCCGCCGCCCTGCATCATTCATTTCGACGGCCTGGATGTGATGAAGGAGTTTCTCTACCTGGCCGGGGTCGCACGCGCCTATGCCGCGCGCGGCATCTCGACCCTGCTGATCGACCATCCCGGCGTCGGCGAGGCGTTGCGCCTGCGCGGCCTGAAGCTGTTTCCCGAAACCGAGGTGCCGGCCGGTGCCGCCATGGATTATCTCGAAACGCGCGGCGACGTGGACTCGGACCGGGTCGGCATGGCCGGCATCAGCCTGGGCGGTTACTACGTGCCGCGCGCGGCGGGTTTCGAGCATCGCCTGAAATGCGCGATCGCCTGGGGGGCGATTAACGACTACGGCAAGATCACCCGCGGCCGCCTGGACGGAACCGGCACCAAATTGTCTGTTTCGCACTGGGAAGAGCACATGAACTGGGTGTTCGGCACCAACTCGGCCGAAGAGATTCTCGAAGTCGTGGATCGTATGAACCTCGCCGAAGCCGTCCCCAACATCGAGTGCCCGCTGCTGGTGGTGCATGGCGAAGGAGACCGGCAGATTCCGCTGGAAATGGCGCAAAAGACCATCCGCGAGGCCGTCAAAAGCCCACGGGCAGAGCTCAAGGTGTTCACCCCGGACGACGGCGGCATCGAGCATTGCCAGGTCGATCACGGTGCGCTGGCCGTTGAATATATGGCCGATTGGGCGGCCGACGTGCTGGGCTCGTGAAGGCGATGATTCAGAGCAATTGACTCAATCAAACGCTTGATTGAATATTCTTCCCGATCGTCCGGTCAACGGACGGCAGGGAGGAACAGTGACGGCACTTCCAATCGAAGATGCTGGTATTGCCCCGGGGCCAAGGGGCGAAGCCACGCGCCAACGGATACTCGACGCAGCCGAACGGTTGTTCTCCGAGCACGGTATCAATGGTGTGTCCCTGCGCACGATCACGGCAGAGGCCGGCGCCAACTCAGCCGCCGCCAATTATCATTTTGGATCCAAGAAAGGCCTGCTCGACGCGGTGTTCGAGCGACATGCGACCGGCATGGCCGAGGAACGCGCGAAGCTGCTTGCGGATTGTCGCGATGCGCCGGGCCGCCCGCCGCTCATGGAGCAGATCATATCGGCGTTTCTCGAGCCGGGCATGCGCGGCGAACATGGTGGCGCGACCTTCGCGCGCCTGCGCGGACGCATGTTGGCGGAGAGC
This sequence comes from Alphaproteobacteria bacterium, assembly GCA_965261975.1. GTDB lineage: Bacteria > Pseudomonadota > Alphaproteobacteria > UBA6615 > UBA6615 > UBA8079. The sequence continues at coordinate 41,182 of CBDHEC010000010.1, forward strand.
AGCGATCAGACCCGTGAGCTCTATGCGCTTCATTTGAATGATTCGACCGGGCGGTTCCTGGATGCGATCGGCGCGGCGCTGCCTGCTTTGCCGGCGCATGACCTGCACTGGCGCTTCCACATGATGCTCGGCGCTATGGTCTACACCCTTGCAAATCCCGGCCGCATTCAAATTCTGACCGAGGGTGCGTGTGACCCCTCGGACCCCGATCAAGCATTGGACTATCTGGTCCCGATGCTCGCCCAAATATTCTCCGGCCCACCAATCGCAGATGCGGTGAATCCGGTGGAAATGCTGCGAACTGTCAACTAGCCCAAACGATACGTCAGAAGGAAAACACGACGATGGCAAACCCGAACAGCGATATGCGCGTCACCCACGATCTGCTCGAGGAATACGCACAGAAGTACAAGAACTGGGGAAAATGGGGAGATGATGACGAAATCGGAACGCTGAATCATACTTCCGAAGCAGACGTCGTCGGCGCCGCCCAACTCGTCAAGAAGGGCAAGGTCATGTCCATGGGCCTTAACTACGATCAGTACGGCCCACAGGGTGCCAAAACACCCTACCCCCAGATGGGCCGGTTCAACCCGATACACATGATGTTGCGCACGGGCACTGACGCCTATTCCGGCGTGCTCGATCATCGCGGCATTCGCGGCGCGGACGACATGGTGATGATGCCGCTCCAGTGCGGCACCCAGTGGGACGGCCTCGGCCATGTCTTCTACAAGGACTTCATGTGGAACGGCTATGACTGCCGCGAGGTCACGACGGCGGGTGCCCAGAAAGCCGGCATCGAGAAAACCAAGTCCCGAATGACCGGCCGCGGCGTATTCCTCGACATGGCACGGGTCAAGGGCGTCGAATGCCTGGAGGACGGCTACCCGATCACTTGCGACGACCTGGACGAAGCCTGCGAAAAGCAAGGCGTCGAGGTGCGCGAAGGCGACTTCGTGGTTCTGCGTACGGGAATGATGGAACGTTGCCTGGACGAGGGCAGCTGGGACGGATACTGCGGTGGCGATGCGCCAGGCCTCGCGTTCGAGACCATCGACTGGATCTCGAAGAAAGGAATCGCCGCCTACGCGTCGGACACGTGGGGCAACGAAGTACGCCCGTGTGAAACCGACGAGAACATCAATCAGCCCTGGCACTGGATCGTCATTCCGATCATGGGCCTAACCATGGGCGAGATTTTCTATCTCAAGGACATCGCCGACGACTGCGAAGAGGACAAGGTCTACGAGTTCATGTTTGTTGCCCCCGCCCTGCCGATTACCGGTGCGGTGGGTTCGCCGGTCAATCCGCTGGCAATTAAATAACGGGACGCAAGAGTAAATTTATCTGTCCCAAGTCCACCGTACCGGTAGGATGGTCTGCAACAACGGACCGGAAATGCAGGTCACGGATGTTTGTGAGGGTTGGCCTTGACCCGTTCCAGGGCCAACCGCAGAGTTAATCCAAGGACGGGGGAGCGCTCAACGTCTCTAGGGAGGATCAAATGCGCAAAACACTTCTAGCAACCACCAGCCTGGCTATGGGCATGGTACTGGCCATCGGATCGGCTGCCGCCGGCCCGGTCGGCGACACCGTCGAAGAATCCAAGGAAAACGCGAAAGTCGTCCTCGACTGGCTCGAGGGCGAAGCACCGAGCTACGGCACAAACAACGTGTCCTATGATGGCCCGGTCATCGAGTTCCGCTCGACCAGCCACATTCCGGCCGTCGCGGGTCTGGCCAAGATGCAGATCAAGGGTTTCAACAACCTTGAGAAGATGTCGGGCGGCAAGATCAAGGTCTCGACCACCTGGTCCCAGTCGGTCCACGGCGTTCGCGAAGGCCGCAAGGCGGTCCGTACCGGTCTGTCCGATCAGGCACCTTGCTTCTCGCTCTACACGGCACGCGACTACAAAGTGGTTGGCGGACTGGGACTGCCGTTCCTGTTCAACAACTCGCATGAAGCCGTCGCCACGGCGGAGGCTCTCTATCCGAAATATCTGAAGGATGAGTTCGAGCGCTTCAAGGTCAAGATCATGCGCGAGGCGCATACCGGACCGTACCATCTGTACAACAACAAGCCGGTTCGCACGCTTGCCGACGTTCAGGGCATGAAGGTTCGTGCCGGTGGTGGTACGCACGCACAGATCATCGGTGCGCTGGGTGCGACCCAGGTGTCCATGCCAGGTGCTTCGGCCTACACGGCCGTGCAGCGTGGCACGCTCGACGCGATCCACTTCAACGACGCCGCGGCGCTGATCTTCAAGCTCCACGAAGTCTCGAAGTACCGCACGGAGAACGGCTTCAACGTGCTGACGATCGAATACTGCATGTCCGCCGATTGGTTCGACGATCTGCCGGCTGACCTGCAGGTTGTCGTCAACAACTGGGGCCGCCAGATGGCGATCGCCGAGGCCGTCGCCTTCTACGATTATGGCGGTCTGGTCAACACCAAGAAGATGGAAGGTATGGGCCTCGAGTCCATCGACATGGGCCAAGCCGAGCTCGACAAGTGGAAAGCCGCCGTCGCGGGTGTCGAGGCAGCCTGGGTTGCGGATGCCGAGAAGAAGGGCGTTCCGGCCAAGGCCATGATGGCTGACATTCGCACCAATGCCGCGAAGTTTGCTGGCATGTCCATGAACGAGATCATGAATCAGGCGATTCACAATCCCGTCCAAGGCATGTACGACATGAAGTAACGGAGGTTTCGTCCGGCCGGCGCCCGCGCCGGCCGGACACCTTCTGAAAGGCTCCTACGATGGATAAAGTCGAAAAAGCGTTCCTGTTCATTTCCAGAAATCTCGACAAACTCGGCGGGCTCATTGTCCTGCCCGCGATTTCACTGATCGTGATCATCGATGTGTTCAAACGCTATGCGCTGAACGATCCCTGGATCTGGAGCCTTGAGTTCAACGAGTGGATGCTGCTGCTGATTTTTGCGTTCGCCATTCCTGAGTGCACCCGCCAAAACGGCCATGTGCGCATGGAGCTGTTGATCTCCAATCTTCCCAAACGCAGCCAGGAGGCGATGGACGTCGTCTATATCCTGTGCGCGATTACCCTTTTCTATCTCCTGGGCCACCATGCCTGGGAAGAGTTCCTGTTCGACTATGAACTGGGGCGTATCACCGAATTCGTTCGCTTGCCCATCTGGGGCCACCATCTGGCGATCTTCGGCATGTGCGTCATCCTGATCATCTATTACGTGCTGAGGCTTGTCGCCACGATCTTCAATTTCGGAGAGTTTACGCGGACCGAATCCGTCGGGCTGGAGGAATAGACGATGACCAGATCCATTAATTTCCCTGCGCTGAGCGTGCTCGTAGTCATCCTGCTCGCCGCCGCCCTCTTCAGCGCCACGGGTTCGCTTGAGACCCTCAAGTCGGTCGACAAGAGCGTCATCGGCCTGATTGCCTTCGGGGCCATGATGATTCTGATCGTGCTCGGCGTCCCCATCGGTTTCGCGATGCTGGCAACGGCCGTGGCCGGTTTCTTCGTCGTCGGGCGATCGAATTTCGCCGAAACACAGCTATCGATCACCTTCATCGAGCAGGGGACGAGCTTCGTATTCGTGGCGGTGCCCCTCTATTTCATGATGGGACAGCTCGTCCAGCGAACGAATATCGCCTACGACCTCTATGAGTGCGTCTATCGCTGGCTGGGCCGCTTGCCCGGCGGCCTGGCGATCTCGTCGGTCGTCGCCTGTGGCGGTTTCGGTGCGGTGTCCGGCGGCAGTGTCACCGCGGTCGCGACCATGGCCCCGATGTGTATCCCGGCGATGCGTCGCTACAATTATGACGATTCACTGGCGACCGGCAGCGTGAGTGCCGCCGGCACGCTGGGCATCCTCATCCCGCCGAGCATCATCATGATCGGCTACGGCATCCTGACCGAAACCTCGATCGGCGCGCTGTTCATCGCCGGCATCATTCCCGGCGTCCTGATGACCATCGGTTACTCGGCCACCATCGCGATCAAATGCATGATCAACCCTGAATTGGGACCGGTGGGCGAAAAATACACCATGGGTGAGAAGATCCGGTCGTTAACGAAAGTGACGCCGATCTTCCTGACATTCATCATCGTGATCGGCGGCATCTACACCGGCATCTTCACGCCGACCGAGGCCGCCGGTGTCGGCGTGTTCGCGCTGATCGGCATCGCCCTGTTCATGCGGCGCCTGAATCTCACCAACTTCAAGGAATCCCTGCTCAAATCCATGCACACCTCGGCGATGATCTTCGTGATCATCATCGGCGGTCACATGATGGGCAAATTCGTGGTTCTCACCGGCCTGACCACGGGCGTCGTGGACTGGATCACGGCGGCCCAGTTCTCGCCGCTGATGGTCATGTTGATGATCAGCCTGCTGTTCATCGTGCTCGGCATGGTGCTGGATGTCTGGGGCATGTTGATCCTGACCATCCCGTTCACGATGCCGATCATCCTGGACCTGGGCTACAGCCCGGTCTGGTACGGCGTCTATGCGGTGATCATGGCCGAGCTGGCGCTGATCACACCGCCGGTCGGGATCAATGTCTATGTGATGGCGAAGATGGCACCCGACGTGCCGTTGATTAAGATTTTCAAGGGTGTCGCACCCTTCTTCATCTTCACGCTGATCCTCGTCGCGCTGATCACCCTGTTCCCCGAGATCGTGCTGTTCCTGCCGCGCACCGCGGGCATGGGCGTCTTCTGATCGGGTCGGGTTTAGGCGACTTCAGAAACTAGCGAAGCGCGCGGCGTTTCGGGTCCGGGGCAGCCTCCGGACCCGCATCTGCGTTTGCAGGAATCGGCGCCGTCAGTCTGGGCAACGGTGTCACTGTCGGTTCGGGTGCTGCCGAACCGCGCATATCATCCTCGACCGGAATCTGGCGGCGGCGGCGATCCGGGCCTGTGAACGATTTGGTCCGAACGAATGGACGCGGGTTGGCCAATAAACTGTTCAGCCGCGCGCCCACGCCCTTGACCGTCACCGGCTTGGCCAGAAATTCGGTCACACCGGCGTCACGTGCGGCCTCGACATGGTGCTTTTCCGAGTATCCGGTAATCATGAGAACCGGGATCCGCGTTGCCGGATGGGTCGGATCATCGCGCAGCATACGGGTGAATTCGAGACCGTTGATCGGCTCCATCATCATGTCGGTGATGATAACGTCGGGAATCATCAGCTTGCTGTCATTCAGCGCCGTTACACCGTTGCTGGCTTCATGCACCTGGGCGACAGAAAGCGCCTCCAGAATGCTGCGCAGCAAGCGGCGCATATGATCGTTATCGTCAACGATCATCACCACGAGACCCGACATATCAGTGCCGTTCAGATTGGTCACAAGCTTCCCCGGTATTTGAACTCTGGTATCTGGTGAACAGATGCGCGTAAAAATATCCAACTACCGCTAAACTAGTGGTTGTTTGGTTAACAAAAGCTTTCGGAACACAGATTGTGCCGCGCGCACCCAGCCCGGCCCAAAACGCCGTATCTCCGAAGCACCGATGGAAGGAAACAGACATGAGCGACAGCGTCGACATCTATCACAACCCCCGTTGCAGCAAATCGCGGGCGACCCTGGAACTCCTGGAGTCGCGGGGAATTGAGGTTTCGGTCATCGAATATCTGAAAGAACCGCCGGACGATATCGAACTGCGCCAGTTGCTCGACCTGCTGGGCATGTCCGCACGCGAACTCCTGCGAACCGGCGAAGCGGCATACAAGGAACTCAACCTCGCCGATCCATCGAAAACCGAAGACGAGATCATCGCGGCGATCCTCGAACACCCGATCCTGATGGAACGACCGATCGTGACGACAAACAGCAAGGCGCGCCTCGGCCGCCCGCCCGAAGCGGTCCTGGAAATTCTCTAGCCTTCCGGTGGCAACCCAGCGTCCGATCTCCTATGCGGCCGGGCCGGGGCATACCCGGTCTTTCCGGGATTCTGCTCGGGCGTTCCGTGACGGGGCAGAGACGCCGCGCGACTATCTCGAACGATTTATCGATCGGATCGAGAGTGCCGAAGATACGGTTCGTGCCTTCGTTACTTTGACCATCGACAGTGCACGTGTGGCGGCGGACGCCGCCACACAGCGCTACCGAGACGGAAGCCCTTTGTCGGAAATCGACGGACTGCCGCTGGGGCTCAAGGACATCATTCACACCGCCGATGTCCCTACCCAGGCCGGCAGCTCGATCTACGAGGGCTGGATTCCGGAACGCGATTCCCCGGTCACCGCCGCGCTGAAGCGCGCCGGCGCCACCATCGTCGGTAAAACGGCGACAACCGAGTTCGCGTATGGCGCCGTCACACCGGCCACCAATCCCTATGATCCCAAGCGCACACCCGGCACCTCATCCAGCGGCTCCGCCGCCGCGGTGGGCGACGGGATGCTGCCGGCGGCGATCGGCACTCAACTAATGTCCTCGGTCATGCGACCGGCGAGTTATTGTGCCCATGTGGGTGTGAAACCGACCTATGGCGCGATCCGCCAGGACGCGATCCATCCCTTCTCACCATCTGGCGAACATGTCGGGGTCCATGCACATGCGCTGGAGGATGCCTGGCATATCCTGAAAATTCTGGCCACGGAGGCGGGGCCCGTCCCGGGCTCGCGCGGCCTCACCGGGCCGGCGGAGCTCCCCGCGAAACGTGCCCCCAAACGGCTGATGCGCATGTACACGCCCGGCTGGGAGTTAGCCGAGCCGGAAGTGCGCGCTGCCCTTGAGGACGCACTGGCCAGATTGTCGGATGCCGGCGTCGACATCGTCGAGCCCGGCAGTGCGCCCGCACTGCAGGCCGTCGAGGACGATTTCGCACGTGCCGACGCGTGCATCGCCGAAGTTGCGGCCTTCGAGATGCGGTGGCCGTTTTTCGAGTATGAGCGTGAAGGACACCGGTTCCATGCGAGGATTGTGCGCCTGCTGGAACGCGCCCACGAGATCACGCTCGACGACTACAACGCCGCCCTCGACTGGAAGAACGCGTTCCGGGAGCGATACATGGCAAGCGCACAGGACATCGACGGGGTTATCGGCCTGACGGCCCCCGAAGTGGCACCGCTGGGGCTCGAGAATCTCGGCAATCCCCTTATGTGTTCGCCGGCGTCGTGCATGGGAGCCCCGGCGATTACGTTGCCCGCATTGTCTGCGGACGGGCTGCCGCTCGGCCTGCAACTGATTGGCTATCACAACGAGGATGCAGATCTCTTCGCGATGGCCAACTGGATCGACGATGCCCTTTCGCGCTAGGTCGAGGTCCGGTCGATGAGAATCTGTATCGTTGGCGCCGGCGCGATCGGCGGTATTCTGGCCGCCCGGCTTGCGCAAGCCGGGCATGACGTCACGGCCATCGCGCGCGGTGCGCACCTGCAGGCCATGCAGGCAAATGGCCTCACCCTCAAATGGGCAGATGAGCAATTCACGGTCGACATAAACGCCACTGCCGAACCCGCCGACCTGGAGCCCCAGGATTATGTCATCCTGACACTCAAGGCACCCGCCCTTCCCGGTATCGCCACCTCGCTGGCCCCTCTCCTCGGACCGGAAACGGTCATTGTCACGGCAATGAACGGGGTTCCGTGGTGGTTTTGCCAGGCGCTTTCAGGGCCGCTGGCGGGCCGCTCACTGTCGTCCACCGACCCGAACGGAATCCTGGAGGAGACGCTGACCCGGGAACCCCTGCTCGGATGCGTGGTGCACGCCGGCGCCTCGCTCCCGGAACCGGGGGTGGTGGACCATGCCGCCGGCGATCTTTTTCTTGTCGGCGACGCCAGCCGTCGCATGACGGCATCGGCCGCCGCGTTGGCCGATGCGATCTCCGGTGCAAGGCTCGACGGACGCGCCACCGACGACATTCACAGCGAAATCTGGATGAAGTTGATCGGCAATATGGGCATGGGGCCAATTTGCGCACTCACCGGGGCAACCCTCGCGGGCCTCGCGGGTGACGCGGATGTCCGGCCGATCGCGGCGGCAATGATGCAGGAAGCCTCCGATGTCGGTGAAGCCCTCGGCCTGCCGATGAACACGAGCGTGGAGGCAAGGATCGACCGCGGCGCCGAGCTGGGCGAGTTCAAACCCTCCATCCTCCAGGACCTCGAACGCGGACGGCCAATGGAAATCGATACGATGGTGACCGTTGTTTCGGAGATGGGTGAAATCGCGGACATTCCCACGCCAAACATCGACACGGTCCTCGCCCTGCTGCGCGGGCGCGCACGACGCGCCGGCCTCTACTGATCACGCGCATGGTGCTGCGTAGATCCTCCCTCGCGGTCCTGTTCGCGATGATGTTCTCGAGCCAGCTTGCGCTGACGATATTCCTGCCCGCCGTACCGGACATCGCGCGGGACCTGGAGACCACGCTCGGCCGCACCCAGCTGATTATCCCGGCCTATCTGATTGCTTTCGCCTTCATGCAGCTCATCGTCGGCCCGCTTTCCGACCGTTTCGGGCGACGACCGGTCATCATGGGCGGGGTCGCGCTCTTCATGCTGGCCAGCCTTGCCTGTGCATTCGCGACGGATATCTGGCAGCTACTCGGCGCGCGGTTCTTCCAGGCGGCGGGCGCATGCGCCTCCATCGTCGTCGGCCGTGCGACGGTCCGCGATACGAATGAAGGCAAGGCAACCGCGCAGGCCATGTCCTATGTGGCGATCTCACTGGGGGTCGGGCCGGCGATCGCGCCACTGATCGGTGCGGAGCTCGTGGAAACCTTCAACTGGCGCGCGACATTTCTGGCCACCGCGCTGGCAAGCGGTCTTTCTCTCCTCGTGGCGATCCCCATATTGCGCGAGACCCTTCCCGAGACCGCCCGGGAACGCATCGATATCGTCCAGCTCTTCCGCGGCTATCTGGCATTGTTCAGGCGCGCCGGTTTCATGGGCTACAGCCTGACCATCTCTTTCCAGAGCGCGATCTTCCAGGTCTTCATGACCGCGGCGCCGATCGTGCTGATCATTCAACTCGGCGTGACACCGAAACTGTTCGGCCTGTATCTGATGATCATACCCATCGCCTTCATCACCGGTAGCTACGTATCGGGAAGGCTGGTTCGGATCCTGCCGGTCGATCTGATCGTCGGCGCCGGGAGCAGCCTGGGTGTCCTGGGAGGCCTGATGCAGGTCGGTCTGGCCCTGTCGGGTCAGGCGACGCCGGACCTGATCATCGCGGCCATTTTGGTCTCGAACTTCGGCACTGGCCTCGTGTTGGCGAACTGCTACGCCCAGGCGCTGAACACGGTACCGCCATCCTTCGCCGGTGCGGCGTCGGCGATGGGCGGCTTCCTGCATATGGGCTGGGCGTTCGTCATGTCCCTGATCGTGGCACACCTGCCCCACACCCTGTCCCTGCAAATGGGGATGGCACAACTGGCCACGACCCTCTTGAGCCTGACCGTGTTCCTGCTGGTCGTCAGGGCCTACGCACGTCGCGGCGGATAGCGCCTGGCGCATTCACCCCGGGTCAAACTTGTGCCGTCAGGCCCGCAGCCTCGATACCCGCCACCGCGCAGGCCTCGTCATTGTCCGAACTGTCGCCGGTCACGCCGACCGCACCCGCAACATTGCCGTCCGCATCGCGGATCAACACGCCGCCGGCCACCGGAATCACCCGGCCGCCCGACGCAACGGCGACCGCGTTGCCGAAATGCTCGCGGGTCAGGAAATCCGTCTCGTTGGCGCGCGACGAACGGCCGATCGCCAGCCCGCCCCATGCCTTGCCGAAGGCGATCTCGAACCGCATGATTCCGCTCTTGTCCTCGCGCTGCATGGCAACAGGATGTCCGCCGTCGTCGAGCACCACGATGGTCAGCGGGCCGATATCCAGTTCCCGTCCCTTGGCCTGGCCGGCCGCAATGATCGTGTTCGCCTGTTCCAGTGTCACCTTCGCCATAGTCTTGCTCCCCAACGGAATGTTCGTGTTCAGAATGTTGGGCGCAGACTAACCGCCGGTCCCGCTGAAAACCAGTGTGGAACCGGGGGATATTTTGGCATTCAGGCCCTATTCGGCAGCTTCGGATTTTCCTTTCTGGTGGGTGTATGTGCTGGCCAGATAGTCGGCAAAGAAATCGCCATAGCGGATCGGTTCATAGCGAGCGGGGTTGTCGGGACCGACGCATCCCTCGACTGGATCGATGACGTCATCGAGATCGGGGTTGAAGAAGAAAGCCAGCGAGTACCGGTCCTCAGTCGTCGCTGTGGTCACGCGATGAGGTGTCGCGACAAAGCGATCATTCGACCAACGCCGTAGCATATTGCCCGAATTCACGATCACGCCCTGCGCCATCGGCGGATGGTCGATCCATTCTTCATCGGGGGTCTTGATCTGAAGTCCCGGCTGGTTGCTCTGCGGCAGCATGGTGATGAAACCGGCATCCGTATGAGACGAGGCACCGAACTGATCATCGCGAAGCGCACCAACTGCAGGATACTTGACCATCCGGACCACGATTGTCGGATCCTTGAAATAGCCATCGAAAAAATCATCGGGCATATCCATCGCGCGCGCGTAGACCGGAAGCATCCGATAACCGAGCTCAGACATCATGGCGTGATAAGCCAACTGCGATTCCCGGAATCCCGGTGCGTGGGCCTCTTCGGGCCATTGGTTGAGCCCGCGAAAACGCTCGCCGGACAGGACCTTGGGGTCGTCGGGTGAGCGTTCCTGATAATAGGTCAGGTTCTCCGAGGCGTCGCGTTTCAGCCCTTTCGTGCTGTCGACCGCATGGGCTTCATTGAAGGTGAAGTTCATCGGGACATAGCCGATCTGATGCTCGTTGACCCGCATCTCCAATTTTTCTTCCAGCGGCAGATCATGAAATTGCCGTGCACCGGCAAAACCATTTTCGATCACCGACCAGTCAAGCCCGTGATTGACCCACATCATGAACCCGACCCGCTCCAGCGCATCACGCACCTGGGCCGCCAGGGTATCCAGCGCGCCCGCTTCGCCGGCGAGATAGGGGCCGACATCCAGAATGGGAAATTCGTCTTCGGTGGCTACACGGTAGGGGCGCTCGGTGGATGGTGTCGTGGTCATGGTGAAACTCCTGCTGGCGGTTCGGCGCGGGACGGAAAGTTTCGCGAAGCCTTTCCCATTGCCGACAGATCGACAAGTTTTGGAAATGGCCCGTCTCACCGGCTAAGACTCGTACCAGACCAACCTGAAGTCGGTGCGCGACTGTGCCAAAGGGAACAATGGTAACGTCACCCCGATAAACCCGAGGCGGAGGAGAAGTGAATGAGCAAGACAGTCGGAGTTGTGGGACTAGGCGCGATGGGATCCGCCATGGCGATCATGCTCGTAAAGGGCGGCTTCGAGGTTGTCGGATTCGATGTCCGTGACGCCGCGCTCGATGAGCTCGAGGAAAATGGAGGCCGCCGGGCCGAGAGCCCGCGCGACGTGGCGGAACAAGCCGATGTGGTCCTCCTGTCGCTGCCGACGATCGAGGCGTTCCAGGCGGTGATATCGGGTCAGGGCAGCGTCACCTCGGCGGGGCGCGAAGGCCTTGTCCTGATTGACACTTGCACCCTCCCGATCGAGGTGAAGGCCGAAGGCGCACGGATCGCCGCAGATTCCGGCATGACGCTGATCGACGGCACCGTGAGCGGCAACCGGGACATGATCCTCGCCAAGACCCTCACCGCCTATATGAGCGGCGATCAGGCCGCCTACGAGGCCAATACGGATATTCTCTCGGCTTTCACACGGAAGCACAGCTTCGTCGGCACGTTTGGCAACGCGAGCAAGATCAAGTTCGTGATCAACCACCTGGTATGCGTGATGACGGCGGCAAACGCCGAAGCGATGGCGATGGGTCTCAAGGCCGGGCTGCAGGCGGAAGATGTGTTCGACCTGGTGAAGGACAGCGCGGCAAACTCGGTCCTCTGGGAAATTCGAGGCCCGATGATGGTCAGCGAGGACTACACCAGCTCGCGCGGGAATTTCGGCATGGCGTCCAAGGACGGGCCGGTCATCGGTGCCTTTGCACAGGAGATGAACTACCCTGCACCCCTGTTTCAAACCGCGCTGCAGATGCACCAGGCCGCCGTCGGATTGGGCATGTACGACATCGATACGGCGGCATTGTGCAAGATGTATGAGACACTTTCCGGCACCGAACGCGAGACGAGTTGAACGCTTCCAGGGGAATTCAGATGGGCGACATTGTGTATCTCGACTATGACGCGGACACGCTGTTCGCCGAATACAACAATCGTGGAAAAGTACCGGACTATGAGGCGTTCATCGCCGATTTCGAGACACGCAGCGATCAGCTTCGTGCCGACGCGACCAACGGACGGATCGACCTCACCTACGGCGACGGACCTCGGGACCGCTTCGATTTATTCCTGCCGGATATCCCAAACCCGCCGCTTCATGTGTTCATCCATGGCGGTTACTGGCAATGGAACGACAAGGAGAGCTACGCATTCCTGGCCCGGCCCTTCCTTGACGCGGGTATCGCCTTCGCCAGCCTTGAATACTCGCTTTGCCCCGACGTCACGCTTGCCGAACTGGTCGACCAGGTGAGGCGGGGGATCGCGCATATCTGGAAGAACGGCTCCGCGCTCGGTTATGACCGGGACAGGATTCAGGTCAGCGGCCATTCGGCTGGCGGGCATCTCGCCGGCGTGGCGCTCACCACCGACTGGTCGGCATTTGATGGCGCCCTGCCAGCAGATGTCGTGAAAAGCGCGATGCCGATCAGCGGCATTTTCGATCTTGAGCCGATCCGTCACACGCCGATCGGCGATCCGTTGGGCCTCGACGCGGTCAGTGCCGCGGCTCTCAGCCCGATGTTCGCGCTGCCTCGCACCAAGGCAAACACGGTCGTCGCACTCGGCTCTCACGAGGGCCGCGAGTTCCACCGCCAGGCTGAGGCATTCGCCGTTAACTGCCGTAACCACGGCACCAACGCCACGATCGCAAGCGTGCATGGCGCCAATCATTTCAGCGTGCTTGAGGCTCTGGCGACCGGCGACGGCCAGTTGTTCGGTCTGGCGCGCGAAATGCTGTCGAAATAGGCGCGACTTCGCTTGTCGCGACGCGGCGGCCGGGGTCAAAATCCCGATCCTTCATGACTGAACACAAACTGGTTCCGGGCGTGGTTCCCACAACCGAAAATCCCAACACCGAACGGGCCGATGCCTGGCAGCGCGTTTCCGTGGTCGCCGTCACCCACCACAGCCGCGCGGTCATCGAAAATTGCCTGGCCGGTATTGGTGACGGGGCAGAGGTTATCGTTGTCGACAATGCCAGCGACGACGGCACACCGGAACTGGTGCGTCGCATGTTGCCGCATGCCGACATTGAAGAAAACGCCATCGGTGTCGGCTACGGCGCCGGCGCCAACCAGGGCCTCGCAAAGGTCACACGCGAGTTCGCACTGCTCGCCAATCCCGATTCGAAGGTCGACACCGCAGCGCTGGAACGGCTGCTCGATGCCGCCGATACCTATCCGGACGCCGCACTTCTCGCGCCGTGCGTGTTCGACGATTCGGGCTTGTATGAACCGGCGCACGATGCCGAATTGTTCCAACGCCATTTGCTGCCGTCGCGCACAGGCGAAGCGCCCCCCGACGGACCATGCTGTGCTGAGTATCTTTCAGGCGCCGTGGTTTTGCTCCGCATGGCGTCATTCCATAACATCGGACCATTCGACGACGCCATCTTTCTGTATTACGAAGACGATGATTTCTGTATGCGCATTCGACAGAAGGGGTTCAGCGCCATTCTGGTGCCGGGCGCACTGGTTAATCACGGCGGTGGTGGCTCGGTACGCCCAAGCGCGCATTACCGATGGGAGAAGTATTGGCACATGGCCTGGTCACGGCTTTATCTTGAGCAGAAGTATCATGGCGGGGCGGCATGCGCCGCGGTCGCCTGGCCGAACCTGCTTCGCTACACATTGAAAACGCTCGGGAACACGCTGACGCTCCGCCGCGCGCAGGCATGGCGTGACCTGGCCCGTCTGTTCGGGACAGCCGGATATCTGCTCCACATCCCGGCATCGCGAACGGTAAGCCGCGCCAGGCCTTCCCAGCCCGATACAGAGAACCGATGAGCAATCCCGATCAGGAATTCTGGCGCGGACGACGCGTCCTCGTGACAGGCCATACCGGCTTCAAGGGCGCATGGCTGAGCGCATGGCTGGAAATGCTGGGTGCGGAAGTGCACGGGTTTGCCCTTGCTCCGGAACCAGGCGCAAACCTGTTTCGTGATCTGGGTGACTGGACTTATCTCACCTCCATGACCGGCGATATCCGCGATCGGGAAGCCGTGGAAATCGCCTGCGCGGCCGCCAACCCGGACATCGTCATTCACCTTGCCGCACAGTCGTTGGTACGCCGCGCCCACCGGGATCCGTTGGGCACATACGCCACCAACGTCCAGGGAACCGGAAATCTGCTGGAGAAGCTCGATGCCTGCACCGGGCTACGCGCGATCCTGGTCGTCACCAGCGACAAGTGTTACCGCAACGACAACAGCGGGCGCCCGTTCGTGGAATCCGACCCGCTGGGCGGCAGCGAACCCTACAGCGCCTCGAAGGCGGCGCAGGAAACGCTGAGTGCCGGCTGGCGCAAGGGAATCCTCGAGAACCGCGACCGCGCACCGCGCCTCGCCACCGCGCGGGCCGGCAATGTCATTGGTGGCGGCGATTGGTCGGAGGACCGAATACTGCCCGACCTCTTCCGGGCCATCGACGCCGGTCAGGCGCTCGAGGTTCGCAACCCGGATGCAACGCGCCCCTGGCAACATGTCCTCGATGTGCTGGCGGGTTACATGCGTTACGTCGAGGCCATGGTCCGCAACGAAGATGCGACGCTGCCCAGCGCCCTCAATTTCGGACCCGATACAGAGACAGCACAGCCCGTGCGCTGGGTTCTGGAACAGGTGATCGAAACGGCGCGCACCGAGGGTGTTCAGGTGGAAGACTGGCAGCACACGCCGCAGGACGGGCCGGTGGAGGCCAGGAACCTGGCGCTCGACGCGTCGCTCTCGGCGGCCACATTGGATTGGCACCCACATTTGTCCCAGGCGGATGCCGCCGAGTGGACGGCGCGCTGGCACGCGCAAGCCCTGCAGGGCAAATCGCCGCGCGACCTCGTCGAAGGGCAAATCAGCGCCTATCAGGAACTGGCGACATGAGCGCGCGCAGCGAAACACATCCCGCGTGCCGATTCTGTGGCGAGCCCCTGCGGACCAGCTTCGCCAATCTGGGTGAAACACCGCTGGCAAACAGCTATCTCGACAACGCCGACCCGGGCACGGCGGACCCCCGGTACCCGCTCCACGCGCGCGTGTGTGACAGTTGCCTGCTCGTCCAGGCGGAAGACGTCGTGCCGGCCGAAGAAATTTTCTCCGACTACGCCTACTTCTCGTCCTTCTCGACGAGCTGGGTCGCGCATGCGCAAGCCTATACGAAGATGGCGCAAAAACGCTTCGGGCTGGGTCCGTCGAGTTCGGTCATCGAGGTCGCCAGCAATGATGGCTACCTGCTGCAGCATTTCGTCAAGGCAGGCATACCTGTCCTCGGGATCGAGCCCGCCGCCAATGTCGCCAAGGCCGCCGAAGCAAACGGCGTACCGACATTGGCCGCGTTCTTCGGTCTCGATCTCGCCAGAACCCTGCGGGACAAGGGAACCAAAGCGGACCTGTTACTCGGCAACAACGTGCTGGCCCATGTTCCCGATCTCAACGATTTCGTTGCCGGTCTCGCGCATCTGTTATCGGATGATGGCGTGCTGACGATGGAATTTCCCCATCTGGCACGGCTGATCGAGGACGCGCAGTTCGATACGGTCTACCACGAGCATTTCTCGTATTTCTCACTGCTCGTCGTCGAGAAGATATTCGCCCGCCACGGGCTGCGACTGTTCGATGTCGAAGAACTGCCGACCCATGGCGGGAGCTTGCGGATTTTTGCATCACTGATGGCCGGCACCGCACGCCCGGAAGAGCCCGGGCTCGCGAAAGTCCGACGCGACGAGGTCGCAATGGGGCTCGACAAGATCGAGAGCTACGCCGGGTTCCAGGCCCGCATTGAGGCCATTCGCGACGGCCTCCTGGCGTTTCTTGCCAAGTCGCGCGCCGAGGGCAAAACCGTCGTCGCCTACGGCGCCGCCGCCAAGGGGAACACGCTGCTCAATTACTGCGGCGTAGACGATTCCCGGATCGACTATGTGGCCGATGTCAGCGACCAGAAGCAGGGCAAATTTCTGCCGGGCAGCCGTATCCCGATCGTGCCGCCCGAGCGAATACGCGACACGAAGCCGGACTATGTGCTGATATTGCCCTGGAATCTCAAACGCGAGATCACGACCGCCCACGACGACATCGCGGAATGGGGCGGTCGGTTCGTTGTCGCCGTACCGGAGCTGACCATCTTGTGATGAAGTTGATGCCCACGGATATCGCCGGCGTCTTCGAAGTCGCGACAGCGCCCATTGCCGATACGCGCGGCGACTTCGCGCGAAGCTATTGCGCCGACGAGTTTCGATCGGCCGGCATTAACTTCGACGTTGTCCAGATCAATATTTCGCGCAATCACCTGCGGGGCACGCTGCGGGGCATGCATTACCAGGCGGAACCGATACCCGACCCCAAACTGGTCCGCTGCACGCGCGGACGCATCTTCGATGTTGCCGTAGACCTTCGACCCCAGTCGAGCACCTTCTGTCATTGGACCAGCGCCGAACTGACCGCCGATGGCCAGAACGCCATGTTCGTGCCATCCGGATGCGCGCACGGCTTTCTGACACTCGAGGACGATTGCGAGATCGAGTATCTGATGGGTGCGGCATATGTCGCGGATCTGGCGCGCGGTGTGCGTTGGGACGACCCGGCCTTTGCCATCGATTGGCCAGATGCACCGACGCTGATGTCCGACCGCGACGCGGCGTTCCGCGATTTTTCTGCCGAGATATAGAATGGGCGGCATCAGCTACACTCTCCGCCGCCTGTTCGGCGCCCCGGCCCGCAAGAGCCAGCTTCCCGGCTACATCACCATCGGACGTGGCACCTACGGCCTCGATCGGAACAGCTTTGCAGGCCTGTCCCCCGACTGCCCGGTGACCGTCGGAAACTACTGTTCCGTCGGCCCCGATGTGATGGTGCTGTGCAAGACCGACCACCGGACTGATCGACCCGCAACCTACCCCGTTCGCAGCCTGCTGACGGGCAGCGGTACCAACATGGATGCGATCACACGTGGCCCCATCAGCATCGGGCACGATGTGTGGATCGGCGCACGGGCCGTCATCCTCAGCGGGGTGACGATCGGGAACGGCGCCATCATTGGTGCCGGCGCCGTGGTTGCACGTGACATCGAACCCTATTCGATCAATGTCGGTGTTCCGGCCAAGAAAGTACGCGATCGGTTCGAGGCAACACAGATATCCGCACTCGAAGCCATCGCATGGTGGAACTGGCCGGAATCGAAAATCGCCGAGTCCGCCGAACTTTTCGACGCGAGCATCGACGACTTTCTCGCCCGCGCGCCGCGAGCCGGCGATGCCTGATCTGCGCACCGCGCCCCGGTTCAGATCTGCACTGGTCACCGGCGCGACGGGGTTTCTCGGATCTCATCTGGCAAACCGTCTGTCCGACTCAGGCGTTGCGGTGACCGTTGTGACGCGTCCGTCAAGCGATCCGGCGCGTATTGCCCAAATGCCGGACACCATCGAGATCCACACCGCGACAGGCACCGGCGACGATCTCATCGCCTGCCTCGAACAGGCCAGGCCCGATGTCGTGTTCCATCTCGGGGCCCGTTATGTCGCTGCGCATAAGCCCGGGGATATTGCGGGTCTGATCGATGATAACGTGATCTTCACGGCCCACCTCTGCGAAGCCCTGACGATGGCCGGGGTCCGCTCGTTGGTCACGGCCGGCACCGGATGGCAGAATGCGGGGAGCGCACCGGGCGACCCGACACCGACACCCAACACACTTTACGCGGCGAGCAAGCAGGCGGCGGACGATATCATCGACTACTACGTCAGTTCGTCGGAATTGAATGCACTCACGCTCAAGATCTACGACAGCTACGGCCCCCGGGACCCGCGGCGCAAGTTCCTGTCGGTGCTGCGCGAGGCTGCGGAAAACGGAGAGGCAATAGACGCGACACCGGGCGATCAATTGCTCCACATGGTGCATGTCGATGACCTGAACGACGGTTTTGTCCATGCCGGCAATCTTCTGCTATCGGGGGATATTCGAGGACGCGCCAGTCACACCCTGCCGTCTGCAAAGAGCGTCACGCTGCGTGAACTGGCCGAAACGTGGATGTCGGCGAACGATCGTCATGTCGAGATCCACTGGGGTCGCAGACCCCATCGTGACGGCGAAGTCATGGTCCCGTGGGACGGCGCCCCCCTGCCCGGCTGGTCACCTCGGATCGATCTGAAAACCGGCCTGAAAGGCTGCTAACCCGTCGTTCCCACCTGCGTGGCTAGCCAAAGATATCCGGCAAGCCGCCAGAGAGAAAACGCCTGGGCGCATACCCGAAATCCTTGCTCGCCGCACCCTCATCGAACGCCAAATCCTGGTTCATCCGATACGCGACGTCCGCGCTCAACTCACTGCCGGGCACAACCGCCCAGGCCGACAAGTCGTCATTCCCGCAGGACGGGAGATGGCCGGCCAGCAGCTGCGCTTCCCATCCGGATCGAACGAGATTGGGGTGTACCGCTTTCGCGACATCCGGCCGTTCGAGCGTAACCTTGGCATGGGCGACAATGCGGTCGCAGCGGGCGAGCAGAACATCGGACAACCGCATGCCCAGGCCCGTGTCGCCCGCCCAACCACGTGCGATCAGAATGTCGATCGTGGATACGCCGCCGTCGGTCGCACCCGAACCATCCAGCAGGACGAGTTGGTCAAAATGTCCTGCCGAACCTTCGATGCCGCGCCAGTCCGTTGTCGCGCCCTGGGCATCGAGCGGAAACGAATCGACAATGACCAACGGGTCGGAACTCTGATCAAGGTCGAGTTTCGGCGCGTTCAAATTCTCGCTCAGGTCATCGGGTCGATCCGGCGCGTTCTCGGGTGACGTACTGTCGGGCGCAGTCGCGTCCGGCGCGATCCGGCTTGTTTTATCCGGCTTTGGGACATTGCTCTGCTGTTCGTTCGAGAACATGACAAAGAGGACGCCCAGACCAAGGATCAGCCCGATCACAAATATCCATCGATAGACGCGCATCTGAGTCTCGTCACCAAACGACGGGGTGGAGTTCGAACATTGCCTGTAGGGACAATAGTAGCTTCGATTGATCTAGCGCGCCCCGCCCATCGAGGACAAGGGGACATCGGTTTCGGCAACAAAAAGCCCCCGGTGAACGTCACGGGTCCGTCACATGCGCGCTTTTGTTTGAGACCGGGAGAAGCGGACCGACGATTACGGGTCCCCGCCCGCCCTATCGATCATCATTTACTGGCGGCGGCGGGCCCTGGAAACCAACGAGCCGGTTTCCCGCGCCATCAAGCGGCGCATGATAGCAATCGGCGTTGCCAATCGTGTCGTAGCAATAGACGGGGACCACAATCAGGGGCGCCTCGTCTTCAAGCCAACCAGCCTCGAGCACCTGGTCGAAGGTGGGCATGTATTCGTGCCACGGATTCTCGCAAGCAGACAGCAGAAATGCCGCGCCCAACAAAGCGCCTGCCCGCCATCTCTTGCCGATCGTTTCCATGGGCCCAACCTCAGTTGGGCGCAACTTTACCGCCGGCGGGTTAAGAGAGGATTTATCCGCCGTGAGCCGGAAAGTGCGGACTTCAGGCGTTGACGTCGATCACCGTGCGGCCGCGCACATCGCCGGCCAGGATCGACTTTGCCAGACCCGGCACGTCACCCAGCGGTGCCACGCTGGTCAAGGCATCCAGCTTGTCCAGCGGCAGGTCCTTGGCAATCCGCTGCCAGATACGCTCGCGATGTTCTTTCGGCTGCATGACGGAATCGATGCCAAGGATATTCACCCCGCGCAGCAGGAACGGGAGCACCGTCGTCTCGAGATTGTTTCCGCCCGCCAGCCCGCAGGCCGCGACCGACCCGCCATATTTCATCTGCGCCAAAACGGTCGCGAGGGTCTTGCCGGCGACGGCATCGACGCAACCCGCCCAACGCTCGCGTTCGAGCGGCCTGGGCTCTGCCTCCGACAGCTCCGCGCGATCGATCACCTCGGCCGCACCCAGATCCATGAGATAGGGTTCGAGTTCCCGGCGCCCGGAAGACGTGACCACCGTGTAGCCAAGATTGGCCAGGATCGCGATCGCGACACTGCCGACACCGCCCGCACCACCGGTGACCAGCACCTCGCCCGCGCCGGGCGTGAGGCCGTGCGCCTCCAGCGCGTCGACGCATAACATGGAGGTGAATCCGGCCGTCCCGACCGCCATGGCCTGCTGTGTCGTCAGGCCTTCGGGCAAGGGCACCAGCCAGTCGGCGCTGACACGCGCCTTCTGGGCCAGGCCGCCCCAGTGAATCTCGCCCACGCGCCAGCCGGTCAGTACGACCCTGTCACCGGGCACGAAGGCGGGGTTGTCGGACTGCTCGACCGTCCCGGCGAAATCGATGCCCGGCACATGGGGAAACTCCCGCACAAGCCGGCCGATATTCCCGTTCACCACCAGGCCGTCCTTGTAGTTGATGGTCGAATATTCGACCGCCACCGTGACGTCACCTTCCGGCAGGGCATCGACGCCGACATCCGTGATGGACGCGGATACCTTTTCGTCTTCGCCCTGCTCAAGCAGGACGGCCTTGAAAGTCTCGCTCATCTCTTCGCAATCCCGGTTCGTGGCGTCTTGGTGCTAACGCAGCGGCTCAAGGATCGAAACATAGCTGGAGACCGCCGACCCTCCCATGTTGAACACCGCGCCCAGATTCGGGCTGTCGAGTTGCAGATCACCGGCTGTGCCCGTGAGCTGCATGGACGCGATGGCGTGCATCGACAGGCCGGTCGCGCCCAGCGGGTGGCCCTTGGCTTTCAGGCCGCCGGAACGGTTCACCGGCAGTTTGCCGTCGGCATAGGTCCAGCCTTCCTTGATCGCCGTCTCGCCCTGGCCCTTCTCGGTCAGGCCCATCGCCTCATAGGACAGCAGTTCGGCGCTGGTGAAGCAGTCATGGACCTCGGCGAAACCGAGGTCACCGATCGAGATACCGGCCTCGGCAAATGCCCGGGCGAAAGCCTCGGCGGGGCCCTCGAAATCGATCACGGTCCGGCGTGACATGGGCAGATAATCCTGCACATGCTGGGCCGCGCGGAAATAGACCGCCTTGTCCATCTTCAGCGCGGTGTCGACATCGGTCAGCACGATGGCCGCAGCACCATCCGACACCAGCGAGCAATCGGTCCGCTTGAGCGGGCCGGCGACGACCGGGTTCTTCTCCGACACGTTACGGCAGAAGTCGTAGCCCAGGTCCTTCTGCAGCTGGGCGTAGGGATTGTCGCAACCGTTCTTGTGGTTCTTGGCCGCGATCATTGCCAGCGCGTCGGACTTGTCGCCGTATTTCTGGAAATAGGCATCGGTAATCTGCCCGAAGATCTCCGCAAAGCTCGAGGCCGATTCCTCGCGCAGGTATGACGCCTTGGAGAGAATACCGCCGAGCACCTCGCCGCTCACGTCGGTCATCTTCTCCACCCCGACGCACAGGACGATGCGGCCGCGCTTGGCCGCAATGTGATTGAGCCCCTGATAGATCGCGGCCGATCCGGTCGCGCAGGCATTCTCGACATGGGTCGACGGCTTGAAACGGAGATCCTCATGGGCCTGCAGCACGAGCGAGGCCGGGAATTCCTGGTTCACGAAGCCGCCGCCGAAGGTGCCCAGATAGATTGCATCCACATCCTTGGGCTCGACCCCGGCATCGCGCATGGCGCCCGTGGCGACGCTGACGATCATGTCCTCGATGTCGTCGTCCGCGCGTTTCCCGAATTTCAGATGGTCCCAGCCAACGATACATGCGGTCATGAGTGGTTCTCCTTGGTCTCGACGGGCGCCCGCGAGAGTGGACCCGTTTCATGATGGATCCGGCGAAATACGCGCCGAGAACCTTTGGTGCGGTGCACAATTAGACAGGAAATATAGGCCCGCCAACGGCAGAAGTCAGCCAAAAGTCGGTGGCGATCCCACCCCGTGAGCAACAGGTTGAATTGTCTGGGAAATCATGGCCCGGCGCGGTCACGCGGACGTACAACCGCGTCCCGGGTTACAGGCTCATGCCGCGCGGCGTCCGGTCTCGAGCGCGTCGCGCACATTCTCGCTGTCGCGGATGCCGAGCATGTGATGGGCATGCCACAGCGCATAGTACAGCAACACCCAGGCAGCAAAGCCGGGGCGCTTACCCTTCTTGGCAAAGAGCGATTCCACCGCGCGCGGTTCACACATCTCGAGGACGCCGGGCTGGTGGGCAACAAGCGGTCCGATCTCCAGGGCGCTGGCTTCCATCCATTCGGCGACCGGCACGCTGAAGCCGCGCTTGCGTTCGAAGGGGCGCGCTTCGGGAAGAACGCCTTCGAGCCATTTCCGCAGCAACCATTTGCCGCGCCCGTCGGACACCTTGAGATGGTCCGGCAGCCGGAAGGCCACCGCAGCGACCTCCGGGTCCAGGAACGGCGTTCGTCCCTCGACCCCGTGCGACATCAGGCATCGATCCACCTTGATCAAAAGATCATTCGGGAGCCAGTCTGCACAGTCTGCCGCCTGCGCCGACTGGAGGCGGCTATACGTCCCGGTATCGGCGGTTTGCTCGGCCGCCGCGATCCCGTCGCGCCAACCGGTCGGCGGATCGCGCAACACGCTCAAGCCATCGAAGACACCGCGCGCGCGCATGCCGCGCCCGCCGCGCCACCATGGCCGCATGGCGCTGCGATAGCGGCCATATCCGGCAAACAGCTCGTCTCCCCCTTCACCGGTCAGAACCACTTTCAGCCCGGCCGCCTTCACCGCTTGCGCAAGAAAGTATGTCGGCACCATCGCATAGTCCGCCGTCGGGTCATCCATCGCCGCGGCAATTTTCGGCAGGTCCCGCCAGAACATATCTGCATCGATCGCCAGTTCGGTCATCTCCGCGCCCGTGATCCTGGCCAGTTCACGCGCATGTTCGCGCTCGTCGGGAACGGATGTTCCCACAAAGCCGGCGGTGAACGCCTGGACCGGCTGGCTGTTCAGCTCAGCCATCAAAGCGAGGAGCGCCGAACTGTCGACACCGCCGGACAGGAACATCCCGTAGGGCACGTCGGAACGCTGATGCACCTCGACACTGTTACGCAGCGCCGTGTCGAGAAGCTCGAGCGCGGTTTCCTCGTTCCAGTCCGCAGGGCCTTCAGACGGCAAAACGGTCCGCCGTCGGCGGGCAACCACGCGGCCGTCGCGCACGACAACCGATTCCCCCGGCAACACGCGCGTAATGGATTCAAACACCGTCTCGGCGCCGGTCGTGAACTGAAGCTGGAGCAACTCGGACAGTGCGGTTGGGTTGACCTGCGGTGTCACCATCCCGGAATCGATAAGCGCCTGCGGTTCGGATGCGAATGCAAAGCCGCGATCGGTCTGCGCGTAATAGAGCGGCTTGATCCCGAACGGGTCGCGCGCCAGCACAAGCTGGCCCTCGATCGGGTCGTAGAGCGCAATGGCGTACATGCCCCGGAGGTGATCGACAAAATCGAGGCCATACTTACGGTACAGATGCAACGGTGGTTCGCAGTCGGACCGCGTCGCGAAGGCCTCGCCATCCATCTGCGCGCGAAGCTCGACATAGTTGTAAATTTCGCCATTCGCGACCAGAACGGCCCCGCCCGGCTCATAGAGTGGCTGGGTACCGGTCTCCAGGTCGATGATGGCGAGACGGGTCTGACCCAGCGCGACATTCCGGGCCGTGTAGGCGCCATCGCCATCCGGGCCGCGATGCTGCAGGGAATCGACGAGGCGCTGCAGCACGCCCGCATCTGCGGTCGTCCCATCGGCACCCATGACACCCGCGATTCCACACATCGTCAGATAACCCGCTCGAAGAAGCTCTGATACTGCGCGACGACCGCCGCCTCCGTATAGCTCTCTTCGAAACGCCGGTGACCTTCCCGGGCAAGACGGGCGGCATTTTCCGGGTCGGCGATAAGCGCGCGGATACCGCGCGCAAGTCCGTCGGGGTCATCCACCGGCACGATGAGGCCCGCCGCGTCATCTCCGATCAGGTTGGCAGGTCCCGCGGCCGCGGCGGCGACCAGCGGTTTCCCGGCCGCCCATGCTTCCAGGACGATATTGCCCAGAGGTTCCTGGCGTGACGGGCAGACGAAGATATCGCAGGCCTGCATCAGCGCGTCGGAATCGTCACGCCAGCCGAGGAACCTCACGCGATCAGCCACGCCGAGTTCGGCCGCAAGCTTCGAGAGATTGGCGGCCTCCGGGCCTTCGCCCGCGATCCAGAGCCATGTCTCCGGCAGGTCCGCCAGCGCACGCAGCAGAACATCGAAAGCCTTGTTCTCGTGCAGCCGCCCCATCGCCAGCAACAAGGGAGCGTCCAGCGGCGTATCGAAGCCGATCCGGGATATCGCCGGTAATTTCGGCGGGTTCACGAAGTTCGGCAGATAGACAATCCGGTCCCGGTCAAAGCCCTGCTTGGCGATATGCTCGACAATTTCCTCGGTGTTGCCGATCAGGTAGTCGCAGTGCCGGTAATATTTGAGATCGTAGTACCCGCCGAGCCGGGCGATCAGTTTGTAGCCGTCGGGGCGCGTTGATTTTGGTGTCGCCCAGCTCGCACGGCTCATCCAGCTGAGGACAATATCGGGTTTGTAGCGCTCTATCTCACGCTGCAACGCCGGGCGCGTGCGGAAGTCCATGCGCCCGCCAAACGGCAATTCCAGCGCCTCCACGCCACCGTTGCGCAGCGCGCGGGCGCGCGCCGAATCCCGACGAATTATCACCCGCTGTTCGACATTGGCGGCGGCAAACGCGATCGCCAGCCGGACAAAAAACGCCTCCGCCCCACCGACTTCCGCGCCCGCCATGGCCTGGAGCAGTCGCAAGGCTACTCATCCTCCAGGTGGGCTTTGAGGAAGCTGAGGATCGGATAGAGACTGGCCATCAATGCAATCAAAAACCCGTACTGGCCTTCGCGGTATCCACGCCGGGCCACATAGCATTTCCAGAAGCGCGAGAATATCCGCCGCAGATTATGTGTGAAACTGCCGATCTCGCCGGATTCGCGCAAATCGCGCGCACGCGCGCTCGTGTAGCGGTCAAGCCGCTGGATCATGTCCGAGATATTGCGATCGACATAGTGGACCATCGGTGCCGACAAGCGACCGGACGCGCCCTTGAGTTCGAGCGCAGGATGGATTCGTTGATCGCCCCATATCTTGGCGGGGCCCAGCGCGGGGTCGTTCGCAAACAAACGCACGGTCGCACTCACCCCCCAGGCCGCGCCCCAGCCGAACTCGACCAGCCGGTCCCCGACATAATTGTGAAACGGGATGAGGAAATGTCCGTAGGGCGCATCCGCAATCGTCGCCCGGATATCCCGCGCCAGTTCGGGTGTCACGCGTTCGTCGGCATCGACCTCGAGAACCCAGTCGCCGGTGCAGATTTCAATCCCGCGGTTCCTGCGCGCACCTTCGATTTCCCACGCCCCTGCCTCGATCTTGGCGCCGTGCGCCATGGCAATCTCTTCCGAGCGATCGTCGCAGCGATCGAGCACGACGACGATCTCGTCGGCAAAGGCGAGCCCGGCCAGGCAATCGTCGAGTTGGGCCTCTTCGTTGTGCGCGACCACAAGGGCGGACAAGCGCGGCGTATGTTCCTGCAAAGTCATTCCCGGTCTTCGCCCACGCGGCGCCACAGGTTCGATGACGCCCGAACGACGGTATCAACTGACAGGCTGTCCATCAGCGTTTCCGTCGTGCGGTGATCATAACCCTTCCCGCCGACAAGCTCGGAGAATGGTTTCTCGGTCGTAACCCATGCCGCCCGCGATCCCCACGGCCCGTAGCGTTCCGGCCGGCTCGGGCCAAACAACCCCAGGGTCGGAATGCCCGCCGCGGCCGCCATATGCATCAGGCCCGAATCATTGCCGACAAATAGCGCCGAGCGCTGCAGACAGGCAGATATCGTCGGCAGGTCCTGTGTGCCCACGAGATCGATCCGTCGTTCGGCCGGGATCGCATCGAGCACCGGCGCCGCCGCCTCTCGTTCATTCTCCGCACCCAGCACCGCGATCGAGGCATCCGGCAAGATCGCGTCGGCCGACGAACCGTCGATCCCCGTCAAACGTCCGATCGTCTCGACAAATCGCTCCGCCGGCCAGATCTTGCCCTGCCAGTTCGCGGTCGGCGCCACGGCAATAACCGGCACGTCGGCCGGCATCAATTCGGTCGCACTGGTGTGGTGCGCTTCCGCGGTCCAGAGACGCGGTATCGGCGGGTTCTCCGACAGGCCCAACGTCCTCGAAAACGCCACGACAGCATGCTCGTCCTGATGGGAGCTCGACAGGGCCACCGCGCGGCGTGACGTCAACACGGTCCAGGGAATAACCGAGCGTCGAACATCCACAACCAGCGACCAGCGACGCCCGGCCACCTGGCACCAGAGAGAGCGCCAATGGCCGGCGCGCGGTTTCTTGTGCATCGGAATCAAACGTTCGAGGCCGGGCAGCGCCTCGAACAGGGGCGCTGCCGACGCGCCGCAGGCGACGGTGAATCGCGCGCCGGGATAGTTCCGGCTCAGGAAGTTCAGCAGACCGGACGATAGGACGGCGTCGCCAATCCGGTTGGGACCGACATAGAGAATTCGCATGACGAGGAGGCTTATACGCGCGTGCCCGGCCTCGCGCCAATTCTTGCTGCAAAAAGAATGCCCGGCGCGCCTTGCCAGAGCGATGCGACAGGCCAATTATCTATCTACCGACACAGCATACAAACGGGCTGCCGCCAGCCGTGAAAGACGCACAATGACCATCTGCTTCGTCACCTTGCCACGCGATATCATCGCGATCAGCGGCGCCGACAAACGCACATTTCTGCAGGGCCTGGTTTCCCAGGACATGGACCGAACATCCGCCGAGATATCGGTCTACAGCGCCCTGTTGACCCCCCAGGGGAAGTATCTCCACGACTTTTTCGTCGCGCAACTCGACGACAGCCTGCTGGTCGATTGCGAAGCCGGTCGGGGTGCTGACCTGATCGAGCGTCTCTCCCGGTTCAAGCTCCGCGCCGACGTACAAATCGATCCACGTGAAGATCTCCGCGTTTTCGCTGTTCTGGGGGACGGCGCGAACGAAACCCTGGGCTTATCGACGACGCCCGGGCAAACAACCCCGGTCGCCGACGGGCTGGCCTTCACCGACCCGCGCGCATCTGAACTGGGTTGTCGCCTGATCGGATCGCGCGCCGGGGCCCTGGAATGGTTGACGCAGGCTGCCCTGCCGGAAGCCCCTTTCGAGGCCTACGACGCGCTGCGTATTTCTCTCGAGATTCCCGACGGCAGCCGCGACATGGAAATCGAGAAATCCACCCTTCTCGAATCGAATTTCGACACGCTCAACGGCATCGATTGGGAGAAAGGCTGCTACATGGGCCAGGAGCTCACCGCCCGCACCAAGTATCGCGGCCTGGTAAAGCGCAAGCTTGCAGCGTTTCAGGCCACCCACGCCTCCCAGGTCCCGGGCGAGAATGTTCTTTTGGGAGAGCAGAAAGTCGGCGAGATACGCTCACGCAGCGGGGACCATATACTGGTCTCTGTTCGCCTCGATGCCTTGGAATCCGGGCCCGAACAGCTGACCGCCGGGGGAAACCCACTGATCTCCAACGCAGGACCTGCCGGCCATTAATGTTCCATTAAGGAACAAATAGAACATAATAATAATTCATTAGATCGTTTGGTAGCGTCTGATATGCTATATTTGCATAACTAACCTATTGATGCACCATAGTGTCTGTCCTATGTCTGTTGAGCAAGATGATCAACCCAAGCGTAGGAGTTACACGATGAACACCCTTATTACATACGAATCGGACGTGGAAATCCTCCGCCAGGCGGAGCAGGAGCGTGGTGAGGCGATGGCGACCTTCTTCCGCTGGCTGTTCACCAAGCCCGCGCACGAAAAATCCGAATACTCCCAGGACGTCGTCGCCGCCGAATAGCGTCGACCTCGGCCGAAAACGAAAAAAGCCGCGCCCCATCGGGCGCGGCTTTTGCATTTGAGTGATTGCGAAGAGGGTCCAGGACGCTCCCGACGACGATGGTTAATCTAGCTCTCGGCTTCGACGCTGGCCTGGGCCGCCGCGAGGCGCGCAATCGGCACGCGGTACGGCGAACAGGACACATAGTCCAGGCCGGATCGGTCACAGAATTTGACCGACGCCGGGTCGCCGCCATGCTCACCGCAAATCCCGAGCTTGATATCCGCGCGTGTCGCACGCCCGCGTTCGGCCGCGATCGACACCAGTTCCCCGACACCGTCCACATCGATTGAAACAAACGGGTCGACGTCGATGATGCCCTGATGCTCGTAGTCGGACAGGAAGTTCGACGCATCGTCGCGGCTGATACCGAAGGTCGTCTGGGTCAGGTCGTTGGTCCCGAAACTGAAGAACTCCGCAGATTCGGCGATCTCACCGGCACGCAACGCCGCGCGCGGCAGCTCGATCATGGTCCCGACCTGATAATCCACACGGGTGCCTGTTTCGCCGAAGACGGCGTCGGCAACCTGGTCGATGCAGACCTTGAGGATATCGATTTCCTTCCGCGTGGCCGCGAGCGGGATCATGATCTCGGGCAGAACCGTTTCGTCGGTTTCCTTCGCCACGATGACCGCGGCCTCGAAAATCGCCCGGGCCTGCATCTCGTAGATTTCCGGATAGGTAATTCCCAGACGGCAGCCACGATGCCCCAGCATCGGATTTGATTCATGCAGCTGCACCGCGCGGTCCGTCATCGCTTGCGGATCGCGTCCGGCCGCCAGCGCGACCTCGGCAATTTCCTCCTCGGACTTCGGCAGGAACTCATGCAATGGCGGGTCGAGAAGCCGGATCGTGACCGGAAGGCCCGCCATGATCTTGAACAGTTCCACAAAATCCTGCCGCTGGAAGGGCAAGAGCTCGGCGAGTGCGGCCCGACGGCCCGCGACATCGTCGGCCAGGATCATGCGACGTACGGCCACAATCCGCTCGGGATCGAAGAACATATGCTCGGTACGGCACAACCCGATGCCCTCGGCACCAAAGTCGCGCGCCGTGCGCGCATCAACCGGCGTCTCGGCATTCGTGCGCACCTTGAGCCGCCGAATAGCGTCCGCCCAGCCCATCAGCTTGGCGAAGTCGCCCGACATTTCAGGCTCGATCGTCGGCACTTCACCGTCAATGATCTCACCCGTCGCACCATCGATCGTGATGCGGTCACCGGCCTCCAGCGTACGGTCACCGACGCGCACCTGCGCATTCGAATAGTCCACCGTGATCCCGCCGGCGCCGGCAACACAGGGGCGGCCCATGCCCCGCGCCACGACCGCCGCGTGGCTGGTCATCCCGCCTCGGGTCGTCAAAATACCGCGCGCGGCATGCATCCCGTGGATATCTTCCGGGCTGGTTTCGATCCGCACGAGGATCACGTCTTCACCCTTCTGCGCCATGTCCTCGGCGAGATCGGCGCTGAGGACGATGCGTCCCGATGCGGCACCCGGCGAAGCGGGGAGACCCTTGCTCAGGATCTTGCGTGGCGCGTCGGGGTCGAGCCGTGGGTGCAGCAACTGGTCCAGCTGTCCGGCCTCGACCCGCATGATCGCATCGGACTGGCTGATCAGTCCGTCATCCACCATCTCCACCGCGATCCGCACGGCCGCGGCAGCGGTCCGTTTCCCCGATCTGGTCTGCAGCATGTAGAGCTTGTTGCTCTGGACGGTGAACTCGATGTCCTGCATGTCCTTGTAATGCGCCTCGAGTGTCTCGCGCACTTCGGCGAGCTGCCCGAACACCTCCGGCATCACCTCTTCCATCGAGGGAAGGTCCGAGCCGTTGCGCTCCTTGCCCGCAATCGTCAGATGCTGGGGTGTCCGGATACCGGCCACCACATCCTCGCCCTGCGCATTGACGAGATACTCGCCGTAGAAAATATTCTCGCCGGTCGACGGGTCGCGGGTGAAGGCGACGCCTGTCGCACAATCATCGCCCATATTCCCGAACACCATCGCCTGCACATTCACTGCCGTGCCCCATTCGGCCGGGATATTCTGCAGCCGGCGATAGGTGATGGCGCGCTGGTTCATCCATGAACCGAACACGGCGCCGATTGCACCCCAAAGCTGCTCGCGGGGATCCTGCGGGAAGGGCGAGCCCAGTTCCCGCTCAACGATCGCCTTATATTCCCCGACGATCGCTTGCCAATCCTCCGCCGACAGATCGGTGTCGAGGACCAGGCCACTGTCCATCTTGTGCTGGTCGAGCACTTCTTCGAACATGTAATGGTCAACGCCCAACACCACGTCGCTGTACATCTGAATGAAGCGCCGATAGCTGTCGAATGCGAAACGCGCATCGCCCGAACGTGCCGCAAGACCCGCCACGGTCGTGTCGTTCAGACCAAGGTTCAGGACGGTATCCATCATGCCCGGCATCGAGGCGCGCGCGCCCGAACGCACCGAGACAAGCAGCGGGTTTTCCGCATCACCGAACTGCGTGCCGACATCCTTCTCAATCGCCGCCAACGCCGCCTCGACCTGCGCGTCGAGGCTATCGGGATAGGTCTCGCCATTGTCGTAGTAATGGGTGCAAAGGTCGGTCGTGATCGTGAACCCCGGAGGAACGGGAAGCCCCAGATTGCACATCTCCGCCAGGTTGGCGCCCTTGCCACCCAGGAGATTCTTCATCTCCGCGCTGCCGTCCGAAGACCCGGCCGCGAAGCTATAAACCCACTTTTCCGTTGCAGCGTTCATAGAACTTCCTTTATCCCTCGACTTTTGAGAAGTCTGCGACATTGTTCATTACCCCTTGGATGCGCGCGAGCAGGCGCAATCGATTCCCTCTGACGACAGGGTCGTCAACATTTACGGTCACCTCATCGAAGAACGCATCGATCGGCTGGCGTAATCCGGCAAGGCTTTTCATAGCGGATTCGAACGATTCGCCAGCCAACGCCGCCTCGATTTCACTTTCGGTCCGCGCCAGGACATCCCAAAGCGCGCTTTCGATCGGCTCGGAGCCGCTCAACCCGGGGTCATAGGCCGCCCCGTCATAGTCGGTGTCGTCTTTCTTCTCTTCGGCGCGAACGATGTTTGCCGCACGACGATAGGCGACCAGCAGGTTGTTACCATCGTCCGACTGCAAGAATTCGCCCAGCGCGCGCACGCGCGCAACCAGCTCGACCAGATCCCCGTCACGCTGCTGCTCGATGACCGCCTCGATATGGTCGTGGCGCACACCTTCATCGCGCAAATGAACCTTGAGGCGATCGGCAAAGAAGGAAAGTAGATCGTCGTCGATCGCCGCATCATCACATTTGTGATGCGCCCGGGCCTCGACAAATGCCGATCGCAGGCTGAGCCGCAGCCCGTTTTCCAGCACGATACGAATCACACCCAAGGCCGCACGGCGCAACGCAAACGGGTCCTTTGATCCGGTCGGCTTTTCGTCGACCGACCAGAAACCGATCAGGGTATCCACCTTGTCGGCCAGGGCGACGGCCGCGCTCACGGGGGCCGATGGGCAGGCATCGGACGGGCCGACCGGCGAATAATGTTCGGCAATGGCATCCGCGATCTCGGATGGTTCGCCCTGCGCGCGCGCATAGTAACGCCCCATGGTGCCCTGCAAATCGGGGAACTCGCCGACCATGCCGCTGACCAAATCCGCCTTGGCCAGACGCGCCGCACGGGCGACCGTCTGGGAGTTGGCATCCGGGACGGCGCCGGCGAACCACATGGCCATCGCCTCGACGCGTTCGACCTTGTCGCCGATGCTGCCGAGCTTCGCGTGAAACACGATCCCGTCAAGAGACTTGCCCATCGCCTCGAGCTCGACCTTCAGGTCCTGGTCCCAGAAATACTTCGCATCCGACAGGCGCGCGCGCAGCACGCGCTCGTTTCCGGCCACGACGGCGGCGGGGTCATCGGCCTCGATGTTCGAGACGAACGCAAATGACGGCGCGATCTCGCCGCCGGTCTGTTTCAGACCGAAATACTTCTGATGCTCGCGCATGGATGAAACCAGCACTTCCGCGGGCAGCGCCATGAAGGCCGGATCGATCGATCCGATCAGAACCCGCGGCCACTCGACGAGGCCCGCGACTTCCGCGAAGAGCCCGTCATCGTCGGGCACCTCGAAACCGACATCGCCGCAAAGCCCTGCGAGCTGTTCGCGGATCGACTGCTCGCGCGCGGCCGAGTCCACGACAACCTTGGCGTCATGCAACTGCGCCGCGTAGTCGGCGAAATCCTTGACCGCGAAAAGGCCGGGGGCATGGAACCGATGGCCCGCCGTCTGGTCGGTGAATTCGAGCACGCCGTCGCCCGTGTCGAGCCCACCCGATAATGGTTTGCCGTCGAAGATCGCCAGCACCGCGTGGAGCGGCCGGATCCAGCGGAAACTCGACTGTGCCCAGCGCATGGATTTCGGCCACGGAATGTCATGGGCCACGGCGACGACGATCTCGGAGAGTACGTCGCGGGTCGGCCGGCCGGTTTCTTCCCAGACCGCGACATAGAAGGATCCCTTCTTGTCTTCGCGGACCTCGCATTCGTCCAGCGAGATCGCGATCGACCCGACAAAGCCCTCGATCGCTTTCTCCGGCGCGTCCGTGCGCGGCCCCTTACGCTCGACCGAGCGGGAGGGCTGGGTTTCAGGAAGTCCGTCGACACGGATCGCCAGGCGCCGTGGCGTGGCCCGCACATCGACGGCGTCATGCTCCAGATTGTTTTCCTTCAGCGCCGCCGTCAGCAACCGCTCAAGGTCGCCCGCGGCCCGGCGCTGCATGCGCGCGGGAATTTCTTCGGATCGGAATTCGACGAGAAGCTCGGCCATCGCGCTCAGCCCCCCGCCTGCGCTTGCAGCCAGATTTCACAGCAACCCTTCGCAAGCTCCCGTACCCGCAGGATATAGGCCTGTCGCTCCGTCACCGAGATCACGCCTCGCGCATCCAGAAGATTGAACACATGGCTCGCCTTGATGCATTGGTCATAGGCGGGCAGCGCCAGGTCCTGGGCGATCAGCGCATGGCACTCCGCCTCGGCGTCGGCGAAGTGCCGGAACAGGATGTCCGTGTTCGCATGCTCGAAGTTGTAGGCGCTGAACTCCTGCTCGGCGCGCAGGAAGACGTCGCCATACCTGGTGCCCGCCCCGTTGAAATCGAGGTCGTAGACATTCTCGACCCCCTGCACATACATGGCCAGCCGCTCGAGGCCGTAGGTCAGCTCGACCGCCACGGGGTCGCAGTCGAAACCGCCGACCTGCTGGAAATAGGTGAACTGGCTGACTTCCATCCCGTCACACCAGACTTCCCAGCCCAGCCCCCAAGCGCCCAGTGTCGGACTTTCCCAATCGTCTTCGACGAAGCGAATATCGTGTGACTTGGAATCAATCCCCAGCGCAGCGAGGCTTTGCAGGTAGAGCTCCTGGCTGTCCTGCGGTGACGGCTTCAGGATGACCTGAAACTGGTAGTAATGCTGCAGCCGGTTCGGATTCTCGCCATACCGCCCATCGGTCGGCCGCCGCGACGGCTGTACGAAGGCGGCACGCCAGGGGTCCGGGCCCAGGGCGCGCAACGTCGTGGCGGGATGAAACGTCCCCGCGCCGACTTCCATATCGTAAGGCTGGAGTATGACGCAGCCATGATCGGCCCAGAACCTCTGCAGTGTGAGGATCAGGTCTTGAAAGCTGTGCGGCGATGCCGCAGAGCGAGCTGCATCGGGTTGGTTGATCGCCATTGTCCGGAGTAGTGCACCAAAGCCTTTAGGCGCGGGCGAAAATAGAAGCGGTCCCCCCCTCGGTCAAGGCGCGGTCGCCGACATCCTGTGCGCAATATTCACCACTGTCGTGCCCTGAATTACCCCGCGGTCCGGCATCGGGAATACTCGGCGCCGGATAGGCTGCTCAGTCGGGCTTCGCGTCCCGGTCTCGCACCACATACGTGTCTGTTTCCGCGTCATACTCGGTATCGACCGCCTCGGGCTCGGCCGGACCGGACGCCGCACCCGTGCCGCGCCCACCGTCGGTTCGGCTCCCGCCACTCGCACCACCGCGGCCAAACAGTCGGTATCCGATCATCACCGCAGCAATGATGAGCGCCAGGACCAGCAGCTTCGAGAGCGAAAAACCAAACATCAACAGCTTCCTGAAAGTTTCCGCGGTGCGCCCGCAGGACCGACACCAGACTTCATACCACTTGCACCGCCGGTTCCGCCAACCGCGCACAGCGGCTCATGGCGTCACACAGCGCGGGTCGTCGCATCGAACATCAGGCCTTGCGCATCCTCGATGACGGCCCGGGTCGCCGGCGTGTACGCGCCGTCGGGCGCGTGCAAGACCAGCCCGGGGCACAGCGCGGTCGGCGTCCGCACGCCCACTCGCGCGGTGATGATGACGCGTTTCGCCGGGGCATTCGCATGCGGCCAGACCGGCAGCACCCTTATCTCGCCGGCAATTTCCGCGAACCCGGCGAGCAATTCCTCGAGCCGGTCGGCACGGTGGACAATCGTCAGCCGCCCCTTTGGCCGGCAGCAGGCGGCCATGAATGCAAGCCAGTCGGTGAAGGGTACGGACTCGATCGTCGCCGCCCCCACCGCATCGTCGACCGTGCGCATATCCGCGCGCTGCGGGGGCATGTAAGGCGGGTTCGAAAACACGTGATCGAACGAACCGCGCAAATGGCCCGGCGCGCCGTCGGCGACATCCATCACCTCGGCCACAACCCGGCCATCGAAATTGTTCGCCGATATATTCTCAGCCAGGCAGTCGGCCATCGCCGCGTCCCGATCGATCCCGAGGACCTCCGCATGGTGCAGTCGCGATGCGAGACATAGCGTCGCACCGCCCGCGCCGCAGCCGACATCGAGCGCGCGCTGTCCGGGCTCGAGGGTCACGGCAGCGGCGAGCAGGACGGCGTCAACCGAGACCCTGAATCCCGAGCCGGGCTGTCGTACTTCGACACGGCCGCCCAACAATCTGTCTGTAGTGTTCGCGATCGACGTCACCCCGATACGCCTCGCGGCCTGTCGTCGGATTGCCGGGAATCAAGGAGTTCCGCACCCACGAGCAACTCCCGCGCCATACCATAGTCTTCATCCAGCACCATCATGCGTTTCTGGATCGCCGATATGCTGCCCTCGATGATGGCCGAATGGGTGTCGAACATGACGCACTCGATGTCGGCATCCTTCAGCAGAGCCATCGCCAGAGACAGCACCACATGGTCATTCGTCCTCAGCAATTCGCGCAATCTTCGCTCCGTCACACGGGTGTGAATTGGCGGGGCCCTTACTTGACCCCCATTTGAAACATCATATGCTCGCCGAACGCCGCTGGCGTGAACATTCTGTGCCCCGCCATCCCGGGTGCGGAGTGTCATCCGGCAAACAGAACTGGAGTAAGTATCGTGGCCGTTGTTGCCCGTCTGGAGGGTTCCCCGTCGAAAGGAACACCGAACGCGCTCGATAATCTGCGCGATCTTTGCGCTGCGGATTTCGCACGGGTGAACCAGATCATTGTCGATCATATGCAATCCGATGTGCCACTGATCCCCGAGCTGGCCAGCCATCTCGTTGCCGCGGGCGGCAAGCGGCTGCGCCCGCTCCTGACCCTGGCCAGCGCGCGGCTGTGCGGCTACGACGGGGACAAGCATATCGGCCTCGCGGCCGCGGTCGAATTCATCCACACCGCAACGCTCCTGCATGACGATGTGGTCGATGAATCCGACCTCCGGCGCGGGCGCGACACGGCCAACGCCGTGTGGGGCAACCAGGCCAGCGTGCTGGTCGGCGACTTCCTGTTCAGCCGGTCCTTCCGGCTCATGGTCGAAAGCGAATCCCTCAAGGTGCTCGACATTCTGGCCAACGCCAGCGCGGTGATCGCCGAGGGCGAGGTCGCACAGCTCACGACCGCCAACGACACGGCGACCACGGAGGAAGACTACCTCTACGTCATCCGATCGAAGACGGCCGCCCTGTTCGCGGCGGCCTGCCAGGTCGGCGGCCATATCGCGGACCGCAACCCCGAAGACGAAACCGCGCTCGAGCAATATGGCGCCAATCTCGGGATCGCCTTCCAGCTGGTCGACGATTATCTCGATTATTCCGCGACCGACCGGGCGTTTGGAAAAGGGGTCGGCGACGATTTCCGCGAGGGCAAGATCACCTTGCCGATCGTCCTGGCGCTGCGGCGCGGCAATGATGAAGAGCAGAAATTCTGGAAGCGCACCCTCGAAGAGCTGGACCAGAAGGAAGGCGATCTGGAACGGGCCGGGGAAATTCTCACCGCCCATGATGCCCTGTCGGACACGCTGATTCGCGCCCGGGGCTATGCGGACACCGCGCGCGCCGCACTCGCGACGCTGCCCGACAACGCGCACCGCACCGCGCTGGAAGACGTGGTCGATTTCTGCGTCGATCGCGCCTACTAGCTCGGGTCAGCTTAACGCGGCCTGACGCTCGGGGAGCGTCAGAAACCCCAGCAGCACATGAAAGAAACGATGGCGGTTCACGCCAAGCGTGCCGACATGCGCCTGATCGGGCAGCACGACCATCTGCTTGTCGTCAGACCGCAGGGCCCCGAAGAATGCGACGATATCATCTTCCGTGGCGATGCCGTCATGCTCGCCGCGCAGGATGAGCACCGGGCATTCGATCAGGTCGGGATCGACAACCGGAAGGTTGGCACACATGTCCAGATAGGTGCCGGTCGGCATGGTCGTGCCGTATTCCAGCTCGGCGTCGGCGAACGCATCCGCCACGCCCTCCTCGACCAGCCCGACCCAGTCGCGGTTGAAAATCGAGTGAAAGAAGGCCCGATCGACGTCGCGGGTGGGGTGCGTCCGGAAGTGATCGAGATTCTCCCGCCGCTTCTCCAGGGTTGGTGAACCCTCGCCGGTCCACACGAACGCATCGAGCGTCAGCGAACGCACATTCCCCGGTTGGCGGGTCGCGAACAGGCCGGCCCGCAGGGCACCCGACGAACTGCCGAAAAAATGGAACTGCTTCTGGCCCGTCTCCGCCTCGACGATCGACATCGCGGCGGCCAGGTCATCCGCCCCGCTCGCGATATCGGAGTTGCTGTCGGTGCGGTCGGAGCGGCCATAATTCTCATGGTCCATCGTCCAGACATCGAAGCCCCGTGCTGCAAACCAGTCCATCATGGAGAAGCCCGGCTTCCCGGGAACCTCGAGGTCGAACCCCGTTCGCGCGCATAGTGACGAGCCATGCACCAGGAACAGCACCGGCGCGTCAGCCGGCGCGCCGGCCTGTCGTTTGCGGAAGACAAACAGCCGCACGTCGCTCTTCTGCGCCCAGTATTCCTGTTGCTCGATCCGGCTTTCGTTCATCGCATGTCTCGACTTTCTAAAGATAAGGCGAGAACAATCTTGCCACGCCATCGCGCAGCCGCACAGCCAAGGAACGCGCCTGGATATCTTCGACTGTCAGGCGGCGGGCCTCGCCTCGTTCCGCCGCGAAGGCGTTCGACAATTCGTCCACGAAAGCCGCGTTGCAGCATTCGACATTCAGCTCGAAATTCAGCCGCAGGCTCCGGGGATCCCAGTTCGACGACCCGATGAGGGCCCACTCCCGATCCACCATGAACAGCTTGGCGTGATTGAAGGGCCGGGTTCCCAGCCAGATATTGCAACCGTCATGCAGGAGTTCATCGAGGCGCGCGCGGACCGCCCAATCGACAAACCGGAGATTGCTGCGGGCGGGAATCAGGATGTCGATTTTCACACCCTTGATCGATGCGATGCGCAATGCCGAGACGAGGATCTCATCGGGCAAAAAATACGGTGTCTGGATAAGAATCCGCTCTCGCGCCTCGAGGATCGCGGCATGGAGAATCCATCTCGTCCGATCGATCGGCTCGTGCGGGCCGGTCGGGATCGCGCGGGCGACGACGTCGCCCCGCGAGGCGAGCGCGGGAAACCAGCGCTCACCTTCCAGGGCCTCGCCGGTCGTGAAGGTCCAGTCATCGGCAAATGCGTCCGACAACTGGCCGACCACGGGACCGGTTATTCGAAAATGAAGGTCACGCACCGCACGCCGGGGGGTCTCGTCCAGCCGGTTGTTCTGGGAGATGTTGATGCCCCCGGTGAAGCCGGTCTCGCCATCCACCACCAGAATTTTCCGGTGGCTGCGCAGGTTGAGGTAGGGCATGCGCCAGGGCCAGAACGAATGCATGTATCGCGCGAAAGGTATTTCGGCGCGACGCAGGGCCGCGATGATCGAGGGAAACGAATACATCTGGCCGACCCCGTCGACCAGGACCCGCACCTCGACACCCCGCGCCCGGGCACGGTCAAGCGCCGCGACGAAGTCCAGCCCGGCGGTATCACGCTTGAAAATATAGGTCGACAGCATGACCGACCGGGTCGCGGCGTCGATCGCCCCGATCATCGCGGGATAGACTTCGTCCCCGTTGCGCAGCAGCTCGACCCGGTTGCCGTCGACTGCCCGGTTCGGCGCAAGATTGTTGATCAGCCGGTCAATGGCCGTTTCCGCGCCCGCCCGGCCGCCATTCGTATCGGTGTCACCTGCGCCGACGGTGCTGCTCGACGGCGGCCGGGTCCGCATGGCGCGGCGGCGGATGCGGTTGATCCCGAACAGCAGATAGGCGACCGAGCCGATACCGGGTGACAGCAGAATGAGGCCGACCCAGGCGATCGCCGCGTTCTCGTTGCGCTTGTAGAGGATCACGGTGGCGGCCAGCACGATCGGAATGACACCGACAACCAGGGTCGTCGCAAACGGCCAGTAGAACGCCAACAGTTCCAGCATCGGTCCTTAAATTCCCGGAGCCCGGAGCTCACCTGTTTCGCGGGATGTGCAGACTGACGGTGCCGACCTGATGTTTCAAGTCCGCCCGGAAACCTCCGGGCATTCAATCCGGCGGCCCGCCCTCAATCGGCGTGCGGTCTCCGTTAGCGGCGGGGCGGCGAGACGGGCTGACCACGGCGAAGATCGCATCCGCCGTCTGG
The DNA here is from genome assembly GCA_965261975.1 of Alphaproteobacteria bacterium. GTDB lineage: Bacteria > Pseudomonadota > Alphaproteobacteria > UBA6615 > UBA6615 > UBA8079. The sequence continues at coordinate 80,336 of CBDHEC010000010.1, forward strand.
CCGACCTGCTGCACGCGCGCGCGCAAATCACCCAGCTCAAGCTGCACGACATGAATCTCTTCCCGCAGCGCGTCCACCCGGTTCCACAACCGGTCTCTTTGTTCCAGCTGGAAACGGGCCGAACCGTCGATCTCCTGCGCCAGCTCGCTGGCCTGCTGCGCCACGTCGCCCCGCACCAGCCGGACCTCGTCAAACATGAACCACCACCCGCTCACCGCGATGGCCGCGAGCGTCGCCAGGACCTTGGCAAAAACCCGCACCGTCACCGGCTGGTCCACCAGGCGCAGCGCCCCGCCGGATGCCCCGTCCGATGATCCATCCGATGCCCCGCCGCCACCCGCATTTCGTCGCTGTCCATTGTCCATATGCGCGTCCTCCACAAACGAAAACGGCCCCGCCGAGCGGGGCCGTCCGTTCTCGATACTCGATCGCTTAATCGATGGCGAAGACGACCGAGACCTGCGCCCGCACCGTCAGCTCACCGGCCGCCACGGGCACACCTTCCGCGGCCGCCCGCGCCAGGAACTGGCGCGGTGCCGGCCCCACGCCGCCAGCGTTGATCGTCAGGATATCGCCTAGTTCGATACCTGCCGCATCGGCGATGTTGCGCGCATTCGCCACCGCATCGCGCACGGCATTGGCCATGGCCTTCTTCTCCAGCCCGTCGCGCTCCGCGACATCGAACCTGATCCCATGCACCTGGTTCGCGCCGGCATCGACGACCCCATCGAGGACCACCCCGAAGCCCGCGAGGTCACGCACGGTGATGTGCACATTGTTGCGCACCGTGTAGCCGATGATCTCGGGCTGCACGGGCTCGTTGTTTCGCCGCGGCCTGAATTGCGGCGAGACCGATATGTTCGTCGACTGCATGTCTCGCGCGGCCACGCCCGAGGCGCGCAGGAAATCGAACACGCCGGCCGTCTTCGTATTGTTGGCCGTCAGCGCATCGCGTGCGGTCGGCGCCGTCGTCGTCACCCCAACCGTGATGGAAACCAGGTCCGGCGTCGCGGCGACTGTGCCGCTGCCGGAAATCGACAGGGTTCGCGGCAACGACGAATCTTCATCGGCCAGGGCTGGGCCTGTCCCGAGAATGGACAACAGCAGCACGAACGAAAGCAACAAACGCATGATCAAATCTCCTGACGGCCTGATTGAAAGGCGAGAGTGCCGATCAATTTTGGCGAAGCTGTGGCCGATCATGGGGATATTCGGCGACGATTGCTATTCGCCGAACCCCTCGATGTCATCCCCATAGGCGGCGTGGGCGAGATCGGATCGCCGGGCGACCGCCTGGCGATGTTCGGAATGGGCACGATCGAGCAACGCTGCGCGGAATTCGGGGTCGGACTCCAGGGCCGACAATTGCGCGCGCGCCTCCGCCGCCGAATGCCCGATGCGCGCTGCTTTGCCGCCGATGAACGCATCTTCACCCATCGCGCCGCCCAGCTTTGCAAATGCGCGCACCATATCCGGGTGATCGCCCAGATACTGGCCGTCGGCTAGACGCAGCTGGCGCACATCGTCCACACGGTCGCCGAAGGCCGCCACAAACGCCCGGTTGGCCAGGTCGATTCGGGCATCGAATTCCCCGCCCCATTCCCGGCGCAACCCGGTCTCTGCCGCATCAAGTGCACGTTCCCGCGCGGCGTTCGTATCCTGCCAGGCCGCCCCCTGCAGCTCGACATAACCTTCGAGCAGGGATCGTGCCTGCTCGTCCGTCAGGTCCGACGCGTGCATCCGGTCGAGCATCTGTGCCTGGAGCTCCTCGTCCCACGGCATTCCGTCCGGCCGTGCCAGCCCGTCCACATCATATCCGTCCGGTGTCTCCTGTTCTGGGCGAAGGAAATTGAACTGAGGCATTGCCCGGATGCGGCGTCGGTGCTTGGATCGGGGCATGTCGTTCTGGTCGAAAACCCTGGCGCTGCTGCAGCGCATTTTCTATCCGCTCACGCACACGCCCGATCACGCACTCCAGGCCCTGCGCAACGGCACCTTCGCGGCGTGGATCATGGTCGCGATGCACTTCCTGCTCGGCGCGGTGATTCTGATCCAGCTCTCGGGCGACCCGAGCGTGACCGGCGGCGACCGGCTCATCCCGGCCACCATCCAGCTCTTCTTCGCGCTGATTTATGTCGGCCTCGCCACGGCCAACTGGAAGGGATCCCGCACGGCGGCGATCACGATCCTGGTCCTCGTGCTTTTCGACATGTTCGTCGTCACCTCGCGCGTCCACGAGGTCGACCTGCAGGCCACCCTCCAGCGCATCCAGGCCACCGTCCTGCTGGTGCCGCTCCTGCTGTCCATCGGCGGCGTGCGGGGCGTCTTTGCCTATGCCCGCTTCGTGAAGGCCGGCGCGGTCTGATGCGCACACCACATCCGGGATTCAGTTTCGCAGCGGTCACGCCCCGGCCGCCACAACCCACATCACCTCTTTCGGAGACCCCATCATGAATGACCACCTCATCCCCCACGCCAAGCTCACCAACGCCGGCGCGCGCAAGATCATTCGTGGCGCCGCGGCCAAGGCCGAGGAAATCGGCGTGCCCGAATGCATCGCCGTGGTCGATGACGGGGGGCACCTGCTCGCCTTCATGCGCATGGACGGCGCCTTTGCGCTTTCCAACGACACCGCCATCGCCAAGGCCATGACGTCGGCCATCTACCGCTGCCCGACCGGGGAGATCCCCGAGGGGCCGGACATCCGCCTCGCCGTCGCCACCCAGGGCAAGCGCATCAACCTGCCCGGCGGCCTGCCGATCATCATCGACGGCAAATGCGTCGGCGGCGTCGGGGTCGGCTCGGGCACCGGCGAGGAAGACCGCATCTGCGCCAACGCCGGGCTGGCCGGCTTCGAGGGCGCGGAGACGTTCTAGGGACGTCGGCGCGGTCGGCCTTCACTCCCTTCAGGTAAACGGGTCCCAGTCCATGCCCACCGTTGCCGGGTAATCCTGCGCCGGCCCCGGCGCGCGGTAGCCCACCGCGAACATCCGGAAGGCGTCGGCCCCGTGGGAGGCCGCATCGTGGTGGGGCCGGTCGCGCCACACACCGCGCGTGTCGTCCCAGGCCCGTCGATAGCCGTCCAGGTGCCGCAGCCCCGCATCGCAACGCGCGGCGTCAAACCAGCACCCCGCCAGCGCGTTGCGCACCGCCTGGATGTCCGTGCCCAGGTCCTTCGCGCGCGGCACGGTCACGATCGGGCGCAGACCCAGGTCTTCCAGCATGCGCCGGCGCGACAGCCCGCTGCCCAGCTCGCGCACCTCCACGTCATGGGGCAGGTAATGGCAACCATAGGTGTAGGGCCGGTCGCGCAAGGCCTGCACGTAATGCGCCAGCCCCTCCCCTTCGTTTTCGTAATAGTCGATGAAGCGATCCTCGCGCCCCGCCCGCTGATGAAACCAGATCGCGTTCACATCGTTGATGCCCAGGTCCCAGAAGGTGCTGACCGGTAGCGCCGGGTCATGGGGCAGGCTCAAAATCCGCCCCTCGGCGCGCACCCGCGCCATCTCGCGGGCGTAGTACGCCCCGGCCACCGAGGCCGCGAACGCCTCGTCCGGGGTGGCGGGAAACTCGCGGCACATGGCGTCCCCCTGCTGGGCGGCCTTGCGGACATACCAGGCCTTCTGCGTCGGGCTGAGGCGGATGCCTGCGCTGTCCAGCTCGGCGAAATACCGCGCCAGCTTCTCGGGGACCGTCACCCCCTCGGGGGCCAGCACATAGCCCGGGTGGCGCCACCAGGGGAAGAAGTGAAACCGGAAATCCAGCGCCGTCAGCGGCGCGCCCTCGGCGGCCCGGTTGCGGGCATTCGTACAGAACTCGAAGAAGTCGCCGTCCCGGCCCTCGGCCGTCGATTCGATGAAAATATGCTGGCCCGGATGCACGGTGTTCAGCGCCCCGGCGCGGATCTCCGCCGCCTTGTCCGGGTAGCGCGCGCAGATCTTCCCGTGTTCGGAGACATGCAGATACTGGAACGTGCCCGAGCGCAGGCTGGTCCCGACCCGCAGGCTCGACCCGTTGGCGAACGCCAGCTCGCGCGCCGAATCCCCGACCGCCGGGATGGCCCGGCGCAGCGCCCGGGGCAGCTGCTGATAGGGGTAGCGCACCTTCTCCCTGAAGATGGCCTCGGCGTCGTGGAGCGTGTGGGCCAGGGTCCCGGCGGTGATGTTCGAGTTGAACAGGCACGCATCGAGGATCAGCAGCTGGATGAAGGTGGTCATGCCCAGCTGGCGCGCCTTCAGCACCAGGTTGAGGGCATGCAGATCATCGAACAAGGCCGCCTGCGCCCAGTTCATGCGGAACTTCACCCGCCGGCCGTGGGCGTCCTTGATCCAGTAGAGATTGTTGAGCCGCCAGCGGCGGTCGGAGAAACATGCCCGTGCCGTTTCGCGATCGGGGTCTCCACTCAATGCGACCGTTCCCTAACATGCGGGTTATCGCCGCCATCGATCTCGCGCAGAAGACTGCGCAGATCATCGCCGGCCTCTCTTCCGCTGCCGTCCCCATACAGGCGCGGGCGGCGCGCGCGCAGCAACAGCATCAGCATCCGGTCGGAGTATTTCCGGATCGCACCGACTTTCTGGCCCTGAAAATAGACCGGTTCCTCATGCCCGGTGACCGCCCGGCGGATCGCCTCGTCCTCGACCGCGTCGATACCGATCTCCAGCGCCTCGTCCCAGGCCTCGGCGAACAGCGGGTCGGATTTCCGCAGCCGATACCACTTACCCCGATACACGCCCGTCGCCTGCGACGCGGCGGTGACGCTGGCCGTCTCGGCCAACATCTCGAGAAACGCCTCGCGGCGGGCCTTGTTGAGCCGGGTCGAACCATGGGGCCGGCGGCGGGGTTTCGCGTCCTGCGCCATACCGCCGCCTCCGTTCGCTCGCAATGTTTGCCAAAGCAAAACCCGCCGGAGGGACCCCGGCGGGCGCAACTTTGTGATCATGAATTTCGTGCACGCTATACCCGCGCAAGGATGAATGCAAAACTGAAGTGCAGCCGAAGGGGGAGGACTGAACCATGGCCACTTTGCGCATCTGTTTTGTCGGCGACAGCATCACGGTCGGCAGCGAGGACGCCGGTTTTCTGGGCTGGCCCAGCCATCTCTGCGTCGCCGAAACCGCCCGCGGTCACGACCTGACCCTCTACAATAACGGCGTGCGCGGGGACACGAGCGAGATGATCCGGCCGCGCTGGCGCCAGGAATGCGACCCCCGCCTGCCCGATCATGTGAACGGCCGCCTCGTCTTCTCCTTCGGGGTGAACGACATGGCCGAGGAAAGCGGCACCGGCATCCGCGTCCCGGTCGAAAATTCCGTGGCCAACGCCCGCGCCATGCTCACGGAAGCACGCGACTGGCTTCCGACCCTCATGCTCGGACCGATCCCGGTCATTGAAGACATGCAGCCCTATGTTTTCCCCAACGGCATCGCCTATGATTTCAACAACAACCGCATCGCCGAGCTCAACCAGCGCTACGCGGATCTCTGCGACCAACTCGCCATCCCCTATCTCGATCTCTTCGCCACATTGCACGGCAACGCGGCCTGGGAGACCTCACAACGAAATTGTGATGGGGTACATGTCCTGGGAGATGGTTACGCGATGATCGCCGGACTGGTCGCGGAATGGCCGGCCTGGCGCGCCTGGCTGGACGACTAGACGCAGCCCGGACACCCCGGCCTGTGGGTGGCGGCTTAAGGCCGCATTAACTTTCACCTCCCATTGTCGAAGATCCACACGCCACAACTGCGGCGTGTACTGACAACGGATCTGCCGCGATGGGCAAACACGATCAGGTCAAACTGGGCTACGCCTCAAAGCTGACGCTTGCGGCCATGACCCTGCTTCTGCCGTTGATCGTGTTCGTCTTCATCCTCGTGGACGACCGCAACACCCAGATCGACGCGGCCTATAACGAAATCGAGGGACTCGAATATCTCGTGGAGTTCCGCCAACTGCTCGAGCTCGTGCCCCGCCATCGCGGCCTCATCCAGCTCTCCCATCGCGGCCACCAGGAGGTCGACGCTCAAATCGACGAGACCGAACAGGCAATCGATGGACAGATCGAAACGCTGCTGGAAAGGGCCGAAGCATCGGGCGATCCGTTCCGGGTGTCCCAGCCCGTTTCCGGGTTGCACGGGCTTTGGACCACCGCAAAACAGAATCGGCGCGCCCTGTCCATGGCAAGCACCCTGGAGACCGACCAAGCCATCATGCAGGAGCTGGTCGCGCTGAACCGGCACCTGGGAAACAGGTCTAACCTTGCGATCGACTCCGCGCTCGAGTCGACCCATCTGATTGATCTGATCGTCATCGAGCTGCCGCAGATGATCGCCCGGATCAGCGAGGCGCGAAGCCGCGCGCTGGACATATTCGAAGAAGGTGGCGTGCCGACATTGCGCGACCGCCAGCAACTGAGCGTCGATGACTGGGCGTTACAATATGCCCACGACAATCTGTTCTACGGCTTCAATGTCGCGGTCGCGGAAGACGTCGAGATCGCCCGCAATCTCAACCGCCATTTCGAAATATTCGATCGCGACACCAACAAGTTTCACGCCTTCATCGCATCGGGCGATTTCGAACGCGATCCGGTGGAGGTTTTCACTCTCGGCACATCGTCGATCCAGGCCACCTTGCGGCTCTATGACGAGATCGTGCCGGAACTTCGCCGCGTCCTCAAAAACAGGATCAGCGAGCTCCAGAACACCCGGTTCATCGCGATCGCCACCGTGATCGCCATTTCGGTGATTGCCGGTGCGTCCGGTTGGGCGCTGCTGCGCGCCCTGACCCGCCCCCTGCAGGCGGAGGTCAAGGAGCGCCGGCGCGTGCAGGCCCGGCTCCGCGATCTCGCGGCCATTGTCGAACAGGCGGAGGATTCGATCCTGACCCTCTCGCCCACGGGCGAGGTCACGAGCTGGAACAAGGGAGCGGAACGGCTCTATGGCTACAGCGCCGAGGAAGCCGTGGGTGCAAATATCAGCATCCTCTCGCCCGAGGGCTTCGAGCACGAGACCACCCAGCTGCTGAAGAAGATGATCTCGGGTGAAACCATGCCCACCCGCGAGACCATACGCGTGCGCAAGGACGGCGAGATGGTCGACGTCTCCCTGCGGTTCTCGCTTATCCGCAACCAGAACGGTCATGTTCGCGGCGCGGCGGTGATCGCCCGCGACATCCGCGACCGGAAGAAAGCCGAAGCGGAAATCCGCAACAAGGAGGGCATGCTGCAGGCGCGCATCGACCAGCTGCGCCTGACACAGTACGAACTGCAGCAGCATCGCGATCGGCTGGAAGACAAGGTGCGCGAGCGCACGGGCGAGGTTCGCGAAAAAGCCGCCCAGCTTGAGACCGCCCTGGAAAAGGAAAAAGAGTTCAACGCCCTCCAACGCAAGTTCATCTCGATGGCGTCCCATGAGTTTCGCACGCCGCTGGTCATCATCGACGGCGCGGCACAGCGGGTGGAGCGACGGATAGACACCATCGAAACGCCGGAACTGGAAAAACGCCTTTCACGGATTCGCGGTGCGGTTTCCAGGATGCTGGGGTTGATCGAAAGCACCCTGTCCGCCTCGCGTCTCGACGAAGGCCGGGTCGCGCTGCGCCCGCAGGAGGTGGATCTGGCCGCGCTCATCCGCACGGTCTGTGAACGCCAGAGTGAACTCTCCGAGAATCTGAAAATTCGCCTCGCTCTCGACGACCTGCCCGAGCATATCGAGGGCGACCCCGCGCTACTCGACCAGGTGTTCACGAACCTCCTGTCCAACGCCGCGAAATACACGCCGGAGACACCCAAAATCTCCGTCACAGCCACCCGTCAGGTCGATGGATTTCTGGCCATTGCGATCGCGGATAACGGCATCGGGCTGAACCTCGCCGGCGAACTCGTGGAAATGCATGGCGGTTCAATCGCGGTCGAAAGCGATGTCGGGGTGGGCACGACCTTCACGGTGCTCCTGCCTTACAACCGTCCCGGCTCCACGCATGAATTCGATTCCCCCCACGACGCTCACGAGGCCGCCTAGGCAGGCAACGCAGGAACCGCACATGACCAGAATCCTCTGTATCGAAGACGAAGCCGAGCTGCGCGAAGACATTGTCGAAGAGCTCGCGGATGCCGGTTACGAGATGATCGAGGCCGCCAACGGCCGCGAGGGATTTGACGCCATCGTCGCGCACAAACCCGATCTGGTCCTCTGCGACGTGAACATGCCCGACATGAATGGGTACGAGCTGCTGACGAAACTGCGCGAATCTTTCGAGGAATATGACAATGTACCGTTCGTATTTCTCTCGGCCCTGGCCGACCGAAAAGACATCATCACAGGCAAGAAACTCGGCGCCGACGACTATCTGACGAAACCCGTCGATTTCGAGATGCTCCTCGTGACCGTCGAATCCCGCGTCCGCCAGATCACGCGAATCAACCGGCACAAGGAAGAGCAGCTCGTCCGGCTCTACCGTGCGCTTTCCGAGTCCCGGGAAACCGGAGACGAGAGTCCGGCACCGGTCATCACCGGTGACCCCATGACCGTCGTCATCGTCGTCGACGCAGAGTTCGATCTTTCGGAAATTCGCACAGCACTGGAGAAGGGCGGGCACAGCGTCATCGAAATGAACAGCGGCAAGCAGTTTCTCGACAGCCATGAGAGCATCACGCCGGATCTGCTCATCGTGTCGTTCAACACCAGCGAT
>CBDHEC010000011.1:0-10668 GCA_965261975.1 Alphaproteobacteria bacterium
TTCGCGCGCGCGTTGTTCGCACCGCATGGCGCCGCGATACTGGACAGCATCGTCGCCGACGGCCTGGACCCGACACGGCGGCTGTTCGTGCACTACAACACCATTGCCGCTTTACTGACACGCGTGCTGGAGAATGCCTATCCGGCCCTGCTTGCCCTGTTGGGCGCCGATGTTTTCGCCCGGGCCGCGGCACACCACATTCGGCGGCATCCACCAGAACGCGCCGCTCTGCTGCATTATGGCAGCGGGTTCGGTACAGCCGCCGCCGCTTCGGCGGATGGACACGAACCGGAACTTGTCCGGGGCATCGCGGCCATCGAATGGGCGCAGAAACGTGCGTTTCATGCCGCCGACGCGCCGATTGTCACCCGCGCCGACCTGAGCGGGATTGCACCTGAGCGCCTGCCCGCGCTGCAGTTCGAGCGCCATCCGGCCCTGCATCTGATCGAGGATTGCGCCGCCTCGCTTGCCGCCTGGCGTGCCGCGCTGAAACTTCCGGAACAGGATACGGGCCCGCATATCGCCGTGACCCGGCCCGACACCCGAGTCCAGGTTCACGGAATGAGGCCGGGGTCCCACGCCCTGGTCGCGGCGCTGGCCGATGGGGCGACGCTGGAAGTCGCCGCGAAAACCGCCGCGGAAGTCGATCCGGATATCGACCTGACCGGCGCCATCGGCAATGCTGTCGACATCGGTGCCTTCAAAGCCTTCCACGCCTGACAGGGGATATAACAATGGCAACGACCCAGGACCATTCCGAAGCCACCAGGACGAATGGCGGCCTGATTGCGCTTTATTGCCGTTTCGACAACCTGATCGGCCGCATCGCCGAGCCGGTTATACTGGTCGCGTTGCGGATCTATATTTTCAGCGTGTTCTTCCCGTCCGGCGTGCAGAAACTGGAGCGATTCGGCCCGACGGTCGAGATGTTTGGTAACGACGAGTGGGGCTTCGGTCCGGTCTCGTTCCTGCCGCCGGAGATCATGGCGGTACTGGCCACCGCTTTCGAGCTGATCTGCCCGGTGCTGATCCTGGCGGGCCTGTTGACCCGTCTTGCCACCCTGCCGTTGCTGGCGATGGCACTGATGATCCAGTTCATACTCGCCGCCGCGATCCTGGACTTCCACAATATCGAGCATTTCGTCTGGATGGCTGCGCTTGGCATTCTCCTGCGTTTCGGCCCCGGCGCGCTGTCGATCGAGGGGCTCTTGCATCGGAAGGCGTGAACGTCCAGCGTCTTTCACACTCGTTAATCGTGGCGAGTGTGTTCCGTTAACCGTGTCGCAAGCCATTTGCCTTAATTTCGAGCGCTTGAAGCCCGTGTCAGGAGTAGCAAATGCCCGGCTTGGACGAACTGCGCAAACGCGTCGAGGCTGCCGAACAGCAATTCGGCTTGTTTACCACCCAGAGCCGCAAATACAGCGAGCGGCTCACACAGCTGGTCAGCCAGATGGAGCAGGCGCATAGCGAACAGCACAGGGAAATCGCTGCCTTGAACGCCCAGCTCGGCCAGTACGAGCAGGAGAACGGGCAACTGAAGTCGATGTTGCTTGGATTGCTGCAGGCCATGGAAGATGGCGACGGCAGCCTGATCGACAAGACGGTGCGAGACATGGAAAGCCGCATCGGGCGCCTGATCGGCGCACCGTCGGACGTTGCTGAGGACGCTCCCGCAACAGATGCAGTATCGGGCGCGGATGCCGCTGCAGACGTGGGCGAACCCGAGGCTGCGCCGGCTGAAGAGTTCGATCCCATTGCCGGCATCGCACCCGAGGATGTGATGATCGAGGACGATGCGGCACTGGCCGACGCGCTCGACGAAGAGCTCATCGAACTCGAGGATGATCTTGTCGAAGTCGCAGAGCCAGTGCCGGCGGCGATAGAGGCAACGGATACCGGCGACGATGTGGACGCTGACGGCGACGCAACCGAAGGCGGATCGGCACCAGCCGTGGCACCCGAGCCTGAGATGGTTACGCTCGACGATGCACCCGAAGACGGTGACGGGACCCCGGATGATGAGGAACTCACCGAATCGGCCCACAATCTGCTCGACCGGGTGGAAGCCGCGGCCAATGCCCTGCTCGCCGCCGGAGCGGACGACGATGCCGATCCCATGGATCAAGAGCTGACCGACGAGATCTCGGCGCTACTGGAGCGTGCGGTCAACGGAACGTCCGATGAAGCCGAGGACGAGATTGCGGACGTCATTCTGGCCGAGGAAGCAGTAGCCGAAACTGCGGTCGATGCCGACGTGCTGCCCGAAGCGGGCGAGAATGGAGTCGACGAAACCGAGGCGAACGCCGCCTGACTCCGCATGCGGCACCCGTCCAGGCCGCATCGCGCTCATCCTGGCAGCATGACGGCGATGTCGCCCGATTGTCGCTTGACCTGAGAATGCGGCACGCCACACTGCGCCCCTTACCGCAAACGGAGGTGCAGTGATGGGCAAGACGGTCAGCCTGACCGCCGAAGACAGCCACAGCGTCCAGGCTTATATCGCGGAGCCGGCCGATGCCCCACGCTTCGGCCTGGTCGTGATCCAGGAAATTTTCGGGGTCAACGCCCACATCCGCAGCATCTGCGACGGTTTTGCCGCCGACGGCATTCTGGCCGTGGCCCCGGCCCTGTTCGACCGGGTCGCACCCGGCACCGAACTGGGCTACAGCGACGATGACGTTGCCGAGGGCCGGGCGCTGCGCGGCAAGTTGGGCTGGGATGCACCGCTGCTGGATGTTGCCGAGGCGGCCCGGATCGCGTCGACTGGCGGCAAGGTGGGCACGGTCGGCTATTGCTGGGGCGGTTCGCTGTCGTGGCTTGCAGCCTGCAGGCTAGGCAACCTGGTCGACGCCTCGGTGACCTATTACGGCGGCCAGATCCACGAGTTCCATGCCGAGAAACCGGCGGTCCCGGTGATGATGCACTTCGGCGCCCATGACCCGTTAATCCCGCCGGAGCATGTCGATGCGATCCGCGCGGCGCAGCCGGATGTGCCGGTGTTCGATTACCCCGCCGGCCATGGCTTCAACTGCGATCAGCGCGCCGATTACGACCCCGACAGCAGCGGCACCGCGCGGGCACGAACACTGGCGTTCCTTGCCGAGCACCTGGCGGGGTAAATGGCACGTTCCGTCGTTGAGCCCGACCGACGTCAGAACTTCTCCACCCACGGCCTCAGTTCGACCTCCCAGGTCCAGGCACTGCGCGGCTGGTTGGCGACGGCCCAGTAGGTCTGGGCGATGGCATCGGGGTCGAGCGTGCTGTCGGGCTGGTCGCCCAGGGTCTGAAGCTGCGGAGAGCGGATGGCCCCGTCGATCACGAAATGGGCGACGTGGATGTTCTGCGGCGCAAGCTCGCGCGCCATCGCCTGGGCCAGGCCGCGCTGGGCGAACTTGCCCATGGCGAACGAGGACGAGTTGGCAAAACCCTTCACGCTGGCGCTGGCACCGGTGAACAGGATCGCGCCGCCGCCCGCCTTGAGCATCGCCTGCGCCGCCCGCTGGCCGACCAGGAAGGCGCCATAGGCGGTGACTTCGAGTGCATCGCGCACGGCAGCCCGGTCGATCTCCGCAATCGGTCCACGAACCCTGGCACTCGGGTTGTAAATCACCAGGTCGGGAACACCGACTTGCGTCTCGAACGCCCCAAACAGCCGGTCGACGGAGTCCGGCGCCGACGCGTTGCAGGCAAATGCAGTCGCCCCGATGTCTGCGCATAACTCGGCAAGCTTCTCGGTCTGCCGCGCCGCCAGGCCGACCTTGAGGCCGTTGTCGGCGAACAGTAGGGCAAGCGAGGCGCTGAGCCCGGCACCGGCACCGACAATCAATGCATTGCGATAATCCATCCCGCGTCCCTTCCGTCACACCAAATGGTGAGGCTAGCGCGGCGGCACCCTCAGGCAAGACCCAGCGTGCGTTTGCGCCGACGCGACCAGGCATTGATCAGGAGGTCGGCAGCCAGGCCGATGAAAGCGACGCAGAGGCCCAGCACGAGACCCTTGCCCGCATCGTTGTCGGCCCGGGCGCGGAAGATCTCCTGGCCGAGGTCGGTGGTACCGATGAACGCGGCGATGATCACCATGAACAGGGCGAACATGATGGTCTGGTTGATGCCGAGCATGATCTCCGGCAGGGCCAGCGGCAGCCGCACGTGCCAGAGGATCTGGCCGCGGGTGCAGCCCGATGTGGTCGCCGCCTCGACGGTCTCCGGCGGCACCGCGCGCAGCCCGAACATGGTGTACCGGACGATTGGTATTCCGGCATAGATCACGACCGCGGTGATCGCGGCGACGTCGCCCACCTGGAACAGCATGATCACCGGAATCAGGTAGATGAAGGATGGGAAGGTCTGGACGGTATCGCAGACCACCTCCATGATCCGGGTCGCCCTGTCCGAATGGGCCGCCAGAATGCCGACCGGCAGACCGATCGCCACGCACACGACCAGGGCGACAAACACCATGTAGACGGTGATCATTGCCCGGTCCCAATACCCGGTCAGCGCGATGAACACGATGTAGCCGGCGACGCCGAAGGCAAGCCGGGGTCCGCCGATCCGCCAGCCGATCCCCATCGTCAGGGCCAGGACCGCGGTCCATGGCAACCACTGGAACGCGCCGCGCACCGGGATCAGCACATACAGCAGCAGATCGTCGCGGAGAACCGACAGCGCCTCGAACAGATTGACCGTGAACCAGTCGATCAGGCCGTCCCACAGCGGGGCGGTGGTAAGGTTCCAGTCGCGCGGCCATTGATCTGCGGCAGGCACCAGTTGGGCCAAGGCGATCGTGGCCGCGGTAAGTGCCAGCGCCAGGCTCCAGACCGGGTGACGCACCCAGAAGGGTCCCGGGCGCAGGTGCTCCGGTTGCCTCAGAGCGATCGCGCGGCTCAGTCTGTCCAACGTGATGGCCATCAGGACGATCGCGACACCGCTTTCCAGCGCCCGTCCGATCTGCAGGTTCTGAAGCCGGTAGAGCAGGTCGGCCCCGAGCCCCTTGGCCCCGACGAAGGAAGCGATCACCACCATGGCCAGGCACAGCATGATCACCTGATTGACACCGACAAGCAGGGTGTCGCGGGCCGTCGGGATTTTCACCTTGATCAGCATCTGCAACGGGGTTGCGCCCGCCATCCTGCCCGCCTCGACCACTTCCGCCGGCACCGCACGCAGACCCAGGATGGTGAGCCGCGCCATCGGCGGTACCGCAAACAGGATCGTTGCTACCGCACCGGCGCGATGGGAGACGCCGATGAACACCGCGACCGGAATGAGATAGGAAAAGTGCGGCAACGACTGCATCACGTTGAGCACCGGCCACAGCACGCGCTCGAACCAGCGCGAGTAGTAGGCGGCGATGCCCAGCCCCATGGCGATCGCGACCGCGATCGGGGCCGCGACCAGGACGACCGACAGGGTCACCATCGACAACTTCCAGGTGCCGAATACCGCCAGATAGGTCATCGACAGTCCGGCCAGCGCCGCCAGCTGCCAGCCGCCGAAATGCCAGCCGAGAAGCGCGGTCAGCGCGACGATCGTTGTCCAGGGCAGCGCCGGCAGGCCGAGATCCCGGCTGCCGGCGATCAACAGTCCTTCGACCAGGTCCAGAGGCCACTCGACGACCCGGGCCACGGACCGCGTCACGTCCTTGAACGTGAACAGGCCGAATATTTCGTGGTTGCGAAGCACGTCGAACACGGCATTCAGCCAGTCGATGAACGGGACCGTCAGGCTTTCCGGCAGGCGCAACAGCGCTGCCGGCAACTCCGGCTGCAGGACCAGCAGGCAAAGGAAAGGCGCTAGAGCCAGCAGCCCGCGCCAGGGAACACGCCGCAGCGGGCCTGCAAACCGCGCTGGCGGGTCCGCCCGGACGGCGCTCATGGAGCCGCCCGGGGTCTCGGGAACATCGCGCCGATGATCTGGTCGCGGCCGATGACGCCGACCACACGTCCCGCGTCATCGACGACCCGCATCGGATCGGGCGCGCGCAGGACTTCGGGCGCGACCTGCGCCAGGGTGTCGTCCGCGTTGAGCGCCGGTCCGTCGGCGGTCGCGCCTTGGTCCGGCGCGATCATCACACTGTTCACGCGCAGGATCTTTTCGCGGGCCACGTCCCGGGTGAACTGACGTACATAGTCGGTCGCCGGCCTGTTGATCAGCTCCTCCGGCCGGCCGACCTGCACGACTTCGCCCTCATACATGATGGCGATCCGGTCGGCGAGGCGGATCGCCTCGTCGAAATCGTGGGTGATGAATACAATCGTCTTGTGCAGCACCGACTGCAGACGAAGGAACTCGTCCTGCATCTCGCGCCGGATCAGCGGATCCAGCGCCGAGAACGGCTCGTCGAGGAACCACAATTGCGGCCCGACGGCCAGCGAGCGGGCAATGCCGACGCGCTGCTGTTGGCCCCCTGACAACTCACGCGGATAATAGCCTTCGCGCCCCTCGAGGCCGACCAGCACGATCATCTCGCGCGCCTGCTCCTCGCGCTTGGCCCGCTCGATTCCCTGCACTTCCAACGGGAAGGCTACATTCTGCAACACGGTACGATGCGGCAGCAGGGCGAAGTGCTGGAACACCATGCCCATCTTGTGGCGGCGCAGTTCTATCAACTCGCCGCGAGAGGCGCGGAGCAGGTCCTGGCCTTCGATCAGAACCTCGCCGGTCGTCGGCTCGATCAAGCGGGACAGGCAACGGACCAGCGTCGATTTGCCGGAGCCGCTGAGCCCCATAATCACCAGGATCTCGCCTCGGTCCACATCCAGCGAAACATCCCGCACGGCGCCAATGTGGCCCGCCGCGCGTATGGCCGCCGCATCCGGCCGGCCACCATGGCCGCGCAGCAACGCCCGCGCCGACGGTCCGAAGATCTTCCAGACGCCGCGGCATGACAGGAACGGTTCCGTCACCGTCAGTCCTCCCGGTCGACCGATCCGCACATGCGGCCGGGTGCGCAACGGCGCGCATCCGGCCGCCAGGCTGTTGGCAGGGTGTCCGGACGGGCTGCGTTCAGACCCCCGCCGGATTGTGAACGGCTATTTGGCCTCAAGCCAGGGCCGCCATTTGTCCTCGTTGTCGGCCAGCCACTGTTCCGCAGCCTCTTCCGGCTCCAGCCCGTCGACGTCGGCCAGCTTCGCCATCACCGCGATGTCGAGATTGCTGAAGTTGATCTGCTGGATGATCGGGTAGGCGCCGGGCCATGTGTCGGGAAAGCCTTCCCATACACCGATCTTCAGATAGCCGTCCTTCGGGTTGCCGCAGTCATAGGCTTGGTCCGGATTGACTCCCCAGGACGCGTCCTCACGGCAGGCCGGGTCATACTCGGGGAACTCGACGAAAGCACCGTCGTAGATCGCCTCGATGAAGTTCGGGGTCCAGTTGAACAGCACGATCGGCTCGCTGCGGTTCGACGCGGACTCGAGTTCGGCCCACAACGCGGCAGCCGACCCGGCGTTGACCACCTGAAAGTCAATGCCGAGACCGTCGACGCGCTCCTGGTCGTGCTTCAGCCAGTCGACCGGCCCGGCAAGGAACCGGCCCTGGGGTGCGGTTTCCGGTGTCGAGAACATTTCGGCGCAGGCGTTCAGCGCCTCCCAGTCCGGCAGCCCCGGACACATGTCCGCGACATAGGCCGGATACCACCATTCCTCACGAGTCTTGGCATCATGCGTCGCCGCGTCGATGACACAGCCTTCATCAACGACCGCCTCGAAGGCCACGCCGAACGCACCCTGCCACACCTCGTGGACGAGATCGATGTCGCCTTCGCACATCGAGGTGTAGACGACTTGGCTGTCGGCCGGGATGTAATCGACCTCGTAGCCGGCCTCGCCCAGTATATTGCCCACGATGTGCGCGCCGACGATCTGGCTGGACCAGTTGTGAATCGGAATCTTGATGGGATCGTCGGAATCTGCGTTTGCAACCGTTGCACCGCCTAAGACAAGTACAACGAAAGATATCGGTAACTTAAGCTTCATAGCGGTTTCTCCCCGTGAGAATTTTGGCGGAATCCCATGTATTCCTCAGAGCTCCACCCGTTTCCCGGTTTCAATTTGTTATTACTGACTGACGTTCGTCCGTCATGCCGGAATATTCAAAGATTTATTCTATCGCAGGGGAAGCCGATATTCCATACGCACCAATTTGCAGCAATTCTGATGCGGTTCATATACCGGTTTAGTGCGGCGTCTGCGTGGAACGCGCGTCCGCACCGGCACGGCATGAGGCATCAGATGGTCTGTAAGCCGGGTTCTGTCCGCCCGCCCGTGCTCGCACACGGACGAGGGGATGGCCATTCCTCTGGGACGCACATTGCTGCACGCCTCGCGCGACCTACCCGGGTGTCGGTGCGGAGACCCACCAAGGCGGCCCCGAAGGCCCGCCCGCGCACCCCTATCTGGTCTTGCTCCCGGTGGGGTTTACCATGCCGGTCCCGTCGCCGGGCCCGCGGTGGGCTCTTACCCCACCCTTTCACCCTTGCCGCGCGCTTGCGCCGGCGCGGCGGTTTGCTTTCTGTGGCACTTTCCCTGGGGTCGCCCCCGCCGGGCGTTACCCGGCACCGTGTCTCCGTGGAGCCCGGACTTTCCTCCCCGCCGCGGGTTTCCCCATTGCGGCGGAGCGGCCATCCGACCATCTGACGCCTGTGTTACTTAGCTTGCGTGTCCGCTGCCTGCAATACGAGGCCGAGCAACCGGCAGGTTTCCAGGTCGGCTTCACCGTCGATTCGCGCCGGACGAAAGCGGCGCTGGAAGGCGCGCAGGCAGGATCTGACGCCATAGCTGTCGACCCCGTAACCGAGCGCGGCGAGTGCACGAGACGGATCGTCTGTGGTCCGCCCGTGGCTCACTCCCGGCCAGACGCCGAGACCGGCGCGGGCCAGTTGTGCCCAGGGAAACAGCTCCCCCGGGTCCGCCTTGCGATTGGGGGCTATGTCGGAATGGCCGACGACATTGCCCGGCGGGATCAGATGGCGGGCAACGATGCCCCGGCCAAGACCGATGACAGCGGCGATCTGGGCCTCGGGAAAGGGCGCCAGGCCCCAGTCGTGGCCTGGATTGACGATCTCGATGCCGATCGAGCGGCTGTTGATGTCGCCACCGCCGCACCATTCGCCAGCGCCGGCGTGCCATGCACGGCGGTGTTCCGGCACATGGGCGTGGATGGTGCCGTCCTCCGCCACGGTGTAGTGGGCGCTGACACCGGCCTCGGGATCGCAAAGCCTGGAGATCGCCTCCGCGGCAGTGCGCATGCCGGTGTAATGCAGGACGAGGATGTCGAGCGGCCGATCGCCGACACGCGGACCGTGGTTGGGCGATGGTGTCTCGATCAGGCGCATGGCGACCTTCGACTCTACGACGATGCCGACGGCATCGGCAGTGTTGTGCGCGGCCGGCGGATCAGGATGACGCCGACGCCGACAATGACCAAGGCACCGCCACCGATGATCCGCCAGGTGATCGGTTCGCCCAGGAACAGCGCGCCGGTTACCACGCCGACGATCGGGACGAGCAGCATCACCGGCATCACCTGGTTCAGCGAGTATCGCCCGAGCATGCGATACCACTGGCCGTAACCGATGATCACCACTGCGATCGCCATGTAGGCGGCGGCGAACCAGCCGCGCCAGTCGAGTGTCGACATGGCCGCCCATTGCCCATCTTCGAAGATCAGGGTCAAAACCAGCATCTGCGGGGTCGCGAACACCGCGATCCAGCAGTTCAGCATCTGGCCGTTGACCGGCTCATCCGCCTTGGCCGACATCAGCTTGACGATGAAGGCACCGAGCGCCCAGCTGAACGAAGCAACCAGGATCAGACCGACGTGAAGCAGGCTGTCGGTCAGGTTCGGCGCGCCCCCGATGATGACCACCCCGGTGAAGGCCACAGCCATGCCGCCGGCCCGACGCCAGCCGATCGGATCGTTCAGGAAAACGGCGGCGAGCATGGCAGAGAACGGTATCTGGATCTGGGTCAGCAGCGATGCGGTGCCGGCCTCCACCGCCTGGACTCCGTAGAACATGCAGCCGAAATGCAGGCTGCCGAGCACCACCGACAGCAGCAGCACCTGCTTCAGATGGCGACGCGGCAAACGGTAGAACGGCACCAGCAACACGGCGACCAGGGCGAAACGCAAAGTCATCATCAGCAACGCCGGAAATACGGCGAAACCGATCTTGGCGACGGCCAGGTTGGCGCCCCACAGGACGATGACGCCGAGCAGAATCAGAGTATCGGTGAGGCGCATTCAGGCCGTGGCCCTTCCGGCGGCCAGCGCCTCACGTTTTTCCTCGAGTTCGAGCCAACGGGTTTCCGCCTGTTCCAGCGCACGGCTGGTCTGGGTCAGGTCGTCGACCAGCTTGTGGTATCGGGCCTGGTCACGGCTGAACAGATCCGGGTCGGCCATCTCAGTCTCCAGCGCCGTGATCTTCTGCGACAGCGCGTCGATCTCATCGGGCAACGCGTCGAGTTCGCGCTGGTCCTTGTAGGAGAGCTTGGCTTTGGCCGGTTTCGGCCGTTCCTGCTCGCGCTTCGGCTTGGGCGCCGCGCGCTCAGCGGCGGTCGCGACGATGCGCTGGGCGAGATAGTCGGTATAGCCACCGGGATAGTCCTCGATCCGGCCGTTGCCCTCGACGGCAAGGGTCTGGCTGACTAGGCGGTCGAGGAAATC
>CBDHEC010000012.1:0-110792 GCA_965261975.1 Alphaproteobacteria bacterium
TGCGCACCGTCGCCTCGCGCACCGTCCCGATCCCCGACAATCTGACGTTCCATGAGGCGACCGTGATCGGCCGCCATCTGGGAACGGCCGTCAACCAGGTCGAGAATGTCCTCCAGGTGGGGGGCGACGACACCGTGCTCGTGATGGGGGCGACCGGCGGCCTCGGCGCGGCCTGCATCCAGGTCGCCAAGTGGGCCGGCGCGACGGTCATCGCCGCCGCGGGCTCCGACGCGCGGGTCGAGGCGACCCTCGGCCTTGGCGCGGATCACGCCATCAACTACCGGACCCAGGACCTGACCGAGGAGATCCTCAAGCTTACGGATGGGCAGGGTGTGACCGGCGTGTGCGACAGCGTCGCCGACCCCGAGACGTTCAACCAGGTGATCCATTCGATGGCGCGCGGCGCGACGCTTGTGACGGCGGGCAACGCGTCGGGCACGGCAGATGTACCCCTGAGCGTGCGACGCCTGTATCTCTACATGCTGAAGATCGTCGGCGAACCCCGCGAGGCGCCGGGCGGGCTGGAGGAGGCCTTCGTGCGCGCCGGCAAGGGCGGGGTGAAGGTGCTGATCGACCAGGTCATGCCGCTCAGCCAAGCGGCGGACGCACACCGGCGGGTCGAATCCCGCGAGGGAACGGGCAAGGTGGTGCTCGACCCGACACTCGACTGAGGAGACGGACATGGCATTCGGAGAAATCGACTGGATCGCGCTGATCGCCGCCGTGGTGGTGAGCTATGTCTTCAGTGCGGTTTACTACGTCACGCTGGCGAAGCTCTGGCAGGCGGCCATCGGCAAGACCGAGGCCGAGCTCAAGGCGGGTACCAGTCCCGTGGCCTACGTCATCGCCATCATCGGGCAGGTGCTGATCGCCTACATGCTGTCGGTCCTGATGGTGTCTCTCGGCAAGGGCTCCGTCGCGGGTAGCCTGTCGATCGCGTTGCCGCTCTGGCTCGCCTTCGTGGTTTCGACCATGACCATCAACCATCGTTTCCAGCAATCGTCCTGGTCGCACACGATCATCGACGGGGCACACTGGCTGGGGTTTTCGCGATCCAGGCGGTGGTTCTGGCACTTATGGCGGGCTAGGCGGGGAACTCCGCCCGGATCGCCGCACCGTTCGCGTCGAGCGCCGGTACCGGGCCCAGTTCAGGGTCGGTGTCGTCGGTTCGCGTCGGCGGTGCGATCAACACAACCATACCTTCCCGGGGTTTCCACTTCGACCTTCTGCAACTGCGGGTGCGCGGCGAAGTCCGCCACATCGTTGACGGCGCCGTGGGCGATCTTCGCGTCCAGCAGCCGTCGGACGATCTCGTCCCGGTCGAGGGCGCCGAAGACAGCGTCGATCTCGCGATCCAACGCCGGGCGGTTCGCGACCCGGGCGACATTCTCGTGGAAGTCCGGATGGTCGGTCAGCTCGGGTAACAGAAATACCGCTTCACACAGGCGCCGCCATTCGCGCTGGTTCTGGATCGCGATCACCACCTGTTTGCCGTCGCCGGTACCATAAGCGCCATAGGGTGCGATCGAGGGGTGATGCAGGCCCGCGCGCTTGGGCGGGCTGCCACCATATATTGCCTGGAGGTAGGGGACGTTCATCCAGTCGGCCATGCCGGCGAACAATGACGCCGAGATCGCGCGTCCTTCGCCAGTCCGTTCACGGTGATAGAGCGCCTCGAGGATCGACGCATGGGCGGCCATGCCGCAGGCGATATCGCAGACCGACACGCCGACCCGGCCGGGGCCGTCGGGTGTCCCGGTCACTTCGCACAACCCGCTCTCGGCCTGCACCAGAAGATCGTAGGCGCGCATGTCCCGGTAGGGGCCGTGTTCGCCATAGCCCGAGATGTCGCATGTAATCAGGCGCGGATGTTTCTTGCGGAGTTCGGCCGAGCCGAACCCGGCGCGCTCGGCGGCACCGGGCGCGAGGTTCTGGATGAACACATCGGCCTCGGCGATCAAGCGGTGCAGCAGGGCCTGATCATCGGGGGCCTTGAAGTCCAGTGCGATGGACTGCTTGCCCCGGTTGAGCCAGACGAAATACGCACTCTGGTTTAATGCAGCCCGGTCATAGCCCCGCGCGAAGTCGCCATCGGGGCGCTCGATCTTGATGACCCGGGCACCGGCGTCGGCCAGCCGTGATGCGGCGTAGGGGGCGGCCACAGCCTGCTCGATGCTGACGACCAGTATGCCGTCCAGGGCTTTGTTCATGGTGATCTCCCGCGTTGTGTCCGTCGCGCTCCGCTCGGCGCGCTGGCTAGGCCATGATTGGCCGTGATGTTATGATATTGCCGACCAAAAGACCCTCGGGAACATGGAAATGACTGAACAGGCAATTGTGCAGGATGATGCCATTACGCAAGTAATCGGCGCGCTGGAAGAACTGCTCGGCGACCGGGTGACGACGTCACAGGCGGTGCGCGAGCATCACGGGCGCGGTGAGGATTACTTCAAGCCTGTCCCGTCGGATGCGGTCTGTTTTCCGCATACGACGGAAGAAGTTGCCGAAATCGTCAAGCTCTGTGCGGCGCATAAGGTGGCCGTCATTCCGTTCGGCACCGGCACCTCGTTGGAGGGCCATGTCACGGCCCCCCATGGCGGCGTCACCATCGACTTGATGCAGATGAACAATGTGCTGGAAGTGCACCCGGAAGACATGGATTGCCGCGTCCAGGCGGGGGTAACCCGCAAGCAGGTCAACGAGTATCTCCGCGACACGGGCATGTTCTTCCCGATCGATCCGGGGGCGGATGCCTCCATCGGCGGCATGGCGGCGACCCGCGCCAGCGGCACCAACGCGGTACGCTACGGGACGATGAAGGAGAACGTTCTCGGACTCACCGTGGTGACATCCGACGGCCGGATCATCAAGACGGGCGGCCGGGCCAAGAAATCGGCCGCCGGCTATGACCTCACGCGCATCTTCGTGGGCTCGGAAGGCACCCTGGGCGTTATCACCGAGGTCCACCTCAAGCTCTACGGCATTCCCGAGAAGATCGCCTCCGCGGTCTGTCAGTACCCGTCCCTGGAGGACGCGGTGAACAGCGTGATCCTGACGATCCAGGCAGGTGTACCGATTGCGCGGATCGAATTGCTCGATTCCCTGATGATGCAGTGCTCGATCGATTATTCGGACCTCAAGGGCTACGAGGCCAAACCGACGCTCTTCTATGAGTTTCACGGCACCGAGGCCGGGGTCGAGGAGCAGGCGCAGCTGGTCCGCGAGATCGCCGATGACTTTGGCGGCTCGGCCTTCCAGTGGACGGTCGACACCGAGGAGCGCAACCGCCTGTGGCAGGCGCGCCACGACGCCTATTACGCCGGGATCGCGATGGAACCGACGAAGCTCGGCATGTCGACGGATGTTTGTGTCCCGATCTCGCGACTGGCGGAATGCATCCTCGCGACCGAGCAGGACACCAAGGGGTCGGGGTTCCAGTGCCCCATCGTCGGCCATGTGGGCGACGGCAATTTCCATGTCCTGTTCATGCTCGACCCCGACGACGAGGACGAAGTCGCACGGGTGAAGGATTGCAATCGGCGGATCGTTGAACGTGCGATTGCCATGGGCGGAACCTGCACCGGCGAACATGGAATCGGGGTCGGCAAGATGGATTATCTGCCGCTCGAACATGGTGATGATGCCGTTGAATTGATGCGCATCCTGAAGCAGGCCTATGACCCCGAGAACATCATGAACCCGGGCAAGATGGTCCGGATATAGGAGGCGACAATGTCATCGAACGTCGTGCAATTGCGGGATGTCCCGTCCGTCCGCGAACAGGTTAGCCCCGAGGAGTGGCAAGCGCGGGTTGATCTCGCCGCGGCCTACCGTCTCACCGATCTCTACAACTGGGCCGACAGCATCTACAACCACATCTCGATCCGGGTGCCCGGAGAACCGGATTTCTTCCTGATCAAGGCCCATGAACTCCTCTATGACGAGGTGACGGCGTCGAACCTGGTGAAGGTGGACTCGCGCCGGGACGATGTCGATGAATCCTGGCATGTGAACAAGCCGGGTTTCACCCTGCATGGCGGGCTCATGGTGGCGCGGCCGGACATCAACGTCGCCTATCACACCCATATTCCCGAATGCATTGCCGTCGCCAACCAGCCTGACGGGGTATTGCCGCTGTCCCAGTCGGGCATGCAGTTCTGGGGCAATACCGCCTATTACGACTATCAGGGCATCACCGAGAATCTCGACGAACGCACGGCGATCGCCGAAGCGTTCGGCGATAAGCACACGCTGATGATGCGCAACCACGGCCCGGTTACGGTGGGCAAGTCCATGCGCGACGCCTTCATGCTGATGCGCGAGCTTGAGGTCGCCTGCAAACTGCAGCTGCGCCAACAGGCAGCTGGGGCCGAGTTCGTCATGCCGTCGAAAGAGGTGCTCGATCAATATGCCGAGCAGCGTAAGACCCATAACTCGGGCCGCGGAACTGCAGACTGGCCGGCCTTCCTGCGCCGCCTCGACCGGATCGACCCGTCCTACAAGCACTAGATAGAAACTAGCTGATGTTCCGCCTGATCCGGCTCGTGATCCTTGCCGCCATCGCCATTGCGGTCGCGTCCTGGATCAGTGAGTCCCGTGGGAATGTTGGCCTGCCAATGACCAAGCCCGTGATACCGCAGTTTGCTGGAGAGAATTCATGATCATCGACCATCGCACCTACTACACCCAGGCCGCGCGCACCGGCGACTTCCTCGAACTGTGGGAACGCATGGCGCTGCCCTACCAGATGAAATATCTGGAAAACTTCGTCGGCATGTTCACCTGCGACGTCGGTGATCTCAGCCAGGTCCTGCACATGTGGCAATACGAGGACCAGGGTGATCGGGAGCGGCGCCGGGACGCCATGTACCAGGATCCGGGCTGGCTCGAATATGTGAAGGAACTCAAGGAATCCGGCCTGATGGTGCGGATGGAGAACAAGATCCTCCGCCCGGTGTCCTTCTCGCCGATGCAGTAACCGAGTCTACTTCGCCGGCACTGAGCGGCCTCGGGTCATCAGATAAACCCCGCCCATCACCGCCACCAGCCCGAACAGGTGATACCCCTGCAGATCCTCGCCGAGCAGCAGGATTGCCAGGGCGGCCGTGAACAGCACCCTCATGTAGTTGGAGATGCTCGCCTTGTTGGGGCCGAGACGACGGATCGAGGCGTTTGTCAGGCCCACCGCGATGGCGGTCACCACGATGCCGACCCACAAGAGCGACACGATGGCTTCGCCCGAGACGGGGACGGGCCGAACATAGATCGTCTCGATGATGTAGAGCGGCGTGGCCACGACCAGCCCGAACAGCTGCACCGTCACCAGCAGCTGGGGGACCGAGATTTCCTTCGGGACCCGGCGCACCAGCACGTTGTGCAGCGCGACAGCGGCCGTTGCGCCGAGCATCATCAGGTCGCCGATGTTGAATTCGAGGGCGAGAATCGCCTGGGGATCGCCCCGCGCGATGATGGCGAGGACACCGATGGCCGCGATGACAATGCCGACGCCCTGTTTGCGGTTGATCAGGTCGCGCCACAGCAGCGCGGACAGCAGCACCGTTATGGCGGGTTGCGCGGCGGAAACCACCCCGCCGTTCAGCGCCGTGGTGAAGGTATAGGCCGCATAGATGCCGCCGTTGCCTATCGGTACGAACAGCAGCCCCATGACGGCGAACAGCTTCCAGTGGCGGCGGATCAGGTGGCGCTGTGTGAAAAGCCCGTATCCCGCGAACGGCAGGATGACGACCGCGCCGATTGCCATGCGCCAAAACACGAAGCCCATGGGCGGGATGACCCCGCCCAGGTAGCGGGCGAGGATGTGGTTTGATGCAAAGATGAGCGCCGCACCGACAATAATAGCGTAGGCCGTCGCCTCGCGATCGAAGAGGCTCTCGGGCGTTTTCGGGTCGGGAGACGCTCCCGCGCTCATGCAAGCCGCTTGCGCAGCAAATCCAGCAGCGTGATCACGGCGTAGGAGCGCATCCGGCTCAGCACGCCGGGCAGGGCCACGGTCTTGGCGTGATCGCCATCGGGTAGCGCCACACCGGCGAACACGGTGCCCGGCGGGTGGGCGTCGGGGTCCTTGGGGCCGATCACCGCGATGCCGATATCCGCGCCGATCTTCTCGCGGGCGTGACGGGCCGCGGCGATGGCGCCATCCTCGCCGTCTTCGCCGTCTTGATAGGGGTACACGACCGCGCCCTTGAAGGTTTCCATTTCCGGGTCTAGCGCCGTGATGCGGGTCGACAGGATGCCCCCGGTCAGGCTTTCGCCAGCCGCCACGGTGAGGCCGTGTTCACGCAGCTGATCGAGTACGACCGATTCCATGGTCTCGTCATCATAGCCAAATATATGATCGCCGATCTGCGCCGCGATCAGTTCGACTTCGGCCGCGATGATCGCCTCGGCGGCGTCGTGGCTCTCGGCCTTGGCCGTCACCCGAACCTTGATTCCCTCGATGCCGCTCGCCTGGAAGGCGATGGTCGCATGGCCGCTTTCGTCGAGCGCATCCACATGGTCGGCCAGGGTCTCGGCCAGCGCGGACTCGCCGTAGCCCCAGGTGCGGATGACCCGGGAGTGGATGACCGATGTCTCGCCCGAACGCCTGCGCAGATCGTCGAGCACGGTGCCTTCCATCATCTCGCGCATCTCGTGGGGCACACCCGGCAAGGCATAGATCACCTTGTCACCGACCGGACAGACCAGCCCCGGTGCGGTGCCGGGCATCTGTTCGATCGTCGAAGCGCCGGCGGGCACGTCGGCCTGGCGCAGGTTGTTCTCCGGCATGGGTCGGCCGCGACCCTCGAAGATGTCGCGGATATGGTCGGCGATCGCGTCGTCGCGCACCATCTCGACGCCCATGATCTTGGCGATCACGTCGCGGGTGATGTCGTCCTGGGTCGGGCCCAGCCCGCCGCAACAGATCACCGCGTCGGAGCGATCCAGCGCCTGGCGGATTGTTGCCTCCATGCGGTCGAAATTATCGCCTACTTTCACCTGGAACAGAGAGTCGATCCCGATCAGGGCAAGGTTCTCGCCGATCCAGGAGGAATTGGTGTCCACGATCTGGCCGAGCAGCAGCTCGGTGCCGACGGCAACGACTTCACAACGCATTGGGGGGATCTCTCTTCGGGGTTTAGAGCGGCTTGCGTGGCCAGATGGAATCGAACCGGTGGGACAGGAAGTCCCCGACATGGACCGGGTCGAAGCGCGGCGGATTGTCTGGGCTTACGAATTCGGGGAAGGGTTCGACAACGGGGTCATAGTCCGGATTAAGAAAATAGGGAATGGAATAGCGTTCGGCACCCGAACGGTTCACTACCCGGTGCTTGATCGAGATGAAGCGGCCGTTGGTCCAGTTCTCGAGCATGTCGCCGATATTGATGACGAAGGTGCCCTCGATCGGCGTTGCCGCGACCCATTCGCCCGAGCGCGCCTCGACCTCGAGACCGCCATTCGTATCCTGCAGCAGGATCGTGAATGAACCGGTGTCGGTGTGGATGCGTGCGCCCATGACCCCGTCGTCGAGATCGGCCGGGGGCGGCGGATAGTGGAGCAGGCGCAGCTGGTTGAGCGCGTTCTTGTAGTAGCGCAGGAAATAGTCTTCCGGAAAATCGATGCCGATCGCGAATGCGCGGTGCAACCGCTCCGCCAACGCGCCCATCGCGGCGTGGTAGGCGAGCATGACATCCTTGGTCTCCGCGGGCTGCGCCGGCCACTGGTTGGGGCCTGCGAGTGTCTTGCCGGCTGGCGCTTCCGGATCACCCTCGGGGCGTTCCTCGCCCATCTGGAAGGCCTCGAGATAGTTGCGCTGGCGGGGATCGGAACCCTTGGAATCGAGCGGCAGGTAGCCTCGATAGCAGGTCGAGGTCTCCAGCCCGATCTTCAGTTTCTCTTCTGTCGGCTGCGCGAAGAACGCGGCGGCGGTCTCGAACACGCTGTCGATGAGTTCCCGGGGAACGCCGTGATTGGCGGCATAGAAGAAGCCGTTATTCTCGGCCGCGTGGACAATTTCGGCCGAAACCCGGCGTTTTGCCTCTGCGTCGCCGTCGATCAGCGCGGAGAGATCGATCACCGGGATTTCGCTCGGATCGGCTTGTCTGACGGGTTCGATGGGCATCAGCTTCTCCTCGGTCGGTTCGCCGGGTGATATCCTAATGAGAAATTTTGGACCGGCAACCTAGACGGGCATGGGCGGCAGGCCACCTTCGCGCAAGGCGCGCTCATAGACCGGGATGTCGATGATCGGCTGGGGCGCACCCGCCTGGCCGAACATGTCGGAGATCCAGCCCCGGTGATAGGCGCCGTGGATCGCGAGATGGGTGATGCACATGGTGCGTGACATCGAACCCGTCTTGCCGCCGATCAGCTCGTAGTCGATGACTTCTTCCAGTTCGTCGGCGCTCAGGCTGTCCACATACTCGCCTAGAGTCTTGTCCATCTCGCGCCGGGCGGCCCACAGGTCGTCCAGCTCCTCGATCTCCACGTCTCGAAGCGTCTGGTATTTGTGGCCTTCGCCCTGCATGTGCCCCATCCAGATGCGGTCCACGTTGAGAAGGTGGTGCATGGAGACGAAGATCGAGACGAGCGGCGTGGGCCGCTCCTTCTTGACCTCCTCGGGCGGCAGCTCGGAGACCTTCTGGTACATCTCCTCATTGGCCCAGGCGTTAAAATCAATCAGCGTGCGCAGATAGCTCTTGTCGTGCATCGGTGTTCTCCCTGGGAGCAGTCAAGCATACAGGTGAGGCTTTCGCCAACGCGATCCGCTCATACCTGCCGCTTCAGTTTCGCCTTGAACGCCCGGTCGCGCTTGATCGCGGTTTCGCGGCGCAGCGCGTCGCCATGGGGCAGGGGGCCTTCCGTGTGGATCACCACCCAGGGGCCGCGCCCTCGGGTGAACTTCGCGCCGTTGCCGTCATTGTGGGCTGCGAGGCGGGCCTCCACATTCTTTGCGATGCCGGTGTAGGTCGTGCCCGTACCGTTGCGCAGCACGTAGACGAAGAAATCCGCCTGGGTGTTCCCGTCGGGCATGGCGCTAGTAATGGGGCGGCGGGGGCTCGTCCGGGCCCTTGCCCGGAACGGTCTCCTCGACATGCAAAACCCGGTCGGTCAGTCGCCGGAGCTGTTCGCGGAACAGATCGATCACCCGGGCCTGCTCCGCGACCACGTCGGACAACTCGTCCAGCGTGTGTTCCTGCTGCGCGAGGCGGGTTTCCAGGTCGGCGATTTTATCAGTGTCGGACATGAGTGGAACTTAGCAAGTCCCGGTGAGTCTGGGGCTACCAAACCCGTCATACGCGGGCTTGACCCGCGTATCTCGTCTCGGTCTACGGCGAGATGCCCGGATCAAGTCCGGGCATGACGATGATTCGACGTTCTTACCGCCCCAATACCGTCACCACGGTTGCCGCTTCCTCGATGCCGAAGAAGCCACCGCCGTTTTCCGCCGCCGCGATGCGCGCGCCCTCGACCTGCCGGTCCCCGGCCTCGCCGCGCAGCTGGGTGACCAGCTCGTGGATCTGGATGGCGCCCGTGGCGCCGATGGGGTGGCCTTTTGACAGCAGGCCGCCGGAGGTGTTCACCGGGATGCGCCCGCCGAGCTTCGTCTCGCCGCTTTCGGCCAGCGCGCCGCCTTCGCCGCGCGCGCAGAAGCCCATATTCTCGACCTGCACGATCTCGGCATAGGCCGATGCGTCATGCACCTCGGCCACGTCCACGTCCTTCGGGTCGACACCGGCCTGCTCGTAGGCGCACTCGGCGGCCATGCGGCCGATGTGGTGTTCGAAATCATCCGGGTCCCGGTCCATCCCGCTGACCACCGCCGACCCCAGCACCTTCACCGCGCGGGACTTGTCGAACCGGTCGAGCGTGTCTCCGGTGCACAGCACCAGCGCGCCCGCGCCGTCGGACAGGGGCGCACACATGGAGCGGGTGAGCGGCCAGGAGATCAGCCGGTCGGCCATCACCTCGTCGACCGAGAAGTCCTTCTGATACTGGGCAAGAGGATTCAAGGTCGAGTGGAAGTGGCTCTTGGCCGCGGCGGCGGCGATCTGCCGCTGGGTCGTACCGAAATGCTTCATATGCTGGCGCGCCAACGCGGCGTAGATGTCCATGAAGACGCTGCGCTCGCCAGGGTCCTCGCCCGCCTCGGGCGGGAGCGCGAGACCCTCGCCGAGGGACAGCAGCCGCGCCTCGGTCTCCTCCTGGGTGTGCACGTCCCAGCCGCCGCGGAACGCCTGGAACATGAGTTCGCGCTTCTCGGGGTAGAACATCTTCTCTGAGCCCGCGACCAGCGCCACCCCGGCCATGCCCGCCTTGAGATAGGCAAACGCCTGGTTGAGACCGGTGGAGGATGAACAGCACGCGTTCTCGACGTTCACGATGGGGATCGACTGGAAGCCCATGGAACGCAGCGCGCATTGCCCGCGCACGGTGTTCTGTCCCTCCATCATTCCCTGGCGGGTGTTGGAGAACCAGGCCGCCTCTATATCGTCCAGCTTCGCGCCCGCGTCGGTCAGTGCCGTATTCACCGCATCGTCGGTGAGCTGTTTCACGGATTTGTCGGGAAACTTGCCGAGCGGCGTCATGCCGATGCCGACGATGTAGATGTACGTCATGGTCGTGGTCCTTGTTATAGAGCCTGAATACTGCCCGGTTCCGGCAGGCCACGCCACATCTGGCGGGTGATTGTTCGCTCCGTAAGACAAGTGCGCGCTTCTCTACCGCGCCCATGCCGCAATCCCTACAATGGCGGGAAGAGGGGGAACGTTATCATGCCAGTTCGTATCGGGGCGGTGTCGCCCATGGACAACGCGATGGACGCGATCAGCGAGGCGTTTGCCGAACTGTGGCCGGAGGCCGAGTTGTTCCATGTGCTCGACGAATCCCTCTATCTCGATTTTGCGGGCGGTAAGCCCCAGACCGACGAGACCGGGGAGCGGGTCTCGAAACTGCTGCATTACGCCGCCGACTGCCATGCAGACGGGCTGCTGTTCACGGGCTCGGTCTTCGGGCGCTGGGTCGAGGCGGCGCGGGCCGACATGTCGATCCCGTGCCTGACGTCCCACGAGGCGATGATCGAGGAAGCGGTCGCGCTGGGCTCGCGCCTCGGCATCCTGACAACCGCGCCGGGTTCGCTCAAATGCCTGGTTGAGGATATCGACCGCTACTCGAAGGAACATGGCAAGTCGGTCACCATCACCGACCATATCGAGGATGCGGCCCGACCGATCATCCTGGCGGGCGATGTGGAGACCCATGACAAGATGGTTGCCGCCGCGGCGGACAAGATGACCGACTGCGACTGCCTGATGCTCGGACAGTTCTCCATGACCGGCGCGATGCGGCTGTTCACCGACATGCCGGATCGACCTGTACTCACCTCGGCCCACACCGCCGTGCGCAAACTCCAGCGGCTGCTGGGGTAGAGGCATGTCGACAACTCGCATCGGCGTCGTGTCGCCCACCGAGGTGGCGTTCCCCACCGTGCGCGCGGCGTTCGCCGAACTCTGGCCCGAGGCGGAGATCGCCTGCCAGCTCGACCAGTCGCTCTATCTCGACTTCATCAATGATGACATGACCGTACCTGACCCGATGCCCGAGGCGGCCTATGACCGGATCGCGTCGGTCCTGCGTTACAGCCGCGATTGCCGGGTCGACGGGATCATCTTCTGCGGCTCTGTTTTCGGCCGCCTTGTGGAGGCGGGGCGCGAAGCGCTCGACGTGCCGGTGCTGACCTCCTATGAGGGGATGATCGAAGCGGCCTTCGCCAACGGCCCGCGCATGGGCCTGCTGGCGACGACCCGGGGAACCATCGACTGCCTGTCCGGCGACATCGAACGCTACGCCGCCGCCCAGGGCCTCGGCTACACAGTCACAGACAGGGTCGCCGAGGGCGCGTTCCAGACCCTGCTCGATGGCGACCGTGACGGCCACGACGACATCGTGGTCGCGGCGGCGGAAACTGTCACCGATTGCGACAGCCTGCTGCTTGGCCAGTTTTCGATGGGGCTGGTGCCACAGAAGATCACGCCGGTGGCCGGCCGCCCCGTGCTGACCGCGCCGCACACCGCGGTTGCCAAGTTACGCACGCTGTTGGCGGAATAACGGGAGTGGCGAAGACCGACAGTCTGCGCATGACCCCTGTTGAATGGGTGTTGCTGGTGATCCTCGCCTCCTTCTGGGGCGGCACCTTCTTCTTCAACGCGCTCGCTTTGCCGGAAATTTCGCCGCTGACGGTGATCACAGTCCGGGTCTTTCTGGCAGCGTTGATCCTTTGGATGGTGGTGCGGTTCGCCGGTGTCGAGGTGCCCCGGGACCGATCGGTCTGGATTGCGCTGGTCGTTATGGCCTTTGCCAATTCGGCCTTTCCCTTTTTCCTCATCGCCTGGGGGCAACTCCATATCGCGAGCGGTCTCGCCGGAATCCTGATAGCGACGGCACCGCTGTTTGGCGCGGTGGTGGCCCACTACTTCTCTGACGACGAAGCGCTGACACCGATGAAGTTTGTCGGAGTGATGGTCGGCCTCGTGGGGGTGATCGTCCTGATCGGCCCCGGTTTTCTGAGCGGGCTCGGCGCCAACTTACAAGGCCAATTAGCGTTGCTCGGGGCAGCGCTTCTATATGCTGTGTCTGCCACCTATGCGCGTCGCTTCTCCCGCCAGAAGGTGCCGCCGATGATTGTCGCGACGGGCCAGATGACCCTGGCGACGGTCATGCTCTTGCCGTTCGCGCTGATCATTGACCGTCCATGGGAGTTGCCGGTGCCCAGCCTGATTGCCGCGGCGGCGGTGGTCGCGCTCGCTGTGCTGTCGACCTCCGTTGCGTATCTGATCTATTTCCGCATCCTGGCGACGGCGGCGCCACCAACATCCTGCTGGTCAACTTCATGGTGCCGGTCAGCGCGCTCCTGCTGGGAATATTCATCCTCGGCGAACAGCTAACATTGGAGCAGGTCATCGGAATGGGCTTTATTGTTGTGGGACTGGCTGTCATCGATGGGCGGATACTGAACAGGTTTTACATTAGCGGATAGACATGATGACCAAGACCAGCGGTTTGCGTATGACGCCGGTTGAATGGGGAATGCTCCTGATCCTTTCCGTGCTGTGGGGCGGCGCGTTTTTCTGATCGAGATCGCATTGCGCGACCTACCGCCCTTCACGATCATGATCCTGCGCGTGGCCGGCGCATCTTTGTTGCTTTGGACCATCGTTCTTATCCGGCGGACCGGATTTCCCCGTGGGCTCGTCCTTTGGACGGTGCTGACGGTCATGGCGGTGTTCAATTCCGCGTTGCCGTTTTCTTTGATCGCGTGGGGGCAGGTTCAGATCACTAGCGGTCTGTCCTCGATTCTGATCGCGATGACGCCGCTGTTTGCGGTCGTTTCGGCGCATTTCTTCACCGACGACGAAACCCTGACACCGATGAAGGGGTTCGGCGTGCTGTCTGGCCTCGCGGGCGCGATTGTTTTGATCGGGCCGGAATTTCTGGGTGATATCGGCGCCAATTTCTTCGCGCAGCTGGCCGTGCTCGGCGGGGCGGTGTCCTATTCGATCGCCGCCGTGTTCGGACGCCGGTTTGGGCGGCGGGATATGTCGCCGATATCCATTGCCGCGGGACAGGTAACCATGGCGGTGGTCCTGCTTGCACCCTTCGTTCTGATATTCGACCGCCCTTGGACCCTCGACATACCGAGCCTGGCGGGCTTGGGCGCGGTTGCGGGTCTCGCCTTCGGCTCCACCGGCATCGCCTACCTGATCTATTACCGGGTGCTGGCCTCGGCCGGTGCAACGAACCTGATGTTGGTCAACTTCCTGGCACCCGTGAGTGCGCTGTTGCTGGGGATCTTCGTGTTGGGGGAAGTCCTCACGTCCGAACAGATGATCGGCATGGCCTTCATCGCGCTGGGCCTAGCCCTGATCGACGGGCGGCTGTTTCAGCGACGGAGCGAGAGAAACGGCTAACCCTCCGCGATCTCGTTTACCAGCGTGCCGACCTTCTCAATGTGGATCTCGCATGTATCGCCGACCTGCATGAAGATCTGCGGCTCGCGAGACTGTCCGACACCCGACGGCGTGCCGGATGCGATCACGTCGCCCGGCTGCAGCTCCGAGATGTGCGAGACATAGGAGATCGTCGTTGCCACATCGAAGATCATGTCGCGGGTGTTAGCAGACTGCAGGGTCTCGCCGTTCAGCACGGTCGAGATGTCCAGCACCTGGGGGTCGGGAATTTCGTCGGCTGTCACCATCCAGGGGCCGAAGCCGCCGGTGCCTTGAAAGTTCTTGCCCGGCACGACCTGTGCCGTGTGGTACTGCCAGTCCCGCGCGCTGCCCTCGTTGAAGCAGGAATAGCCCGCCACATAGTCGAGCGCGTCTTCCTTGCTGATGTAGCGGCCGGGCTTGCTGATGATGACCGCCATCTCGCACTCATAGTCGAGCTTGTTGACGACGGGTGATTTCAGGATGGGCTGGTTGTGCCCAACAAGCGTGTCGGCATAGCGACCGAAGATCATCGGATGTTCGGTCTTGGAACGCGGCAGCCCGGCGTCGATCGCCTCCTGCAGATGATCCATATAGTTCACGCCGACGCACCAGATGTGGTCCGGGTCGGGAATGACCGGCAGGTAGGTCACGCCGTCGAGTGCGTGGTCGGGTGTCTCGCCGGCGAACTCGGCCATCTCGGCAACACGCCCCGCGGCGATGAGTTCACGTAGCGATGCCACGCCGGCGCGGCTGGTCAGATCGACGATACCGTCATCGGTGGCGAGGCCGACATGGGCGCCGGATCCGGCGTCATAGGTGAGGAGCTTCATGGGTTTTCCAATCTTTGCGGTGCGCGATGGCACCCGATGAATGTGAAAGCGTCAGGCGATACGGTCGCCTTTCTTGATGGGGGCGGTTCGATTGTCGACACCCGGCAGCATCTTGCCCGCGTCCCGGGTTACGACGATGTCGATGACATTCGGCTTGTCGCGGTTTTCCAACGCCGTGCGAAAGGCGTCGGCAAGCTGGTCGGGATGCTCGACCCGAATGCCCCGGCAACCGAGGTTTTCGGCAATCGCGGCGTAGTTGAGGTCGGACAGGTCGGCCGATTGATACTGGCCGCCGAACATCGCGTGCTGCAGCGCCTTGATGTAGCCCGAGGCCGCATTGTTGACGACGAGGACGGTCACCGGCACGCCGAGACGGGCGGCGGTTTCCAGGTCCCCAAGGGTCATGTTCAGCCCACCGTCGCCGGTTAGCGTGAAGACCGGCCGGTCGGGGGCGGCAAGTTGCGCGCCGATGCCGCCGGACACGCCATAACCGATGGACGCCATGCCCCGGTCGACGATGAAACCGCGCCCGGGCGCTTCGTGTCATAGAGAAGTCCCGTCCAATGCGCCGCAAAGCCGCCGTCGGCGACCAGGATCGCATCCTCGGGCAGGACGTTGTTCAGCTCGTTGACCATGCGCGCCATGTTGACCGGCACCTCATCGGAGGTGAGGCGGGCCTCGACGTCGGCGCGCCACTTGGTTTTCCCGGTGTCGATCTCGGCAAGATATTCTGCGCGGGCGGCGCGTCGGGTCTCGGCACCCTCGGCGAGTGCGTCGCGCAGGTCGGCGAGGCCCTCACGCGCATCGCCGCACAGGGCGATGTCGGTCTGGGCCCAGCGTCCGATTTCTTCGGGCAGGATGTCCAGATGGATGATCGGAATGCCCGGGCGCGGGATGGTGTATCGCTTGGTGGCGATCTCGCCCAGCTTGCAGCCGACCACGAGGATCGCGTCGGCGGTCTCGAGCAGCGCATTTGCGGTGCGGTCGTATCGCCCGAACAGGCCCAGTGACAGGTCATGGGTACATGCGATCGCACCCTTACCCGATAGGGTATGCCCGACCGGGATGGCCTGGTCTTCCGCGAACGAGGTCAACTCGTCCTGTGCGCCGGAAATGTGGACACCGCCGCCGGCCAGGATAACCGGCCGCTTGGCGTCCGCCAGCAGGGCGGCAGCCCTCTGGATGTCCGCGCGCGCCGGCCGGGTACGCCGTGACGGTGCGTGGGTTGTCGCCGGGTCGGCGTAGAGTTCGTTGGCGGCGAACTCGAACACACCGTGACTGATATCCTCGGGGACGTCGATCAGGACCGGGCCCGGGCGGCCGGAGGTGGCGACGGCATAGGCCCGGCGCACATGTTCGGGAATGCGCTCGCCGACCTCGACGCGGATCACTTCCTTGACCGCGGGGCGCAGCATTTCGACCTGCCGGGTCTCCTGGGTCATGTTCTTCCAGGCGTGGGTCCGGTTCGCGTCGCCGGCGATGGCGATGATCGGAATGCCGGCGTTGAGGGATTCGGTCAGGGAGGTGAGCAGGTTGGTGGCGCCCGGTCCGAGGGTGGCATCGCAAACACCGGGCCGGCCGGTCACGCGTGACCAGGCATCGGCCATGAAGGCGCCGCTGCGTTCGTCGTTGATCAGGGTGTGCGCCAGCCCGAGCTCCCGAATGGCGGCGTAGAAGGGCAGCAATTGAAACCCGGCCATGCCGAACATCGGCCCGACCTCGTGCAGTTGCAGCATTTTTGCGAGCGCTTCACCGCCGGACATTTCGACTGTGAGATTATCGCCCGTATCCGATGGGGCTGCCGTGTCATTCATGTTCCCCCCCCCCCCCCCAGGGTGTCGGCCTTGTTTGATCGCACTTGGCGAGCCCACAAGGTGGGCCGTTTGCGCGTTTGATCCAATGTTCTTCATGCGCGGCGGACAGTCAACGCCAAGCACAGCGCTCATAAAGTGAGACAGAGTTGACCTCGCTCAAATACCGCCCGGCGGGAAGACCTAAGCTTGCGCGCGTTTTAAGAAACCAAAAGGCACGAGGCAGTAAAAATGGAACTCGGATTCTTCACGATGCCGCTCCATCCGGCGGACCGGCCGTTGGCCGAAACCCTTAACGAGGATCGGGAGGCCTTCATCCTGGCCGATGAGTTGGGCTACTCGGAAGCCTATATGGGCGAGCATGTGACCGACAGCTTCGAACCGGTTCCCAACTCGATGATGTTCCTGTGCTGGGTGGCGCGGGAAATCAAGAACATGACCCTGGCGACGGGGACTGTAAATCTGGGCCATCATCATCCCGCTGCCGTGGCCGCGGAGGCGGCGATGCTGGATCACATGCTTGAAGGGCGCTTCATGTTGGGGGTTAGTCCGGGCAACCTTCCGTCCGATTCCGAAGTGTTCGGGACACTCGACATCGACCGAAATGAGAAGTTCATCGAGTGCTTGAACCAGATCATCGAGATATGGACGACCGACCCGCCCTACGACATCAAGGGCAAGTACAACTCGATCTCGACGGTAGAAAACTATGTTGAGCATCTCGGGCAGGGTGTGATCCTGAAGCCATATCAGAAACCGACCCCGCCGATTTTCGGGACGGTTGTGGCGCCATTCTCGAAGGGGATTATCGGACTTGGCGAGCGCGACTGGATTCCGGTGTCCGCCAACTTCCTGCAGCCGAAATGGGTTGCGACCCATTGGCCTAACTATGCCGAAGGATGCGCCAATGTGGGTCGTGAAGCAGATACGTCCAAGTGGCGGTGTCGCGGTCGATCTTCGTCGCTGACGACGACAAGGTGGCCGAGGAGTACAAGGGTCCGCAGTCTCCGTACCGGTTCTACTTCTATCAACTCGGCAGCAAGCTCCGGAACGGCGGGAAACTGGGTCTGTTCAAGACCGAACGGGATCAGCCGGATGAAGAGATCACGGACGATTTCATGGTGAATTCGCTTGTCATCGCGGGCACCGTCGACAAGGTCGTGGACGAGATTTTGGCCTTCCGCGAGGAAGTCGGGGATTTCGGGACACTGGTCTATGCCGGCCATGATTGGGTGGATGCAAAGCTCGGCAAACGCTCGATGGAGTTGATGGCGACCGAGGTCATGCCGCGTGTCAACAAAGCGATCGGCGCCTGATCGCACGGATGCTTTACCGCGCGTATGCGCACGGGTGATACTTCGTCAATCAGGCGTCCTCAGAACATGTCTGTATGTGAGCGAGGGGGAATCCATGTCGAGCAATCTGGCCAATGAACCGGCGCGTGTCGTTGAGATGTTCCGCAAGATGCTCGTCATCCGCGCCTTCGAGGAGGCGGCGGGCGAGGCGTTTCACGCAGGCCATGTGCGCGGTTCGGTGCATCAGTATATCGGCGAGGAATCGATCGCTGTCGGTGTCTGCGAGAACCTGCGCGATGACGACTATCTGACGAGCAACCATCGCGGCCACGGTCATTCGATTGCCAAGGGCGCGGACCCGCGCGCCATGATGCTCGAGCTTTTCGGGCGTGTGGGCGGCACCAGCGACGGCAAGGGCGGCTCGATGCATATCGCCGACTTCTCGGTCGGCATGCTCGGTGCGAACGGTGTTATCGCGGATGGCTGCACGATGTCGGTGGGGGCTGCACAGGCCATCCGGTTGCTTGGTGATGACCGCATCGTCGTGAACTTCATCGGTGATGGCGGCATCAACCGGGGTCCGTTCATGGAAGCGCTGAACTGGGCCAAGGTGTATGAGCTGCCGGTGTTGTTCATGTGTGAGAACAACCAGATCGCGGCGACCACCACCACGCGGCTTGTCACCGCGGGAGAGGGTATCGCCAAGCGGGCGGAAAGCTTCGGTATTCCGGCGGCTACGATCGATGGCAACGACCTGTTCGAGGTCGACCGTACCGTCGCGCGGGCTGTCAGCGAAATTCGAAACGGCGGTGGTCCGCAGCTGATCCAGGCGATGACCTATCGTCTGCGCGGACATTTCGCCCATGACCCGGCCGGCTACCGTGACCCGAGCGAGGTCGAGGCCGCGCTCGGACGCGAGCCGGTCGCGCGGACCGAGGCATGGTTGCTGGAGAACGGCGTCGATGCAGAGGAGATCGCAACGCTGAAGGCGGAAGTCGATAGCGAAATTGCCGGTTATGTGGACGAGGCGATGAATGCGGCCTGGCCGGATGGAAGCCTTGCTTTCACCGACGTCCAGGACCTTGGTGCGCCGAGCTATCCGGGAGCCGGCAAATGACCGAAATGACCTATGCGCAGGCCGCGCGCCTCGGCCTCCAGGAAGAAATGGCCCGTGACCCCAAGGTCTGGGCCCTCGGCGAAGATCTCGGCTACGAAGGCGGGATGGCCGGGCAATACAACGATCTTCAGGCCGAATTCGGGCCGGAGCGGATCGTCGACACGCCGATATCGGAATCGACGATCATGGGCGCGGCGGTTGGTGCGGCGCTGGCGGGCACGCGGCCGATCGCGGAGATGAGATTCTCCGACTTCGCCATGTGCTCGGTCTCGGAACTCGTCAACCAGGCGGCCAAGGCACGATACATGTTCGGTGGTCAGGCGCGGGTGCCCATGGTTGCGCGCATGCCGATCGGCATACGCGGCGGGATTGCGGCCCAGCATTCCCAATCACCGGAGGCCTGGTATGCCCACACACCGGGGCTGGTAGTGGTCACACCGTCGACACCGGCCAACAATCGCGGGCTGTTGAAGGCGTCGATCCGCAGTGACGACCCCGTGGTCTATATGGAACATAAGGGCCTCTGGGGCGTCCTCGGCGAAGTCGATGAAAACGATCAGGAACCGATGCCGCTAGGTGTCGCTGCAACTGTGCGCCCGGGAAGCGACATCACGATCGTCAGCTGGGCGGCGCAGGTCGGCGTCGCTGTCGAGGCCGCCGACGCACTGGCAGCCGATGGGATCTCGGCGGAGGTCATCGATTTGCGCACCCTTTACCCATGGGACCGGGACGCGGTGATGAACTCTGCCGCGCGGACAGGCAAATTGCTGGTCGTGCATGAGGCCGTCAGGGTCGGAGGGTTTGGCGGTGAGGTCGCGGCGGAAGTTGCCGAAACACTGGGCGTGCCCGTCGCCCGTCTCGGGGGTGAGCGAATTCCGATCCCGTTCTCGGTCCCATTGGAAGAAGCCTACAAGATCAAAGCCGACCGGATTGTCGGCCGGGTCAAGGAGATGCTTGCCTAAGACTTTGTGGCGAGCATCAACTCGACAAATTCCCGGCAGGATATCCCGGGGGTAGCACCGCACTTCCGGGCTGTCTCGTTCACATGGGAGATGACGCCGTCGTCGTAGGTTGATCGGGCGTCCCCGATGCGTGCGCTTTCAGCTGTAACCGTGGCCCCCGCGATACCCCTGCCATCGAGATCGGGCAGGCGGGTCGGGAAATCCGACCCGGCGTCGTTGAACACGGCCGCCAGCACATCGGGTCGCTCGCCCCAGCTCGGGGCTTCCCTCAGCAGGGCGCCGTGGGAAGCGGTAATAACAATGTCGCCGGCGTCGTCCGGGCCGACGAGGGACACCGAATCGCAGCCGATGATGCGTGGCGTGTCGGCCGCGTCGCGAATGTAAAATCGCGCTTCGTCAAGAGACTGCGGTACACCTGTCGTGCCGGGTGCAGACCGCATTGCGTGAGCGCACGCCATGCTTGTTTGACCTGGTGCACAGCCGGCGGCGCGTGCGGTTTTATTGACATGGCTTATGCGGCCGGTTGTCGCCATGGAGGCGCCATCACCGATTCTGGCGCTGTGATGGTCCACGGTCGCCGCGGCGACACCGAACTCATCGAGATAGGGCAGCGAACTGATTCCCGCGGCATCTCGTCCGATCCCGGCATCGTGCAGGATGATGCCCCGAAGCCCGGCGCGTGCGGCAAGATAGCCGGCATAAATTGCACCGTGGGAGGCCGCGATGGCGATCTTGCCGGGCGAGTCGGGCCCGAACTTGGTTGCAGAGTCCAAAACAAGAATCTCTGAATCGTTCATGTTCCGGTTCCTTGCGCGTCAGTGGCCGACGGTAACATCGCGTTTACAATGGTTAGCAAATTGTTAACGTTTCGCGTGTAAAACTAATTCGACAGGCTGAAAAATCTACGTGGACCGCGGTTTTGTGGCTGTTCTAGGGGATCGCTTGGTTTCGTGCATAAGTTGTAATTTTTCTTCCTATAAACACGTTAGTGCACATCCCTAAAACATTGTAAAATATACGTATGTCTACTGTTCTGGTGATCGATGATCGGGTGACGAACCGTCACGTTCTTAGCCGTCTTGCGAGTCAGGCGGATGAGGACGCGGTGGTGCATACGTTTGCCGACCCGCGCGATGCGATTGCCTGGGCGACGGAGAACACGCCGGACCTGGTTGTCACTGACTACAAGATGCCCGGTATGGACGGCGCGGAGTTTACCCGCCAGTTCCGGGCACAGCCCCTTTGCTACGACGTCCCGGTGATCGTTGTGACGATCTATGAGGACCGTTCGTTCCGCTATCGTGCGCTCGATGCGGGAGCAACAGACTTTCTGATCAGTCCGGTTGATCATCAGGAGTTCAAGGCGCGGGTGCGGAACCTCCTGCGCATGCGCAATCAACAGAAGATCATCCATCGCCGGACCCGATCCCTGGAGCGTCGCCTGGCAAATGACAACCTGTTGCACGAAGAGAAGCTGCGCGAATCCCGCGAAATGTTGCGCCAGGTGATCGACGGTGTGCCGGCTCTGGTTTGTGCGACGGATGAGTCCGGGAAGGTTCTCTTCGCGAATTCGTCTGCTGCCAACCGGCTCGGTATCTCGTCGGCCGATGCGGTCGGGATGGACCGCGCGGATGGCCTGGTGGCGGCGGATTCGAAACGTCACGTGATGCTGGATAAGCGTCTGTATAGCGGAACGGATGAAGTTCTGACCTTCGAGGAAGAACTCACCGCGCCGGACGGGACGATCGGAACCTATCTGACCGTGAAATCTGCATTGCGCAGCGCCGAAGACGAGATTCAGGGAGTCGTGACAGTCGCGATCGATATCACTGATCGCAAAGAGGTCGAGCGGGTCGCACAGCGCCAGCGCAATCACCTCAGCGTCGTCATCGACAATATTCCCGACTGGATTTACGCGACGAGCGAGGACCACCAGATCACGCTTGCCAACCTCGCTTTTGCGCGCGCATTCCACACCACGCCCGATGAAATGGTTGGCAAGACGCTATCCGACTTCGTGGAGAATGGTGAACAGGTCGAGAATGACCGGCGTGCGAGCATCGATGTATTGCGCTCGGGTAAGCCCGAGCATATGCCGGAAATTTGCACCTCGGATGTGTTCGGGGAGCGACAATGGCTGCAGACCGTGAAGCTCCCGTTCGTCAGTTCGACCGGAGATATCGAGGTCCTGAACGTTACAACGGAAGTTTCGGCGCATCGGAACGCGGCGGAAGTGTTGCGCGAAGCCAAAGAGCAGGCGGAAGTCGCGAACCGGAACAAGACCGAGTTCCTGGCCAATCTCAGTCACGAGTTGCGCACGCCGCTCAATCACATCATGGGTTTTGCGCAAGTCATGGCCGAGGAGAGCTATGGCCCGCTAAACGATGAACGCTATCGCGATTATGCGAACAACATCCACGAAAGCGGCAAGCATCTGCTGGCGATTCTGAACGACATCCTGGATGTGTCGCGATTGGAAACCGGTGTCTGGCAGCTCGTTGAACGCGACGTTGATCTCAACCGGGTCATCGAATCTGTGGCGCGAATGGTCAAGGACCGCACGGTTCAGGCTGGTTTGGCGCTGAATATATCGTGTGACGAGGATCTGCCCGAGGTGCTGGCAGATGAGCGTATGGTTCGCCAAATGCTGCTGAACCTGCTGTCCAACGCGGCGAAATTTACGCCAGAAGGCGGCACCATTACGGTGCAAAGTCTGCGTAACGAGGCGGGTGAAAGTATCGTGCGGGTGCGCGATACGGGCGTGGGAATTGCCGAGGAGAATTTCGAGAAAATCCTGATGCCGTTCGGCCAGGTCGAGAACGCACTGAGCCGGTCTACCGGCGGTACCGGCCTCGGGCTTTCGCTGGTCAAGTCGATGATTGAACTACATGGCGGTGAGGTCCGGATCGAAAGTGCGCCTGATGAGGGGACGTGCTTCTCATTGGTGTTCCCGCCGGCGCGCAGTGCGGCATCCAGGGCCGACGGCCAGGCCGCCGAATAGAGCCAAGCAGATCAGGTCGCGTTTCGAACCCATGACGGACGATTCCTTGAAAGACGGGCAGGTGTCTGCCGACACCGGTCCCCAGACGAACGGTCGGCTTGCACGCCGCTTCCGTGTGTCTGCGGTGCTTGTTGCACTTTCGACGTTGGTCACGGCCGGTGGATTCGCCGCCATCACCTTGCCCTCGATCGACGGCATCATTCCGGTTTGGTCTGCCTTTGCGCTTCTGGGTGCGCTTCTGTTGGCACCGGTCTGGCTGGTCGCGCATGCGACCGTCATCGGCCTCGATGCCGCACGATTGCGCCTCGCGGGCCGCTCGGATAGCGAGCATGAGCAGATTCTGCTCAGGGTCGCGCTGGTCGCGATCATCCTGATTTACCTGTTCACGCTGGAAGCCACCGTTCCAGAGACAGGGAACATCGCATTGTCGGCCGTCACGATGTCGGCAGGCATGGTGATTTCCTGGTTGTTCCTCATCGCCATCTGGCATCGGCCCACGCCGTCGGTTCCGCGACGCATCCTCGCGAATATCGCAGATGTGAGCATTCTCTCATCGTTGCTCCACCTGAGCCCCCAGGTGATGGCGCCGTGGTATCTGATTTATCTTTGGGTCACCTTCGGCAACGGTTTCCGCTACGGCGAGCGCTACCTTTTCGTCTCGGCCGGCATTAGCGCGATCGGGTTTTCCGCGGTGGTGGCGACGACGCCGTTCTGGTCTGAAAACCTTCTTCTCTCCATCGGCCTGCTGGTCGCGCTGCTGGTCTTGCCGGCCTACGTCTCGACCCTGATCACGAAGCTGCGGCTGGCGATTGAACAGGCCGAGGAAGCCAACCGGGCCAAGACCCGATTCCTCGCCGCCATGAGTCACGAACTGCGGACACCGCTGAACGCGATCATCGGAACCGGTGACCTGCTTCGTGAAACCCCGTTGGACGCCGAACAATATGACATGGCGCGCACGGTCCGCACGGCGGCGCGCAGCCTTCTGTCTCAGGTC
The DNA here is from genome assembly GCA_965261975.1 of Alphaproteobacteria bacterium. Lineage (GTDB taxonomy): Bacteria > Pseudomonadota > Alphaproteobacteria > UBA6615 > UBA6615 > UBA8079. Next base: position 23,999 of record CBDHEC010000012.1, read on the forward strand.
AACGAAATCCTGGATTTCTCCAAAATCGAGGCGGGTCGCGTCGATATCGCTGACCGGGTGTTCGATTTGTACGGCGCGGTCGCCGGTGTCGAGGCGATCATGCGGCCGCAAGCGGTCGCGAAGAACATCCGGCTCGATGTCACTGTCGCACCGGCCATTGCGCCCGATCTCATGGGGGATCCGGAACATATTCAGGAAGTGCTGGTGAACCTCGTGGCAAACGCCGTGAAATTCACGGATACAGGAAATGTGGGCCTGCAGATCAGCCCGGTCGAGACCAGCGACAAAAGCCATCGCCTGCGCTTCGAAATTATCGATACCGGCATCGGCATCGAGCAGGAACAGATCGATTCGATCTTCGACAGTTTCACGCAAGCCGACAATTCGATTACGCGCCGATATGGCGGGACCGGGCTCGGATTGACGATATCGCGCCAGTTGATCGAGCATATGGGTAGCGAAATCCGCGTCGAGTCCGAATTGGGCAGCGGCAGCCGGTTCTGGTTCGACCTCGACTTGCGGCCCGCGCCGGTCGAGGAGGTCGATGACGTTACATTGTCGTTCTATCCCGACCAGGTTTTCCTCTTGTCGCCTGACGTTGAGAAGTTCGCCAGCCTCGATATGGCCATGATGCGCTGGGGTGTGCAGGTCGCCTCTATCGAATCTGCCGACGAGGCAGTTGCGCGATTGCTGAATGGCCTGTCCCGCGGTGCGCGCCGCCCGGTCATCCTGCTGGATTCGGGCTGGGCTGAGGCGGAAACGGCGATCACAAAAATCCGGGCGGAGACGGGGGATCGCGAACCTGTCCTGATCTACCTCACGGGCGCGGAGACTGCGCCGTCCACGGTATTGCCCGCCCCGTTGGCGCGGCTGCGCACGCCGGTCGATGAATCCATGCTGTTCCGCAGCCTGCGTTTGGCGCAAACGATCGTCGGTTCGGCCGGCAATGTTGCGGCCGAAGAAGAGCGCAGCCTGTTGGAGCGCAAGGGGGCGATCCGCGATCTGTCGGTCCTGGTCGTCGAGGACAACATCGTCAACCGAAAGGTGATCAACAAAATCCTGACACGTGCCGGTCACCGGGCATTCGTGGTCGACAATGGCGATGCCGCCCTCGATGCCCTGGACACCAACACGTTCGACGTCGTCCTGATGGATGTGAATATGCCCGGTATCAGCGGTCCTGATGCGACCAAGCATTACCGGTTTGCACATATCGGGGAACAGCACCTTCCGATCGTCGCCTTGACCGCGGATGCCACGCTGGACACCCGTGAAGAGTGCCTCGAAGCGGGCATGGACGCGGTCATCACGAAACCCGTTGAGGCCCGAACGCTTCTTGAGATACTCGACGCGATGGTCGGTAAGCATGGTCGCCGCGCGGAGATGAGCGAGGAGCCGGAGGTCGAGCTGGCACCGGAACGCCCGAATATAGTGGAGCATCCCCATCTGAAAGTCGTCGCGGAGGCACCGGTCGATCAACGTGCCATCGCCAGCCTGCGTGCGCTCGGCGGCGACGATACCTTCTTTGCGGGCGTGATTGCGGACTTCCTGATGGATGGCCAGGCGATCATACAGTCGCTGGAGAACGCCATAGACCTTGGCCATGTGGGGAGCGTTCGCGAGCATTCTCATGCGTTGCGCAGCAGCGCCGCGCATGTCGGTGCGACGCGCCTGCATTCGGTTACTCGTGATCTGTATGATTTGGGCCCCGAGGAACTCAAGGGGCGGGGGCGCGAGTTGCTGGAACTTCTGCGCACAGAGTTCGAGGTCGTGCGTGAGGCCCTCGAAGAAGCCGTTGCGTCGGTAAGCGACGCCGATCGTTTACACTAAGAACCTTAAAGCCTCCGGAAAACCGCGACATCTTCGCGACGACGCCCACCGGAGGCGGTGGCAGGCGTCGCCTTCTCAAAACCAGATTTCGAACAGAGTCAGAGTCTATCCATCCTGCGGCACGTTAGTGCCGCCATTCAGAGGGACGCCCTAGCTCTGTTTCGCCCATCGGCGATCTTGCGCTGCGGCCAGTCGCTCCATTCGGCTCAGATCGTCTTCGCCGATCGACATGGCGGCATCCACCCAGATGTCGGTGATCTGCGCCATCTCGTCATAGGTGATCGGGTTCACGATGCCGCGCACCTTGTAGATGGAACGGTGGGACACAAACTGACGACCATGCTTGATGATGTGGTCATACAGTGCCTGTTCGCCGGTGCCGTCTTCGACAACGGCGTCGATCACGCCGGTTTCGAGCAGTTCCTCGGCGCTGAAAATCTGGCCGCTCAGAAGCATGCGTTCGGCCTTGGCCGGGTCGATCCGCCGGGCGAGGAACGTGTAGGCACCCATGCCCGGGAACAGATTGAACAGCACCTCGGGCAAGCCGAACTTGGCGCTCTTCTCGGCGATGATCAGGTTCGACGACAGCGCGGCTTCGAACCCGCCGCCCAGTGCATCTCCCTGTACGACAGAGGCCGTGACGAGCGGCAGATCGAGGCCGTCCGAATTGGCATGGATCACGTCGATCGACAGGCGCGAATAACGCTCGAGAGCTTCGCGGTTACGCTCGCGGATCAGCTGTGCGAACAGCGCCAGGTCGCCGCCCAGATTGAAGATGCCGGGCATCCGTGACCTGAGCGCCATGTAACGGATGGGCGGATCGGTCGGGTCGTTATGAGCATCGAAAATTGTCCGGACCAATGCCTGCAGGCGCTTGATGTCGTGCATCAGGCCGACGGTGGCGCTGGGGCGTGAGACGGGCGACATGAAGTACCAGAGAATGCGCTCGTGGATGTCGAACTCGATCGTCAGTTCTTCGTAAGTCTGGGCTTCAAGGATTTCCTTGATTTTCTCCGGGGCGAGTGGGCCCACGGGCAGTGCCGGACCGGTCGGCGCGTCACTGCGCGAGACCGGTGCGTCGTCTGGTCGGAAACGAAAATTCGATACATTGGTGAGTGTGTTCATAATTGCCTCCTCGGATGGAGCACCCCCAGGTGCTTAAAAAATGGTTAATGAAACAACACTGACCATTTAGTGTTTCACTGACAAGACAGAAGCCGTTTGGTCTCCGTTACTTAGTCTGCGGTAAGGAGGCAATAAAAGGCATACCATTGCATGTAATAGAAGTTAAAAAGAAATGTATAAGTAGAGTATTGATTTAAAATTCGCGTCGAAAACGCGATAATTCTTCGGGAATCTCGGGAGTTAAGCGGGGCGGTTCGGTCGACCGAGCAGACCGCGCGCAATAATACCGGCCTGGATTTCGGCCGCGCCCTCGAAGATGTTCAAAATTCGGGCATCACACAAAACCCGGCTGATATCGTATTCCTCGGCATAGCCGTTGCCGCCATGGACCTGCAGGCTGTTGTCGGCATTCGACCAGGCAACGCGTGCGCCCAGCAACTTCGCCATGCCGGCCTCGATGTCGCAGCGTTGGTCTGAATCCTTCTGCCGGGCGGCAAAATAGGTGAGCTGGCGCGCCATCATCGTCTCGGTCGCCATCCAGCCGAGCTTGCCGCCGACCCGGGCGAACTCGACGATGGGACGGCGGAACTGCTCGCGGTCCTGGGCGTAACCGAAGCCAAGCTCGAGAGCATTTTGCGCCACCCCGACGGCCCGCGCGGCGGTCTGGATGCGCGCGGTCTCGAAGGATGTCATGAGCTGCTTGAAGCCATCGCCCTCGCGCCCGCCGAGCAGGCCGTCAGCCGATACCTCGAACCCGTCGAAGCCGAGCTCGTATTCCTTCATGCCGCGATAACCGAGGACGCGGATCTCCGACCCGGTCATGCCGTCGGCGGGGAAGGGGTCGTCTTCCGTGCCCCGGGGCTTGTCGGCCAGGAACATGCTGAGCCCGCGATACCCGTCCTCGTCGGGGTCGGTCCGTGCCATCAGGGTCATCATGTCCGTGCGCGCGGCGTGGGTGATCCAGATCTTGTTACCCTTGACCGGTAGACACCGCCGTCCCGCGTCGCGCGGGTGCGGATTCGGGCCAGGTCGGACCCGTGGTTCGGCTCCGTGAACACCGCCGTGGGCAAAGCGCGCCCGCGGCGATCGGTGCCAGGTATTTTTCCTTCTGTTCCGGCGTGCCGTTGAGCCGGATGAGCTCGGCGGCGATCTCCGAACGGGTGCCGAGGGAGCCGACGCCGATATAGCCGCGCGACAGTTCCTCGGTCACCACGCACATCGAGACCTTGCCGAGGCCCAGTCCGCCATCGGCCTCCGGGATGGTCAGGCCGAACACCCCCAGTTCGGCCATATCCTGGATGACGTCCAGCGGGATCAGCTCGTCGCGCACATGCCAGCCATGGGCATGGGGCGCCACGCGCTCGTCGGCGAAGCGATGGAACTGGTCGGCGATCATGGCGTTGGTCTCGTCGAGATCGCGATCCCGAAATCGCCGCCACGGTCGCGCAGGCATTCCGCGATGGCCTGGCGCACGGCGATGGTGTTGCCTTTCGAGAGCAGCTCTCGGGCCGCCGCACCGTTGAAATATTCGCGCTCGTCGAGGCCGAGGTCTCCGGGGCGCGCAATTTCGTCCTGGCTCATGGCGATGCCGTATTTGAGCTGGTTGAGATACCCCCCGAAACCGGCCGACAGCATCAGCCGCTCGATATCCCCGAGCCGGCCGTTCCCGTCGAGCCGCTCGGCCCATTCCAGAAGACGCTCGAGCGCCGCCGCGTAGGTCGCCATCCAGGCAAATCCGTGGGCGGCGTATTGATGTTTCTCAAGTAACGCCGGCTCGACGGGGCCGCCGGGCGCGGCCATCTCGGCGACGGCCCGCTGCGCGGCGTCGCGGAAGGCGCGCACATCGTCGAGGGCATCCCGGCACAGGCCGAGCAGCTCTCCGCTCGTTTCGGTCAACGCGCTCATTTTTCCTCCGGTCCGGCGACAACGCCGGCGTCATGCAGTTTCCCGATCTCGCCGTCCGACAAACCCAGCTCGCCGGCCAGAATCTCGTCGGTATGTTCGCCCAGCAACGGCGCGCGGGGTACGTCGCGGGGCAGGGCGGTAAAATTGTTAGGCGTGCCCGGCGCCAGGTAGCGACCGATCCCCGGCTGGTCTATTTCCTTGAACAGGGGGTTGGCCGTCGATACACGCGCATCTTCCCCGACCATCTGCTCGAAGGTCTGGTACGGCCCCCAGCAGACATTATGGGCGTCGAACACGGCGCGAATCTCGTCCAGGCTGTGGGCCGCACACCAGGCGCCGATTTTCTCGTTAATTGCGTCGCGGGCGGCGAAGCGGTGTTCCTCGCGGGTGAAGTTCATCTCCAGCTCCGCCTCCAGCGCTTCCATAGCCTCTCCGGTCTCCGTCGCCTCGACCAGCTTCTTCCACTGGGGTACCGACACGGCGATGATCATCACCCGGCGCCCGTCGGCCGTCGCGAAATCCCGGCCATAGCTGCCGTAGACGTCATTGCCGATATTGGGCCGGGATTCGCCGTTGACCTGCACCTCGCCGATGTAGCCGAGATTGCCCACGGTCGCGAAGGCCATGTCGGCCAGGGACAGCGAGACATACTGGCCCTCGCCGGTACGCCGCCGGTGGCGTTCTGCTCCCAAAAGGCCCGTCGCGGCCGCATAGCCCGTCGAGACGTCCCAGCCGGGGAAGACATGGTTCACCGGGTTGGTCTCGGCATCCGGGCCGGTGACGAACGGAAATCCCACGGCCGCGTTGACCGTATAGTCCACCGCGACCGAGCCGTCCGGGTTACCGATGATGTTCAGCGCAATCAGGTCGTCACGCTTCGCTTTCAACGTGTCGTATGCCAGCCAGCCGCGCATGGGGAAATTCGTCAGCAAAATACCCCGGTCCTCGCCCGGCTGGGTGATCAGCGCCGACAGAAGTTCCTGCCCCTCGGGCTTGCGGAAATCCACCGCCAGCGAACGCTTGCCCTTGTTCATCCCGGCCCAGTAGATCGAGTTGCCGTCGGCCGTGACCGGCCAGCGGCGGTAGTCGATGCCGCCGCCGATCATGTCGAAGCGAATGACGTCGGCGCCCATCTGGGCGAGGGTCATGCCGCAAGTGGGCGCGGCGACGAAGGCCGATCCCTCGATCACGCGCAAACCATCCAGTACGCCGCTCATCGTCACTCCGCATGCCGGGTGTTAGTATTGGTGAAACACGACTCTCGTTCACGCGCCCACCATATCATTTTTAAGGAATTTCACGCATGGCCCAGGCAGGGAAACTCACACCGGAATTGCTCGCCCAGGCGGCGAAAATCGCATCCTCGACGTTGCACGAGGCCGCCGGCCGGATCGGCGCGCTGCCCTCGGCGATCAAGGCCGTCGCACCCGGCATGACGATCTGCGGGCCGGCCTTTCCGGTGAAGGGCCCGCCGCTCGACAATCTGGCGCTGCATTTCGGCATCGACGAGGCCCAGCCCGGTGACGTGATCGTCGCCGACGTCGGCGGCCATTACGAGGGCGGCTATTTCGGCGAAGTGATGTGCACCTCGGCCAAGGCGCGCAAGCTCGGCGGGCTGGTCATCGACGGCTGCGTACGCGACGGCAACGAGCTGGCCCAGATGGGCTGGCCGGTGTTTTCCCGCGGACTGGCGATGCGGGGTACGCTGAAGGACCTGAACGGCGATCTGAAGATCAACGAACGCATCGCCATCGGCGAGGCGATCATCGAGCCGGGCGATCTTGTTGTGGGTGACACTGATGGGGTGGTTGTGATCCCCCAGGCCCAGGCGGCCGCCGCGATCGAGGCGGGCATCCAGCGCGAGGCGAACGAGGCCGAGACGATGGAAATCTTGGCGAAGGGCGAGACGACCCTGGTCAAGATGCGTGGGTGGAAGCGGAACTAACTTCCGATCTACCCAAACAACGCCACCGCCCGCGTCCATCCGGCGGTACCACCCCTGATCTTCGTCGGGAAGCACGCCACGATGAAGCCGTTGTCGGGTAGCTGTTCAAGGTTCTGCAGCTTCTCGATCTGACAATACGGCTCCTCGATCCCGGCATAGTGGCCTTCCCAGATGACCGAGGCGTCCTTCGTCTCCTTCCAGCGTTCGGCCGTGTGCTTGAAGGGCGCGTCCCATGTCCAGGCGTCGGTGCCGCACACCCGCACGCCTCGCGAGGTGAGATAGAGGGTCGCCTCGCGGCCCATGCCGCAACCATGGTCGATATAGTCGTTGCGCCCGTATGCGGCGGCCGCACTCGTGTTCACAAGCACGATATCCAGCGGCTGCAGGTCGTGGCCGATGCGCGCCAGCTCCGCCTCGATGTCGGCGGCGGTCACCAGATAGCCGTCGTCGAAATGCCGGAAGTCAAACTTCACCCCGGGCCGCATGAACCAGTCGAGCGGCATCTCGTCGATCCCGGGCATCGGGTCGCCGTTCTTGTCGACCGGGTGATAATGCTTGGGCGCGTCCACATGGGTGCCGTTGTGGGTGGCCAAGGTGATCGTCTCGTAGGCGGAGTAGACGCCGCCGGGCAGGTCGGCGGGGTCGAGGCCCGGATAGTTCTTCTGCAGCCGGTCCAGATTGTCGCCATGTTCCATCATGGAGATCTTCGGGCGCATGGCCGGCGGATCGACGATGATCTCGTCATCGAGGGCCATGGAAATATCGACGATCTTCCCGGGAATTTGCATCGCACTGTCCTTCGTTGATGGCTGTGGATCATTCGCCGCGTGTGTGGGCGATATTCGATGTTAGGTTTTCATTTGCACGGCGTCAGCCATGTGTGCCTGCGTCACCCGCGATCGAGAGGGCTTTGCCGATGAAAGACCTGGTCTTCAAAATCGACGAGATCTACATCCCCACCAAGCGCCGGAACGAGGTCGACCCGGAACGGGTCGAGGAATTGGCCGAAAGCATCCTCGAAGAGGGACAGAAGGTCCCGATCATGGTGCGTGATGACGGCAAGCGGAAGATCCTGGTCGAGGGCCTGCAGCGCCTCGAGGCGTGTAAATCGCTCGGCGAGGAGACGATCGTGGGGATTATCGTCCAGGCGCGTCAGCGCTAGGCGCTATTCCTCAAAACCGTAGGGGTCGGTCGCGAGAGCGGGCCACATGTCGGTGCGCGGCGGCGAGAAGAATTCCACGATCTCGCAGTCTTCCACATACCAGACCTCATGCTCGATCCCGCCGGGGATCAGCACCAGCGATCCCGCCTCACAGGTCGCCGTCTCGCCGGTGCCGAACTTGTAGTCGAACTTGCCCTTGCGCAGCCAGGTGATCTGCTCGTTCGGGTGGGAGTGGGACGGGATGTGGGTGCCCGCCTCGAACTTCGCCCAAAGGCCCTGTACCTGGTCGCCCGCCAGGACCTTCACCTCGCCGCCGGGCATCTTGTGCGCCGGGATATCGTCGAGCTTGTGGATCAGGCTCGCGTGGCGGGTTTTTTGCAATTCGTCGGACATGGCGGCACTCCTGTGATTCTGGATTATTGACCGCTATGATCGCACTGAATCGCCGCGCGGACCAACCGCGCGAATTACGGCTTAGGGGTTTTGGGAGAACGAAGATGGTGAAACTCGCGACATCGGATATCAAGACGACGGAGGTCCTGGACTGGAAGGGGCTGCACCTGTTCCATTTCATGGGTTCATCCTGTTCCCAGAAAACCCGCATCGCGTTCGCGGCCAAGGGCGTTGAGTGGGAGTCCCATCATGTGGACATCGCCCATTTCGAGAATTTCACCGAATGGTTCATGGGCATCAACCCGCGCGGCCTGATGCCGACCCTGGTGCATGACGGCGACGTGCACATCGAGAGCAACGACATCATCGAATATGTCGACGCCACTTTCGACGGCCCGAAGCTGTTTCCGACCGACCCCGACGAACAGGCCTTCATGCAGGCTTCGATGAAGCGCGAGGATGACCTGCATCTGTGCGTGCGCGCGCTGACGTTCCGCTATCTGTTGCCTGTCGAGATGATGAAGAAGCCGGAAGAGGCGGTGGATGTGTATGAGGCCGAAGGTGCAGAGACCGTCGGCGGAAAGGTCGATGGCCGCAAGGCGATCGAGGTTGATTTCTGGCGCAAGATGAACGCGAATAACGGCATCACCGATGAACAGGTCATCGAGGCAACGGGTGAATTCCTCAAGGCGTTCGGCGAACTGGAAGAGCGCCTGGAAGGGCAGGAATGGTTACTGGCCAGCGGGTTCTCGGCGCTGGATATCGCCTGGTGGATCACCGTATTCCGAATCACAAAACTGGGTTTCCCGACGGATCGTTTCCCGAAGCTGTTCGCCTGGTATGAGAAGCTGCTCGCGCGCGAGGATTTCGCCCGCGAGGTCGCCCCGCCGCCCGAGATGATCGAGGTGTCGAAGGCGCATCAGGCGGCCTGCGAGGCCGAAGGCAAGGGCATGCAGCAGATGATGGCCGGCGCCGGTCTCTAGGTCAGCTGTTTCGGACGTGTCGTAGACCCGCCCACCAGTTTCTATTTCCCGCCGGGATCCTTGGCGAACAGGGTGCCCCAGACGAAATCCGTCTGGACGGCGCGCCGGTTCGCGGTGCCACGATCGTAGAAATCGCCATTGACCGGCTCGCCGCTGACCTGGCTGCCGATGCCGAAATTGTTGAGGCGGCCCGAAGCGCCGACCCCGGGCGCACCGATGCCGCCGTCGGCATTCACCGACGCCTGCACATGACAGCTGATGCAGGAAGCGGAGTTCACGAAGCCGCCCTCGTTGATCGAGGACCCGAGTATCGTCGGATAGCCGTCGAAATTGGTGAACTGGGTCTGGGTGCCCTTGAGCCGGTAGCTCTTCCATGCCGGGTCCTTGATGTCCGGGCGCTCCGGATTGACCGCGGCATCTCCCGTGCCGATACCCATGCCGGCGAACAGGTCCGTCAGCGCCTTCGTCATCTCGCCCGCCGGATAGCGCTTGCCGAGATCGAACAGGTCCTGATTGTCGTTCAGCTCGTCGTCCATGATGTTGGGCGCGATGAAGTTGCTCTCGAAGGTGGTGGTCAGCGTCTTGCCCGCTTCGGGTTGTAGCGGCGCATCCACCGTCACGTCATGCAGGGCGCCGAAGCTGTCGTTGCAGCCCGTGAAGTCGCAGCGGCCGAGGTTGTTTGCATGTTCGAAGGCGAACCAGTGCCAGCCGGGCAGGGCCTTGGAAGAGGCGGCGACGCTCGCGAGATAGCAGATGCGCTCGTGATAGGTCTTGCCGTCGTCGGACGACGCCCGGATCTTCTGGGTGATGTAGGGCATGTCCGGGTTCTGCGGCGGGGTTTTCGCGTCCTTGTCATGGTCGGTGACATAGCCCAGCGCGACCATGGTTTCCTCATCGATCCAGGCGACCTTGAACATCATGGCCGAGGACGGATAGGTCACACCCTGGCCGGTCGGGCGATGGGGCCGGGAGTGTTTCGCCTCGCCGGCGACCCGGGCGAACAGTTTCGCGAGGCCGGGCTTGGAATAAAGCTCCTGTTCGGTGGTGTAGCGGACAAAGTTGTCGCTGCGGTACACGATCTCGACCTGGCCCTGGCGAGCGACCCGGGCGGGGTCGAGGGTGCGCAGGAAGGTCGCGTTATGGCTGTTGCCGGGCTTGCCGCCCGCGAACGTGGTCTCGGTTGAGCCGCCCCAGTCTCCGGGAATGTAGGGGCAGTGTTTCCCCGGCGCGCCGATATCGTCGGGCCTGTGCACGTTGCCCGATGCGTCGCGATACCCGACCTGGGGTGTGGCATCGATATTAACGAAGCAGCAATCGGTCGCGCCATCGGTAGAACAAAGGGGTTTCGGGTCGGCCACCCAGACCGTCTCGTCATTCGCCCATTGATCCCAGAACTTCGCCTGGATGGTCTCCAGGAAGGAGGCCCAGGCGAAGGTGTCGGCGCAGGTTGCGGCGGGGCTGTTGATTTCGGCCGGGTAGGTGACGGCGCCGCCGGTTACGGTGGCCGTGCATTCCGGCGCGTCGCGGACCTGGCTGTGGAAGTACATGGCGGTCGACGTCGAATCCGCCTGTACGCCGGTGCTCGCGGTAACCAGCAGCAGGCCGGCAAAGAATGTGCGTTTCATCATATTGTCTCCCCGCGGGAATACTGGCATTGCGCCGGCGAGGAAGCCAGTCGCAGCTAGGCCAGCAGCACCCAGGTCGAGGAAGCCGCGAGCGTCGCCAGCGCGATGTTGCGGAAGACCCGCTCGCTCGCCAGCGGGAACAGGCGCATACCAATCCAGGTGCCCAGCAGGAAGGGCAGGATGATCGCCGCCGTTTTCCAGATAACGGTCGCGTCAATCAGGCCGTTGAGGACGAAGGTCGTGGTGAGCCCGATCAGCACCAGGGTGAAGTAGCCGATCAGGTTGGCGCGAACCCGCGCCGGCGCGTCGCCGCTCGCCATCATGTAGAGGATCGCGGGCGGGCCCGCGACACCGGCCGCCCCGGCCAGGGTCCCGCCGATCATGCCGACGCCGATCTCGGGTCCGAGCCCGCGGGGCCCCCGGTAGCGCCAGCCGGTCCAGAGGATGAGGACCAGGAGCAGTATGATCACCGCGATCGCCCGGCGCATGTCGTCGGGCGGGACGGAGATGAGGATCAGCGCCCCCAGCGGCATCAGGATCATGGCGGGTACGCCCAGCGCCCAGACCGTGCGTCGCTCGGACTCCCGGAACGCGGTCGGTGCGAGCAGCAGGACCGGGCCGATCTCGACCAGCGCGGTCACGGGCACGCCGATCTGCGGCCCCCATATCCAGCTCAGCATGGGCGCATGGATCAGCGCTGAGCCGAAGCCCGAGAAACCGCGGATCAGGCCGCCGACGAACACGGTCGCGGCGGCGATCAGCAGGTCGGGCCCGAACAGGTCTGGGGGGATCAAGCCTTCAAGCATCGCAAAAGCTCGAAACCGTCAGATCGGGGGAAGCGATGCGCTATTCCCCGAACCGGACGCCGATGCCGGCCATGGCCTCGCGGGTCTCGCGACCGAACCGGCGTTCGACTTCCTCGCCCGCGGCGGCGGAATGGATGACCGTGTCCTTGGTCTCTCCCGGCGGGGTCTGGATGGCCACGAACAGCCGCCCCATCTCGGTGCCGTTGTTCCGGAACTCCCGATATACACCCGCGGGAACGGAAACGAAGTCCAGCGGACCGAGGGTAATCGAGTTTTCGCCCTCGCTGCCCCAGACGATTTCGAATTCACCTTCGATGCAGAAGAAGTTTTCGACCGTGTCGGTATGTTTGTGCAGCCCCGAACTGTCGCCCGGCGGGCATTCGGCGATGGTGACGGTCAGGCCCGGCGCCCCCTTGACCGGTGCGATCTTGCTGCGCCCGGCCCAGCCTTCGGGGCTCATGACGGGGAATACCTTGTCCGACGACATCAACTGCATCGCTTCGGGCGCGATGCCATGGGCGTCGTTCATCGTGTCCTTGTAGGGCACGAGGTCGGCGAAGCGGGCAACCCGCGCCTGCATTTCCTCGGGGCTGAGTTCGGTCTCGTCATGGGCCATCGTTCATGTCCTTCATCGGGTTAGTACGCCCAGCCGATCCAGTCGCACAGCGCGCGGCCCATCACCAGTTCCAGGTCGTCGCCCGACAACCAGTCGAGCTCTTCGGTGAAGTGGGTAACACACTGGCGATAGGTACAGGGCAGGCGGGTCAGGTCGGATCCCCAGAACACACGGTTGGGTCCGAACGCGTCGACGACGCGCTTTAGGGGGTCGCTGGTGTTGGGCCAGGGATAGTCTTGCGAGGAATAGGCGCCGATCGTGCAGGCCTTCACCGAGACATTTTCATATTGGGCCAGGTCGAGCAGGGTCTGCAGGCCACCGAAGGCCTCGTCGTCGACCTTGCGTCCCGGCAGATCCAGATGGTCCACCGTGAGGCGCAGGTTTGGATGCCCCTCGGCAATCTTCGCGGTTTCCGCGGCACTCCCGGCGAGCATGAACATCACCGGCAGGTCATTGGCTTCTGCCGCCGACCACAACCATTCCAGGCCGCCGGACTTGAGCAGGTCCTGTTCCTCGGGCTTGCCCATGGTGAAACGCAGGCCGAGCATGCCGGATTGCCGGGTCCAGTCCGGCAGCCGGTCTGCGCCCGCCGGGTCGAACAGGTCCATGCGGCCAAGGATGGCGAGCCGGTCCGGGTATTTGGCGGCGGCCTCACAGGCTTGCGAATTGTCGTTGCCCATCCACATCGGCGGCACGACGACGGCCCGGTCCACGCCGGCCTCGTCCATTTCCGCGATCAGTTCGTCGGCGGTGAACTGCGGCACCATGCGGTGCCAGGGGTTGCCGTCGCCCCGGAAACTCCAGAGATGGACCTGTGAATCTGCGATCATCATGTTGTTATCTCCCCCGGGGCGCGTCGCCGCCGCCGTCTATTTTTCGCTTGGATGCACCACGTTATCGGGGCGTTTCAGCGCCATGATGTTCTCGGACTCGATCTTGGCATAGTCGAGATAGCTAAGCCGCGCGATCAACTCCATCTTGTGAATATCGACGATGCCGTCGGTGATGACGTCGTCCTTGATGTGGATGCCAACGACCTCGCCCATCACCACATGTGACTGAGAATTGCGCCCCGGCGGCAGGTCGATCGTCTGGATGTGTTTGCACTCCAGGGCAATCGCGGACGCCTTGACCCGCGGCGGGCTGACATTGTGACACGGAGCCGCCTCGAGGCCGGCCTTGGCCATTTCGTCCACGCTCGCCGGCGCGTGCTCGGCCGTCGCGATCATCTCGTGGCGCAGATCCCAGGTGCACATGTTGAACACAAACTCGCCGGTATCCTGCACGTTCTGGTAGGAATCCTTCTTCTCTTCCGTGCCGGGTTTGACTGCATTGGGGCAGTACATCACGCAGGGCGGGTCCCCGCTGAGGGCGTTGAAGAAGCTGAACGGCGCCAGATTGACCACGCCGTCGGCGTTCAGGCTCGAGATCCAGCCGATCGGGCGAGGGACGACGAGGGCGCTGTAGACGGAATGCTTGAACGGTTCCGGTTTCATGCCGGATTCGCGGGGATCGAAAAACATTATCGGGTTACGTCCTTATCCGGTTTCCATGGGCAGGGTCTCGTCCTTGCCCCATTCCTGCATCGACGCGTCGTAGAGCGCCACATCCTCATAGCCAAGCGCCTTCTGGGCGAAGAAGGCAAGTGTCGCGGAGATACCGCCGCCGCAATAATTGACGATCTTCTTGTCGGGCGTCGCGCCCGCCGCGTCGAACATCTGCCTGAGGGTTGCCGCGTCGGCGAAGAGGTTGGATTCCATATCGCACACATCGGCATAGGGGGCGTTGGTGCTGTTGGCGATTCGACCCGGGCGGCCGAATACCAGCCCGCCGGTGCCGTGAAACTGTTCTGCCGACAGGGCATTCACGACGGCGACGTCCGGGTCGTCGAGGACTGCACGCACATCATCCTTGCCGAAGATGACGTCGCGCCGTGGCCGGGCGGTGAAAGTGGCCGGCTCTAGGCTTTCCTCGCCCGTGGCAACCGCGCGGCCTTCGGCCGTCCACTTGGCAAAACCGCCGTTTAGAACCATGCCGCCATCGAAACCCATGGCGTAGAGCGCCCACCATGCGCGCGTCGCCCAGAATGGCTGGGTGCGGCTGTAGAGCACCAGGCGCGTGTCGTCGCCGATCCCAAGTGCACCCATGCGCGCCGCGAAATCGTCCGGGACGGGGAGCATGAAGCGGAATTCGTGAGGTGTGATGGACATGTCGTCCTGGCAGTTCATGTAGCCTGCGCCCGGGATATGGCCGGCGGCCCAGCCGTCCCGGTCACCCTCGACCCGGTATTCGAGTTCCGGGTCCGGCACCAGCACGGTCGTTGCGTCGAACACCCGTAGGTGGGGGTCGCCAAGGTGTGCTTCCAGCCAGGCGGTGGAGACCAGTAGCTCGGGGTTGAGCTCCAAATTCTTATTGTTGGACATGCTTGGTTTCTCCCTCACACACAATTTATAGCGGCTGATTGTCGGTGCACGTCAAGCTGTCGCGCACTTGCTCACGATGTAATACAGTCTCCGGCAAATCATTGTGTCGGCGTGTCATGGCGTGCGGCATGAGCTCATATCCAACCAAGGGACTTTCAATGGAAATCAAGTCAATTCAGATCGCGAAAACGGGCGGCCCGTCGGTCATGAAGTGGAAGACGATCGATCTGCCGAAGCCGAAGAAGGGCGAAGTCACCGTCCGGCACACGGCCATTGGGTTCAACTTCATCGACATCAACCACCGCACCGGTCGTTATCCATTGGAATTGCCCACCGGTATCGGCTCCGAAGCCGCGGGCGTCATCGAAGCCGTCGGCCGAGGTGTTAGCGACCTGAAGGTCGGCCAGCGCGTTGTCTATATCGGTGCTGTCGGCACTTATTCGGAAGCCCAGAATGTCCCGGCTGCGATCTGTGTGCCGATCCCGCGCGACATCAGCGACGAAATTGCCGCCGCGACCCATCTTAAGGGCATGACCACTGAAATGCTCGTCGAGCGGGTCGGTAATGTGAAAAAGGGCGATACCGTGTTGATGCATTCCGCATCCGGCGGTGTGGGCTTGCTGCTCTGCCAGTGGGCCAAGGCCCGCGGGGCCACGGTCATCGGTACCGCGTCGTCTGCGGCCAAGTGCAAGGAGATGGCTCGCGCCGGTGCCAAGCACACCATCGATACCTCGAAAAAGGATGTCGCCCGGGAAGTCGCCAAAATCACCAAGAAGCAGGGAGTCGACGTTGTGTTCGATCCCGTCGGCAAGGACACCTACGAGACATCGCTCGCCTGCCTGAAGGATCGTGGCCTGCTCGCCAGCTTCGGCGGTGCTTCGGGGCCGGTTCCGGACGTCAATCTCAACGAGTTCCGTTACATGGCGCGCGCATGGCGGCTGACCCGGGCCTCGCTGTTCAACTACACCGCCGGCCGCGAGGATCTGCTGCATAGTTCCAAGCGAGTGTTCCAGATGATCCGTTCGGGCAAGGTGAAGGTGAAGATCAAGCAGCGCTATCCGCTGAAAGACGCGGCGAAGCTCCACAAGGACGTGGAATCCCGCAAGCTGACCGGTATCAGCATGCTGGTGCCCTAGACCGGGCCATGAAAAACCGGGTGGGGGAAACGCCATGCGCGTGATCGACTTCTTCGACCGTGGAGCGCTGCTCCACCCGGACCGAGCCTTCATGATTGCCGAGGACGGCGCGATCACGACGTATCGCGACGCGCAGGCCCTGTCCCACAAGACGGCACTGGCGATGATCGCCGCCGGATTCGGCTATCGGAAGCACGCGGCGATCTACAGCCCCAACGCGCCCGGCGCGTTCGATGCACTGATCGGAATCTACCGCGCCGGCGGCGCCTGGGTGCCGATCAACGCACGCAATGCCGTCGCCGAGAACGCCTATATTCTGAACAACAACGAAACCGAGTTTCTGTTTTATCACAGGGACTTCGAGGAAAATATTAAGACCATCCGGGAAGAGTGTCCGGGGATCAAGAATTACGTTTGCCTGGACTGTGACGGCGCCGCCGCACCGTCCTTCGAGGCATTCGTCGCGGGGCATGACGGGGCTGCGCCGGACTTCCCGGATGCGGCGGATGACATCTGCGGCATCTTCCCCTCTGGTGGCACGACCGGACGGCCGAAGGGCATCGTGTGGACCAACCAGCTTTTCGAGACGATGGTCGCGGCGATGGTCGCCCATATGCCGCCGAAGAAACTGCCGGTGCATCTATGCGCCGCCCCGATGACCCATGCGGCCGGCGTGGTCGCCTTGTCCCTCATGGCCTATGGGGCCACGAACATCATCATGAACGGTGTGCAGTTGCCCCAGCTGATGGAGAATATCGAGAAGTACGGCGTGACAAACCTGTTCCTGCCGCCGACCGCGATCTACGTCATGCTCGCCCACCCGGATGTGCGCAAATACGACTATTCCTCGCTGGAATATTTCGTCTATGCCGCAGCTCCCATGTCGGTCGACAAGCTTAAAGAGGCGATCGATGTGTTCGGGCCGGTCATGGCGCAATGCTATGGCCAGGCCGAAGCGCCGATGATCTGCACCTATCTGCCGCCAGAGGCCCACACCGAGGCGCTCGCGACCAACAAGGCCCACCGTCTTGCGAGCTGCGGCCAACCCTGCCTGCTGACGCCGGTCGAGATCATGGATGATGATGAAAATATCCTGCCGCCGGACGAGCGCGGCGAGATCGTCGTTCGCGGATCGCTGGTCATGGCGGGTTACTACAAGAACAAGGATGCGACGGACGAGGTCTCGACGTCCAACGGCTGGCATCGCACCGGCGATATCGGCCTGAAGGACGAGGATGGCTACATCTATATCGTCGACCGGAAGAAGGACATGATCATCTCCGGCGGGTTCAATATCTATCCGTCCGAGATCGAGCAGGTCGTCTGGGGCCATGAGGCGGTGCAGGATTGCGCGGTGATTGGCGTGCCCGACGATAAATGGGGCGAGGCGGTGAAAGCCATCGTTGAGCTCAAACCGGGACGGACCGCCGACGAGGCCGAGATCATCGCGCTCTGCAAGGACGAGCTGGGCAGCGTGAAGGCCCCCAAGACGGTCGAGTTCTGGGATGAGTTGCCCCGTTCGCCCGTCGGCAAGGTCCGTAAGAAGGACATGCGCGAGAAATTCTGGGAGGGCAGGGACCGCGCCGTCTAGCGCGCCCCGCGGAACAGCATGGCGCACCGCATCGGCATCCTGGGCCTTGGCGAGATGGGGGGCATGGCAGCCCGTCTTTTGCTGGCGCAGGGTTTCTCGGTGTCGGCGGTGGACCGGCCCAGCGCCGCCTGGTTGCCGCGCGAAGGCGGCACGCTGGTTGGAGATGCCGCCGCCCTCGCGCAACAGTCGGATATCGTCATCATGCTGCTGGCCAGCGAGGACGCCGTCGAGGCGGCGGTTTTCGGCGACCGGGGACTGGCTGCCGGCGCCCATGACGGGATGATCGTCGCCGATATGGGAACATTCGCCGTGGCACTGAAAGAGCGCATCCGGGATGCGATCGAGGCGAACGGCGCGGTCGCATTGGACACCCCGATCAGCGGCACCCCCCAGGCCATGGAGACCGGCAAGGCCGTTATCATGCTGAGCGGCGAAGAGGCGGCGTGCGAAAGGGTCCGGCCGATCCTGGAGTATCTGGCGCCCAAATGTCCCCATGTCGGCCCGTTTGCCCACGGGATGAAACTGAAGTTCGTATTGAATTCCCTGGTCATAAATCACGTGCTCGTCGCGGCCGAGGCCTTGAATATGGGGATCGCTTCGGGCCTCGATCCGCAACAGATCATCGATGTTGTGAAGCCCAGCGTGGCCACGTCGACGCAGTTCGAGCTGCGCGGTCCCTTGATGGCAGAGCGCAACTGGGACGAGCCGACCGCGCCGGCACGGCTCGTGCACAAGGACACGCGCTACATCGTCGAACATGCAAAGGCGCTCGGCGTGTCGGCGCCGGTCTCGACCATTACCCGAGATCTCTATGAAAGGGTCGCGGAGATGGGGCTTTTGGAAAAGGAACTGGCGATCATCTTCGAGGCGCTCGAAGCGGAGAACGATAGGTCGGACTGACCGGCTAGACCCGCCTGTCCGCGCGAATATGGCGCATGGTTCGCAGGAACGAAAACACGCTCGTGAGCACCAGGAGGCCGATCCCGGTATAGGCGATCGCAAACGAAACGGTGGCGACAATGGCCCCGAAGACGGCCGGCCCGAGCACCACAGCGCCGAAGATGATAAAGCCGATCGCGCCGGTCGTGCGGCTGACTTCGCCGCCCGGCGCGCGCCGCGCCGCCTCTGCCAGATAGACACCGTTCCAGCCTGCGGCACCGGCGCCGAAAATCACACCGACACCATAGATCAAAGCGAGAGGCCATGATGCGGTGAGGGACGCGGTCAGGAAGGATGCGGTGGAGGCCAGCAGCGCGAGCAGCAGAAGCATCACGATGGGCGACAGCCAGCGTGATGCGATGGCCCCGAAGACGATGCGCCCGATGCCGCCGCTGGCCTGCGCCAGTGCGAGACTTGCGCCCGCTGTCACCACCGACAGGCCGATGTCCTCCTGCAGGTACAGCACGATGAAGGTGGTGAGCGCGTATTGCGCAATCACCAACGGAATGCAGCCCGCCAGCATCCCGCGCAGAATCGGGCTCTTGAGAACAAGGCGTACGGGACCGATCAGTTCCAGCTTCACGCGGATCGATGGATCTGCATGTTGCGCATACCCGCGTGACCAGATTTCCGTGAGCAACGCGGTGGCGAGGCAGGCTGCCGCGACCACGAGCATTGCGGTCTGCCAGTCCCATAACAGCATGAGGGGTGGGGCGAGGAGCCCGGCCATCGCGCCGCCGATGGGGACGCCGGTCTGCTTGATCGAGAACACGAGCGGCTGGAGATGGCGTGGTGTGGTGCGCGCCAGGATATGGGAGCTCGCTGGCGTTGCGGGACCAAGCCCGGCCCCGATCAATGCGCTGCCGAGGGCGACCAGTGCGAGGTTTCCCGTGGCGATGCACGCGCTGCCGAGCGCGCAGAGCAAAACCATGGCCTGCGATGCGCGCATCGGATTGAACCGTGTCGAGATCCCGGGCGGACATCATCGAACTGAACATCGCAGCCGTGAACAGGATCGTCGGCTGCAGGCCGATCCATGCCGGGTCGAGCCCCCATCTCCGGTAACGCCTGCTTGGCGAGAACGGGAGGCGCGAACACCGCCCAAGAGATCATCGCCTGAATCAGGGTGAGCAGGATCGTCGGGCCGACAAAGGCGGCGCGTTCATGCATGTGCAGAATGTCCGGGCCGCCTAGTAATCAGGCATGGAGTAGAGCAGGACACCGGCCTTCTCGCCGATCCGCTCGGCCTCATCCGCAGCGGGCTTCGATGGAACCCAAGGTTTGGCGTCGTAGCGCATGCCACTGATCTCGTTTGTCACTTCAGACATCAGCCAGACGATGGGCGCCTTCATCAGGTCCGCTTCGATCAGCACCGGATTCTCAAGCGTCTCGTCGCGCTTCTTCATCTCGTCGGACATGCCGGGTGTTGCCGCGCCGGCGCCCGGGTTCAGGATATTGACCGTGACCCCGGTACCGCCGAGATCCTTGTTCCAGATTTCGGTGGCGACTTCGAGCGCGGCCTTGGACGGCCCATAGGGCGAGGAGCCCTGCTTGGTCATGGTCCGATACATGGTCGTCACGTTAATAATTCGGCCCCAGCCCTGCTCGATCATCAGCGGGGCAACCCGCCGGGCAAGCTTGTCGCCGCCCACGAAGTTTGTATCCATGACGTTCTGGATGACCTCGTCGCTGGCCTCCCAAAATTTTGGCATCTCGCCGGTGGCACGCCATTCCGGCCGCTTGTGACCGTCGGGCCAGATATAGGTGAACGTCAGTCCGGCGTTGTTGACGAGGCCGTGAATAGAGCCGAAGGCATCGAGCGCTTCGGCAACGATCCGGTCGCAGTCTTCTGACTTGCGGATGTCGACCGTAACACAATGAACTTTACCAGGGTGGCTGGCGCAGGCGGCTTCTAGGTCAGGGAAGTCGTCATCGATATGGGCGGCTGCGACGACGTTGGCGCCGGCCTCGGTGAGCGCCTCTGTCATGGCCCGACCCAGACCGCGCCCGGCACCGGTCATGATCACGTTCCGGCCATTCAGATCATACTCGGCCATGCTTTCCCCCGATTTTTCCTGTCGTTGATTTAGTCGGCGGTCAAGCTATGCGGGACAAGCACCGCAGGCAAGATATTCGAACGTGAAGTTGTTTTGTGCCAGAAGGGCACTTCTTTAGTGATTCAGATTCAAAACACACTTGTATCTATGTTGATCGTGCTGTTATGACTCAGAGGAGCTCACAAAAAAGTGAGTCATCGAGAGGAAGCGGACCACAGAAGAGTACGTAATCTTTTTGAAAATTGAATCGGGCCAAAAAGAGTCTGAATTACATGGGTTCCGACCTCGATGTGTTCTTACCAGGATTCACGGCTTCGTGAATCCGCGTGAAACGTGAACACCTAGGGAGGGTGCACATGACCCGAATTTTATCAAATCGAGTGCGCGTATGGCTGCTTGCCGGCCTGTTCGCGGCGTCCGTTGTTCTGTCGGGGTCGTTCGCGACCACCGCTCACGCGCAAGACAAGGATCCGATCAAGATCGGCTTCAGCATGGCGCTGACAGGTGCTTTGGCCGGTGGTGGACAGCAGTCGCTGCTCGCAATGCAGATATGGGCCGACGACATCAACAAGAAGGGTGGTCTTCTGGGCCGTCAGGTCGAGCTCGTCTTCTATGACGATCAGACCAACCCGAAGAATGTACCTGGCATCTACTCGAAGCTGATCGATATCGACAAGGTCGACCTGATCGTCAGCGGCTACGGCACCAACCTCATCGCCCCGGCAATGCCGATCGCCATTGAGCGCGAGATGGTGTTCATGGGTCTGTTCGGCATGGACAACAACTCGAAGTGGAAATACGAAAAGTATTTCCAGATCCTGCCGGCCGGCCCCGATCCGGCCCTGGGCTTCTCCCAGTACTGGTTCGAGTCCGTTGAGAAGTTCAAGCCCAAGACCATCGCGGTCATCGCGGCGGATGCGGAATTCGCGCAGAACCTGAAGAAGGGTGCTGTCCGGAACGCCGAAAACATGGGCCTCGATATCGTCTACGAGGAGAACTACAACCCGAAGACGGCTGACTTCACGCCCATTATTCGTGCGGCGAACGCCAAGAAGCCGGACGTGATCTACATCGCCTCCTATCCGAACGGATCGGCGGGTATGGTTCGCGCGCTGGCTGAAGTCGGCACGGATGCCCAGGCCGTCGGTGGCGGCATGGTCGGTCTGCAGTTCTCGGGCCTGATGGCGGGCCTCGGCCCGATGCTGAACGGCATCTCGAACTACGACTTCTTCGTGCCGGAGCCCACGATGGATCTCTATCCGGGCGCAAGCGATCTGATCAAGCGCTACCAGGCGAAGGTCAAGGCGGACAACCTCAAGGTTGATGCCCTGGGCTACTATCTGGTGCCCTGGTCCTATGCCTATGTCGATATTCTCGGCCAGGCGGTGAACGCTGTTGGTTCACTCGATCAGGACAAGATCGCCGACTACATCCGTGACAACAAGTTCACCACGGTTGTGGGCGACGTGAAGTTCGGCAAGAACGGCGAATGGGATCGTTCGCGCACCATCGTCGTGCAGTATCAGGGCATTAAGAATAATGACCTGCAGCAGTTCGCGACGCCGGGAACGCGCAAGATCACGTTGCCGGAAGACATTGCGACGGGCGAAATTCAGCCCTTCAACTCGCTGCGTTAGTAAGACCAAGTAAGACGGCGGCACCTTTCGGGGTGCCGCCGTTTCCTCAATTCATGCCTAACGCCCGATCCGGGCGCGGAGTCCTGCCATGGCCGTGTTTATTGATCTCCTGCTGAATGCGCTGGTGATCGGCATCCTGCTCGGCGGTTTTTACGCTGCTCTTTCGATCGGGCTTTCGATCACCTTCGGACTACTCGATGTGGTCAATATCGCCCATCCGACGATCCTGATCCTCGGGGCGTTTGTTGCCTTCCTGTTGAATTCGACCCTGGGGATAGACCCAATCCTGGCCGGTGTCATCTCGACCCCGTTCTTCTTCATCCTCGGTTGGCTGATCTATCAGGTCTATTACAACGCGTTCGAGAAATCCGGCGCAGAATCGCTCCGCGGACTGGCCTTCTTTTTCGGCCTGCTGTTCATCATCGAAGTCGGGTTGATCATCCAGTTCGGCGTCGACCATCGCCTTGTCGAGGCGGCGTATATCGGCGAATCCCTGAACATCGTGCTGGGCGAGGAGATCGATGTCGCGATCCCGTTCCGACTGCTGGTGGCCTTTGTCGTCGCCGGTATCGCCACGCTCGCCATTCAGATGTATCTCACACGGACCTTCTTCGGTCGCGCCGTGCGTGCCGTGTCCCAGGACATGATGGCCCTGCGCCTGATGGGCGTCGACCCGATCAAGGTGAAGCGTATCGCTTTCGCGCTCGGCGTGGCGACGGCCGGCATCGGCGGTGCCTTGATGATCATCGTGTTGCCGATCGAGCCTTCGGTCGGTCGGCTTTACCTGGGCAATGTGTTTGCCATCGTCGTGTTGGGCGGGCTGGGCTCGATCAGCGGGACGCTGCTCGCGGCCGTGATCATCGGGATCGCGGAAAGCATTGTTGCCACCTTCTTCGGCCCGTCATGGGGACCGGCGGTGTCGTTCGGCATTCTGCTGGCGGTGCTGGCGATCAGGCCTGAAGGGCTATTCGGCAAGACGGCGGGAGCGCACTGATGAAGTATCGTTTTGAAATCATCTGTCTCCTGCTGGTTGTCGCCCTGTTTGTGCTGACACAGGTGATCGGCAACCAGTTCTACTTCTTCATCGGCTTCGTGATCCTGCAATACATGGTCCTCGCAACCGCCTGGAACATCCTGGGCGGTTACGGCGGATATGTGAATTTCGGCAGTGCAGGTTTTCTCGCAACCGGGGCCTACACGGCCGTCGCGTTGATCAATTTCCTCGATTTGGGACTGGTTGAACAGATGATCGCCGGCGGCGCCGTCGCTGGTCTGCTGGGCCTCGCCACCGGGTATCTGACCCTGCGCCTGCGCGGTGTGTATTTCGCGATCGCGACCCTGGCCCTGGCCATCATCCTCGAGACGATCGTGGCCCACTGGAGCTATGTCGGCGGTGCGGCGGGAACCTCGATCCTGCCCAAGCGCAAGCCGGAGCTGTTCGACGTCCTGATCGTCGATCGCAAGGCTGGCATATTCGGCAACTACAAGGAGTTCCTGTTTTTCCTGATGGGAACGGTCGCAATTCTGAGTGTCTGGATCGCGCGCTACATCGAGAACAGCAAGCTCGGGCGTGGGCTCAATGCCATCAAGGATAGCGAGGAGGCAGCGGAATGCATGGGTGTTCCCACGCTCCGCCTCAAGCTGACCGCAACCACGATCAGCGGTGCGATGATGGGGGTGGCCGGTGCGCCATTGGCCAGTTACCTGACGTTCATTGATCCCTTGTCGGCGTTCAATCTCGAATACGCGATCAACGCGATCGCGATGCCGATGATCGGCGGTACGGTCAGTTGGGCAGGTCCCGTCATAGGTGCGTTGTTGCTCGGGACCGCGCAACAGGTTGCATCTCTGACGATCTCATCGGAACTCAACCTTTTGATCGTCGGCGTATTGCTGCTGGTGTTCGTGATTATCGCCCCGGAGGGGATAATCGGCTGGTTTCGGAAAGCACGGAAAGGATCGGGCCGATGAGCGAACCGCTTCTCAAAGTCGAAGGCGTGTCGAAGCACTTCGGCGGGTTTACCGCATTGTCGAACGTCAACACCCATGTCGAACAGGGTGAGCGTTTTGGCCTGATTGGCCCGAACGGTTCGGGCAAAACGACGATGATCAACTGCGTGTCCGGGTTGCTGCGCAACGAAGAGGGCAAGATCATCTTCGACGGCAACGACATCACCGACCTGAAGCCGCACAAGCGGACCGGTGCCGGGATCGCCCGCAGTTTCCAGATCCCGCGGCCGTTCCACACCATGTCGGTGATCGAGAACCTGATGATCCCGGCCGAGTTTGTCGGTCATCATCGCGGCGAGAAGGTCGATGACCGGGCCGAGGCCATGGAAATCCTCGAAACAATGGGGATGAGTGACAAGGCCGACGACCCGACCACCGATCTGACGCAGATCGAGTTACGCAAGCTCGAACTCGCGCGCGCCATGGCGGCGAAGCCGAAGCTGTTGATTTCGGACGAGGCGATGGCCGGACTGACGGGGCAGGAGGTCGATGAGGTGATCGACATCCTGTTCAAGATGAATGAGCGCGGAATCACGATCATCATGATCGAACACATCATGCGCGCGGTCATGCGGTTCTCTCAACGGATCATCTGTCTCGATGCGGGGCAACTGATCGCCGAGGGAACTCCTGAGGAAATCGTAAAAAACAAGGACGTCGAACGGGCGTATCTGGGTAGCGACGATGGTTGAACTCGTAATCAAGGATCTCGATGCCGGCTACGGCGCGGTTACCGTTCTGAACAAGGTCTCGATCGATGTTCCAAACGGGCAAACCGTTGCCCTGCTGGGCACTAATGGCAACGGCAAGTCGACGCTCATGCGTTGCGTGTCGGGTCTGATCAAGCCGAGCTCCGGTTCGATCGAACTGCGCGAGGATGACGGCTCCGTTATCGATCTGACGGCAGCGAGTCCGCAGGAGATTGTCGAGGCGGGTGTCGCGCAGGTCCCGGAAGGGCGCCGGTTGTTCCCGGACTTGACGGTCGAGGAGAACCTTACCCTGGGGGCTTACCGACAAGCTGCCCGCGCCGCGTTGGCGACCAATCTCGACTATGCGTTCACCCTGTTTCCGCGGCTTGCCGAGCGCAAGACCCAGCTGGCCGGCAGTATGAGCGGCGGTGAGCAACAGATGCTTGCGGTCGCACGTGCCTTGATGAGCGGACCGCGTTTGCTGTTGGTCGACGAACCCTCCGTGGGGCTGGCGCCGATCCTCGTAAGTCAGATGATCGAGAAGATCGGTGAACTCAACAAGAGCCGTGGCCTCACTATTCTCATGGCTGAGCAGAACTTCAATCAAGCCATTCGGATCGCGGACAAGGGCTACATCATCGTCCACGGTGAAATTGCGTTCGCCAGCAAGGATGCTACCGATCTACGCGAGAACGACATGGTGAAGAGCTACTATCTCGGCGCGTAGCTGCCGCGAAAGCCGGCCAGCTTAGTTTCCGGGTCTCTGTACGTTGCCGCTGCGCGCTGGCAACCCGCTCATTGCATGACAGATGTCGGCCAGTTTCGCCACACCCTCGCGAATTTCCTGCAACGTGGGATGCCCGAAACACAGGCGCATGCTGTGCCGTCCGGTATTGGGGTCCGCTGACCAGTCGGCGCCGGGGTTGAGCGCGACACCCTGTTTGATCGCCGCTTGCGCGAGTTCGCTGGTATCGATCGTGTCGGGCAGGGTGACCCAGATGAAGATGCCGCCCTTGGGTGTCCTGTATTCCGCCGTCGTGCCGAATTCAGCGGCCAGCGCGTCCATCATGGTCTCGCATTTCTCGTGCAGGACACCTTGAAGGGTTTCGACATGCCGGTCGAAATGTTCGGCGCAATACTCGGCCAGAAGCATTTGCTCCAGCGCGCCGGATCCGGCGTCATATTTGACCGACAGGGCCCTGGAGATCACGTCCGGTTCCGCCGCGAGAAATCCGACCCGCAAGGCCGGGGCAATGGTCTTGGAGAATGAGCCGCAATAGATCACCTGGCCATTCGTATCGAGAGTCCGGATCGCGCGTGGGCGTGTGCCGTCGAATGTCAGGTCGGCGTAGCAATCGTCTTCGAATATCGGCACGCCATGGGCGTGGGCCAGCTTCAGCAAGGCCAGACGATTTTCCTCGGGCACCACGGAACCGGAGGGATTCTGGACGGTCGGGATGGTGTAGATAAATTTGGGTTTCCGGTTTGCGTCAGCCAACTCATCCAGGATGTTTGCCAGCGCGTCCATCCGGATGCCGTTTTCGTCGAGCGGGGCACCAATATACTCGACCCCGAGGCGGGTCAGGCGCTGCAGGGCTCCCCCATAGGTCGCTTCCTCGACGATCACGACATCGCCGGGTGAAAGGAAAACTGCGTTCACGAGGTCGAGGGCCTGGAGTGAGCCCGAGACGATGAGAAGATCATCGGCTGATTGCTGCATCCCGGTGCGTTCGTGCAAACAGGTGGCAAGAAACTCTCGCAACGGCAGATAACCCAGCGGGCCGCTGGACAGACCATAGGTGGATAGGGCGTGTCCCTCGCGTTTCAGTACACGGGTTGCCGCCTCGATGAAGTCGTCCACGGGGATCGCATCCGAATCATTGTGTCCCCCGATGAAATTGAACTCGGGGAACCCCGTCCAGCGCGGCTTCGGTTCCGGCAGGCCAGGTCGGTACATCGAAGAATAGTCGAAGCTCATGCCTGTATGTTTCCCGGCCCGATGAAGTTTGCGCGACAATATCGATGGCGAGAATACCCTCTACGCCGCCTTGGGTGAGTGCATCAGCTCCCATATCCGCTCGGGCGTGGCCGGCATGTCGATATGCGACACGTCGTAGTCGCGTAACGCGTTGGCGACCGCGGCGATGAGAACCGGCGGTGCGACCAGCGCACCGGCTTCGCCGGCGCCCTTGACCCCCAGAATATTGGTCTTGCAGGGCACCTCGTTGGTGTCGAGTTCGATCATCGGCAGATCGTCGGCGCGCGGCATGGAGTAATCCATGAACGAGCTGGTGATCATTTGTCCGTTGAGCGGATCGTAGACCGTGTTCTCGAGGATCGCCTGGCCGACACCCTGGGCGACCCCTCCATGTACCTGCCCGGCGACGAGCATGGGATTGATCACCGTGCCGACATCGTCGATGGCGCAATAGCGCAGGATGTCAATGACACCGGTGTCCTCGTCGATCTCCAGTTCGCAGATGTGGCAGCCGTTGGGGTAGCTCCAATTCTCGATTGTGTGAGTATCGGTTCCGTCCAGCGGGCCTTGCAGTTCTTCGGGCAGCTCCGTGGACGTGCGGGCGTGCTTGGCGACATCGAACAGGGTCACCGAGCGGTCTGTGCCGGCAACGCGGAATTCACCTGCCACAAACTCGATATCCGCGGTGGCGGTCTCAAGCATTTCGGACGCGATCAGCGTACCCTTGGCGATCACCTCGTCGCTCGAATTCAGGGCCGCGACACTGCCGATATGGCTGGTGCGTGAGCCATGACTGCCGCCGCCATTGGGCAGGTTGTCGCTGTCGGAGGTATCAATCAGGACCTGGTCGAACTCGACACCGAGTTTTTCGGAGACCAGTTGCATGAAGGATGTGTCGTGCCCCTGGCCCATCGGCTGAGTGCCGACCCGAACGATGACCTGGTCGTCGGTCACCTCCACCTCCGCGGTCTCGGTCGGGTTGCCGGCCGTCGTCTCAAGATACTGGCTCACGGCGATACCGCTGAGTTTTCCGCGCTTGCGCGCATCGGCCCGGCGTTGCTCGTGGCTGTCCCAGTCGGCCATCTTCGCGACGAGGTCCATATTGTCCTCGAACGCGCCGCTGTCATAGGTCGTGCCGACGGCATTTGTGTAAGGGAAGCGATCCTTGGC
Source organism: Alphaproteobacteria bacterium (assembly GCA_965261975.1). Lineage (GTDB taxonomy): Bacteria > Pseudomonadota > Alphaproteobacteria > UBA6615 > UBA6615 > UBA8079. The sequence continues at coordinate 52,019 of CBDHEC010000012.1, forward strand.
AATCAAATTTCGCCGCCGGATTTCGATCGGATCGATGCCGAGGTCATGAGCCGCCACGTCCACAAGCCGCTCCATCACATAGATGGCCTCGGGGCGGCCGGCGCCGCGATAGGGCCCGACGGGGGCGGTGTTGGTGACGACGCACTTCACTTCGACATCTGCCAGCGGGATGTCATAGACGCTGGTCAGAATCTTCGGTCCGATCTGGGTCGGGACCGAAACCCCGGCGGAGCAGGAATAGGCGCCGATATTGGCGACGGTCTTCACCCGCACCGCGAGGAACTTGCCGTCCTTGTCCAGGGCGATGTCGCAATCGGAAATATGGTCTCGGCCGTGCAGGTCGCTAAGGAAGGCTTCCGTTCGGTCACTGATCCAGCGCACGGTACGCCCGGTTCGTTTGGCGGCAACGAGCACCAGAACTTGTTCGGGATAGGGGTGGGTCTTCATGCCGAACCCGCCGCCGACGTCGTCGACCAAGACGCGAATTTGTTCCGGGTCGCATTTGAAGAAGGCGCCGGCGAGCCAGGTGCGGAGCAAATGCCGGTTCTGGTTCGAGGTGTAGCAAGTGTATCGGCCGCTGTCGTTGTCATAGCTGCCGATCGCGCCGCGCACCTCCATGGAGTTCTGGACGATCCGCTGATTGACCAGACGGACAGATGAAATATGTGCCGCGTCGTCGAAGGCTTTGTCGGTCGCCGCTGAATCGCCGATCTGGGCCTGAAACAGGAAGTTTTTCGGCACATCGTCCCAGAGCTGGACCATGCCGTCATCCATGGCGCGGTCCGTCTCGACGACCGCGTCGATCGGTGCGTAGTCAACCTCGATCGCCTCGGCGGCATCACGGGCCTGATCGAATGTCTCGGCGACGACGAATGCGACCGGGTCGCCGACATATCGCGCCCGGTCCGGTGTCAGCGCGTGCTGTGGCGGATAGATGAGGGGAGAGCCATCGGGCTTGGTCAGTTCGGCAAAAAACGGCGGGGGGCCGGGAAACACACCGATTCCATCGTCTTCGAGGTCCTGTGCGGTGAGCACTTCCAGTACACCGGGCATGGCCTTCGCGGCGGCGGTGTCGATGGACCGGATGTCGGCATGGGCGTGTGGCGAGCGGAGCACGAAACTCATGGCTTCACCGTCGCGGGGGAGATCGTCGTTGAACTTGCCGCGGCCCGTCAGAAGTCGCGGGTCTTCGGTGCGACGTACCGGCTGTCCGACACCATATTTTGCCATTTCATCCCCCTGCCTGAATTTGTTTATTCAGGATATTATGAAACGAACGGGCCGAACGTGCGACACTGAATGCGCTGCAATAAGCCCGATAATCGGCTTTTTCTGGGGGAATCACCGTGTCGATACCGAACCAGCGTACCGTTTACCTGAACGGCGACTATATTCCGGAGAACGAGGCTCGGATTCCGTTCCGCGATCGCGGGGTGAAGTATGGCGACGCGGTGTTTGATACGACCCGCACCTTCGGACATGAAATCTTCAAGCTGCGCGAGCATCTGGAGCGGCTTTACCGATCGCTGAAATATATCGGGATCGATCCCGGCATGTCGCTCGACGAGATGGCGGCGGTTACCGAAGAGGTTGTACGCCGGAATCTGCCGACAATTGCTGCCGACGAGGATCTCTGGGTCTCCCAGCGGATCACCCGTGGGATCGTCGACCCGAATGAACGTTCCGCCTGGCCCGACTATGTCGGCCCGACGGTCATCGTCGAATGTCTGCCGTTGCCACTTTCGACCCGCGCCAAGGTCTATCGTGACGGCATCGACATGATCGTGTCGTCGGTTCGCCGTACCGCGCCGGACATGCTGAGCCCGCGCGCCAAGACCCACAATTACCTGAACCTGATCATGGCCGATGAGGAGGTGTCGGCGCAGAATCCCGAAGCCTATGCGCTGATGCTCGACCATAACGGCAATGTGGCCGAAGGCCGGGGCAGCAACGTGTTCTTCGTCTCCGAGGGGCGGCTCTACACGCCGCAAGAACGATACGTGTTGCCGGGAATCAGCCGGCAGACGGTCATGGAGCTCGCCGGAAAGATCGGTATCCCCTGCGAGGAAAAGGATTTCGATCTCTACGACGCCTATAACGCGGACGAGGCGTTTATCGCATCGACGAGCTTCTGCATCTGCCCGTGTCGCAGTGTCAGCGGACGCGTGTTTGGTGATGGCGCCGTGCCGGGGCCAATTACCAAGCAGCTGATGGACGCCTATGTCGAGTATGTCGGCTTCGACTGGGTCGGGCAGTACACACGCTACCCGGTGCAGGACACGCCGCGGCTCTGATCCCTCACGGCGTCTGTTTTGCGAACCAGTCCGTCAGGGTTTGCATCGACTTCTCGGCTTCTTCCATCAGGAAGAAGTGGCTCGATTTCTCGAAGATGACCGTTTCGCTGTTGGCGATGCCCTCGGACAGTTCATCGGTTCCCTGCATTGAGCAAACAGGGTCCTGGCGCCCGGCCATGATCAGCGTCGGGCAGTTCATTTCGCCCAGTCGGTCGCTCGTATCGTGGGTGAGCGCCGTGTGATTGAGGTTCACATAGGAGACCTTGCTCCGCGCCTCGTTCCCCACCAGCGCCTCAATTCGTGCGATGGCTTCGGGGTTGTCGTTGTAGAAGGCCGGGGCCACGAAGACATGCGCAGAGTGGCGCGCCCAGTCGGCCCAGTTGTCGCGCCATTCCAGTACCTCACGCATGTTCTCGAGGATGCGTCTGCCGATACGATCGACAGCCGGTGTGGACGCGGCGAGGACCATCGATTGGATGCGTTCGGGTGCACGCAGCATCATGTGCTGGCCTATTAACCCGCCCAGCGACCGCCCGACCACATGGGCCTTGTTCACCCCGAGATTGTCCATCAGCGCGATCATGGTGTCGGCCAGTTCTTCGGTCGTGCAGGGCGCGTCGACCGGTGAGCTCTCGCCCGAGCCGGGATTGTCCATCGCGATGACATGATACTTGTCCTTGAAGGCCGCGATCTGCGGCAGCCAGGCGGTGTGGTCGCCGGCGAGGCCGTGGATCAGGAGGATGGGAAAGCCGTCGCCGCCCTCGATATAGTTCACATCGAAACGGCCGCAGTTGACGATAGGCATGTTCTAGATCCCCCGTTTCCCGGTCACGCGGCGTTTTTTGCCAGCCAGCCTTCGATGGTGGTCATGGCTTTCGCGGCTTCTTCCATGAGGAAGAAGTGGCTCGATTCCTCGAACAGCGTGAACTCGGCGTTGGGCAGTTTGTCCATCATCCAGTTTTGCGAGGTCATTGAGCATATCGGGTCGTAGCGTCCCCCCATCACCAGAGTGGGGGTCTGGATTTCACCCAGGCGGTCCAGGGCGTCATGCTCGATGCAGGCGGTAGCGAGGTGATCGTAGGAGACCATGTCGCGATCCTCACCGCTGACGAGAGCCGTGATCTTCGCGATCATTTCCGGATTGGAATTGAAGAAGGCAGGGGAAACAAAAAGATAGACTGCGTGCGGGGCCCAGTCCGCCCAGCTGGGGCGCCATTCGAGTAGCTGCTGCAGGTTGCGGATGACCTGCGCGCCCAGCGGGTCCAGACGGGCGAAAGAGGCGGCGAGCGCCATGGAGCGCACGCGTTCAGGGGCCTTGAGCGCCATATGTTGTGCCACGGCACCGCCCATCGAGCGGCCGACAATCTGCGCCGCCTCGATTCCGAGCTGGTCCATCAGACCCAGGGTCGCGTCGGCGAGATCTGCCGTGCCGGTGGGTTCTGTGACGAGAGAGCTGGCGCCGGAACCGGGATTGTCGAATGCGATGACCCGGTATTGCTCCTTGAGGGCCGCGACCTGCGGCAGCCAGGCGGTGTGATCGCCGGCCAGTCCATGGATCAGCACAACCGGTTCGCCGTCGCCTTCCTCGATATAGTTGATGTCAAAACGCCCGGTGTTCACGATCGGCATGGCTCTCTCTCCTCAATAAAAACGCCGCGAACTCATGGAGTGCGCGGCGTTTTAGGTGTGAATTCTACGTCGGCTCCAGTCAGCGAATTCGATCGCCGTTGGCGTCGAACAGGAAGATTGCGTCGTCGGGGAAGCCGACTTCGACAGTCGCATGGCGTTTGACTTCCTGCGTGCCCTCCACGACCGCGACGAACGGACGGTCTGCGTCGGTACCGAAGTAGAGCAGGGTGTCTTTGCCCAGGGGTTCGACCAACTCGATTTCGCTGTTGATGGAGGCCCCGCTGCCGGAAGCACCGATGGCGACATTCTCCGGGCGAATACCCAAGGTACCTTTGCCCGGTGTTGCGTTACTGAATTTCTCGGGCAGCGGAATGTTGAACTGGGAACTGTGGAATTCCAGACCATTCGCGCCGGCGACGAAATCACCTTCGACCAGGTTCATGGCCGGATTGCCGAAGAAGTCCGCGACGAAATAGGAGACCGGGTCGCTGTAGATCTCCATGGGCGAGCCCATTTGCACGATCTTGCCCTGGTTCATCACCACGATGCGGTCGGCCAGGGTCATGGCCTCTTCCTGATCATGGGTGACGTAGATGAAGGTCTTCTGCAGTTCGTCATGCAGCCGGTCGCATTCCGCACGCAATTCGCGACGCAGCTTGGCGTCGAGGCTTGAGAGGGGCTCGTCGAGCAGGAAGTTTGACGGTTCGGTCACCAGCGTGCGCGCCAGCGCGATGCGCTGGGACTCGCCGCCGGAACACTGGGCCGGCATCTTGCCGAGTAGGTGGGTGATCCGGACCAGTTCGGAGACTTCCTGCACCTTTCGGGCCTGTTCGTCTTGGGGCACCTTCTTCATGCGCAGGCCGAAGGCGATGTTGTCGGCGACATTCTTGTGGGGGAACAGCGCGTGGCTCTGGAACACCATGCCCAGATCCCGGTCGCCCGGTTCCTTCTCGTTGACGATCTGGCCATCGATCTGGATGTCGCCGGACGTGGGATCCTCGAAACCGGCGATCATGCGCAGCGTCGTTGTCTTGCCGCAGCCCGAGGGGCCCACGAAGACGATGAATTCGCCGTCCTCGATCGTCAGGTTCATGTCGTTGACAGCGACGACGCTTCCGAATTCCTTGCGCAGGTTTACGAGTTCGATACGTGACATGGCTCGTTACCTCCTTACCATTCCAAAACTGAATCCACGTGCGAGATGCTTGCGGATGATGAGCCCCACCACGATCAGGGGCAGGGTGATGCCGACCGACAGCGCCGCCTGGCGTCCATAGACGCGGCCTTCGGTCGAGCCTTGATACTTCGAAAGTTCGACCGGTAGCGTGACGACCTCCGTCTTCGAGAGCAGGAGCGCGAGCAGATACTCGCTCCAGGTCAAAATCAGGATGAACAGGAACGTCGCGACCAGGCCCGATCGAACCAGCGGAAGTACAACCTCCCAGATCGTTCGCCAGCGGCTGGCACCCAGAATCTCGGCCGCCTGTTCCATCTCGCGTGGGACCTCGTCGATGAAACTTTTCGACATCCAAACCGCGTAGGGCAGGGTGGTAAGGAAGTAGAGAATCACCAGTCCGGTTACACTGTCGAGAAGTCCAAGGGCGCTGTACCAGATCGATATCGGCGCCACGAGCACAATGGGCGGGACCATCCTCAGCATCAGTAACTGGAACATTCGTCCCTCGGACAATATCGCGTAGCGCGACACGCCATATGCGAGCACGGAGCCGAATAGGACCGACAGGGTCGTCGCGATGACCGAGATCAGCGCACTGTTGCCCAGCGCCTCCCAGGGGCGCTGCAGCGACTGGGTGTAGGTTTCAAGCTCACCCTTTTCGTCGGTGCCGTACTCGCTGACATCCGCCCAGACGACGAGATAGTTTTGCAGGGTCGCATTCTCTGAGATGTAGACCGGCGGCCATGCAAACCATTCCCGGTCGGGTTTGAACGACGTGGACACCATCCAGAAGATGGGAAATGCCACGATGAGGAGCCAGATCGTCAACACGCCGTAACGGAAAGTCGAATAGGCGTGCCGGCGCTGTGTCTTTGTCATTGCCATGATCTTTGCCTCAACCTTCCTGCGGCTTCGATTCATACATAGCGTCGAGGCTCTTCTTCTCGCGCCGCAGCAGCCAGATCGCCGACATCACGATACCGACCATCAGGAACAGCACCACGTAGGAAAGTACGGCACCATAGGAGATATCGAAGAACTGCCAGGCGTTGATGAAAATATAGACCGGAATGGTCTCCGTCGCCGATCCGGGGCCGCCCTGGAGTAGTCCCCACGTCTTTGGAAACTCGGCCATGGATTCGAGGAAACGCAGGATCAGGGCCAACAGGATCACCGGGCGAAGCAGGGGAACCTGAACCTCCCAGAAGATGCGCCATTTGTTGGCGCCCAGGATCTGGGCCGCTTCCTGCGGCTCCTTGGGCAGGGAGGCGAGGCCGGCCATCATGATGATGAAGCTGAAGGGCGTCCAGTTCCAGATCTCCAGGAAGGCGATCGTCGTCAACGCCACCTCCTGCTTGTACAGGAACTGCGCCTCGACACGGGTCTGGGTCAGAATACTCAGAATGTCGTTCAGCGGACCGTTTTGATAGAGGATCATCTCGCCGGTGTAGGCGATGACGATCGGCACGGTCAGCATCGGCAGGATGAAGAAGATGTAGTAGATGCCTTGGCCGCGGAAGGGGCGATACATCAAGAGCGCCAGTGCGAATCCAAGAATGAAGCAGCCGACAGTCACGCCGGCCGAAAACAGCAGCGACCGGATGATCGCGAATCCGAACTTGTCGTCGGTGAGCGCGTCGGCCCACAGGTCGAGACCGACCCATTCGGAAGCCTCGAAATAGGACGAAAAGCCGAGATTGTCGCCCGCATCGAAGATGGAGAAGGCGAAGAAAGAGAAGTAACCCTGCAGCGCGAATGCCGGCATCAGGATGAACAGCATCAATGCGATAAGCGGGGTCAGCACCGCCCACTTGAAGCGGCGAATGCCCTGTGCGCGGGTACGTTCGCGCTGGGATCCGCTCGCAGGAGCGGTGTTAAGGGTCGCGTCAGCGGTCATGTTTCAAATACCCCGACGGCCCCGGAGCGGGCGAACCGCTCCGGGGCTTTGTCATGAGGAAACAGGCGCGTGGCCTGCCGTCGATTAGGACGGAACGTCGACGGTCGGGAACAGCGACTTGTAGGTCGCGAGTTCTTCCTTCAAACGACGCTTACCAATGCGGCGGATAGAGCGCGCCCAGGCGTCGGTCGTGTCCTTGTTGACCTGCTTGGCCGTCTTGTCGCCGGCGTAGGCTTCCGAGATGTTCCGCTTGAGTTCGGTCTCGAACTCGAGCAGGCCCGTCAGGAAGATCGGCGGGGTCACGATCTCGAGATTTTGCTTGATCGCAGCCATGCCACCCGGGGTGTAGGTCTTCTCAGGCAAAGACCCTGCCTTGAAGTGATCCACGTGCCACGGGTCGTGGAACGTGTTCACCGGGTCGCCGACGATCCGCGCGCTGTTCGCAGACGTTGCGAGGTAGGCGGCGAGATAGGCGGCCGCCACCTTGCGCGGGCTGTGACGGTTCACGAGCATGCTGACGTTCGGGGTTGAGACCGAACGCTTGATCAGCTTGCCGCTGTGCCGCGATCCCGGAACCGGGCCGTAGGACCACTTGCCGGCGGTCTTCGACTTATCGGGGTTCTCCGCCAGGGCGATGATGCCGTCCCAGTACTGGCACGAGAAGGCATTGCCGTTGATGATCCGCGGGATCATCTGCGGGGTACCCCAACCAGCCGCTTCCGGATGCGAGGCTTCCTTCACGTTCAGATAGGTCTGGACGGCGTATTCACCGGCATCGTTGTCGATGTTCGGCTCCATGTCGTCGGTGAAGGGGAAGCCGCCGGCGCTGTACAGATACATGTACCACCAGGCGATCGACGAACCGCGGTCACGCAGGTTGGCCGAGCCCCAGAGATTGTCTTCGGGCCGAGTGAAGAATTTCATGAGCTCGAGCTCTTCTTCCCAGGTCTCCGGCCAGGTCATCTCGCGGCCGTGCTTGTCGGCAAACGCCTTCCGCTCGTCCGGGTCCTCGAACAGATCCTTGCGGATGAACTGGACATGCACGTTGCCGTCCGTCGTCACGCCATAGGTCTTGCCCTTGTAGGTCAGGAACTTGCCGAAGTCGCCAACCGCGTTGATCTTGACGCCCGCGGCATCGAGATACTGGTCCAGCGGCTCCAGCAGGCCGGCCGAGGCCAGCGACGGGATCATGTTCGAGTCAACGTGGAACAGATCGAACTCGGGCGACTTGGAAAGCGCCTCTGCCATCGCACGCTGCGGAATCTCGAATGTCGAGATGTCCTGGATCTTCTTCAGGTCGATCCCGGTTGCATCCCCGAACTCCTTGGTCGGGCCGGACAGGGCTACCTGGTAGTTCGACCAGATGATTCCGGTAACGTCCGCACCACCCGGGACGGCTTTCTTGGCCGCAGCAATGACGGCGTCTTCTTCTGCGCCGGCGAGGGCCGGTCCGGTGATCGCCGTGCTCGCGGCACCCACTGCCGCCGCGGCTGCGCCGGTCTTGAGTGCCTCGCGGCGTGTTAGTTCAGTTTTTCCGATTTTCATACTTAAGTTCCTCCCAGTTCCTGCCGAATGGATTTGTATGCGCTAGGCAAGCTTTTGACGGTCGCTCATATGCGACGACCTGTCCAAAACGTTACAACAGTTTTGTACTATAGGAAAAGTTTTCTTAAACTACGAAAACTGACCGTAACTAGCGGCTTTCGACGGGGCTGTGGGGCGTTGTTCCCCAATTCCGATTCGCATGCGGAGGCGTATCACGCGTATTTGACCCGACTGTTGTGACGGCCTGACAGTTGTGAGGATGTGAGTCGCGCTGCTAGTTGTGCGGAAATTAGTTGGAGAAGTGGCATGGATGATTTGCGGACCGACCCGGGGTCGATAAACGGACCCACCCTCGGGACTAAAGTACGCGCACTTCGCAAGGCCCAGGGAAACACACTCGCCGAAGTATCCGAGGCAACAGGCCTGTCCATTTCTGCCCTGTCGAAAATTGAGAACGATCAGGTGTCTCCGACATTCGCGAACCTGATGCGGTTGGCTGAAGGCCTGCAGATTTCCCTCGGCGACCTGGTGACGTTGAAGGACGATGAAGGCAGCGTTTCGGCGCGCATGACCGTCAGCCGCAAGTCGGATACGGTTTTCCGCTCGACCCCGAAATACGATATGTACGCCTTGTGCTCCGAGTTGCGGCGCAAACTCATGACGCCGTTGATCGAACGGGTAAAGGCAGACGACCCCAGCCCCCTGGATGGCATGGTCAGTCACGGCGGTGAAGAGTTCTTCTATGTTCTGAACGGTGCCATTGAAGTCCATACCGATCATTACAGCCCGGTGCGCCTCGACAAGGGAGACAGCGCCTATCTCGACAGCACGATGTCCCACACCCTGGTGGCGATGGACGGTAAGGACGCCGATATATTGATGGTATGGCTCGGTCCCGCGCCGGTTGGAAAAGAAGACGGCGCCTCGATGGCCGAGGCGATCCTGAACCTGGATTGCTGAACGACAACGAGAAAAATTCCGATTGGGGGGAAGTTCATGGACGTACGTCAGCTGGACGTCGCGAATGCGGATGTCATTCAGGTCGGGGAGGGCCCCGACCTTCTTCTTGTCCACTCATTGCTCGCGGAAAGATCCGCATTCGACCGTGCGTTGCCGGAACTGGCGGCGAACCACCGGGTCACGGTGCCCAATCTGCCAGGTTACGGCGCCACACCGCCGCTCACCAATGACAGCCCGGATGTGCGTGAATTCGCCGACTTCCTCGCCGGGGTCATGGATGCCGCAGGTCTCCCGGCAGACACGTCGGTGCTCGGCAATGGCGCGGGCGGGTTCATGTGCGTCGCACTCGGGATCAATCATGGTGACCGCTTCGGCAAATTGATCCTGGCCGACACCGGTCCGGGGTTTCCCGAAGCCGCGAAGAAGCCGCTGCATATTCTGGCCGAGAAGGTTGAGGCCGACGGGATGGAAGCAGTCCTCGATGCCGCGATACTGCGGATGTTCCCGCAACCCTATATCGATGCCAATCCCGACGTGATTGCGGAACGCAAGGACGCGCTCGCGACGGCCAACCCTGCGGCATTCGCTGCGACGGCACGCGCGCTCGCAAAAGTCGAAATGGCCGATGAGATCGGCGGGATTACCAACGAGACGATGGTGATGATCGGGCTGGACGACGCCACGACACCGCCGCCCATGTCGTATGCGCTGCATCAGGGCATTGCCGGTGCGACCCTGGTCGAGATTCCCGATTGCGGACATTGCCCGCAGATTCAGGCCAAGGATGCGTTCGTTTCGAGTGTTCTGGAATTTATCGACGCCTGACTTTTTGTCGGTCTAACAGTTCATCCCCGTCTGACATTGGGTGTGCAACATACGCATGCCGAATAGTCGCGCTCGCATATCGCAAACCACGTAACTGCCTGTTAACCTGTCCCCCGAATGCGGGTGACCGACGGTGCCGGACGTTCGCATATAATCAAAAGCACCGTGGGGATGAGGGTTACGATGCGGTTTGCTGTCGATACGGGCGGGACGTTTACCGACCTGATTGTTGAAGACGATGACAACGGTCTTCATATGTACAAGGCGTCCACCACGCCGGCCGACCCGATCAAAGGCGTCCTGGATAGTCTGACGTTGGCGGCCGAGGATTTTGACCTCGATCTCGGTGCGTTCCTGGCCAAGGGCGACATGTTTATCCACGGCACGACACACGCGATCAACGCGATCGTGACCGGAAACACAGCCAAGACCGCGTTTCTGACCACGGAAGGCCACCGCGACATCCTCGTGTTTCGCGAAGGTGGACGGATGGAGCCATTCAACTTCAACGTTCCCTATCCGCAGCCTTATTTGCCGCGTGCTCTGTCCTACGAAGTGCCAGGGCGGATTTTGTCGGATGCTTCCGAAATGGCCCCGCTCGACGAAGGCCGCGTGATTGAGATTCTCGAGGAACTCAGATCGAAGGACGTGGAGGCGATCGCGGTTTGCCTTTTATGGTCGATCATCAACTCGAGCCATGAAGACCGGGTGGGCGAGTTGATCGAGCAGCATTTACCGGGCGTGCCCTATACGCTGTCCAATGTATTGAACCCGTCGCTGCGGGAGTATCGACGTGCGTCATCAGCGGCGATCGACGCCTCGCTGAAGCCGTTGATGAGTGCGTATATGCACAATTTGACGGGTCGCCTTTCAGATGCGGGGTTTGGCGGTCGTGTCCTGATCGTCACGTCCCAGGGCGGCATGATGGACGCCGCCGACGTCGCCGAGCATCCGATCCATCTGATCAATTCCGGACCATCGATGGCACCGGTGTCCGGGCGCTACTTCGCCCGCGAGGATGAAAGCTCCGACACTGCGGTAATCGCCGACACGGGTGGGACGACCTATGACGTCAGTCTCGTGCGGCGCGGCCGGATTCCGTGGACGCGCGAAACCTGGATCGGGCAACCCTATCGCGGCCACATGACCGGGTTCCCGTCGGTTGATGTGAAGTCGATCGGCGCCGGCGGTGGTTCTATCGCCTGGGTCGATGACGGCGGCATGTTGCACGTCGGACCACAGAGCGCGGGCGCCGTGCCAGGGCCGTCTTGTTATGGGAATGGCGGCGACAAGCCGACCGTAACCGATGCCTCGCTGGTTCTCGGATATCTCGACCCCGAATTCTTCCTCGGCGGGTCGATGGCCCTCGACCTCGACGGTGCCCGCGGCGCGATCAAGCGCGACGTCGCGGACCCGATGGGAATTGGGCTCGAGGATGCCGCCGCGGCGATTGTCGCGATCGCAACCGAGAACATGGTTCAGGCGATTGTCGATATCACCGTCAACCAGGGTATCGATCCGCGCGACGCCATTCTGATTGGTGGCGGTGGCGCGGCGGGGCTGAACTCGACGGCCATTGGCCGGCGTCTCGGCAGTGAGCGCGTGGTGATCCCGGAAGTGGGGGCGGCACTCAGTGCGGCGGGCGCAATGATGTCCGACTTGCACTCGCAATACACGCGGACGTTCTTCGCCACATCGGAAAATTTCGATGCTGCAGGTGTGAACCAGATTCTCGACGGGCTCGAGGCCCGATGCAACGCGTTCATAGACGGCCCGGGTGCGGGCTCGATCAGCCAGACAATAGAATTCTTCGCCGAGGCCCGTTATCCCGAGCAGGTCTGGGAGATCGAGGTGCCGCTTGCGTCCCGTCGGTTCGAGAGCGATGACGATGTGACGGCGCTCGTCGAGGAGTTCCACAAGGTGCACGAAGACATCTTCGCCATCAATGATCCGGAATCGAGCATCGAGGTCGTGGGCTGGACCGCGTCGGTTAAATGCCTGCTCAAGGAAAGCGAAAGCGGCTCCCTCGCGGCGGCGGCCGAGGCCGCTTCGGTCGACGGCACGCGCAAGGTGTATTTTGCTGAAACCGGCTATGTGGACGCGACAGTCCGCCGTTTCGAGGCCATGAACATCGGTGAAACACTGCCGGGGCCGGCGATCATCGAATCGCCGTTTACGACGGTGGTGGTCGATCCGGGCGCAACGGCGGAACGACGGGCATCGGGAAGTGTCTCGATCGCCCCCGGCACGGCCCCGGCAGCGAACTAGCAGGAGAGACGGATGGCTGACAAAATCGACGGCGTAAAACTCGCTCTCCTGTCCAATCGGCTTGAGGGTATCTCGCGGAAGATGGGCAACACGTTGATGCGCACCGGCCGCTCCGGCGTGCTCAACATCGCGCGGGACTTCTCCTGCTGCATCCTGACGGCCGACGACCAGCTCGCGGCCGTGGCAGAGAGCCTGCCGATCCACGTCCTGTCGGGCCCGGACATGATGGCTGCGACGATGAAGGAGTATCACCCGGAACTGAAGCGCGGGGATGCGTTCCTGCACAACTCGCCCTATCACGGCTGCTCCCATCCGGCCGATCACACGATCCTGGTGCCGGTGATTGATGACGACGGGATTCATCGATACACGATGGCGGCAAAAGCGCATCAGGCAGATATCGGCAACTCGATACCCACGACGTATCACGGCACCGCGCGTGACGTTTACGAGGAGGGCGCGCTGATCTTTCCGGCCGTGAAGGTGCAGGAGAACTACGAACATAATATGGACATCGTGCGGATGTGCCGCCTGCGTATCCGGGTGCCTGATCAGTGGTGGGGTGACTATCTGGCGATGATCGGCGCGGCTCGGATCGGCGAGCGCGAGCTGCTTGCCCTGGGCCGCGAGGTCGGTTGGGACACGCTCGAAGCATTCAACGAACAATGGTTCGATTATTCCGAGGAACGCATGGTCGGCGCGATCGGTCAGCTTCCCGCCGGGTCAGCGACCCGCACCTCCACCCATGATGCAATCCCCGGCACGCCGGACGACGGCATCACCATCACCAGCACGGTGACGGTGGATCCGGATGGGGGAGAGGTCACGGTAGATCTGATGGGACAATCCCGACGCCCAACCCTGCGGGCTGAACCTGTCGGAGGCATGTGCGCGTACCGCGGCGATGGTCGGGGTGTTCAATTCGATCGACCATTCGGTGCCGAAGAATGCGGGCTCGTTCCGCCGCATCAAGGTCCTGCTGCGCGAAGATTCGGTCTGCGGAATACCCAAGCATCCGACATCCTGTTCGGCGGCGACCACGAATATTGCTGACCGGGTCGCAAACCCGACCCAGGCGGCGATCGCCGAGATCGCAGATGGGTTCGGGCTCGCGGAATGCGGCGCGATCATTCCGCCGGCGGTCGGTGTCGTGTCGGGCATGAATGACGAAACCGGCCAACCCTTCGTGAACCAGGTGTTTCTCGGACTAACCGGGGGCGCCGGCGCTCCGGAGGCCGATTGCTGGCAGTCCATCTGCCATGTGGGCAATGGCGGACTCTGTTATCAGGATTCCATCGAACTCGATGAACTGCGCCAGCCTATTTTCGTCAAGACGCGCACCTTCGCGCCGGACACGGAGGGCGCGGGGCAGTTTTGCGGCGCCCGTTCCGCCTACACCGAGTTCGGACCCCGGGTCGGGAACCTCGATGTCGCCTATGTCAGCGACGGCGGCGTCAACGGCCCCAAGGGCGTTCGTGGCGGTCTGGGCGGTTCGGTATCCGGCCAGTACAAGATCACCCGCAATAATGAACATGAAGACCTGCCGAACTGTGCGGTCGTGACCCTGGTTGCGGGCGAGTTGATCAGCTCTCAATCCTGCGGCGGTGGCGGCTATGGCGCTCCCACCGACCGCGACCCCGAGATGGTCGCGCGCGACGTGGTCGAGGACTACGTCTCGGCGGAACGCGCGCGCAGTGTCTATGGCGTGGTTCTGGATGCGGCCGGAAATGTTGATGCTGCTGCGACGACGAAATTGCGCGCGGAAATGACGGCCTGATGGCGCAGGCCGGCGAAGCCACACAAGAAGAGCCTTCGATGGGGTCCAGCTTGCGCTGCTCTCGAACCGGCTCGACGGCATCGTCAAGAAAATGGCCAATACGCTGCTCCGGACCGGGCGCTCCGGGCGTGCTCAACACCGCCCGCGATTTTTCCTGCTGTCTCGTGACCGCCGATCACCAGCTCCTGACAGCAACCGAGAGCCTGCCGATCCATGTCCTGTCGGGACCGGACATCATGGCCCGGCCTCGATGGCCGAGTTTCATCCCGAACTGAAACGCGGCGACGCCTACCTGCACAACTCGCCCTATCACGGATGCTCGCACCCCGCGGATCACACCATCCTCGTGCCCATTATCGATGATGGCGGGAGACACAGATTCACCCTCGCGGCGAAGGCGCATCAGGCGGATATCGGCAATTCGATCCCGACCACCTATCACGCGCGCGCGCGTGATGTGTACGAGGAGGGCGCGCTGATATTCCCGGCGGTACAGGTGCAGCGCGACTACGAGAATATCGACGACATCGTGCGGATGTGTCAGCTGCGTATCCGGGTGCCGGATCAGTGGTGGGGTGATTATCTGGCCATGATGGGTGCGGCGCGGATTGGAGAGCGTGAATTGACGGCGCTGGGTGAGGACGTTGGCTGGGATCGGCTCGACGCTTTCGCGACCCAGTTTTTCGACTATTCCGAGGCGCGCATGGAATCTGCGCTGCGGGAGCTCCCCGCCGGCACCGCGTCCCATTCCAGCACCCATGATCCGATCCCCGGCACGCCCGAGGAAGGGGTCAAGATCAACGTTTCCGTGGCCGTCGACCCCAAGAGCGCGCGGGTGCGCGTCGACTTGCGCGACAACCCCGATGCCATGCCGTGCGGCCTGAACCTGTCCGAGGCCTGTTCGAGAACCGCGGCGATGGTCGGGGTTTTCAATTCGATCGATCATACGGTGCCGAAGAATGCCGGTTCGTTCCGGCGGATCGATGTGGATCTCCGCGAAGATTGCGTCGTGGGTATTCCGAAGCATCCGACCAGCTGTTCGGCCGCGACGACCAATGTCGCCGACCGGGTTTCCAATTCCGTCCAGGTCTCGATGGCCAAGATTTCCGACAACATCGGGTTGGCGGAATGCGGCGCCTCGAGCCCGCCCGCGGCGGCCGTGGTTTCGGGCGTCAACCCGGAGACCGACAAGCCGTATATCAACCAGGTGTTCCTGGGCCGGACGAACGGTGCGGCATCCGCGAAAACAGACGCCTGGTGGACCATTGGCCATGTCGGCAATGCCGGCATGTGTTTCCTGGATTCCGTCGAGCTCGATGAATTGCGCCTGCCGATCTATGTCCACGCCCGCGGGTTCATTCCCGACACGGAGGGCGCTGGCCGGACCTGCGGCGCACCCCAGGGATTTGCTGTCTATGGCCCCCGGGTCGGGGACATGTCGCTGATCTACAATTCGGACGGCACGATCAACGGGCCCAAGGGGGTCAACGGCGGGCTCGGCGGCGCCAATGCGGGCCAGGAGAAGCTGACCGCGAACGGCGCGGAAGAAGAGGTGCCGCGCGTCGGCCAGGTCCACCTTGATGCGGGTGAACTGATTGTCTCGCGGTCATGCGGCGGCGGCGGTTTCGGGCCACCCACGGAGCGAGATCCCGTGCGGGTGCAGTATCAGGCGGCAGAAGGCTTCATTAGCCGGGAACGCGCTCGCGATGTGTACGCTGTGGCGCTGGGCGAAGACGGGGCCCTGTTGGCCGAGGAAACAGACGATCTGAGAGCGAAAGCGGCGACATCATGAGCGATATTCCCGTCGCGGGTCATTGCGACCCGAAGTTTACAGCCGTTGAAGCGGCGTTCCGGCAGAACATGAATGAGGGCGATCCTGATTGCGGCGATGAGCTCGGTGCGTGTGTTTCGGTCGTCGTCGACGGCGAGGTGGTGGTCGATCTTTGGGGTGGATATCGCGATGCGGCACGAACGCGGCCATGGGAGGCCGATACCATCACTTGCATGATGTCGGTCACCAAGGCCTGTGCGGCGATCGCGCTGCTTAGCCTGATGGATCGCGGTGTCATCGCCATGGATGACAAGGTCAGCGATCACTGGCCGGAATTTTCCGGTGACGGCAAAGAAGACATGACGGTCCGCACGCTGATTTCACATCAGTCCGGCGTGATCTACGCCGATGCGGCTCCTGCAGATTCACTTTGGGACGGTATCTCGGTCGAGCGTGCGCTCGAGGCAGCAACACCGGAGTGGGAACCCGGGACGGGTGGGGCTTATCATTCCTTTACCTATGGACCGCTGATGAACGGACTGATCCGGCATGTTGACGGTCGCGATGTTGGAACGGTCTGGCGCGAGGACATCGCCGATCCGTTCGACATCGATTTTCATATCGGTCTCAATGACGCCGAGGCCGCGCGACGCGCAGAGTTTGTGGAGACCCCGGGAACGCCGTCACGCGACGGCATCAAGGGCGTGACAGAGTCGCCGTTGCTGCGGGCATGGCGCCCGATGCCGCGCGACGAGGATTTCAACTCCGCCGATTGGGTGCACAACCAGTTCGCGTCGGCCAATGGCCATGGGAACGCCCGCGCCATTGCGCGCCTGTATGGCGGTTTGTCGAATGGCGGCCGGATCGACGGAAAGACGCTCTTGTCCGAAGGCTTGTTGTCCGATGCCATCAGCGAACATTGGGATGACCTCGATCGCATGACCAATCGGTCCTTCCGGTTTGCCTGCGGTTTCATGCTGTCCTGCCCGCCATTTCCGTTCGGGGGGTACCGGGATAATTTCGGACATACGGGTATCGGCGGTGCCGTCGGTTTTGGCGACCCGGTGCG
This sequence comes from Alphaproteobacteria bacterium, assembly GCA_965261975.1. Taxonomy (GTDB): domain Bacteria; phylum Pseudomonadota; class Alphaproteobacteria; order UBA6615; family UBA6615; genus UBA8079. Next base: position 69,231 of record CBDHEC010000012.1, read on the forward strand.
TCATTTGGGGTTCAGCTATTGCTGCAACCGGATGGCGCCGATCGCTGATTTGGGGCCGTTCGCGCCGCCTATGATCGACGCCATGTATGCAGCACTTTGAGTTTGAGGAGGTAAGTCATGCGTTTTGAGGGAAAGGTTGCGTTGGTGACAGGCGGATCGTCGGGGATCGGCGCGGAAACCTGCGTTCGTTTCGCCGAAGAAGGGGCGCAGGTGGCCGTGGTGGCGAGTTCGTCGTTGGCGCGTGCCCAGGCGACGGTCGACCGTTGTAGCGGGAACGGGAAGGCGTTTGCCTGTGATGTCGGCGATGTCGCTCAGGTTGATAGGCTTGTCGACGACGTCATTGCAGAATTCGGTCGGATCGATGTCCTCGTCAACGCGGCAGGCGTGTTCTTTCCAACGCGGGTCGGCGAGACCGACGAGACCATGTTTGACCAGATGATCGACGCCAATCTCAAAGGGTGTTTCTTTGTGTCTGACCGGGTCGGGCAGCACATGATCGAACGCGGCGGTGGCGGGAAGATCGTCAATCTGGGGTCAGGTGCTGGTGTCGCCGGCCGGTCGAACTATCTCGTTTATTCCGCGGTAAAGGCGGGTGTGATCAATATGACTCGCTCATTCGCCGTGGCGCTTGCGCCCCATGGAATCAACGTCAACTGCCTGGCGCCGGGCAACACCGCGACGCCAATGAATGAGAATGTGCGTACGGAACCCGAATACGCCGAAATCTACGCGACCATCCAGGACAAGACCCCGAGCCCGCGCGCCTTCGCTGATCCTCGCGAGATGGCGGGTGCGATCATGTTCTTCTGCTCCGATGATGCGAACGCCGCCTATGGCGCGATGCTCCTCATGGACGAAGGCGTTTCGGCCGGATACTGAATTCAGACACGCAATAGGGAAGGGAAAGACCATGGAACTCAGAAACAAGGTGGCATTGATCAGCGGCGGATCGTCGGGCATCGGCGAGGCGATTGCCCGCAAGTTTGCCTCCGAGGGCGCGACCTGCGCCGTGATCGCGAGCTCGAATATCCGCAAGGCCAACAAGGTGGCCAAGGAGCTCAAGCGCAAGTCGAAGGGTTATGTCTGCGATGTGACCAAGCCCAAGGATTGCGAGGCGACCGTCGCGAAGGTCCTCAAGAACCACGGCAAGATCGATATCCTGGTGAATGCAGCGGGGGTCTTCTATCCGACCCCGGCCGGCGACACGAAGCCCGTGGATATGAACCGCATGGTCGATATCAACCTCAAGGGCCAGTGGAACATGATCAACGCGGTGTCGCCGCACATGGTGTCCCGCAAGCGCGGCAACATCATCAACATGGCCTCCGTCGCGGGGATGGTCGCGTTGCCGTCCTATGGCATGTATTGCGCCACGAAGGCCGGGATCATCATGCTGACCAAATGCATGGCGGTCGAACTGTCGCGCTCGGGCATCCATGTAAACTCGATCTCGCCCGGTAACACCGCGAGCCCGATGAATGAGGACATCCGGACCGATCCGGAACTCAAGCCGGTGCTGGATTTCATGGAGATGCTGACGCCGTCGGGCCGCACCTATTCGACGGTGGACGAGATGGCGAACGCGGCCCTGTTCCTGGCGTCGCCTAAGACCGGCAACCCGATTTACGGTGCCAACTTCACGCTCGATGAGGGGTTTGCGGCCGGTCTGTTCATCGCTGGGTAAGCAGGCGGGCCTACTCGCCCATCGGCGGCATCTTGGGGAAGCGCGGGAGCGCGTCGTCAAACCGGTCCCAGTGCTGGGCGCTGTCGGCGAAGATGTCCATCTGCGGGCTGAACATGCTCGGGTCGTCCAGGGTGATCACGTGCAGAAACACGAGGTCTTCCCCCTCGATCTGACCGTAGATCGGGGTGCCGCAGGTGGGGCAGAAGGCCCGCATCGACCTGCCGCCACTGTCATTCGTGGTGGTGTACCGGGTCAGCTCTCCGGTAACGGTAAAAGCGGCTGCCGGCAGCCCGATTCCGGGCAGATGCGTGCTGCCGCTGGTCAGTTGGCAATCGCGGCAATGGCAATTCACCGCGAACATCGGCTCGGCATCGCTTTCGTAGCGGACGGCGCCACACAGGCAGCCACCTTCGAGTTTCCGGGTCATCGTGATGTTCAGCCTTCTTCCATGGGTGGGAGCTTGTCGAAACTTGGCAGCGCGGGGTTCATGTGGGTCCATGGCTGTGCGCTGGAAGTATAGACCTCCATCTGCGGTGTAACCCAACTCGGATCGTCCAGGGTGACCGCGTTGAACGCTGCCGCATTGAACCCTTCGCTGATGCCGTACACATACGCACCGCATTTCGCGCAGGAGAAGCGGTGCACGGGCGTTCCTCGATCCGACGTCAACGTGTGCTCGATGACGTCACCGGTCACCGTTACATCCTCCCGGTTTACCGCAACGGCAGTGGTGAACGGCGCGCCGCTCGCCTGCTGGCAATGGGTGCAGTGGCAATTAAATGTGACCATGGGTTCGGCGTCCGTGGTGTAGCGCACGGCACCACACTGGCAGCCGCCTTCGATCTTGTGGGTCATCTTCAATTTCCTCTTCGAGCGTTCAGTTGTACGAATTCCGGGGGAACCAACCGTCACGACCCTCAGGGGTCATGTCGAGCAGGTTCCAGACGGGCCAAATCATATCGGCGTGGCGGGGGTGCTGGCCCTCTGCGGCGGGAGCGTAGAACAGCTCCGAACCCCAGCTGTGATGGATGCCATCGGCAGTGCGACGGAACACATTGATGATGGGGATCTGGTTCTCACCACCGCGTTCGGTGATGTAGTCGCTGTTGTAGCTGGTCCCGTTGGTGGACAGGAGGCGCACATTGCGCCAGCTGCGCGTGCGGGCCCAGGCCCGGAAGTCGGCGACCGGTGTCTTGGCGAAGACCGCAAAATTCACCCGATCCGTGATGTGATGCGCCAGCCCGTCGAGGCCGTCGATCAGGGACGTGCAGGCAGGACATGGATTGCCGCCTTGCGGGTACATGAACGAGTAGACGATCAGCGTGTCCTTGCCGGGCGAGAAGAGCGCTGAGAAGCGGGTCTGGGGCTCGCGATCATCCGCGGCCAGGTCCGCCGGACCCTCGGTCAGGAGATAATCTTCTTTCAGAGCCCCGCCGAGGGGGAGCGTGCGCCGCAGCGCGGCGACTTCTTCCACTTTCGCCCGGAGTTGCATTTCGGCTTCCAGAAGCCTGTCCCGGGCGGCGCGATACTCGCCGGTTTCGTTTGGAAACCTGTCGTCATGCAGTTGAACCATGGGCGTTCCTTTATATTAAACCATTTGGTTAAATATAAAGGTTATGCTTCCAAACGCAAATATGAAGCGCAGGTTCAGGTGAGGTTGGTGATCACGATGTAGGCACCGAGCAGCAGGAGTGCGACGAGCAGCAAACGGCGGAACTGTGCCTCGGGGATACGCGCGCGGATCTTCGCACCGAAATAATACCCCGCCAGGGTCGGCAGGGCGCCGAGCGCCGAGGCGACACCGATCTCCGAAGTCAGCAGTCCGCGATAGGCAAATGAGACCGCGATCATGGTCGAACCCAGCAGGAACAGGATTCCCATCGCCTGGATCAGCATGTCCCGCGGAAGCCCCATTGCCTGCATGTAGGGGACCCCGGGGATAACATCGGAGCCGGTCATGCCGCCGAAAATGCCGGTGATGCCGCCGATCGCGGGCGTCATCCAGGCCTCGTGCCGGCCCGGATGGGGGATACGAGGCGCGGACAGGGCGTAGGCCGCGTAGACCACGAGCAGCACGCCCAGCGTCGCGGCGAGGTAGGCCGGGTTCGATGCCGCCAGAATCTCGGTGCCGAACCAGACACCGATGCAGAACATCACGAACAGCACCCAGGTCCGGCGCAGGGTCTCGCGCAGTGGCGGACCGCCGAAAACCTGCCAGATGTTGGTGGCGACGGCCGGCAGGATGATGATGGCGATGGCGACCGGCAGCTCGATGATGGTGGCCAGCAGGCCCAGCACCACGATCTTCATGCCCAGCCCGACCGTGCCCTTCACCGTCCCGCCGAGAAACAAGGCAAAGAAGGCGAACGCAAACTCGAAAGGGGTTAGGTCGATCAAACTGGAACGCCAGACTGTATGTTGCTTTAACTCTGGGACAATGCTTCCAGATCAGCTTCTACGTATACATACTCACCGGGGTTCTTCCCCGCGTCGTCGATCACGCCGAGAAGGAAGCGAAATCGTCCTTCTCCCGATGAGAATGCCTGCAGTTCCGCGTACTGATCCTTGTTGAGCCGGGCTCTTGCATATCCTGCGTCCAGCATGCAGCTGTGGACGTCCTGCCAATAGTCATCCGATCCCTTGGTCGTGTTCAGTTCACCCAGGCCGATCCTTCTTTGCTGGTCCTGCCGACAGACGGTCTCCTGTTGTTGAACGATTGAGCCGTTCGCGCCGAACCGCGCATAGACCCAGTTACGGTCCTCGAACCCCGTTGACGGTGGCAGTGGTCCGGGAAGGCCTTCCACGCGGGCTTCGAAGGGGACAGCAGCGACCTGCTGTTCGCCGCCTTGATCGCCACGGGGCAGTGGTTCGCCATCCTCATCGACATAGCTGTATTTCCAGGGGTTCTGGCCGGCGTCATCAATGAAACTGATGATGAAGGCCTTCTTCTCTTCGTCATCCGAGATCGAATTGAAATGTTTGAGCTGATCGTCCGGGACGAGGGTGCGGACATAGCCCAATTGCGTGAGACATTCCGACTGGTAGCGGCTGCGGGCGACGCCTTGGGCGATCCCCTGGACGAGGGCAACGGCAAAAATGCCGATTAGGCCGCCACCGCCAACATATGTGGAACCGCCAGCGCTGCGGGATCTATCGTTGGCATAGGCCTTACAGCCCTCGCGGTCGGCGTAGTAACTCTCGCCCGTCGCATTGGCCTTGGTGTGAATCCAGTCGTCCTGCTTTCCGGCTGTGGCGCAGGCCGTGAGAACCAAAAGACTCCCAGTCGTCAGGATTTTCGCCGTTGTTCCCATCATTGGTCTTTCCCCCAACACAAGCCGCCCCAGACCCAAACTTTATACCGCCCAGGCGCCTAAATCTCCCACTCCACGTTGCCGTCCATGCCGATCTCCTGGCCGGTGATGTGGCGCCCGGCGTCGGACGCCAGGAATACTGCCAGATCGCCGACTTCCGACGGGTCGATCCAGCATTTGAGCGAGATGAATTCGAGGAATTCGGCTTCGCGTTCCTCGGTCGAGATGCCGCGCTCGGCGGCCTGGCGTGCGACGATGCCGCGACCGCGTTCATTGTCGATCAGGCCCGGCAGGATGGAATTGCAGCGGATGCCAAACGGCCCGTACTCCCGCGCCACGGTGTGGGTGAGCCCCAGAACGCCCACCTTGGACGCCACATAGGGCGAACGTTGGGGCAGGGCGACCTTGGCCGAGGCGGTCGAGATGTTGACGATGCAACCGGATTCCTGGGCCTTCATGTGGGGCGCCACGTTCTTGATGCAGTAGAACATGCCGTTCAGGTTCACGGCGATGGTCCGGTCCCAGTCCTCGTAGGAGATGTCCTCGAGCGCGGCATTCGGCCCGCCGATCCCGGCATTATTGACCAGAACGTCGACACCCCCCATGGCGTCAACGGCGTCGGCGACCAGCGCTTCGACCTGGTCCGGGACGCCCACATCGGCGATGGTGCCGCTTACACGGTCGCTGCTGGCGATCGCGTCATCGAGGAACTCCTGCTGGACGTCGCATGTATGTACCTGCGCACCCGCCGCGACGAAGCGATCCACGATCGCGCGCCCGATGCCCGAGCCGCCTGCGGTGACGATCACGCGCTTTCCATCGATTCCATTAGACATTAACAGGTTCCCCTAAGAATTTGTTATTATTGTATTTATTTCCCGCCAGACAGTTCCTTCCAGCGGCCCATGATCGCGGCCAGTTCCTCGCGCAGAAGGTCCACGAAACGCTCTCCCGCGCCGGTCAACGGTCGCCGGGTCTGGCGCACCAGATAATACTCCACCGGAGCCTTCGGGCGCACGATCGGATTGATGATCAGCGCGCCTGTGTCGGCGGCGTCGATCACCGATGCGACCGCCGTCAACGTCGACCATCCGGAATGGCGAACATATTCGAGGGTGGTGTTGAGGCCGTCAGACTCGATCATCGCTTCCACGGTCAGTTCCGCGCGCGCAATCTGGCTGTCGATCATGCGACGGATTGCATGGCGTTCGGTCGGCAGGACGAGGCGGAGCGGCGGAAGATCCTGCAGGCGGATACGCTCGAAGGGTTGAAGGCCTGAATCCGGCCCGGAAACCAGCGCCAGTTCGTGTTCGGCGAGCAATGTCGCCTCGATACCCTCATATTTTACCGCGCTTGTGACCACCGCGAAGTCCAGCTCCCCTGCGGCGACCCGCTCGGTCAGGGTGCCGCCATAGGCCTCGTCGAGGGTGATTTCCACGTCGGGGTAGGCTTCCGTGAACCGAGACAGGGCCGCCGGGAGCGCGCTGCGCGAGACGGACGGGACCGTCCCGGCCGTGATCGCGCCCGTGACGTTCCCCGCCAGCTCGCGGACCGCCATCTCGGTGTCGGCCACCGAATTGAGGATGGAAAGCCCGCGTGCATAGAGGCGTTTGCCCGCGACGGTCGGCTCTACCCCGCGCCGATTGCGTGTGAACAGCGACACGCCGAGCTCGTTCTCGAGATTTCGGATTTGTACGGAAAGCCCGGGCTGGGTGCAGTTGGCGCGACGCGCGGCCCGCGAGAAGCTGCCTTCCTCGTAAACGGCGACGAACTGTTCAAGCTGGCGGAAATCCATCCGCTGACCATAAATCACAGCTATGCCGACGACCAGTAGTCATACGTGGCGGTTCTGGGTCTATGCGGCGACACCGGGCGTGCCGGCGCGGATCGCGGCCCAGGCCGCCGCCGAATGCTTCAAGGCGTTCTCCAGGCGGTTAACCAGGTCCCGGGCCGCCAGCGACAGTGGTTTTTGCGTCTGGTGGACGAGGAAGAATTCGAAGCTGGTTTGCACGTCCATGATGGGGTTCACCGAGAAGGCGCCGCTGTCGAGGTCCGACATGACTGTGGTGACGGGCAGAATGGCGGAAAAATCGGTGTTCTGTATAAATTCAAGCGCGCCGAACAAGCCATCGATCTCGACGATGCGGCCGGGCGTGATGTTGCCCAGCTTGATATCGCGCTCGATCAGGGTACGCAGGCTGTGCTGTGCCGACGGCATCACCAGGTTCACGGACGGCAGCTGTTTGATCGACACCGGCTCGAGATGCGCCAGCCCGGCCTTGTGGCCCGAGACCATGACCAGGGGCTCGGCCGAGAGGACCCGCATTTCCAGCCCATCATGACGTGGCGGCTCCGTGACGATGGTGAAATCGAGTTCACCCGACGTGACCCAGTCGGTGAGGGTGCCGCTGAACGCCTCGACAACGCGCAGGTCGACGTTCGGCAACGCCTCGATGAACGCCGGCAATACCTGGGCCAATACACCCTTTGTGACCGTGGGGATAAGGCCGACGTCCAGTGATCCCGACACGCCCGAGGAGAATTCCCGCATCGTCTGTGCAGCACTTTCCACATCACCCAGGATCTTTCGGCAATCGTCGTAGAACCGATCACCGGCCGGCGTGGGCCTGACGCCGCGGGCGTGCCGTTCGAATAGCTGGACCCCGACGGATTCCTCGAGTGTCTTGATCTGCTGGCTCAAACTGGGTTGGGCGATATTCAGACGCTCGGCGGCACGATTGATGCTGCCATCCCCGTAAACCGCCACAAAAGACCGAATTTGCTTGAGGTCCATGGGTTTTCATCCGTTGTGAGCTTCATAGGTATAGTATGGCCCTATAGGTTGCATTGAAAGTTACTATTTGTGGATATGCCGGGTCCTTCATACGTTCATTTCAACAGGAAATGCCCGGCATGAAAGGATCAGCAATGGCCAAGCCCAAAGTAATATTGCAGCTCTATCCAATGTTTCCCGCCGACGGCGAGGAAGACCGTAAGGCCAAGCGCCCGCTCGGCAACGATAACGAGCTGTATCACCGGATCGTCCATGAGTGGACCGACATCGTCAAAGAAGCGGACAAGATGGGCGTATGGGGCATCGGCACCATCGAGCATCACTTCCATTCCGAAGGCTATGAGGTCGGTCCGAACCCGGGCATCCTGAACGCTTACTGGGCGAGCCTTGTTGAGAACGCACATGTGGGTGCGCTTGGGTATGTTGCCGCGACCCATGATCCGTTGCGTGTTGCCGAAGAGACGGCGATCCTCGACCATCTGACGAAGGGTAAGTATTTCGTCGGTTTCGCGCGTGGTTATCAGTCACGCTGGGCCAACATCATGGGGCAGTTCACCGAATCGCCCGCGACCGTCTCCGACGGCAGCGATGCGGATGACCGCAACCGCCAGATCTTCGAGGAGCGGGTCAATCAGGTGATCGACGCCTGGACCCAGGAAACGGTCCGTACCCAGGGCGAGTTCTACGAGGCGCCGTATCCGTTCGAGACGGGTGTCGAGGGTTACCCGGCTTGGGAAATTGCCCGCGACGCGGGTGCAGAAGGAGAGATCGGGCCGGACGGCAGCGTCCAGCGGGTCTGTGTGGTGCCGAAACCATACCAGAAGCCTCATCCGCCGGTATTCATCGCGGCTTCCAAGAGCCAGGCATCGATCGATTTCTGTGCTCGGAACAACTTTATCCCGACCTACTTCATGCCGACCAAGGGGCTTGTTGAACTGTCTCACTACTACACGAAGACTGCGAATGAGAGCGGGTTTAACGTGCAGCTGGGCCAGAATCAGAACATCGTGCGTTGGCCGCATATCACCAAGACGTCCGAAGACTTCGATCGCAAGTTGCGGGAGTACGATCTGGACATCTACAAGAACTTCTATGGCCCGTTCTTCCCGCAATTCCCGCGCGGAAACGATAGTGAGCTGATCCAGGGGATGAAGGATTCCGACATCTTCATCGGAGGTACCGTCGATGAGTCCATCGCCGCATGGAAGACGATCTACGATCAGGTGCCGTGTGAGTACATCACGCTGATCTGGCACTGGGCACAGCAGCCCAAGGAAGACATGATGGAAGAGCTGCGGCTGTTCATGGACAAAGTCCTGCCGGAGCTCGAGACCCCGGATTTCCCCGATTGGGTTGCCGCCGCTGCCGAGTAAGTCCGGCAATAAAACGAATAATAGGGCCGCCCTGTCAGGGCGGCCTTTTCGTTTCCCGACGTTGACCGGCGGCGAACGGCGGTGCCACGCTATGGCTGGAATTGGGGAGAGAGAATGAGCATGCAGCAAGACGCCCTCGGCGTGGCGGTGATCGGGTGCGGACGCATCGGTTCGTTGCGTGCAAATCTGTCGGCGACGCATCCGAGCGTCCGTTTCCTGGCGCTTTCGGACAAGAACAAGAAACAGGCTGATGTGCTTGCCCAGCGTACGGGTGCGGACCTGGTCACCACCGACAATCTGGCGGCGATCACGGATGACCGTGTGGGGGCGGTGTTTATTTCCACGCCCGAACATGACCATCGCGAAGCCGTGGTGCAGGCACTCGAGGCGGGCAAGGCGGTGTTCGTCGAGAAGCCGATAGCCCTGACCGTCGAGGATGCGGACGTCATCATCGAAGCGGCCGAACGCACCGGGTCGGAGCTTCGTATCGGTTACTCGCGCCGCCACGACCGGCGCTGGATGCTGGCGAAGGAACAGATCAATCAGGGGCGGGTCGGCGAGGTGCTGGGCATCCAGTCCCGGGTCTACAACACGCGCGCGCAGTTGATGGAGATCCTCAAGCGCGCACCCGACGCGACGCCCGTAAACGATGTACTAACCTACTATGTGGATATGGCCTGCTGGTTCCTCGAGGGCATTCGACCCGTCGAGGTCGTGGCCCGCAGCCAGTCCAAGGTTTTCAGGGCAATGGGGCACAAGGCGGCGGACGTCACATGGGCGATCATCACTTTCGAAAACGGCGCGGTGGTCAATCTCGGGGTCAGCTACGTCCTGCCGGCGACCTATCCGACGGTCGGGCAGAGCTCCCGTTTCGAGATCATCGGCGATGACGGCGTTATCCTTCTGGACGCCGACAACAAGGACAGTTTGTTGTTCACCGATCACGGCGCGCCGCACAGCTATGTGCCCGACCACAACATCAACATGATGTTCATGCAGACCACCTCGGCGGCGGATTTCGCGGTGGGGGACTATTGGGGTGCTGTGGCCAGCGAGACCCGGTCCTGGCTCGACCATCTGATGACCGGACGGCCCAGCCCGCATACCACACCGAAGGAAGCCCGGCTTACGCTGGCGTTGACCCTGGCCATCGAAGAAGCGGCACGGACGGGCGAGACCGTTCGACTGCCTGACTAAACGCGGAATTGTTGCGATGAGCCAGATCAATGTCGGCGTGATTGGTGCCGGGTGGGTCGGCGGTATCCGGGCCAATGCCTGTGCGGTGCATCCGCTCGTCGAAGAACTGCACGTGGCCGAAATAAATCCCGATCGCGCCGCCGAGATCGCCGCCGAGACAGGGGCGGTCCGGGTGACGGATGATTGGAAAGAAATTATCGCGAGCCCGCAGATCGATGCGGTGATCATCGCATCGACACCCGAATCCGAACGTTTCCCGATCGTGCGCGCGACGCTGGAAGCCGGCAAACATGTGCTGATCGAGAAACCGCTGGCGCCGACGCCGGCAGAGGCGGACGAGGCCATTGCGTTGTGCGACGCCGGCAACCTCAAGCTCGCCATCGGTTACACCCGGCGGTTCGATCCCAAATATGCCTATATCAACAAGGCCATCAAGGCAGGCGATATCGGTGAACCGGTGACGTGTCTGGTCAGCCGAAACATCACGCGTGAGATCGGCACCAAGATCAAAGGCCGATCGAAGATGTCGCCGGCGGCCATGGGCGGCACCCATTCGATCGATTTTCTGCTGTGGTGCTTGCAACCACGCCTGCCGGTGAAGGTGTATTCGCAACAATCCGGCAAGTTGTTCAGCGAGGTCAGTGATACACCCGATCATCAGTGGATCATGGTGACGATGGATGATGGCACGACGATCGCGGCGGGGTCGGGCTGGGTGTTGCCGCTGGGCTATCCGCAATATTCCCAGAGCTGGATCGAGGTAGTCGGCACCGAAGGTGCGCTAAGTGTCGATGACACCCACCGCGAGATATCCATCAACACGACCGAGCACGGTATCCGTTACCCGCTGTCCTCGATGCCCGGCGAGCCTGTGGATCATGTTTTTGCCGGGGCGATGGTGGCGGAGACCAACCACTTCATCGATGCCGTCGCCCGCGACCGGCCGGTACTGGCGAACGCCCGGGAGGCACGCCTGGTGATGGATGTCACGATGGCGGCCGATCTCTCCGCCGAGACAGGTGAGCCCGTCGACCTGTCAGTCCGGTAGTAGACGCATTGCTGGTTTGACGCCGGCGACTGGAAACCCGGTCGATTTTGTCTCATATTTCAAGACGCCGGCGTTATCTGACATTCGATAATTGCCCGTCGCATGATTGTCAGGCCGGGGTACGGGAACACAAAGATGGCCACTTATAAAAATCAGTCACTCGAGCGCGGGTTTCAGATCCTCGAGTATCTCGGCGAGAGCACCAAGGGGCGCGCCGTGTCCGAAGTGGCGCGGTCGACGGGCCTTCACCGTGCCACTGCGCACCGGCTGCTCGAGGTGCTTTGCGGCATGGGCTATGCCTACAAGAGCGAGGATCGCCGCTATTGGATCGGCTACAACACCCATCTGTTCGGGAATCGCTCGAACATGGTCGCGCGGATCACCCATCACGCCCATCCATACTTGGTGACGCTTGCCCACGAAGTCGACGAGACGATTGCGCTCGGGTTTCTGGAGGGCATCCAGGTGTTCATCGCGGATCGGGTCTCCACCGAACGCGCGCACCGATCCGAAGTTCAGATCGGCACCTATTTCGACGCCCATGCGACGAGCCTCGGCAAGGCGCTGTTGTCGGTGCGGCCCACCAACGAAGTGCGCGCGAGTTACAAGAACACCCGGCTGAGCGCGTATACGGGCAAGACGATTACCGATGTCGATGCGTTGTTACGCGAGCTCAACGCCATCAAGAAACGCGGCTACTCGATCAATGACGAGGAAGGCTCGCCGGGTATTCGCTCCGTGGCGGTGCCGGTGCTCAATCCGCATGGGCGGGCAGCCTGTGCGCTGGCCGTGACCGGACCGCGCGCACGGCTGGACGATTCGAAGATCGAGCGGGTCGGTGTGCTGCTGCAGAATGTGGCGAGCGAGATTGTTGCCCGGGTGGCAAGCCAGGGCGCAGACGCCTAGCTCGGGCTATCTGTGTGCGGTGATATCGACCGCGATGACCGGCCCGAAGGGCCGGTGGCCGTTGAATGCGATTTTCGAGAATCCCGCACCCTCCAGCATCGCCCGAAACTCCGTCTCTTCCACAACGCCGCCCAGCGACGTCGCCATCGCCATGGTGTCCGCCAGTATCTCGGGCGGCAAAGGCCCGGTCCGCACAAGGTCGGCCGCGACGAGGCAGCCGCCGGGGCGCAGTATCCGCGCGACTTCCGCGAGAGCCGCGGTTTTGTCGGTGGCGAGATTAAGCGAGGCGTTGGCGATCACGATATCGGCGGCGCCTGCCGCGAGAGGAAGGCTTTCCATGTCTGCCGCAAGTGCCCGGACCTCCGCGCCGCCAACGCCCGAGACCGTGTCGTGGACGCGACCGAGCAACTCCGGTGTGAGATCAAGCGCGATCACCATGCTGTCGGCGGGCAGCCGTTCCGCGACATAGCGCGTGTCGAGGCCGCCGCCGCAACCCAGGTCGACCACGACGTCGTGGTGCCATTCGCTCAGTGCGCCTGCCGGCCAGCCGCAGCCGGAAAACACGCCGGCGATAGGCGCGGGCAGGGCGTCGAACCAATCCGAGGGCACGCCCGCGGCGAGCGCCTTGTCGCGAGTGTCATCGTGAAACGAGTCCGCCGCCGCTAGCTGAGCATAGCGACGGCGGATCAAGGCTTTGGCCTGAGCCTCCCACGGGGTCGGGTCAGGTTTGCGTGTCATTGCGACACTCCGGACACGGAGTGGCCTAGTGAGGCATATGGTCGGGGTTCCAGAAGTAGCCCGTCCGGATCATCTTGGCGATGCGATCGCCGTGGGGGATCCAGCAATTTTCGTTGAGCTTCGCCTGCTCCTCGAAATCACCATCGACGCGATGGGTCTGGCAGTCCCATTTGCCGTCGCCGAGATACTCGACCGTGGCGTAGGACGGGCGCGGGTCGCCGTCCCAGCTCATGCCGACCGCGGCGGCGCAGACGAGGGTCTTGTCGCGCACCTGGCGAACATAGCCGCCATGGATGTGCCCGAACGACATCACGTCGGCGTCGATATGGCCGATCTTTTCCCACATCTCGTCGTCGGTGAGGCGCGGCGGCAGTGCGTCTTCGTCGCCAATCTCATCGGGCGTGGCGTGGAACACATGGAAGTTGTGGCCATGCTCGGGGGTGTAGGTCGTCGCGAAGGGCAACTTGTTCAGCCAGTCCAGCTGCTCCTGGGTCATGCGCTCGCGGGTGAGGCGGGCCATGTCGAGCATCCACTCGTGGTAGATGTTCTTCGGCGTCTTGGTTTCCCAGAACTTGTCGACCACCCACATGTCCAGGTTGCCGATCAGGATGTCCACATTCTGGCGGACATTCATGAAGTGATCGACCACCTCGGCCGGTTGCGGGCCAAGCATGATCAGATCGCCGATCAGAATTTCCTTGTCGGCATTTTCCTTGTCGACAGCTTCGAGAACGGCTTCCATCTGCGGGACCTGCGCATGGATATCCGCATAAAGAACGAATTTCATTGATGTCTCCTTTTCCCCTGACCGCGGCTAACGGCGGCGTTGACTGGACCATAACACGGCTTGGGCGTGCGTCGTGATGAACGGCCAGCCAGTGAGTTGTTCCGTTGATTTGTACAATTTTCGAATATCGGTGTCATCTGCGCAAAAATTCGAAAATAGAAAGTTTCACTCTGCGGTTGTTCCCGTCAGGTAAATCTCGCCGTCGCGTTCCTCGAAGGCCAGCCGCGTCAGTGTTGCGCCCTGACAGGGGCCGTCGATGCATTCGCCACTCTCGATCCGGAAAATCGCGCCATGCATGCCGCAACGCAGGAAGCCGCCGTCCGGCGTGAAGAACTGGCCCTGGATATGATCGAGAAGGGCGCCGGCATGGGGACATTTGTTCAAATAGAGATGCAGTGCACCATCCTGGCGTACGGCGAAGATGTTCCGCTGCATCCCGTCGACGCGGCCGACATAGCCGTGCGCCTCCATCTCGCCGATTTCATCGGCCGCGCAGATATGTTCGTTGGCCATGACGGTTAGCCGATCGCGCCGGCGTCGCGCAGTTCGGTGATCTTGTCGTCATCGTAGCCGAGCACGTCGCGGAGCACCTCGTCGGTGTGCTGGCCAAGCAGCGGCGGGTGATGGCGATACTCGACGGGTGTTTCGGAAAGCTTGAGCGGGCTGGCGATCAGCTGCGCGCCGTCCGGACCTGCCAGGGGATGCGGGACGTTCACGACCATTTCGCGCGCCTTGACGTGGGGGTCCTCGAAGACCTGATCCAGCGTGTTGATTGGTCCGCAGCCGATCTTGTTGGCCTCGAGTTCCGCCAGCCAGTGGGCCGACGGCTTGGTTTTCATGATCGAAGCCAGGTGGCCGACGACCTCGTCGCGGTTGCGCACGCGCGAGTCATTGGTCGCGAACAGCGGCTGGTCGGCCAGTTCGGGTTCGCCGAGGATGCCGGCGAAGGTGCGGAACTGGTTGTCGTTGCCGACCGCGACCACGATGTGTCCGTCGGCGGTCTCAAACACCTGGTAGGGCACGATGTTGGGATGGGCGTTGCCCAGTCGTTCGGCCTGTCCGGAGTGGAGGAAGTTCATGCCCTGGTTCACCAGCCAGGCGACCTGGGTGTCGAGCATGCCGATGTCGATATATTGCCCCTGGCCGGTCACGGCGGCGTGGCGGAGCGCACCGTTGACGGCGACCGCGGCGAACATGCCCGACATGATGTCGGCGATCGGCACGCCGACCTTCTGGGGTTCGCCCTCGGCCTCGCCGGTGATCGACATGATCCCGCCCATGCCCTGAATAAGGAAGTCATAGCCCGGTCGCGCGGCATAGGGACCCGTCTGGCCGAACCCGGTGATCGAGCAATAGACCAGCTTGGGGTTCGCGTCCTTGAGGTCGTCATAGCCCAGGCCGTATTTCGCGAGATTCCCGGTCTTGAAGTTTTCGACGATGACATCGGCCTTCATGGCCAGTTCGCGCACGAGTGCCTGACCCGTCTCGCTGGTGAGGTCGACCTCGACGGAGCGTTTGTTGCGGTTGGCGGACATGAAGTAGGCGCTCTCGGTCGAATCCTCGCCGTCGGGGCCGGCCATGAAGGGCGGCGCGAAGCGCCGGGTATCGTCACCGGCGCCGGGGCGCTCGATCTTGATGACGTCGGCACCGAGATCGCCGAGCATCTGGGTGCAGTAGGGCCCCGCGAGGACACGCGTAAGGTCGAGGACGGTTACGCCCGCCAGGGCGCCAACGGATTCGGACATGTTTCACTCCAGGTGGGCCGCATTCTCATGACCGGCCAAGTTTGATCTCGAACAGCCTCAATAATGCATTCGGACGATGCGCTCAACGCCGGGGCGGTGCGTTCGTCCAGCGAACCCGAGGCCGATGCGAATTGACTTTGATGTCCGTGTCTCACATGTAGTCATCAACAACGCACAGGGTCGGCGATGCTCCCGCGCCGCCGACGAAATACAGGGGAAGACGAATGTCAGTTGAAGAAGCTCTCGCCGCAGCGCACGCCGAAATCGAGGAAGTCAGGACCCGGATTCAGTCGTTGGATGAAAACTCCCGCGATCTGTTGTTCCTCGGAGCCCGCAATCACAATTGGTGGCAGGACCGTGATGTCACCGACGCGCAACTGCAGGAAGCCTTTGAGCTGACGCGTATGGGGCCGACAAGCGCCAACACCCAGCCGGTGCGAATTACATTCGTGCGTTCGAAGGAAGCCAAGGACCGGCTCGCACCGGCAGTCAATGAGCGTAACCGGGTAAAGACCATGGAAGCGCCGGTGACCGCGATCATCGCCTACGACAACACCTTCTTTAAGGACTTCCCGAAGTTCAACCCGTTCAACGAGGCCATGCCCAAACGCTTTGAAGACAATGCCCAGCTCGCGAACGGGTTCGCACGTACCCAGGCCGTATTGCAGGGTGCCTACTTCATTATGGCTTTGCGCGCGATCGGCCTCGACGCCGGCGCCATGGGCGGCTTCGATGCCGATGCGGTCGATGCGGAGTTCTTCGAGGGCACCCCGGTGAAGTCGATCTTCCTATGCAACATCGGCTATGGCGATGTCTCGGGCATCAAGGGCCCGCGCATGTACCGCTATGAATTCGACGAGGTATGCGAAGTCCTTTAAGGGACGACCGGTTAAGCTCGAAGCGGCGGTGCAATTAGCGCCGCCGTTTTGCGTTTAGCTTGGCAGTTGCGCGGTAATTTTTCTGGACGCGTCGTGGAGCACAGGCAGGAAACGGCTCGTCATGTCGTCGAGGCGCGTCCGCGCAGCATGGGTGCCGACATTCAGGGCGGCCAGTATTCGGCCGTTGCGGTCGAGAATGGGCACGGCGAGTGAGCGAAGGCCGGTTTCAAGCTCCTGATCGACCAACGCGTAGCCCTTGAGGCGCACCGTATCGAACGCTTCGCGTAAGTCGGCACGGTCTGTTTTCGTGCGCTCGGTAAACTGCTGCGGGCTCAGGTCGTTCAGATATCGGTCGAGATATTCAGGCGGCTGATGGGCCAGCAAGACCCGTCCGAGTGCTGTCACATAAGCGGGCAGCCGCGTGCCGATGCTGAGGTTGATCGACATGATCCGCGTGGCCGAGACGCGCGCGACATAGATCACGTCCTGTCCGTCGAGGACGGCGGCGGAACATGATTCCTGTAGTTCGTGGACGGTCGATTCCATATGCGGTTGTGCGATCTGCCACCATTCGAGTGACGACAGATAGGCATAACCGAGGCCGAGCACCTGTGGTGTCAGGGAGAATCTCCGGCCATTGGATTTCACCTGCCCGAGCGATTCTAGAGTGAGCAGAAAACGGCGTGCGGTCGCGCGTGTCGTCCCTGTCGCCTCGGCAACTTCGCTGATGGTCATGTCCGGGCGGTCCGACCCGAACGCCTGAATGACCGCGAGACCGCGTTCGAGAGATTGCACGAATTCCGAGTTTTCACGGCGAACGGCCATCGGCAGGTCCTTATGCAAATCAGCTATGTTCGACACACGAACAATAGTTCAATTACCGAACATAGCTGAAACGGGCCCCTCATGCACCTGCGAAGCCCGTGCGATCAAAGTTCCCGGAGTTACAGATGCTCGTGGTGTTTGGGCTAATATCAGACCGGAAATAAGAACAATGAGGGTAGATGTCATGAGCCTGGACGGAACAACAATCGGTTGGATCGGAGCCGGCAAGATGGGGGAACCCATGAGCCGACGTTTGGTCGCTGCCGGCGCCAACGTCACCGTTCATGATCCGGTTAAGTCCAACATGGACGCGGTCGCTGCGGCGGGTGCGCGGGCGGCGAGTTCCAATCGCGATGCCGCAATTGATGCGGATATCGTCGTCTCGATGATTCCCAACGATGCGGTTCTCAGGGCTGTCACCATCGAAGAAGAGGGGATCTTCGGCTTTCTCGCGCCGGGGACGATCTATGTCGATATGAGCACGGTCTCGCCGGAAGCCTCTGCCGAAGTTGCGGCGGCTGCGACGGCTGCGGGCATCGATTATTTACGTGCACCGGTCTCGGGCAGTGTGGCGCTGGCTGCTGCCGGAAAACTCACGATCATGATATCGGGGCCCAAGGTTGCCGCGGACAAATGCGCGGATATGTTCGCTGCGATGAGCGCGGAGAATTTCTATCTCGGCGTGGATGATCAGGCCCGCTATCTGAAGCTCGTCATAAACCTGCTGGTCGGCAGCAGCAGTGCGGTGTTGGCGGAGGCCCTGACTCTCGGGCGGAAGGGCGGCCTCGATTGGGAGCAGATGATCGATGTCATCGGGGTCAGTGCGGCGGCGTCGCCTTACATCCAGTACAACGTCGTACCGCTCAAGGCGCGGGACTTTACGCCGCAGTTCACGAGCGAGCAGATGGTGAAGGATTCACGCCTGATAAGTGAGGCTGGCGCCAGCGCAGGCGTTCCCATGGCGATCGGCGATGCCATGCTTCAGACCTTCACGGATACGGTGGAAGCGGGCTACGGCGAGGATAACCTCACCGCAGCTATCAAGCTTCTCGAACAGCGCGCGGGGCTGGACGACCTTTAGTTTCGAAGACGCCTAAAGGGCATCAGAGCCGGTCTCGCCGGTTCGCACACGCACTGCAGACTGAAGGTCGAGGACGAAAATCTTGCCGTCGCCGATCTTTTCCGTGTTCGCCGCATTGCGGATGGCGTCCACGACATTGTCGACGACAGCGTCGTCGACGGCGACTTCGATTTTGACTTTCGGCACGAAGTTCACCTGGTACTCAGCACCACGGTAGATCTCCGTCTGCCCCTTCTGGCGGCCATAGCCTTTGACTTCGCTGGCCGTCATGCCTTCGATGCCAACGCCGGCCAACGCCTCGCGCACATCGTCTAGTTTGTGCGGCTTGATGATCGCAACAATGAATTTCATGGTTGATCCTGTGTCGTTGGGGGCGGCGTCGGCATATGCACCGACACCGCCCCAAAGTTACGTCGAGACAAACAGCCGACTACATATTGTGGTAGCCGCGCTCGCCATGCAGCGCCAGATCGAGGCCCTGGACTTCGGTCTCCTCGTCGACCCGGAACGTCAAGAACATCTTCAGCACCACAACGATAATGGCGGTGAGGACGGCTGACCAGATCGCGACGATAATGATCCCGAGAGCCTGGACACCCAACTGGCTGCCGATGGTCATGCCCTCGGCGAGACCATTGCCGCCAAGAGCGGCCGAGACGAAGACAGCCGTCAGCATCGTGCCGATCATGCCGCCGATCCCATGGACGGCAAACACGTCGAGGGAATCGTCGATCTTGAACCGCTGCTTTATGGCCTGCGTGATCATGTAACAGACTACACCGCCGGCAAGACCGAGCACGAGACCGCCGACCGGGCCAACCGAGCCCGACGCCGGTGTGATGGTGGCTAGACCGGCGACCATGCCCGTGACGGCACCGACGAGGCTTGCCTTGCGATAGCGGATCAGCTCCATGACCGACCACGCAATGGCGCCGGCTGCGGCCGAAATATGCGTCACTGTCATGGCCATGCCCGCGGCAGCATCTGCGGCGAGCGCCGACCCGGCGTTGAAGCCGAACCAGCCGACCCAAAGCATGGCGGCACCGATCATGGTGAGGCCGGGGCTGTGCGGCGGCTGGACTTCATTGGGAAACCCGCGACGCGGGCCAAGCATCATGGCCAGGACCAACGCAGATACACCCGCGGTCACGTGGACCACGACACCGCCAGCGAAGTCGAGCAGGCCCATCTCGGCGAGGAAGCCGCCGCCCCATACCCAATGCACGACCGGGGCATAGACGATGAGGACCCAGACGAGGGAGAAGGCGATCACGAACGAGAAATGGATGCGCTCGGGGTAGGCGCCGACGATCAGTGCTGGCGTGATGATCGCGAACGTCATCTGGAACATGAAGAACAGGGTCTCGGGGATCGTTCCCGACACGCTGTCGATGGTGACGCCGGACAGGAATGACTTGCCGAGCCCGCCCCACCAGGCGTTGCCGTCGCCGAACGCGATCGAGTAGCCGACCGCGAACCAGAGTATGGAAACCGTTGCCGCGATGGCGAAACAGTTCATGAGAACCGACAGCACGTTTTGCGATCGCACCAGGCCCGCATAGAACAATGCGAGACCGGGTAGGGTCATAAACAAAACCAGCGCCGTCGAGGTCAGAATCCAAGCCGTATCGGCTCCTTGCATGATTCCGCTCCTTTATATGTTGGTTGTTACATTTCTTATTGTTTGAGGGCTGCCGAATGAACTGGCACCGTGCGCCCACGGGAATGCCCGCAGCCGCGACTAAGGCGCTGGTTCTTTCGGAATCCCTATTACGGCGTGAGTGCGGTTATGTTTCTTATTTGGCCGCCGATAGGTTTCGCGCAGGATAATATCGTGATGATCCGCGTTCGCAAGGGGAAGATGTGAGCAAAACCACCGTCGACGAAGCAACGGAAACCGTCGCGCGGGAGGTTCTGCGCGACCTGTTCGCAGCCGCCGTCGCCGCGGCCGATCCGATGAGGTGTGTGCCCGCATCGGTTCCGTCTCCGGCGGAGGGGGAGCGGGTCGTTGTCGTGGGGGCCGGCAAGGCGTCGGCGGCCATGGCGTGCGCAGTCGAAAGCGAAGCTCGGCGTCAGGGATGGCACGACCGCCTGGAAGGGCTGGTGGTGACCCGCTACGGCCACGGTGCCGATTGTGATGCCATCGAAATCATCGAGGCGGCACACCCGGTGCCCGATGCGGCCGGCGTAGACGCGGCGCGGCGGATTTTGACTTTGGCCTCGGGCCTCACGTCGGACGATTTGTTGCTCTGTCTTGTTTCCGGTGGCGGATCGGCGCTCCTCACCGCACCGGCTGGGCGCGTGACGGCAGCCGAGAAGGCCGCGGTGACCCGTGGGTTGTTGCGTAGCGGCGCGCCGATCGGTGAAATGAACTGTGTGCGTAAGCATATCTCCGCCGTGAAGGGCGGACGTCTTGCCCAACGTGCCGCGCCGGCGCGGGTGGTCAGCCTGATGATCTCGGATGTACCAGGCGACGACCCGTCGGTGATCGCGTCCGGTCCGACGGTACCTGACCCGACGACGCGTGCGGAGGCGCTTGAAATTCTGACCCGCTACGGGATCGAAGTGCCGGCCTCGGTTCTTGCGTTGCTGAATGCCGACACCGGCGAGACGCCCAAGCCTGATGACCCGTTGTTCGCCAGGGTAGAGAATGTGATGGTCGCACGACCGTCGCAGATGCTGGCCGCGGCAGAGGATGCTGCGCGGGAGGCTGGCTATGATGTCGTCTCGCTGGGCGCAGACCTCGAGGGCGAGGCGCGGGATGTCGGCGCTGAGCACGCGGCGCTCGCATTGCGATTTCGACAGGAACGGGCGACACCGCTGATTATTCTATCGGGCGGCGAGACGACCGTGACCGTCAACGGTGACGGGCGCGGGGGCCGCAACGCCGAGTATGCGCTTGGGCTGGCCCAGGCGCTGGAGGGGGCGCCCGGAATTCATGCCATCGCCTGTGATACGGATGGTATCGACGGGGTGGAGGACAATGCCGGGGTGCTGGTGATGCCCGACACGCTTGACCGGGCGCGTGCAGCAGGTTTCGAGGCGGCCGATACGCTCGCGCGGAACGATGCTTACAGCCTCTTCGCGTCGATCGACGACCTGGTGATGACCGGGCCGACCCGCACCAACGTGAATGACTTCCGTGCGATTCTGATCACCTGAATAGAAAAGGCCGGCTCCCTTGCTCTCAGGGCGCCGGCCTTTCCGTGATTATCAGGCGTGCTTGTAGTCCCTAGGCGGCCTGTTTGCGCGCCTTGCGTTTGGCCCACCAGGTCTGAATATCCAGCTTGAAATGCATGTAATAGACCTTGGGGAAGATGATCAGAATGTCATAAAGCGCGACCCAGCCGCCCTTTAGCGTTACCGGGATGGTGATCCAGGGGGCGGCACCGATGATCGCGATATGCTCGTTCGTGTTGATCGTGTCACGGTTCTGCAGCGCGCGGTCCACATGGTGTGCGAACGACCAGTCGGCACGATAGATGACCTTTCCGTCGGGATTGATCACATACACGGTGTTGGGCAGAAGACCCCATTCGTGGTGCCACTTGCCCTCGACGTTATCGACGATGATCTTGCGACCTTCTTTGTAGTCGTCGCGGTTGCGCTTGGCATACTCGATCTTCTCGTCGATCGTCTCCGCTTGCTTGGCTCTTTCGCCGGGATGGGCTTCGCGGACGTAGACCACCAGCCATTCCACGTCGGGATATTTTTCCTGCAGCTTGGCGTAGGGCTTCACGTTCTTGACGTACATCGGGCAGGTGAGGCTTCCCGATTCGATGACGAGCCATTTGCCTTTGTAGTCGGACAGTTTGACCTCGTTCCCGTCCAGATCCGTCAACGTGTAGTCGAAATTCACGTCTTCGCCGGCCTTCGGGCCCGGGAAGTAGCCAAGCTCGTAATTGCTCATCTTGAAGCGCGAGTAATTGTATGTTTCGTCGCGTGCGGGTGCGCCCATTGGTTCGCTCTCCTTGCGGGCTTCCATGGGAAGTCCAAGTCGTTGGATGCCCGAATATTAAAGCATAATCTGCCGTTTTGGTAGCAACAGAAGCGTGAATTCCTGCCCGAACAGACCGTTTCCCAGCCGTACTCCGGGCGTTAGACCACTGTCCAGCCGCCATCGATGGTCAGGCTGGCGCCGGTGATCAGCTCCGAGGCGGGCGAGGCGAGGAAAACAACCGAGCCCGTGACGTCGGAAATCTTGCCGAGACGGCCCATGAGAATGCGATCCATCACGAACTCCTTGAATTCCGGATTCTCGAACATCGGCTTGGTCATCGGCGTCTCGATGAAGGTTGGGCCAATACAGTTACTGCGGATGTTCTGCGGCGCGAGTTCTGCGGCGATTGCCTTGCTCATGCCCTCAACGGCGTGCTTCGTCGCGCAATAGTTGGTGCGGTTGGGTGAGCCGACATGGCCCATCTGCGACGACATGTGAATGATCGATCCGCCGCGCCCGCCGGCCAGCATGCGCCGCGCGGCGGCTTGCGCGACCAGGAACATGGATTTCACGTTGATGTTGAGCAGGAAATCGAGATGCTCCTCGCTGACATCGACGAACGGCTCGGGGATGTTGGCGCCCGCGTTGTTCATCAGAATGTCGATGCGCTCCAGCCCTTCGATCTTTTCGGTTACCTGAGCAGCATCCGTCACGTCGCACACAACCGTACGGGCAATGCCGCCGGCCTCGGTGATGCGCTCGGCAACCTCGTCGAGATCGCTCTGGGTGCGACTGACCAGCACGAGTTCGGCCCCGGCATCTGCGAGCGCCAGCGCTATGCCGCGTCCCAGCCCGCGGCCGGCGCCCGTGACCACGGCGACCAATCCATCGAGCCGCAGTGACGGCGATTTACTCTCTTCGGTTTCCGCAACACTCATTTCGTTCTGTCCTCGTCACAATGTCGTCAATTCGGGAGGATTGTGCGCTTGCAATCCAATTCTGCTGCGACCATAACCGAGCCCGAAGCTGGAGGTAAGACCGGCCAAAGCATATAGAATTCGAGAATAGATAAAGGCGAGGCACCGACATGGCCAAGAAAGCAACCGCACGTAAACCCGCCGCGAAAAAGAGCGCGGCCCGCAAGGGCAAGAAGAAGCTGCTCACCAAAGCGGACGTGATGCGCAAGTGCAAACAGCTCAGCAACTGGGGCAAGTGGGGCCCGAATGACGAGCTCGGCGTTCTCAACTACATCACTCCCGAAGACATCGCCAATGCGGCCAAGCTGATCCAGAAAGGCAAGGTCTTCCGTCTCGGCCTGAACCTCGACGAAAACGGTCCGCAGAACGGTCTGTTCGGCGGCCGCTGGAACCCGATGCATCAGATGCTTGCTACCGGCACGGACGCGGTGCAGGGCATTCAGGAGCCGCTCGCTGGCATGCGTTACGCGGATGACGCCATCAATCTGCCGACCCAGGCCGCGACCCAGTGGGACGCGCTGTCTCATGTCTTTACCGACGACAAGATGTGGAACGGCTATGACGCGACGCTTGTTGACGTTCGTGGCGCCCACAAAAACGGTATCGAGAAATTCGCCGACAAGATGGTCGGTCGCGGCGTGTTGCTCGATGTCGCCCGCTACAAGGGCAAGGAGCGGCTCGCCGACGGTTATGAGATCACCATCAAGGATCTCGAGAACACGGCCAAGAAGCAGGGCGTCGAAGTGCGCCGTGGCGACTTCGTGATCTTCAACACCGGTCAGATGGCCGATTGCCTGGATAAGGGCGATTGGGGCACCTATGGGGGCGGTGACGCACCGGGCCTCGGTTTCGAGACCGTCGACTGGATTCACGAGAAGCAGATCGCGGGCATTTGTTCCGACACCTGGGGCATCGAAGTGCGCCCCAACAAGAGTGTCCCGGGCCTCAACCAGCCCTGGCACTGGGTGACGATCCCTCACATTGGCATCGTTCATGGCGAGATCTGGTATCTGCGCGAACTGGTCGCAGATTGTGCGGAAGACGGCGTGTACGAGTTCTTCCTTTGCGCCCCGCCGCTGGTGATCACGCGCGGCACCGGTTCGCCGATCAACCCGCAGGCCATCAAGTAAATTTGGCGGCAGCTATGCAGTTATAGGGGTCACGTTCCATTGGAGCGTGGCCCCTTTGTCTTGCTATAGTTCCCTTATAATAAAATCCGCCGGCGCAAAGCGGGCGCAACCGAGATTTACGGGGGAGACCTGAGATGCATCGTTACGACGATCCGAAACACCAGTTCGACATGGACCTCATCATGGAGAAGTCCGAGCGCAACAAGAACTGGGGCAAATGGGGCCCGGATGACGAGTGGGGCACGATCAATTATGTGGGCGACGAAGAGCGCAAGGGTGCAGCACAGCTGGTCAAACGCGGCGAGGTGTTTGCACTCGGACTGAACTTCGACGGCGACGGCCCGCAGAATGGCCTGTTCGGCGGCCGCTGGAACCCGATCCACACCATGCTTGCGACAGGCACCGATGCCGTCCAGGGCAAGCAGACAGTCCCCGGCAAGAAATACCCCAGCCAGTATGCGGATGATGCAGTATCGCTGCCCCTGCAGTGCGGGACCCAGTGGGACGCGCTCGGCCATGTCTTCAACAGCGACAAGATGTGGAACGGCTATGACGCGACCCTGGTCGGTGCGAATGGCGCGGAGAAGAACGCGATCCACAAGATGCGCAACAAGATGGTCGGGCGCGGCGTGCTGCTCGACATCGCGCGCTGGGCGGGGGTCGATTCCCTCGACGACGGCACGGCGATCGACGCCGACGACCTCGATGCGTGTGCCAAGGCACAGGGCGTCGAGATCAAACGCGGTGACTTCGTGATCTACCGGACCGGCCACATGGAACGTTGCCTGGCCGCGGGCGAGTGGGGCGGCTATGCCGGCGGCGAGGCGCCGGGCGTGTCGTTCCACACCTGTGACTGGATGCACGACATGGAGATCGCTGCGATCTGTGCCGATACCTGGGGCTGCGAGGTCATCCCGAACGAGACGGACGACGTGTTCCAGCCCTGGCACTGGATCGTGATCCCGCAGATCGGCATCACCATGGGCGAAATCTTCTATCTCAAGGACCTGGCAAACGACTGCGACGCCGACAAGGTTTACGAGTTCATGTTCGTCGCCCCGCCACTGCCGATCACCCGTGGCGTGGGCTCGCCGATCAACCCGCAGGCGATCAAGTAGCGCCTGAATTCAACAATTCTGGACGGGCGGTGCCGGACTTGCCGGGGCCGCCCGTTCTGTTTTAAGACACCGCAAAACACACCCATATGAGGAAGAGTGACATGGCCATCGAGTTCCTGAAGCAGGGGATGGATTCCGAGGCAACGGATGAAGCCGACGCCAAGGTGCGGGAAATCGTCGAGGGGATTCTCGGCGATGTGAAGACGCGCGGCGATGCGGCCGTACGCGACCTGTCGGAAAAGTTCGACAAATGGACGCCGGATAGTTTCCGCCTGTCGGATGAACAGGTGCAGGATCTGGTCAGCTCGCTGCCCGAGCAGACCATCGAAGACATCAAATTCGCCCAGACCCAGGTCCACAACTTTGCGCAGGTTCAGCGCGACGCCCTGCAGGATGTGGAGGTCGAAACGCTTCCGGGCGTAACCCTTGGGCACAAGAACATCCCGGTAAACAGCGTGGGTTGTTACGTGCCGGGCGGTCGCTACCCGATGGTCGCGTCGGCGCATATGTCCATCGTGACCGCCAAGGTGGCGGGGGTGCCGCGGGTCATCGCCTGCACCCCGCCGAACGAGGGTGGCCCGCATGCGGCAACCATCGCGGCGATGCATTTTGCGGGCGCCGACGAGATCTATTGCCTCGGCGGCGTTCAGGCCGTCGCAGCCATGGGTATCGGCACCGAAACGATTGCGCCCTGTGACATGCTGGTGGGTCCTGGCAACGCCTATGTGGCCGAGGCCAAGCGCCAGCTCTACGGCAAGGTCGGCATCGATCTGTTCGCTGGCCCCACGGAAGTGCTGGTGATCGCCGACGATTCGGCGGACGTGGAGATGGTGGTGGTCGACCTTCTCGGCCAGGCCGAGCATGGCCCGAACTCGCCGGCGGCCGTCATCACGACGTCCCGTGAGCTTGCCGAGGCGATTCCGGCGGAGATCGAACGCCAGCTCGAAATTCTGCCGACAGCGGACGTTGCGTCTGTGGCGTGGCGGGACTATGGCCAGATCATTCTCTGCGGTGACCGCGAGGAGATGCGCAGCGAGGCGGACCGGCTTGCCTATGAACATGTCGAGATCCTGACGGAGGACCCGCGCTGGTTCCTCGACAAAATGACCAACTTCGGTGCGCTGTTCATCGGGCCCGAGACCAACGTGTCTTATGGCGACAAGGTGATCGGCACCAACCACACCCTGCCGACGAAGGGCGCAGCCCGCTACACCGGCGGGCTCTGGGTCGGCAAGTTCATGAAAACCTGCACCTACCAGCAGATCACGGAAGAGGCGAGCGCGCTGGTCGGTGACTATTGTTCGCGGCTGTGCGAGGTCGAGCGCTTCTGGGGTCACAAGGAACAGGCCGATCTGCGCCTGCGCCGTTATGCGGGCCGCAACATCGGCATCGGTGCGACCGACGCCGCTGAATAATCTCATCGTAATCCGATAGAAAAGGGCGGCCTCCGGGCCGCCCTTTTTATGTGCGTTTGTGCGCGATGATGTTCATAGGTGCCTGAGGTGGACAAAGAAAAAGGGCGACCCGAGGGTCGCCCTTTCCCAAATCGATGGAAATCGATTTTAGTTGATCGTGTACTTGTGAACCGGCTTGGCGCCGTTCGCGATGGAGAGTTCCATCAGGCGTTTGAAGGTCGCCTTGCCCGGGAAGCCTTTGGCTTCGTACTCGGCAGCCTTCTCGTTCACCCACGGCTCGATCGCACGAGCCATCTTGCCGCGCTCGTCATCGCCGAGATCGCGGACGGTGACACCCTGCTTCTTGAGGTTCTCAAGAGCGGAGTTGAACTTGCGCACGCCTTCGTCCTCAACGGCCACGTTGTAGACTTCGGTCTCTTCCATGATGATCTTCTTCACGGAGTCAGGCAGCTTGGCCCAGGTGTCGTTGTTGACGGTCACCGGGTAAGCCACAACCGAGCCCCAGCCCATGGTCGTGTAGTACTTCGCGACTTCGCCGAACTTGAAGCCGAAATACGGCGCCGGGAAAATCACGACACCGTTGAACACGCCGGACTGCAGCGCGTTGTAGACTTCGTTCAGGTTGGTCTGGACCTTCGCGGCACCAGCATAGTCAAGCCAGGGAAGGTTCGGACCGGCGGCGCCGATCTTCACACCCTTGAGCTCTTCCATCTTCGTCCACGGGAACTTGGTACCCAGGCCGTAATCGTCGAACGCACCGTTGGCGATGTAGGTCTGGTTGTAGTTGTCGGAGAAGACTTTGTAGAAGTAGTCGAACTCCTTGTGGATCTGACGCGAGGTCGGACCCATGATCTTCGGATCACCCGAGATGAACGGGTTGAAGTAGTTCATGTTGTGGACGAACAACTTCGTCGGCTCGAAGCACGAGCACATCGCGCCGATGTCGACGAGACCCTTCTGGGTGGATTCCAGAACCTCAAACAGGTTGGCAATCGTACCGCCATAACCTTCGATGAAGCGGACCTTGTGATCGGTCTCGGCCGCGACACGCTTGGTCACGTTCGGAACGAAGGTCTTGTTGAGCTGATTAACGCTGGCAAGCGGCGCGGACGGATGCCCGGCAGCGATGCGCAGCGTGAAGCTGTCGGCTACAGCGGATGTGGTGGTCGCGGCTGCCGCAACGGCCAAAACACCAGCAGCAGCAACAGTCGTGAGATGCTTACGTGCTTTCACTGATCGTCTCCCTTTGAACATTTTCTATGTTGTGCACAACGTCTGCGAATACCAGCGGTAACAGAATGTGCCGGTGCTCGCATAAGTCGAAGCGCAACAAAGCAGGAATCGGTAACAAAAGCTAGCGGTTATCGCGCTTTCATTGCGCTTCCGAATGGCACCCGTACCGCCCTCCCGACGGCACTATCCAGGACGTCGGCGCACAGCGCGTAAGACGTCCGATTGTAGGTTGCTGCCGGAATGTGGCGGAACCATCACGCTTGTTTGATGAATTCTCGCCGCGGCGAGGCAAAAAAAAAGGCATTCAAGCGTGAACGTTGAGTTTACATAGGGTTTCAGTCTGCTAACTTCGCGCAGTGCTCGTTTGGGAGGACCTGCGAGTCGGACAAAAATACCGCTTGATCTCACGGGCGGACAGGGAGCCAGTACATGGTCGATAATGTAGTAAACACCGTGACGCGTGTTTGCAGTACCGTCGCAGCATTCTGGGCGATGGCCCTCGCGTTTCTCATCCTCTGGGATATTACGGGACGTACATTCTTCAACGCGCCGTTCGATGGAACCATCGAGATCGTAGCCAACTCCATGGTTTCGATCCTGTTCCTCCAGTTGCCCTACACGATTTACCGGGGCGCGCATCTGCGCACGACCGTCGTCTATCAGAACCTGAATGACATGGGGCGCCGGCTGATCGATATCTTCGTCGCCGTCATTGGTGTCTGGTTCTTCTGGTCGGTAGCTATCGGTGGCTGGGAAGACATGATCATCGGCTGGGATGTCGATGAGCGTGAAGGCGAAGGTTCGATCCGCGTGCCGATCTATCCGGTTCGTTCGTTGATCATCGTTTTCGCGATTGTCTCGCTTCTCGTATATCTGGTCCTTCTATGGCACTTCGTGTTTGGCACTGAGCCCATCACGGATGCAGAAGAAGGCAAGGCCGAGTCCATCGAAGGCTCTCAAATCTAAAGTATAAAACCATCAACCCGCCCGGCGTAGATTGCGGCCGGAAAGTACATGCGGGACAGGGGGACGTTAAAAAATGGATCCGACTACAGCCGTCATATTGATGCTGATTGTCCTGATTATCGCAGTGATAATCGGCATTCATATCGGAATTTCACTGGGTGTCACCGCGCTTGTCGGGACCTGGCTCATGTTCGGCTCGTACGAACTGGCAGCCGGGCAGGTGGGCAGCACCTCATTCTTCGCGCTGCGAAACTTCGTGTTCGCGGTCATCCCGTTATTCGTCTTGATGGGCGAGTTCGTCAGTAGATCCGGATCGGCGGGCGATCTGTATCGGGTTATGAACTTCGGTCTGAAGCGTATTCCCGGTCGTCTTGCTGTTGCGACCGTCGCGGGTAACGCGGTGTTTGCCGCGGTGACCGGCACCAGTCTCGCTTCGGCGGCCGCGTTCTCGCGCCTGGCCTATCCGGAGATGATCAGCGCCGGCTACAACCGCAAATATGCGCTGGGTTCGGTTGCGGGCAGTGCGTGCCTGGGCATGCTGATACCGCCGAGTGTGCTGCTGATTATCTGGGGTATTGTGACCGAGATCTCGATCGGCTTCCTGTTCCTCGCAGGCATCTTGCCGGGCATCCTGTTGTCGCTGTTCATGGCGTTCTACTGCTCGGGCGTTGCCATTTTCAAACCGGCGACGGCACCGGCTGTTGATCTCTCGGATGAAAAACTCACCAGCCAGGAGATGATCAGCGGTGGCGGTGTCATCTTCCTGATCATTGCGGTTCTCGGCAGCATCTGGGCCGGGTTCGCTACACCGTCTGAGGCGGCGGCGCTGGGTGCGTTGTTCGGTCTCATTCTGGCGCTGATCAAGGGCGTCCGTTGGGACGGTATTCGCGAGGCGATTATCGACTCCGGTAAGGTCATTGCCCCGATCCTGTTCCTTCTGCTGACGGCTCAGATGTATGCCCGTCTGCTGACCACGGGCGGCATCGTCAACCTGATCACCGACACGGTTGGTGGTGCGGGCATCGATCCCAATGTCGCGATCCTGATCATGATCGTGATCTGGCTGATCCTCGGCACCCTGCTGGATTCGGGCTCGATCATCCTGCTCACGGTGCCCATCTTCTGGCCGATCGCGCAAAACTTCGGATACAACGAATATGCGTTCGCGATCATGGGTATCCTGGCTATCGAGGCAGGGTTGCTGACACCGCCGGTTGGGCTGCTTGTCTACGCGGTCAAGGGTTCGGTGGCCGATAAATCGGTACAACTGGGTGAAATTTTCGCCGGGTCGATACCTTATTGGCTCTTGATCCTTGGTGTCATGGTGTTGGTCTGGGTGTTCCCGGAACTGGCAACAGAGCCGATCAGTTGGAGTACGGATATCAACTTCAACCACCAGGTCGGGATAACCTTCAGAGGAAATTAGCCTGACCGGTGATAAAGAATTACGGCGGCGTTCCGATTGGAACGCCGCCGTTTTCTTGTCCGGATATGTTTGAGGCCGGGCGCTGCCGCGCCTGCGTGGCTATTCGGCGCTAGGCGTTGCGCTCGTTTGCAACCCGCTCGATCGCGTCGACGATGGCCTGGTAGCCCGTGCAGCGGCAGTAGTTGCCGGAGATGAATTCACGAATGTCCTCGCGCGACGGCTTGGGGTTCTTCTGCAACAGCTCTTCCGCTGTCAAAAGCATGCCCGGCGTACAGAAGCCACACTGGACGGCATTGCGTTCGTGGAAGGCCTGCTGCAGATCCGAGATCGATCCATCATCGGACAACCCTTCGATGGTTTCGACCTCCGCGCCATCGGCCTGTGCTGCCAGCATCAGGCAACCGCGCACGATCTGGCCATCGACGCGGATGGTGCACGCGCCGCACACGCCATGCTCGCAACCGACGTGGCTGCCCGTGAGTTCCATCTCATAGCGCACGAAATCGACCAGGTTGGTCCGTGCCGGGACCCGCCGGGTCACCGACTGGCCATTTACTTTCAATGTGATGTCGACGTTCTGATCCATGTCGTCATTCCCCTATGCCGCAAACGCGGTGAGGGCGCGTTTCGTGAGCACGCGCGCCAGGTGCATTTTCATTTCCGGTGGGCCGTTGAGGTCTGCCATCGGGTCGAGATCGGCGTCGAGAGCTGACTGTGCCGCCGCGACGGTCTCATCGTTGTGTGGGTTGCCGTTCAAGGCCTCGCAGGCCGCGCTCGCGAGAATAGGACGGTCGCCGGCCCCGAGAAATACGACCCGCATATCCGAGAAGGTGCCGCCATCGAGGCGCCCCTGTACGCCGATGCCGACGATCGCATAGTCGCCACTTCGGCGCGCGAGTTCCATGAACGCCGTCCGTTCGCCATCGGCGATGGCCGGGACTTCGACGGCCACGAGAAGTTCATCGGGCTGCATGGCGGTCTCGAACAGGCCGAGGAAGAAGTCGTTGGCCTCGACACTGCGTGTGCCGCCACGGCCCTGGAGGATCATTTTGGCATTTATCGCCCGGCTGACGGCCGGTAGCTCGGCGGCCGGATCGGCAAAGGAGATCGATCCGCCAAAAGTTCCCCGGTTGCGAATGGCCTGATGGGCCACGTGGGGCATTGCCTGAGCGATGAGCGGCGCCATCTTGGCGACGTCCGCAGATTCGAGAACCTGCGAGTGGCGGGCCAGAGCGCCGATGCGCAACGTCGATCCGTCGCTGGTGATGCCTGACAATTCATCGATATGGTTGATGTCGATGAGAATCTCGGGTGCCGAGAGACGCATGTTGAGCGTCGCCATGAGGCTCTGGCCACCGGCCAGGATACGCGCATCGTCCCCGTGCTCGTCGAGCAGATCAAAAACCTGATCGAGAGTTTCGGCTCTGACATATGCAAATGGTGCTGGTTTCAACCGATGTCTCCCTTCATCGAACTTATTTGCCCGAGCTTCGTTGTCGGCTCGGCACAGCTGTTTTCTAAACAACACCATACAGCACGTCTATGCGAACGGTGCATGTATCCCTATTTATCACCCCTACATTATTTTGTTTCACTCAGGAGTGCCAAATGGCTGAAGGTAAAATTACGGTCAAACCGTCCATCTACACAATGCATGGTGTGTCCACCTCGCACTCTCGCACCGATATCACGGTGCGTGACGTTTCGGTCACGACCGACGAACCGTTGGAGCGCGGCGGCACCAATGTCGCAGCGTCGCCCACGGAAACCATGATTTCAGCCCTGATCGGTTGCACGAACAACGTGACGATCCGCATCGCGGAACACAAGAAACTGAACTTCGAACTGATCAGCATTGATGCGGATGTGATTTTCGATCGCCGTGGCGTGGTGCTGGCCGAGGAAATTGATGTACCGTTCCCGGAAATCACGCTGACGATCACTGCCAAGACGGATGCGAGCGCCGAGCAGCTCAAGGAAATGCAGGAAATGTTGCCGATTTTCTGCCCGGTATCGCGCGTGTTTCAGGCCGCGGGCACGAAAGTCACGGAGAAGTGGAACATCGTTGACTAGCTTTTAGCGTCAGCCAAACGGGAGCCGGGCATGTCCCTCACGATCTGGGGCCGTCACACGTCATCCAACGTGCAGAAACTGCTATGGGGTTGCGCCGAAATGGGTGTGACCTTTTCGCGGCCGGATATGGCGGGTGAATTCGGGTTCACCGAGGATTATCTCTCGATGAACCCGAACCGGGTTGTGCCGACGATCGACGATGACGGGTTCATCCTGTGGGAATCGAACGCGTGTCTTCGCTACCTCGCCGAGAAACACGGTCGTGGCACGCTTTGGCCAGAGGATCCGCATGTCCGCGCGGACGCGGACCGGTGGATGGATTGGCAGACCGCCACCTTTTGGCCCGCCTTGCGCCCTGTCTTCCATCAACTGATCCGCACCCCGGCTGTGGAACAGGACCAGGAACTCATTGAGAACGGAATCAGGTCAGCGGGCGAGATTAGCGCTGTCCTGGATGCCGCACTCGCAGATCGCACCTTTGTCGCCAGCGATGATTTCACCATGGGCGATATTCCCATCGGCGGCGTGATCTATCGCTGGTATGAAATGGATATCGCGCGGCCCGAGCGGCCACATCTGCGCGCCTGGTACGAGCGGCTGCAGGAACGGCCCGGCTACGCCGAACACATCATGATTCCGCTGCAGTAGGCGTTGGGTCGGCCTAGGACCAGAGCTGCTCCGAGGCCATCCGGGCGCCCTCGGTCATAGAGGCGAATTTCATCCAGACGATGTTGCGGTCGACCTGGACCCGGCCCGCGAAGGTGCCGAACCCGCAGTCGCCGCCGACCATGACGTTTTCCCGACCCACGACGCTGGCATAGTTCTGGATGCGGTCGGAGACCAGTTCCGGGTGTTCGACGAAGTTCGACGTCGTGTCGATGACACCGGGAATGATCATCTTGCCGTCAGGCAGTTTGACGTCGCGCCATATCTTCCATTCATGCTCGTGCCGGGGATTGGCACCCGGGAACGAAAACGCCATCGGCTTGGCGCCCAGAACGATATCGACGATATCGATCAACGGGACGTCTTCGTGATGCGGCCCCATCGTGCTGGCCCAGCAGAGATGCATCCGGACCTTGTCGGCGGGAATATTCGCCACGGCATGGTTGAGGGCGTCCACATGCATCGAGATCTCCTTGCGGAAATCCTCGAGGCTGAGATGTTTGAAAATCGTGTGGCGGCTGAGCGCGAGGTCCGGGCAGTCGAGCTGCAGGATCAGGCCGGCGTCGACGATGGCTTCATATTCGCGGCGCATGACGTCGGCCAGGGCGAAAATGTATTCCTCTTCCGACCCGTAATAGAGGTTCGGCAGGAAGCGTGAGATTTGGCCCGGGGAGGGAGATGTCATGAAGGCCTCTTCCGTGCCTGCCGTCCCAACGACACTTGCTGCGCGGTCGATATCGGCCTGGGCGGCGTCCCAGTCCTGCCACGCGACGGGGCCGGAACAGGCGGGGCGATGCGTGAGCGGCGTCAGGAAGGGGGCGAGCATCTGTGCGAGCTCGGGAAACTCTTCCTTGTCGGCGCCGGAAGGCTTGGGCTGGTTGGGCCCGTCATACCCGGTGAGGCGGTCTTTCACATGGATCGTGTAGTCCGCGCGGCCCTGTTCGCCGTCGTTGATGACGTCGAGGCCGACCGCGACTTGTTTGACGACCACGTCTTCTACGGCGCGTCCGACAGCGGCATCCATTTCGGCACCGCCGCCGCCGGGGTTGCTCTCCTCTGCCAACAGGAAATCGACGACGTCCTGCGGTCGCGGCAGGCTGCCGGTGTGCGTCGTGAGAATTCGATCGGTGCTTCGCTTCATGGTTCCCCCCGTCCAGGCATGATCCCGTCGGCCGGGATTCGAACGAAAATTAGCACATGGGGGAGCGTGTGGGGCGGCGACGCGCAAAAAGAGAAGGGGCGCAGCCAGTGCGGCTGCGCCCCTGTCAGGTCAGACGGGGAGACGTTATTCCTTGTCCCAGTTCCGAAGGATCGGCTGATTTGCCGCTCGCATCGCGTCCATATAGAGCGACAGGATTTCGGTGCCCGGCTGGCCGGCATCATTACGTGCCTTGGCCCAAGCCTGAGCGAAGTTCGGCATGGCGGCAGCCCATGCCTTGCGGTCCGCATCGCTAAGCTGGGTTTCCTTCATACCGAACTCGGTGCGGCAGCGGTTCAACATCGCCTTGGCGGCGCCGACCACGATCTTTTCGTTTGTAAGATGCCAACCTTCGGCGTTGTCTGTGATCGCCCTGCGAACTTCTTCGGGCATCGCGGCGAGGGAATCCAGATTGACGTTGAGAATATTCGATTGAACGGCACCCAGTCCGGCATGAAGCATGTTCGGAGCGGGTTCGCAGAGCTTGAACGCACCGGCAGCCTGTGCTCAGACGACCATGTTGTCGTAGATGCCCGTGCTCAGACGACCATGTTGTCGTAGATGCCCGTGCTCAGGCTGTTATAGGCGTCAGCGAGGTTGGTTTGGACACCGGCAGCGCCGATCGCCGTGACCCAGGGCAGATTGGGGCCAGCGGCGCCGACCTTTCGACCTTTCAGATCTGCCAGGGAACCAATCGGCTTCTTGGAGATCACGAGGTAGTTGTCGACCGAGCCGGTGGGATAAAGGGCGGTCTGGTTGAACTGTCGCCACGTCCCCTGATATTGCGGAAACTTGCTTTCAAGTACTTTGGTCGTCTGGGTAATCAGGTCGATATCCTGCGACGTGAATGGGGTTTTGTAAGAAATCTCATAGAGCGGCACCTTATCGGCGTGGAACGCCGTGACCACGATACCGATATCTCCCAGACCGGTTTCGAGCCCCTCCAGTTCACCGCGCGGCTTAACGACCTGGCCGGAATGGGCCATGTTCCAGTCGATCTTGTAGTTGCCTGTCTTGGCGAGTTGCGCGTCAACCGCCGGCGCATATCCCTTGATGAACGCGCCGACAACCGTCGCCGGGGGCGGGAATCCGGAAAGAAAGGTCAATTTGACGGTTTCCGCTGCCTTTGCCGGGCCCGAGACGGCCCCGATACCCAGGAACGCTGCTGTCGCGAGGCTGCTGGTCAGTAGAAGTGTTTTACGAAATGACATTCTTGATCTCCCTATCATGTGTTGCTTCTGGTTTTCTGTCTGTTCCCGTGGTCCGGCGCTCCCGAACCGAAATTATGCCAACGGGGGTACGTGATCTTTTGCGCTGAACATTTCCTCGAACAACGCGATGCGCTGATCGAGGGTGATTTCGTTGATATTCAGATCGAATTCTTCCTTGGCCCAGGCCCAGTACCAGCCGGTGAACGCCCGATTGTCGTAGGTGGACAAGAGAAAGAGCTGGTAGCGAAGAAACACCTCGGCCTTCGAGAGGTGACCAAGGGTTTTCTGAAGCGCACTGACATATGTCCGGCCGGTCTCGCCCAGATATT
Source organism: Alphaproteobacteria bacterium (assembly GCA_965261975.1). GTDB lineage: Bacteria > Pseudomonadota > Alphaproteobacteria > UBA6615 > UBA6615 > UBA8079. The sequence goes on from CBDHEC010000012.1 coordinate 105,280, forward strand.
CGGTCCAGTAGGAACCGATTGTGGGATCGGCAGTCACAGTCACCTGTGCCAGCAGGCGTGATATCGATTTATGTCGCCCGGCGCCGCCGTCCTCGAAGAGCGGCTCGAGAAACGACCGTAGTATTTCCGCGAGCGGGATAGACGCATCGCCATGCTGGTTTTCCAGGGATGTCATGCGGGCCATCCGTGAGACGGTGATGGGTTCGCTGACGCGATGGATGACGGCGCGAATGAGCCCGTCTTTCGAGCCGAAGTAGTAGTTGATCGACCCGGGGCTCGTGTTTGCGGCGCCGGCGATGTCGCGAACTGTCGTTGCGAGGAATCCTACTTCGCCGAACAGATTTTCTGCCGCATCCATGATGCGTTCCGCGGTGTCGCCGCGGGCAGGGCTTTCGCGTTGCGGTCGCATGGTGGTGTCGGTCAAAAATTTCACCATTAACGTTGAAATCAAATGTTGAACGTTTGTACAATACAGATGTTTTGAACAAATGTTCAAGACCTGAATTTACGCTCCGGGAGATTCTCGATGGCAGATATTCCAGTTGATGGCGTGTGTAACGAGCAGTTTGCGAAGGTCGGTGCAGCGTTTCGCGATAATTTCGAGGTGCGCGGTGAGCTTGGTGCGGCTGTGTGTGTCTACAAGGACGGGCAACCGGTCGTGGACTTGTGGGGCGGGCATCTGGAATGGGACCGAAACACCGCATGGCAACGCGACACGATTGTCTGCATGGCCTCGATCACGAAGAGCATGACCGCACTTTGCCTCCACATCCTGGTGGAGCGTGGCCAGGTCGACCTCGACCTGCCGATGGCCACCTACTGGCCTGAATTCGCGCAGGCGGGGAAAGCCGAAATCACGGTGCTCCAAACGCTTGGTCACAATGACGGTGTGATCTTCAACGATGCGGCAAAGCCTGGTGATTGGCTCAACCACGAGCGCATCGGCAACGCGATTGCGTCACAGGCCCCTGCGTGGACGCCGGGGTCACGCGGCGCATACAACTCGTTCAATTACGGGTTTCTGGTCGGTGAGATTATCCGCCGTGTCGACGGTCGTTCGCCCGGGCAGTTTCTGCGTGATGAGATTATCACGCCGCTGGGTGTCGACTACCAGATCGGCGTGCGTGTTTCTAACCTCGCGCGTGTTTCCAACCTGTATCCCAATACCGAAAGCACCACGCTCAATGCCTTCAAGGATCCCGAAACAAATCTCGCGCGTGCCTGGCATTCGCTCCCGACGGATAGCGATGAACGAGGGCCCCTAAACCGCGACGACTTCAGGTTGGGAGAATTTCCATCGGGTAACGGCACCGGGAATGCGCGAGCTCCAATGGGAAGGAATCTGCGGAATGACCGATCGGCCGTTTCGCATGGGGCTCGGTGTTTTTTTTGAATTCACCGCCGCTCCTCGATATGGGCCCCAACCCGAATTCATTCGGACATCTGGGGGCCGGCGGGGCGTTTGCATTCGCGGACCCGGAGGCCGGGATCGCATTCTCCTACAGTCCGAACTACATGTGTGCGGGTGCGGGTGCGGGTGTCGGCGATCGATGCGACGCGTTGGTCGACGCCCTTTACGCGTAGTCGATAACACCTGAGCGGGGCGTGCCGGCGTTTCAGGTCCCTAGACGGCGATTCTACCGAGTGGCAGCGACAGCCCGGAATCAATGATGATCTCCAGGGTCTTGCGCAGATGTGCGTGGTGCGCCTCGACCGCGGCTTCCACGTTGCCCGACAGGGTCGCGTCCATCAGCGTCTTGTGTTCGTCCCGCTCGGTGCGGGTCGGATAGCTGATCGACGCGGCGAGTTGGCGATAGCGCTTGGACTGGTCGGCCAGGAGATTGCAATGGGCGAGCAGGCGCGGGGAGCCGCAATTCGCCAGAAAGGCGGTGTGGAAATCGCGATGCAGGACTTCCCATTCCGGGTTGAACTCGAACTTTTCGGATTGGGCCGACCGCGGGGTGCGTGACAGTCGGTGGTAGGCCAGCACGATCGACTCTTCCCAATCCGGGGTCGAGTTGGCCATGGATTCGCGCAATGCGGTTTCCTCCGCCCAGCAACGCATCTGGATCAGGTCGTGGAGATCTTCCTCGCCGATGCCCGCGACATGGAATCCCTTCTGGTCTTCGAAACAGACGAGCTTCTCGGCCAGGAGACGATTGAGGGCTTCGCGCACCGGGCTGATGCCGACGTCGTAGCGGCCGCGCAGTTGATCCGTGCCGAGGCGGTGGCCGGGGGCGAGGGCGCCAGTCAGGATGTCATCGCGCACGCGGTCATAGACCGACGTGGCAATGGTCGGTCCGCCGGCGCGGCTGTCGCGCTTGTTATTCTTCTTGAGTGCCATTTGTTCCCCTGTCAGGACTTAAGGACATAGTCCGGTCCTGTTCAGCGACGACCCTATATTCGAAAATATTTCTGTGGAAGAAAAATATTCGAATATTATTGACTCAAGACACCGAAAATCGGTTCTATCCCTCCAAACTAAGTGCGTACCAAAGAACAAAGATTAATAAATCTGAATAGGGCGAGGCCCTGGGAGAACATCATGATCAAATCGAAGTCTATTCTGAAAAAGGTCGGTGCCGTGGGCGCCGGTGTCATCGTTGCGTCGATGGCACATGCGGGGGCGGCGAGCGCTGCTGAAAAGATCAAGGTTGCCGCGATTGACGGCTATTCGCCCAAATCTTTGTGGGTGAAGGAATTCATCGACTACTACATCCCCGAGATCGACAAGCGCCTGGCCAAGACCGGCAACTACGAGATCGAGTGGAACCAGGCTTGGGGCCAGATCGTGAAGGTTCGCGGTGTGCTCGGCGGTCTGGACAAGGGCCTCGGCGATATTGGCGTCGTGACCACGGTGTTCCATGCCGACAAGGTGCCGCTGCAGCTGGTCGCCTATGCCACGCCGTTCGTGACCAACGATCCGGGCCTCGTCGCCAAGACCGTCGACGGTCTCGCGAACAAGCATCCGGAATTCAAGGCGGCTTTCGAGAAGTTCAACCAGGTCTATCTGACGAACATGGCGGTGCTCGACACCTATCAGATCTTCTCGAAGGACCCGGTGACCAAGCTTTCCGACATGAAGGGTCTGAAGCTCGGCAGCGCGGGCCTGAACCTGCGCTGGCTCGATGGCTTCGGTGCCGCGGGCGTGGCGGGCAGCCTCGTGACCTATCACAACAAGGTCAGCACCGGCGTGCTTGACGGTTTCATGCTGTGGCCGGAAGCGGTCGTGGGTCGCAAGATTTATGAAGTTGCGCCTTACATGCTGAAAGCCGATCTCGGTACGGCGAACTCCAAGGTCGTCAGCGTCAACGCAGATTCCTGGAAGAGCTATCCGGACGAGGTTCGCAAGGTCATGCAGGAAGCCGCGCTTGACTATCGCGACCACATGGGCAGCGAGGCGCTGAAGCTTGCGGAAGCGAGTTACAAGGCCTTCACCGACAATGGCGGGAAAATCACCGTCCTGAGCCAGGAGCAGCGTCAGCAGTGGGCAGACAACATGCCCAACGTCGCCGCTGACTGGGTGGCAGCACGTGAGAAGGAAGGCAACCCGGGCAAGGCCGTGATGCAGTCCTACATGGAGACGATGCGTGCTGCGAAGCAGCCGATCCTGCGTCAGTGGGACAAGGAACTCGGCTCCTAAGCCGCAGATCAAGAAAAGGGTTCGAATATGTCGGATCTAGCCGAAGGGGCGCCACCAGTCAGTGGCGCCCCCCAGGACTTGCTCGATCGCGTCCTGACCGTGATGAACACGATCGGGTCGCTTTGGATTTTCGTGCTCATGGTGATGATCGACACCGACGCGTTTAGCCGGACCCTGTTCAACCATCCTATCCATGGCGTGAACGAGTTGGTGGAAATGTCGATCGTCGGCATCGTCTTTATGCAGCTTGGTGACGCGACGCGGCGCGGACGGCTGACCCGCTCGGACGGGTTTTACGGCCTGATGCAGCGCAAGGCGCCGAGGTTCGGACATGTGCTGGGTGCGGTCTTCGACCTGCTCGGGGTACTGTTCCTGGCGATCGTGCTGTGGGGCGCGGTACCGGAGCTGATCGACGCCTATGAGCGCAACTATTTCGTCGGCGAAGAGGGGCTGTTCACCGTTGTTGAATGGCCGATCAAGGCCGTCATCGTTCTCGGCTGCACCGTGACGATGCTCCAGTTTCTGAAATTCGCCGTGCGGCATATCGTGCCGCTGGTACGCGGTGCGCGCTAGCAGCGCCGCACCGGAAGGGGTTCCCGGTTATGGGTGGTATTGAAGTCGGCATCATTTCGGTCGTCCTGATTGTGGCGCTGATCTATCTGGGGCTCTACATCCCGGTGGCGTTGGGGCTGGTATCGTTCCTCGGCGTCTGGGTGATCCGTGACAATCCGAATATCGCCGTGGCGCTGCTCTCGGAATCGATCGCCGACACGGTCTCCGAACTGGTGTTCGCCTCTGTCCCGCTCTTTGCATTGATGGGGTTAATTGTCAGTAAGGCGGGGCTGGGGAAGGACGTCTACGAAGTCGCGAACTTCGCCTTCTACCGGGTTCGCGGCGGTCTCGGGATCGCGACCGTTGCCGCAAACGCGATCTTCGCATCCATCACCGGCTCGACGATTGCATCCGCCTCTGTGTTCACCCGCGTTGCGGTGCCCGAGATGCGCCGCTTCGGGTATCGCACCCGATTCACGGTCGGCGTGGTCGCCGGCTCATCGGTCCTCGGCATGCTGATCCCGCCCTCGGCGATGCTGATTATCTATGCGATCGTGACCGAACAATCGATCGGGCGCATGTTCATTGCCGGAATTATTCCGGGCATCCTGCTGGCGATTGCCTACGGCATTCTCATTCTAATCCTGGCCTACCTGGTGCCGCGCTTTGTTGGTGGCCAGGAGGCCGCGGGGATTGCCGCGGAAGACTGGGCCAATCAGACCTGGACGGACCTGTTCAAGAAAATCATCCCGGTTGTCGTGCTTGTGCTCGTCGTGTTGGGCGGCATTTACGGCGGTGTGTTTACGCCGACCGAAGCCGGTGCGGCCGGCTCGCTGGCGGCGCTTGTGATTGCCGTGCTGAAGCGCAACTTCTCCTGGCGTGACCTATGGGAAGTGCTGGTGGAGACGGGCTATATCACCGCAACGATCCTGTTCCTGATCATCTCCGCGTCGATGTACAGCCGGATGCTCGGCGTGGCCGCCTTGCCGACGGTTTTCGGCGAGTGGCTGACAGGCTTTGACCTGTCCCTGAACGAGCTGATGATCATCTACGTGTTGCTGATGGTGTTGCTCGGGACAATCATCGAGACCGCGTCGATCATCCTGATCGTGGTGCCGCTGTTCCTGGTGGTTCTCGACGCCTTCAATGTCGATCTCATTTGGTTCGGTATCATCACGGTGGTGGGTGCGGAGATCGGTCTGCTGACGCCGCCGCTTGGAATATCCTGTTTCGTCATCAAGAGCGCGATCAACGATCCGACGGTGTCGCTGACGGATATTTTCGCCGGGGCATTCCCGTTTGCGGTGACGATGTTCTT